>NZ_JAXOFX010000001.1:0-618104 GCF_034427655.1 Robertmurraya mangrovi
TATGTGCGGAAGGGATAAGTGCTGAAAGCATCTAAGCATGAAGCCCCCCTCAAGATGAGATTTCCCATAGCGCAAGCTAGTAAGATCCCTGAAAGATGATCAGGTAGATAGGTCAGAGGTGGAAGCATGGTGACATGTGGAGCTGACTGATACTAATCGATCGAGGACTTAACCACATTATTGGTGATTACTCGAATTCTTCTTCTTCAATCATTATCTAGTTTTGAAGGCATAACTATGATTTTTCACGATAGTGAAAAGATCAATCCTTCTAAATTACATAGTCTGGTGGCGATAGCGAGAAGGTCACACCCGTTCCCATACCGAACACGGAAGTTAAGCTTCTCAGCGCCGATGGTAGTTAGGGGCTGTCCCCTTGTGAGAGTAGGACGTCGCCAGGCGAACATTTTCTTTTAAAAAAGTGTTGACTGTAATTAAAGAAAATGCTATCCTAATATAGTTCCTCTTAGAGGTAATTAATCTAGGCCCATTGGTCAAGCGGTTAAGACACCGCCCTTTCACGGCGGTAACACGGGTTCGAATCCCGTATGGGTCACCAATTTTTTTTACGGAACGTAGTGGAGTAAAAGCAACTTTTTTTATGGAGGATTAGCTCAGCTGGGAGAGCACCTGCCTTACAAGCAGGGGGTCGGCGGTTCGATCCCGTCATCCTCCACCATTTTTTTCACGTTACGTAGTGAAGCAAAAAAAAAATATATCGTGCCGGTGTAGCTCAGTTGGTAGAGCAACTGACTTGTAATCAGTAGGTCGTGGGTTCGACTCCTATCGCCGGCACCATAATAGTATGAGCCATTAGCTCAGTCGGTAGAGCATCTGACTTTTAATCAGAGGGTCGGAGGTTCGAGTCCTCCATGGCTCACCAAACTTTTTTGCGATGGCAAAAGAAGTTTCCTTAATTTTTGCGTAAGCAAAAGAGATTTCCTTATTATGTTTTTGCGTAAGCAAAAGAAGTTTCCTTAAATTACATTGCGGGTGTGGCGGAATTGGCAGACGCACTAGACTTAGGATCTAGCGCCGCAAGGCGTGGGGGTTCGACTCCCTTCACCCGCACCATATTTTTCTTTCTAGTAAACACTTTACCAAAAATAATGTAACGCGGAAGTAGTTCAGTGGTAGAACACCACCTTGCCAAGGTGGGGGTCGCGGGTTCGAATCCCGTCTTCCGCTCCAAAAATATGCCGGGGTGGCGGAACTGGCAGACGCACAGGACTTAAAATCCTGCGGTAGGTGACTACCGTACCGGTTCGATTCCGGTCCTCGGCATTTAACTTTTTTGCAGAAGCAAAAGTAGTTAGTATATACACTAGTACTTAATTTGCGCCCGTAGCTCAATTGGATAGAGCGTCTGACTACGGATCAGAAGGTTATGGGTTCGACTCCTTTCGGGCGCGCCACTATATTTAAGTAGTTAACAACTAGATATCGGGGAGTAGCTCAGCTTGGTAGAGCACTTGGTTTGGGACCAAGGGGTCGCAGGTTCGAATCCTGTCTTCCCGACCATCAATTTTATGGGGCCTTAGCTCAGCTGGGAGAGCGCCTGCCTTGCACGCAGGAGGTCAGCGGTTCGATCCCGCTAGGCTCCACTTAGATTTTTTCACGGAACGTAGTGGAGTGAAAAGAATCTACCATAATAATTTGGCGGTGTAGCTCAGCTGGCTAGAGCGTACGGTTCATACCCGTGAGGTCGTGGGTTCGACTCCCTCCGCCGCTACCATAATTTAAACTTTATTGGAGGTATACCCAAGTCCGGCTGAAGGGATCGGTCTTGAAAACCGACAGGCGGGTCAAACCGCGCGGGGGTTCGAATCCCTCTACCTCCTCCATTTTTAAAAAGAATATCTATAATACTATTATCGCGGGGTGGAGCACGGTCGAATATGCTTATTCGATTACTCTACAGCGCACCGATTGAGCCACTTCTTGAGATGCTTTCTGAAATCGAGGCGGTTTATCGGAATAGAAAATGCTTAACAAAGAGCATCTGCAATCTAAAACAAATACTATTATCGCGGGGTGGAGCAGTCTGGTAGCTCGTCGGGCTCATAACCCGAAGGTCGCAGGTTCAAATCCTGTCCCCGCAATAATCCATCTGGTCCCGTGGTGTAGCGGTTAACATGCCTGCCTGTCACGCAGGAGATCGCGGGTTCGATTCCCGTCGGGACCGCCATACTATATAATACTCGTTTAATTTGAGAAATTAATATGAAATATACGGCTCAGTAGCTCAGTTGGTAGAGCACGATGAATATACTTCTTGAAAAAACATCCAGCGTACCGATTTGAATTACATCTTTGTCTTTCCATCCTCGTAAATCGGGACGAAGGACGAAGCAAAACATATTGAATAGTATTTCAAAAAACGGCTCAGTAGCTCAGTTGGTAGAGCAAAGGACTGAAAATCCTTGTGTCGGCGGTTCGATTCCGTCCTGAGCCACCTTTTATTTTGGAGGGGTAGCGAAGTGGCTAAACGCGGCGGACTGTAAATCCGCTCCTTAGGGTTCGGCGGTTCGAATCCGTCCCCCTCCACCATTTTCTTATTTAGGGGTATAGTTTAAAGGTAGAACGAAGGTCTCCAAAACCTTTGGTGTGGGTTCGATTCCTACTACCCCTGCCAGAGTGAATTATGGCGGTTGTGGCGAAGTGGTTAACGCATCGGATTGTGGTTCCGACATTCGTGGGTTCGATTCCCATCAGTCGCCCCATAAAAGTTTTACTGAATAATCTTTGGGCTATAGCCAAGCGGTAAGGCATCGCACTTTGACTGCGACATGCGTTGGTTCGAATCCAGCTAGCCCAGTTATATGGCGGCATAGCCAAGTGGTAAGGCATAGGTCTGCAACACCTCTATCCCCGGTTCAAATCCGGGTGCCGCCTCCAAAAAATAATGCGGGTGTAGTTTAATGGTAAAACCTCAGCCTTCCAAGCTGATGTCGTGAGTTCGATTCTCATCACCCGCTCCATATGGGCCTATAGCTCAGCTGGTTAGAGCGCACGCCTGATAAGCGTGAGGTCGATGGTTCGAGTCCATTTAGGCCCATCATATACAATTAGTGAGATTAATACTAACTATTCCGCAGTAGCTCAGTGGTAGAGCATTCGGCTGTTAACCGAACGGTCGTAGGTTCGAGTCCTACCTGCGGAGCCATACATAAATTCTAAAGCTAGGTTCTATACCTAGCTTTTTTTGTGCTTTTTCTAACCTCTACTTTAAAGGAATTCAAACTTAACAAGTTATCTAGGATAAAATCTGCATCAATCAGTAACTAACTGTTGCGATACTCCTGAATTGATTGAATATATCTTCCAGAGCCTGTACAAGTCGAGCATTCTTTCTTATAGAAGAAGTATTTTTTTAAATATCCACTCCCATTACATTTATAACAAATTCCAACTAACCTCATGTTTATTCTCCTTATATATACTAATAAAAATATTTCCTTAAACTAGTTTAGATATTCATATTTATTTGCTAAGCGAGAACGTATAGATTCCGCTTAGTTATTCTAAATATGTGACTCATTTTAGAAAGTTAACTTTTAAACTTGAAATATGCCCATGTTCAATAATTAGTCATAAAGTAATAGTTTTTTTGAATTATTGAAGGAGATATGAACAGGTACGTAGAACTAGATTTGTGATGGAGAGAAATTGCTTAGGGAGATGACAGAGATGGAAAACAATTTGAGAGTATTAATATGTGACGACTCCGCATTAATTCGAAAAAAACTAAGAAGTACATTAGAAAAATGTAAGTGTAGTGATATTATTGAGGCAGAGAACGGTACGGTTGCTGTTGAAATGGCTATAAAACATTCACCTGATTTAATCTTCATGGATATTGTAATGCCTGATAAGGACGGAATTGAAGCATTAGAAGAAATTAAAGCTTCAAACCAAGAAATTAAGGTGGTAATGGCATCTTCTGCAGGTACTAAGGAACATCTAAAAAAGGCATTAGAGAAGGGTGCCTATGATTTTATACAAAAGCCAATTACATTAGAGGCAGTTACTAACTTAATTGAAAGAATACTGCTTGAAGAAAAGGAGGGAAGTTTAAATGTTTAGTCAATACTTCGGCCATTATCTATTGAACCGTGGGTATATAACTAGTGAACAGCTAAAAGATGCACTTGAATTACAAAAATCTGTTCATGTTAAGTTGGGTGTACTTGCTGTAGATGAAGGTTATATGACTCCATTACAAGTAGAAGAAACTCATCTTAAACAAACACAGATGGATAAAAGATTTGGTGAAATAGCAATCGAATTAGGTTTCTTGACGAATGACCAGTTAGAGGGTATGCTTACTGCTCAAAAACAAAATCATTTATTATTAGCTCAAGCTTTAGTGGATCGAGAGTATATGACTATTGAACAATTCTCACTAGCTTTAAACGAATATAAGAATGAAAATAGCCTTTCTGATGATAAATTTGAAGCAATCAAAAATGGGGATATTGAAGTTCTAGTAGAAAATTTAGTTCATATTGAGACAACTTCCTTAAAAGAACTTTATAGAGATTATTTATCCTTATTTATGAAAAATTTAATCAGGTTTATTGATGACCAGGTTTACCTTGAGGCTTACAATTCAGAGCAAGAAGTTAACAAGGAATGCTTTGTTCATCAAGAGATTACTGGTCAAACTCCATTGTTTACAGCAATATCTTCTAATACAGAGATTTTCCTAAAAATTGCTTCCATTTATGCAGAAGAAGAATTGACTGAAGTAAATGAATTAGCTGCAGCATCAGTAAGTGAATTTTTAAACTTACATAACGGTATTTTCTTAGTTAATATGTCTAATAAAGATATCGAGCTAAATATGAAACCGCAGAACTTTAGCCAAAATACTTTTGTAGATGGAATACAGCAAGGAAATATATTTACCGTTCATTTGTCAAAAGGGTCGTTCAACATCATTCTTTCTGAAAATCCAGAACTTATTCAAATTAGTTCTACAGAAGAAGCCGAGGTAGTTAAATAATCGTTTTTTTAACTAAAAGAGTCAGCCCAACAAAAGGGCTGACTCTTTTACTAAATGTATCTATAGAATTTACTAGTAGTAATAATCTAATAATCCCTTTATGCTTTTAATGCTTGAATTTGTAGGTCAATTTTTACTTTATCTCCAACTAGTACTCCACCAGTTTCTAAAGCAGAGTTCCATGTAAGTCCATAATCGCTTCTATTAAGCTTTCCAGCTACACTAAAACCTACTTTTTCATTTCCCCATGGGTCTTTGCCTGAACCTTCATAAGTAACAGAGAATGTTTCTTGCTTAGTTACACCGTGAAGAGTTAGTTCACCAGTCACATTATACTCATCATCATCTGTTTTTACAATTTCAGTTGATTTGAATGTCATGGTAGGGTGATTCTCTACATCAAAGAAGTCTGCTGAACGAAGGTGGTTGTCACGGTCTTCGTTACGTGTATCGATGCTTGCAATATCAATATTAAACTGAATAGATGCAGATGTTAGATCAGAAGGATCAGCCTCAACTTGAGCATCAAAGTTTTTAAATGTACCTTTTACGTTAGCAATCATCATATGTTTGATTGAAAAATCAACACTGCTATGTGCGTTATCTACTGTCCAATTAGTTTTACTCATTAGTTTCATCCACCTTTTTATAATTTATCTTTAATTCGAGATAATTGATTTCAAGATAAATTATAAAATGAAACTAACTTTTCGTCAAGTATGTTTTTAAAGGTTCTTTCGTGCCGGTAGTAGGACTATCTAAACATTAATGTGGAATCACTTGTCGGAGTAGGAAGGTATTGGGGAGAAGTAGAAAGTAAAAATAAAAAAGCTAAGACCAGGTGCTTAGCTTTCAAATATATTAATATTTAATTTAGTCTATATTTACCAGTCTTGTGTAGTTTCAAGTAATTTGTCAATTTCAATAATTTTGAGCCTATAACTACAATCGTCCTCAGCTAGTTCACTGGTAGCTTCCAATAATTCATCAATATCTGTTTTCACTAAACGCATACCTGAACCTCCTTAAAAAATCGTCAAGTTTAAATGCTCATACTTTTATATAACTCTGTTCTGTTTTATAACTGCCTAAACATTTATGATTGTCTTGATGTTCTTGTACTATATACTTCGGAGTTTAAATTCACTATTTGGGGGTATTATAAAAAAAGTTTTATAAAATATTTAATTTTTTCTATTATGTCTTACCTGTGAAATATTTACTATTTCTTTTATCACATTTTAATATAAGTATATTCTTAATAGCAAATATTGTGTGGTATTTTTCCTCATTTTGAGGTTGGGAAAATTTTTGAGGAGAAATAAGAGGTAGGAGACCACATTTAATTGTCGATTATCTATTGGTGCTTCTTAACCAAGTGGAGGTAGTGAACGTTTATAAATAAAAAAAGTTAACTCTGTTGGATCATAATATGATTCCATGAGTTAACTTTCTAATCTATGAAACTATTTCTGATTTAGTTAATTGAAGTGGGGTTACATTACTTTCTGTCTCTTGTTTTAATTTGACCTCAACGTATTTAATATGATGCTCTTCCATGTCGATAATTTTAAAGGAATATGATCCAAACTGAATGATATCACCTTGCTTGGCTTCATAATTTTCCGTTAGGATCCAACCGCCAATTGTATCAACATCTTCATCATTAATCTCAAGACCAAGTAAATCATTTACCTCAGTAACTAGAACTTTAGAGTCAATTATATAGTGACTATCCTTAATTTTTCTAATCTCAGGGATTTCGTCCATATCAAATTCGTCTCTAATATCGCCAACTATTTCTTCAATAATATCTTCAACTGTTACTAATCCAGATGTTCCACCATATTCATCCATCAAAATGGCCATATGAATACGATCCTTTTGCATTTTTACAAGTAGATCATGAATAGGAATTGAATCAATAACCCGAATAATGGGGCGACAGTACGCTTCTAATTCTTTTGTAATAACAGCACCATCACTGATTAACTCTGTCATTACTTCCTTAATATTAACCATTCCAATGATATGGTCTTTATCTCCATCGATAATAGGATAGCGGGTAAATTTTTCTTCTTTTACAACCTGTAAGAAAGTTTCAATGGTATCTTCTTTAGAAAGTGAGACAATTTCTGTTCGAGGAACCATAATTTCTTTTGCTATTCGATTATCAAAATCAAAGATTTTATTTACATACTTAAACTCTGACTGGTTAATTTCACCACTTTTATAACTCTCAGACAGGATAATTCTTAGTTCTTCTTCAGAGTGAGCTAATTCGTGTTCAGAAGCACGTTTAAGTCCGAACATCCCTGTTATGATACGAGCAGAACCATTAAGGCCCCAGATGAACGGATACATAAGACGATAAAACCATATTAGAGGACGTGCAGCTAACAGGGTAACAGCCTCAGCTTTTTGAATCGCCAATGTTTTTGGGGCAAGTTCCCCAACAACTACATGGAGAAATGTAATGAAAGCAAATGCAATACCAAAAGAAAGAACTTGAGAGACAGACTCTGGAATGTGCATGTCATTGAACAGTGGTCTTAGCATATGTTCAATGGTGGGTTCTCCAAGCCACCCTAACCCTAAAGCCGTTATAGTAATCCCAAGTTGACAGGCCGATAAATATTCATCTAGACCTGTAATTACCTTCTTCGCTGCGAGTGCATTTCTATTACCCTCTTCAAGTAATTGATCAATTCTTGAGCTTCTTACCTTAACAATTGCAAATTCTGAAGCAACAAAGAATGCTGTCAAAGCAATCAAAATGGCTATTGAAACCAAGTTTAATATGTCCAATAAGTTTCCTTATCTCGTTGATAGACGAGAAAGGAGTCACCTCCTGATAGATACAAAAATTTAATAAAATATGAATCTTATTAACATGTATTCATTTATAATACGTTTCTTTTCCGATTGTAATTATTTGCCATACTAACTAGTTAAAGATAGAAGGGACTTTAATAATAATTCACTTTCATCAGATAGTTTATTAGATAAATTTTCTGCTTGCTCACCATCTAATGATTCTATTAAAGGTAATAGTAGGGAAATATCATTATTTAGCTGTTTCATTTGTTGTGTTAAAGACTGTATATGTTTTTCAACTTCACAATCATTAACGGTATTCACTCTTTTAATTTCTATTTTTCTTTTAATTTCTTCAAGCGGAAGATGTAGACTCTTACATTCTTCAATAAATTTAATATCGGATAATGCTTCTTTACAGTATATTCTGTAATTTGCTTTTGAACGACTAGCTGTTAAAAGTCCGAGACTAGTATAGTAGTCAATCGTTCGTTTTGAAACATTAGCAATTTCTGCTAACTCACCGATACGATAGAATGCCCCATCATATCACCTCTACTTTTTATAAAATCAAAATCAATTATACTGGAATTAAAACTGTACAGTCAAACGTGACAGTTTTAAAAATTGATGCTATCTCTATTTTATGACAAAATTAACTAAATATGAATAAATTTGATTCAATTTTTTGAACATACATGCAATTCCAAGAAAATGGAAATATAACCCATTCGGTTTTCTCTATATAAAAAAGAGCCAATTCTAGATGGGCTCCTAAAAACTTAATTTTTATTATCTTCAATGGATTTTTTTATCTCAATATATTTAATATGGTGACCCTCAATTTCTTTTACAATAAACATGTAGCCTTCCTCTTCGATAAAGTCCTCTTGTTCTAAGTCAAACCTTTGTGTGAGTAGCCAACCGCCTATCGTATCAACTTCGTCCTCTTCAAGTGTAATTCCTAATAAATCATTTACTTCCATTATCAACATTTTAGCATCTAATATATAATGGTGTTCATCCAAATGTTGAATAAGAGGAATTTCATCTGTATCAAATTCATCATGAATCTCTCCGACAATCTCTTCTAAAATATCTTCAACTGTAACTAAACCAGCTGTACCACCGTACTCATCTGAAAGAATAGCCATATGGGATCGTTCTTTTTGCATTTTTAATAGTAGGTCGTGGATAGGGATGCTTTCAATAACAGTAATGACAGGTTTAATATAGCTAAGTAAAGGTTTGTCTCCTTCACACTTTTGTTGAATGCAATCGGTTAGAATTTCTTTAATATTAATGATTCCAACAATATTATCCTTATCACCTTCAATGACAGGATAACGAGTATACTTCTCTTCCTCAACAATTTGTACAATCTCTTGTAAGGTAGAGTCTGCCGCGAGTGTTATAATTTCTGTACGAGGGACCATAATTTCTTTTGCGATCCGATTGTCAAACTCAAATATATTATTCATATAGGTAAGTTCAGATTGATTGATTTCTCCACTTTCATAGCTCTCCGAAAGCAATATTCGTAATTCCTCTTCAGAATGAGCAATTTCACCTTCGGAGGCGGGTTTAAATCCAACTAACCCCACGAGAATCCTAGCTGAACCATTTAGAATCCAAATAAAAGGGAACATTAATTTATAAAAGAAGATTAGTGGACGAGCAAACAGTAAACTAACTTCTTCTGCTTTTTGAATAGCAATTGTTTTTGGGGCTAACTCTCCTACTACAACATGTAAAAATGTAATAAATGCAAATGCAATCCCAAAGGATAATATATGGGACATCGAAGGATTTAAATTAAGGTTGTGAAAAATAGGACGTAATATCTCCTCAACAGTCGGTTCACCTAACCATCCAAGCCCTAGTGCTGTAATTGTAATACCTAATTGGCATGCTGAGAGATATTCATCTAAATGAGTAATAATTTGTTTAGCTGGTTTCGCACCTGTTTTGTTTTCTTCTAAAAGTTGATCAATTCTAGAACTTCTAACTTTTACGATAGCAAATTCAGCTGCCACGAAAAAGGCTGTAAATCCGATCAGTATAGCAACCAATAATAAATTTAAGAGCGTCATCAAGGCTACCTTACGAACGTAAGGTTTCACCTCCTAATTATAACTTACTTGTACTTTGCCCTTATTTATCATTTTTACAACTGTTGAGGTTAAATTAGTGAGAAGAAAAGTACTTGGCAGCAAGTTCATTTCAAAGTTACCGAATAATCTAAAAATTCATATATATTTGACCGTTTAAACATACATGCATACAATAATATTCAAAAGATTGTTTGAATGTTTAGGGGGATGCTCTTGAATAAGGAAATTTGTGAAGTCAACATTATAGATGAAAGGAAAGTAAAGAAAGTTATAGATGAGCTTAAGCATAAAAATACAAAGGAAGTGGCAACACTCTTTAAAGCTTTGTCTGACAATACGAGGGTAAAAATTGCTTACTCCTTAACCATTGAGGAACCATTATGCGTATGTGATGTGGCAAACATTGTTGGTTGTTCTATTGCTACTGCTTCCCATCATTTAAGACTTTTAAGAAACTTAGGTTTAGCCAAGTATAAGAAAGAAGGAAAACTTGTTTACTATTATTTAGATGATGATCACGTGAAACAACTAGTTGAGATAGCTTTCACTCATCAAAAGGAGGTGGAGCTACGTGGAACAAGGGTTGAGTAATACTTTCGATAAAAAGGTATACCGTGTACAAGGGTTTTCCTGAATTAGCTGTGCTAAAAAGTTCGAATCGAACGTAAAACACCTGGATGGTGTTGAAGATGCTATAGTTAACTTTGGTGCAGCAAAGATCACGGTATTTGGTAGTACGACCGTTAAAGCAATTGAACAGGCGGGAGCCTTTGAGAATATTAAAGTTATTCCGGAAAATGAACGATTTGAGGAAAAGAAGGAGTCATTTTTAAAAAGGCATTGGAATGTTCTTCTGTCAGGGTTATTTTTAGCATTGGGTTGGCTAGGAATGGCCTACTTAGGGGAAGAACATCTAATGGTCATTTTAGCATTTGTCTTTTCCATTGTACTAGGTGGACATCGTTTATTTACGACTGGTTTTAAAAACCTGCTTCGCCTAGAGTTTGATATGAGAACATTGATGACCATTGCCATTATAGGAGCAGCTCTTATCGGTGAATGGGGAGAAGGGGCAACGGTTGTCATTTTATTTGCTATAAGTGAAGTGTTGGAAGCCTACTCAATGGATAAAGCGAGACAATCGATTCAGTCATTAATGAATATAACGCCTAAGGAAGCTCTGATCAAACGTGATGGACGAGAGCTTAGTTTAAACGTAGAAGATATTCATGTCAACGATATCATGATTGTAAAACCTGGACAAAAAATTGCGATGGATGGGCAAGTGATTTCAGGTACTTCATCAATCAATCAAGCCTCTATTACAGGGGAATCGATTTCAGTCTTAAAATCTGTAGGTGACGACGTTTATGCTGGAACACTAAATGAAGAAGGTTTACTAGAAATTGTTGTTACTAAAAAGGTGGAAGACACGACTATTGCGAAAATCGTACATTTAGTTGAAGAGGCTCAAGCGGAACGAGCTCCATCACAGGCATTTGTAGATCGTTTTGCTAAATACTATACTCCTACCATCATGCTTGTTGCTTTGTTAGTAGCGATTGTTCCTCCTATTTTTCTAGATGGGGATTGGAGTAAATGGGTGTATCAAGGATTAGCCGTACTCGTTGTTGGTTGTCCATGTGCATTAGTTATATCTACGCCGGTTTCCATTGTAACAGCTATCGGAAATGCTGCCAAAAACGGAGTTCTAATAAAGGGTGGCATTTATCTAGAGGAAATGGGTGCTTTAAAGGCCATTGCATTTGATAAAACAGGAACCTTAACAAAAGGAATCCCGACTGTGATAGATTTTGTTACGATAGATAATGGTAGTGAGCAAAAACATCTGCAACTAGTTGCTGCCCTTGAAAAAGGGTCACAGCATCCTTTATCAACGGCTATACTAAAAAAGGCAGAAGAAGAGCGGGTTTCATTTGAACAAATAGAAGTGAAAGATTTTTCTTCTATAACTGGGAAAGGAATAACTGCAACTATACAAGAGCAGAGATATTTGGTTGGAAGTCCGAAATTGTTTAGTCAACATCCTGAATTGGAATTCCACTTACAAGTTATTACTAACTTTCAATCTGAAGGTAAGACAGTCGTACTATTCGGAACAGAAGAAAAAATCATGTCTATTATTACTATTCAAGATGCAGTAAGGGAGACTAGTCGTTCCGTTATCCAGCGACTTCACCGTCTTGGTATTGAAGAAACAGTCATGCTAACAGGAGATAATAAAGGAACAGCTGAAGCCATTGGAAACCAGGTAGGGGTTTCAACTATTGCTGCTGAATTACTTCCTGCAGAAAAATTAAACCATATTAAAGAACTTAGGAAAAAGTATGATAAAGTGGGGATGGTAGGAGACGGTGTGAACGATGCCCCAGCTTTGGCAGCCTCTTCTGTAGGTGTAGCAATGGGTGGTGCGGGTACAGATACCGCACTAGAAACTGCAGACATCGCATTAATGGCAGATGACTTAAGAAAGCTTCCGTTTACGGTTAAACTTAGTCGCAAGGCATTAACAACCATTAAACAAAATATTATCTTTTCAATTGGAATTAAGCTGTTAGCACTCTCCTTAGTTGTTCCTGGTTGGCTAACTCTTTGGATTGCGATATTCGCCGATATGGGTGCTACGCTTATCGTAACTTTCAATGCATTACGCTTACTAAGAGTTAAAGATGAAGAAGATATGTGATTTCAGAGATATATTAAGGAAACCCTTGGATTCATTAATCCAAGGGTTTCCTATTGCTTTTTTAATAATGCCACTCATTGGCAAGGAGACCATAAACGACTAAATTATGAAACTGGCCATATAAGTTCTCACCCATTCGAATCGTACCTTCATTGGTAAAACCTAAACGTTCGGGGATAGCACGACTTTTAAAGTTATATTCACCACAACGGATTTCTATTCTATATAGTTTCAGTTCGTAAAAAATGTAGTTTATTAGGGCTTGAACTGCTCTAGTCATTATTCCATTTCCTTGTGCATGATGACCCAAATAATAGCCAATACTTGTGGATTTATTGTTCCAATCGATTTGGTGTAAACCGATACAACCAACTAATTTCCCCTTATAGCGAATACCACAGTTAAATCCATTATTATCAGCAAATTGTTTTAGCCAAACAGGAATGATGGAGTGATATTGAAAGGGTGAGTTCATGCTGTCTACCCATGGTAACCACTCTCTAAGGTGCTCTCTGTTTGCATCTACAAGCTGATATAGCTCTTCGGAATGATGGATTTGAAATAGCTGTAATTCAATTTCTGAATCAACCTTTAAAGTAAACACTTTAATCCCCCTTTTCTCGAAATTCAAACTAGTACTATTACAATCAACTATACTAGAAAATTTTAGAAAGAAATAGGTTCTTTATAGAGCTGGTTAGTAACTTCCAAGAAAAAATCATTTATTAAACATATTTGGAGCAGAAATCAATGACTAAATAGCCTTTATGACAAAGGAAGGACGATATTGAAGATGGTTTTCTCTTCAGTTGATTCGCAGGTTAGTGTTCCTTTATGCTTCTTTATAATTTCTCTACACACAAATAGTCCTAGACCCGTCCCTAATGTCTTTGTCGTAACAAATGGTTCGAAAATCGTTTGTAGTAAATCATTTGGAATAACAGGACCATTATTAGATATTTTTAATGAAATTGATTTTTCCTGTATGGTACCTGAAATCTCGATAATCGGATCGTTACGGTATTGGCTCAACACATCAATGGCATTAAAGATAATATTAATTAATACTTGTCTAATTTCATCGGCATAACCGATGATTTCTATGTTGTCTACAATGTTTTTCAATACTTTTACTTTACAATCTAAAATACTAGGGTATAGGAAGATAAGGACCTCATCTATCAGTTCGTTTAGTGAGAAAATTACTTTTTCTTTTCCGATCAATTCTTTCTTTGATAAAAGAAGGAACTGGGAAATTCTAAAATTAAGCTGCTCTAACTCATTGGATATGATATCTAAATATTTTATTGAAGGATCTTCGGACTTCAACAATTGTATAAAACCTTGAACAGATGTTAACGGGTTACGAAACTCATGAATAAAGCTAGAGGTCATTTGTCCAAGAAGTGTTAATCGATCCTTATGTGTGGAATCAATGAAATGTGTTTTTTCTTCTATTATTTTATTTTTCTCTTCGGTATAACGACTAACAGCATAATAAAGGAACTTATCGAAACAAAAGTTAATTTTTTGGATAAAATGTTGGAGCTCAGTCTTATCTAAATCGGTACTTAACAAGAACTCAAACACAGTTGATCGACCAACATTAACATTATATACAAAGTCGCCAATATTGATTTTCGCATTAACACGTTCAACAGCAATTGATTGAGCAATATCCTTTATGTATTTTTCTAATTCATCATTATTTTTATAGAAACCATGAAGAAAGATTTCAAACATCCCTGCTCCGTTTTCCTTGATTTTATCTTTGTATGGGTCAATAGGAGAAACGAGGATCTGTCTTTCCCATTTATCTAATAGTTCTTCTTTACATCCTGCTAAAAAATCGATTAACCGTTCATTCATATTAGCTCCCATTTTAATCTTTCCTTCCTATGGGTTTCATTATAATTAACAAGTACAAATGATTCTCTCGGCAGACAGTCTGTTCAGGCCAATAACATTTAATGATGTGATTGCAAACAAACTATGATGTCTAGAACTGAATAAATATTAAAATCTTAATATTATAAAACATTTTTCTATTCATTTGCACAAGGTCAAAATGGACTAGAAGGGATTGATATCAAAAAAGAGATGACAGTACAAACGCTCATCTCTTGAATCTACTTCTACTTTATTTCATTATATCGATTTAATGCTCTAGCTCTTGCTGTATGATGGTCAATAATGGGGAGCGGATAATCTTTTTCCAATTCAATTCCTGCATCTTTTAGCAAGCTACTGGGTGCTGTCCAAGGTTCATGTACATATCGCTCAGGAAGAAGTGTTAGTTCAGGAATCCACTTTTTAATATATTCTCCTTTAGGGTCAAACTTCTTACTTTGTAACATAGGGTTAAAAATTCGAAAATAAGGGGATGCGTCACGCCCTGTTCCAGCTACCCATTGCCAGCCAAAAGAATTATTAGCAACATCAGCATCTAATAAGGTATCAAAAAACCAGGTTGCCCCTTTCCTCCAATCCATTAGGAGATGTTTAGTTAGGAAGGAGGCGGTAATCATTCTCACTCGGTTATGCATCATTCCTGTCTCCCACAACTCTCTCATTCCAGCATCTACAATCGGGTATCCCGTTCTTCCTCTACACCACTGTTTATATAAAAAATCATCATCTTCCCATTGAAAAGATAGAAACTTACTGTTTAGAGGCTCGTGCTCCATATGTGGTTCGGTCATTAGTGTATGATAAGTAAATTCTCTCCAAACTAACTGGCGTAAGAATTCACTTGAGATAAAATCATGATCAAACTGGTTTATCTGATGCCATAATCTCCTTACAGATAGTTGGCCAAAACTTATATAGGGAGAAAGTGTTGAACAGCCTTCCAAATAAGGGTAGTCTCTATGTTGTTTATATAAGCTTAAGTTGTTTTTAATAAAAACCTCAGCCATCTTTAGTGCTTTATCTTCTGTAGGATCAAAAACGTGAAATCCTCTAGTCCAGGGGATTGTAGGTAATAAGTTTAAGTCCGAAACATCTAGACTAACAATCTCTCTGTCTGTTTCATGATAAATCTTCTGGATTGAGGGTACACATTTTGGAATGTTTTCTCTAAAAAATTGCTTATAAAATGGAGTAAACACCTTATAAGGCTCATTTTTTGAATTTTTTATCGTCCAAGGAGGTAGTAGAAGCGTTCCTTCATAAGTTTTAATATTGATTCCTTTTTGAGATAACTCATTCGCTAAAATTATATCTCTATTATAAGTGTATGGATCATAGATACGGTTCCAATAGATCGTGTGAGCTTCTGTTTCCTTTATAAATGATTTAATCTCTTGTTCGTAACAACCTTTTTTGATAATAAGCTTTCCGTTCAGCTTCCCGAGTTTTTGCTTGATATCCACCAAGGCATGATGTAGCCACCACTTTTTTGCAGAACCTATTCTTTCCCTGATAGGATCATATATATATAGGATGTATGTATTTTTATGTTTACTAGCTTCGAAAAGGGCAGGGTTGTCATGGATACGAAAATCCTTCCTCATAATATAGATAACACGATCATGTTCCTTCATTTGGATTGTCTCCCTAGAATTATTTAATTCTACTTTAAGGACAGAGTGAGTTAGAAGCAAAAATAAATGTGTTTAAAGTTCTTTTTCCTTGCTACCAATTATTAACTTCTCTTATAATAACAGTAGTAAATGGGTGTAATATTACACGAATCTGATCCGTTTGGCTACATGTTATTTAGAATATAAATTTGTTTTAGTAAAAATAGTTAATCCGACTTTCTGTTAGTAGTTAATGAATAAAAAACAAGATTGAAGAGGATGAATGAGTTTGGATCGAGATGAAATCATACAAAAAGTTTCAGACAAGTTACGTTTAATTAGAACAGAAGCTGGTTATACGCAAGACAAGATGGCTGAGGTTATTGGAATATCGAAAAAGACACTTGTACAAATTGAAAAAGGTCGATTGCATGCAAATTGGCCAACAGTTGTAACAATCTGTGCTCTTTTTAGAGAAACAGAAACGGTTCAATTTTTATTTGGAAATGAGCCGTTAGAGGTGCTCGAAACAGTAGCTAGAGATGGAATAGATGTTCGTAAAGAAAAAACTTTAGGCGGAAAAATTTGGTGGCGTGAAGTTGAACGCAAAAACGGTTACATACTCCAACAAAATATTTTAAGCCAACATTTTCGAATTTTAGATGATGAATTTTTTAGGATTTTCAGTAGTCTAGATGAACAAAGTGCACAAGAGCGATTTAAAGAGTTAGTTTAGATAAAACTTATCAATAGGGGTTTGGAGGGGGAAGGATGACTCCAATCAGTGTAGTCTTTATTTTATTTCCTATAGGTGTTCTCATTTTGACGGTTTTACTAAAAGCTGTACTAAGATTCTCTAAGAAAGTAAATATAATGATTGCCCTAGTTACCTATTTGTTAACGAACATTGGGCTGTATTTACTCATTAAAGGAGCCTTTATCTCACAAGCTTTTGACCTAGCGAAAGAGCTTCAGGTGTTTATGAATTTACGGTTACGTCAATGGATTGATATTTTACTAATCCCAAATACATTCACTTTTATGTATTTAGCAATTAGTTTAATTACGCTTAGGGTGATGGACCGATTAATGATAAAGATTCAGGACATCTAAATATGCAGCGAAAAAAGAGAGCTAAAAGAAAATAGCAAGGCTCTCTATTCATCGTGCATATTAGTCAACAAGATTACTTTACGACCAAAACATGACAAGGAGCGTTTTTAACTAATTTCTCCGCAACAGTTCCTAATAGTAATTCTTTTATTGCATTTTTACCTGCATTACCTACTACAATTAAATCCGCATCCTTTTTCTTGGCAAAGTCACAGAGACTATCGGCAGGAGCTCCTTCTAATAATTCGTATTCCGCTTCCATGTTTCTCGTTTTCAATTCTTCTTTTACATTGAAAAATACTTGGTCCACGCTGTCAGTGATTTTAGTATGATGATTTTCTAATTTATTTTTCTCAACCGTTACTGGTGGTATCTGAATCCCCTCTAAAAGAAAACCGTTTGTTCGAACTGTTTCAATTTTCTTCTCTTGGTCCACATTGATGTTACTTACTTTCTCTTCAATGACATGTGCAATAATTAGCCTGGACTTTGGATGTGCTTTCTTGATGTTGATCGCAACATTCAATACTTCTTTACTGATTTCAGAAAGGTTATAAGCAACCATTATACATTCATAATTCGTTCCCAACATTTTCATCATCCTTTCTTGTGTTTGTTTAATACCCTTAAAAGGAATGAGATAATCGATTATCATACAATTTCAGCGAATTTTTTTATAAACCCCCAAAAAGTTAGAGAACGGTACGAATTATATAGTTAGATGATCTTATAACGAGGTGAAATGATGGGAGCTAATAGTAATATTGGAGTTCATCCTACCATTAAGAAGTGCTTAAAGCATTTAGACGTTCTACATGTTGACAATAAAACAAAACAAATTGTCTGTATGTATATGGAGTCTCTTTATAAGGAACTTACTGATAAACAAAAACTTGAAACAAAAGCTAATATGTAGAAAAAGCAATCGAGCTATTCGTTTGCTTTTTCTTTTTTGGTTTCCCCATTAAAGGGATATGGGTATAAAAAACGAAATTTAATTGTTAAGAAGGTTGGGAAAAAATGAGTACACGTACAAACCAGACGAGAGCGGACAGAAATCGAAAAATAGGAAAAGGAAAATATATATTTCAGATTTTGCTATTGTTATTGGCTACAGGTTCTTTAATCGCTCTAAGTCTATTTTATTTTTTATCAAAGGATGTTGATATTAGCAATCTTGAAGATGGTCTGGCTCAATCTACTATTATTTACGATGTTAATGGTAAGGTTGCGAGTAAAATAACAGCCAATAAGACGGAAGGCGTTCCTTTCAATCGAATACCGGAGCATTTAAAAAATGCAATTGTGGCGATTGAGGACCATCGTTTTTATGAACATGATGGGGTTGATTATAAGGGACTGATAAGGGCATTTTACAAAAATCTAAAAGCTGGCGGAGTAGTGGAAGGCGGAAGTACCATTACACAGCAATTGACGAAAAATGCACTATTATCCCATGAAAAAACGTATAGAAGAAAATTAGAGGAGTTCTTTTTAGCAAAGGAAATTGAGAAGAACTATACGAAAGAAAAAATTCTAGAAATGTATTTAAATCAAATATATTTTGGAGAAGGTGCCTGGGGTGTTAGGAATGCTGCCTTAAAATATTTTGGCAAGGAAGCTTCAGAACTAACAATAGAGGAGTCTGCATTATTAGCGGGTTTAGTAAAAGCCCCAACGAACCTTAATCCTTATAATCATATAGAGAAGGCAAAAGAAAGAAGAAATCTCGTTTTAAATCAAATGTATACACATGGTTTTATAACAAAATCAGAATTAGACAAAGCAACAAAGAAAAAGGTTAAATTAACCGATTCTGGAATTGATCCTCTGAAAGGGAAGTATCCACACTATATTGATGTTGTTCTAAATGAAGGAATCAATAAATATGGGTTTACTTTAGATGAACTTTTAACGGGGGGCTATGAAATTCATACGGAGTTGGATCCACATATGCAGACCGTTATAGAAGAAACTTACACAAATGATCAATTCTTCCCTGCGGATGGAAAGAAACAGATGGTCCAGAGTGGAGCGATATTGCTTGATCCTAAAACAGGAGGAATACGTGCTTTAATCGGAGGGAGGGGTGAAACGGTATTCATGGGATATAACCGAGCAACTCAATTAAAAGCACAGCCCGGCTCTTCTATGAAACCAATCGCTGCATATGCTCCTGCACTTGAAAATGGTTGGAGCGTTACCGATAGTTTAGTAGATGAAAAGATCTCTTTTGGTAGCTATAGCCCTAGTAACTATAACCACCAGTACAAAGGAAGAGTTCCGATGTATGAGGCAGTAAAGGATTCTTTAAACCTTCCTGCTGTTTGGTTATTAAATGAGATTGGGATAGAAAAAGGGATTAATGCGGCGGAAAAATTCGGTATTCCCCTGGATAAAGAAGACAGAAATTTAAGTATTGCTTTAGGAGGTTTAAACAAAGGGGTTTCACCTCTTCATATGGCTCAAGCTTACTCCGCATTTGCCAATAAAGGGGAACGGCATGAGGCCCACACCATTACAAAGATCATTGATTCTGAGGGAAATGTGGTAGCAAAATGGAATGATGAAAAAGTGCAGGTTATTACGGATAAGGTAGCTGATCAGATGACTGCATTGTTACTTGGAGTTGTGGAACAGGGAACCGGAAGAGCTGCTCAAATTAACGGAAGAGAAGTTGCAGGGAAAACGGGATCTACTCAAGTACCAATTGAAGGAATCAATGGTGTTAAAGATCAATGGTTTGTTGGATATACCCCTCAGCTTGTTGGAGCAGTATGGGTTGGTTATGACAATACTGATAAGGATCATTATTTAACTACGACTAGTAGTGAAGGAGCAGCGCCGATTTTCCGTGAATTAATGGAAAAGAGTCTTAAAGATCAAGAATCTCTCTCCTTTGGTGTCCCGTCTGTCTATTCTTATTTAGCCAAGAAAAAACAAGATGAAATGAACAGAGCGCGTGAGTTAGAAGAAAAGATGAAGAAAGAAAAAGATCAATGGGAAGATAGATTAAAAAAAGAACGAGAAAAATGGGAAAAGAAATTTAAGGACAGAGGGAAAGGAAGAGGTAAAGGAAAAAAGAAAAAGAGGGATGATTAACACCACCTTAAAGTAGGGGGAGCATCCGATAAAAAGGTCTAAGTTTTAAGGAATATGCTGGTAATTCAGGCATAAATAAATCATAAGAACCGAAAAATTAGCGTTAATTACCAATAATTTTAGTTATTTTCCCACAGTTATTGGGTAAAGCATCAGATTATAATTAAATTAGAAAGTAATCACAAGTTTTGATTGCTTTCTTTATACTCATGTTTTTGGCGATTAGAATCCTTCCAATTCTAATCGTCCTTTTTTTGTTTAATAGTCCTCTATTTAAGAATTCCACATAATGTTGTAACCTCCTTTTTGGTTTGACTTGCATAATAGCTAGTGTGCCTGATTATTGGTATTATTTACATTGAAGCAAAAAATTCGAAACAGTAAACTAGTTACACTTTCTATCAATTGAATAAAGAAAGGTGAAAGCAATGTTAACTTTAATTCAAAACGGAGAAATTTATGCTCCTCAATATTTAGGGCAAAAGGATATTTTATTAGTTAATGACAAAATTGGTTACATCCTCGATAAAATCGAGTTGCCTCAAGACTTTGTGGATATAAAGACGATTAATGCTGACGGAAAAATCGTTGTACCTGGTTTCATTGATGCTCATGTTCATATCATTGGAGGGGGCGGGGAAGGTAGTTTTAAAACGAGAACACCAGAAATTCAATTAACAGATGCTACTTTGTCGGGTATTACAACATTAGTTGGGGTTATTGGAACAGATGGAACAACAAGAACGATGCCAAGCTTAATAGCCAAAGCTCGTGGTCTTGAAGAAGAAGGAATTTCCTGCTTTGTTCAAACAGGCTCTTATCAAGTTCCTGTTAAAACACTAACAGATAAAATTGAAGATGATATTATTTTAATCGATAAGATAATTGGTGTTGGTGAAGTGGCTATTGCCGACCACCGATCTTCACAACCAACCGTTGAGGAAATGGCTAAGATTGCTTCAGCCGCTCGTATCGGTGGAATTTTATCTGGAAAATCAGGAATTGTTAATGTCCATGTTGGCGATAGCTATGACCATTTGAAACTAATTGAAGAGGTAGTAGATACAACAGATATCCCAATTAGACAGTTCTATCCAACACATATTAATAGAAATCCTCACTTATTTGAAGAAGGAATTCGTTATGCAAAAAAAGGTGGGTATGTTGATTTTACAACTAGTTCTATTCCTAAATTTTTTGAAGAAGGCGAAGTAAAATGTAGTATTGCATTAAAAAGAATGCTTGATTCTGGGGTAGATATTTCACAAATCACCTTTACTTCAGATGGACAAGCTAGCCTTCCGGATTTTGACGAAAATGGTGAATTTATTGGTTTACAAGTGGGGAAAGTTTCAACCCTTTTTAAAGAGGTTAGAGACGCTATCGTCGAGGAAGGCATTTCAGTTGAAACAGCCATAAAAGTAATTACGCAAAATCCTGCTAACATCTTAAAACTCCGTCAAAAAGGAACCATCGAAATAGGCAAGGATGCCGATTTAGTCATGTTAGACAAAGAAACCTACAGCATTGACCATGTATTAGCCTTAGGAAAACTAATGGTAAAAAACGGAGAAGCTATTGTAAAAGGGACATTTGAATAGACTTATTCGTATTATAATAAGTTAGAAAAAGTGTTGAAGAGATTACCTAATAGTCTTTATATTTATCAAAACTAATTTATTTCCGGATACTAGTTGATTGGAGCGAAGGGCGACGACTCCAGTGGGAAATAGTGTGAACCTTGAGACCCCGCAAGGAGCGTAGCGACTGAGGAGGCTCAAGTCGCACCCCGCGGAAAGCGTTCGCCCGTAGCGGAAATCTACGGTTATTAAGGGATCTTTAATTTTAAAGTAGAACTAGACAATCAATTTAAAAAGTTTTCTACATTCAAGACATAAACCTTAACCTGTTTATGTCTTTTTTGTATTTCTGATTCTGACCCCTTTTAGTATTTTTTACTATTACTTCTTCATTTTTCTAATGATTTATGTAATTCCGGAGATACTAACTAAAACAATTGTGAAAAAGTGGATAGTTGTCCAGCGAATGACAAAACAGGAACTTAGAAGAGGGTATAAATGAGACAAAACTTCTTAGGCTTAGCAGATAAAATACTAGAACAATTCTCCCAAGCAGATGATTTAATCCATCATGACATTAAATATAATGGAGAAACAGTCACTTTATATTTCTTAAAAAGTATTGCAAATGAAGATTCGATTACAAGATTATTCATTAAACCTTTTTTTGAGGTTGGAAATTTAAATGAATATTGTTCATATATCCGGTCACTAACCATCTTTAAGGAGTTTAAAGATGAAGATGAAGTTTTGCAAGCACTGTCCATCGGTCATTTGCTTGTAAAGGTTCATTATCAATATTTTTTATTTGATACAAAAAATGTAAAAAATAATGTCATTTTAGAAACTGCCGTTGAAACTACTGTTCATGGTCCTCATACAGCGTTTAGTGAAGATTTTGAGACAAATTTAAATATGATTAGGCATAGGTACCATGAACCAAAATTAGCGATTGAAATAGATAAGATTGGAAAACGAAATGATGTAAATATGGTTTTGATATACGATCCTACCTATGTTAATCCCAATACTCTAGATGCAATAAAGACTGATTTAAAAAATCTGGATAAGTCGCTAATCATATCCGTTGGCCAATTACAGAAATATATGAATAAGAAGTCGAAAGCACTACTTCCAACGACACTTTTAACGGAAAGGCCAGACCGCACCATCTTTGCAATAGAAAAAGGAAAAGTGGTTGTCATGATAGACGGTAGCCCATTTGTATTAATTGCTCCAGCGATATTTTACGACTTTATGTCAGCGATGGATGATATTTATCAGTTTTTTTGGGCTACGATGTTTATACGGCTACTTCGTTATGGAGGCTTATTTTTAACCTTACTATTACCAGGTTTATATGTCGCTGTAACTTCTTACAATACGGAAGTGTTCCGAGTCCAGTTGGCACTGTCGATTGCATCAAGCAGGGTGGGGGTACCTTATCCATCCTTTATAGAAGTACTATTTATGTTATTGATGATGGAATTTTTAATAGAAGCGAGTTTACGTCTACCGAAAACAATTAGTAGTACAGCAACGATGGTAGGTGGCTTGATTTTAGGTCAAGCAGCTACTGAAGCTGTCCTTATATCTAATATTATGATTATCATTGTTGCCGCAGTTGCTATTGCAAACTTTGTTATACCCATTAATGAAATGAGTGTAGCTATTCGAGTTTTAAAATATGTGCTACTATTTACAGCTAGTATTGGTGGTCTGATGGGTTTAACTTTAGGATTTGTTATGATTTTGTTTTATTTCATACAAGTAGATAGCTACGGAGAGCCATATTTAAAAGTTATGTACGAAAAGAAAGAGAAGTCTGTTAAAGGAGAATCTGCATGAGTAGGTATTATTATTATCTCCTCATCTTAAATATGCTTGCGAACATAACGGTTTTTACGCCAAAACTCCTTCTTGAAAAAAGAACAAATGGCATGATAGGGAGCTTAATAATTGCTGTAATATTAGGTATTACTTTCTTGTGGATCATTACCAAGATTTTCATTAAGTTCCCTGGGAGAGGCTTACCAGAGCTCCTTGAAAGTTACACTCCAAAGTGGTTTGCTAAGTTATATCTTCTTGGTGCAGGGCTAACATGGTACGTAGCAGGGATAACTACATTAATTGGTTATTCCTTTTTAAGTAAAAGATACCTTAATCCAGATATGTCATTAACGATGATTGTTAGCATCTTTCTGGTTGTCATTACCTTTGGAATTTTAATGAAATCTCAAAAGGTATTGTATGCACTAGAATTTGCTTTAGCCTTATGTGCCCCAATTATTATAGTGATTATTATAAAAGCTTCTTTTAGTGACAGTATGAATTGGGAAATTGCGAGGATGCCTTTTACTTATTATAGAAATTTACCCTCTTATGAAACTATTTCAGTGGCAATGTTTAGTGTATTAGGTTATATAAACATTTCAATTTTTAATCGAGAATGGAAAAAACCTCAAAAATTAAAGATAGGACCTATTGCTGGTATTGGGTTGTTAGCATTTATCAATCTATTGACAACTACATTAATCCCAATTGGGTTTAATGGAATCGATGGGGTAGGGGATATTGTCTATCCTTGGATTTTTACATCTGATTCCATAAGGATGGAATTCTTTTTCTTAGAAAGAGTTTTTATCATGTTTTTACTACTTTATCTAGTTATATCTTTAATAAGTATGGTAATCCATTGGCATGTGGGGTTTCAATTTTTAATGGGATTTTCCACCTTTCCATTTATTAAATGGAAAAAACATCAGTTGGGCAAATATGTGTACATAGCTTTTTTTTGGATTGCATCTATACAAATTGTTAATCGCATACCTGAGTTTCAAGCTATATCTTTTATTAAATTGTACTTAAGTTTAATCATACCGTACATTACATTCATGGTTTTATTACTTTTCTTTATTGTGAGAAAGGTGAAAAAAAATGAGGCATAAACTCCACTATCCTTTGTTAATTATTATTTTTATGAGCGGCTTACTAACTGGTTGTGGATTTAAGGACATTGATAAAAGAATTTTTGTGACCAATATAGGTATTGATAGGAGTACGGATGAAAAAGAATTATATAAAGTTACACTTAGGTTAGCTATACCTAGTGGAAATATTAAACAAGGGCAGGACCAGGAGTATGTATTATTAGTTGAAGATAATATGACAATTTCTCACGCTGTTAGGAAAATGAAATCAGAAATCGATAAAGAATTAGATTTTGCCCACGCAAAAGTTATTATTCTTGGTGAAGATGTAGTTGATGAAAACCTCTATGATATTATTGACTGGCTTGCAAGAAGAAGGGATATACAAAAAATAGCTTGGATTACTATGGCAAAAGGTACGGCTGAAGATATTTTAAAAGCAAGACCTAAATCAGAGAGGTTGGCATCTGAAGCGTTAATTAACATTTTTGACAAAATTGGTACAGAATCTCCTTACATCCACTCTGAATACTTTTCAGAGTTTAGAAGGGATTTATATGAAAAGGGTATTGATGCCGTATTTCCAGTTATAGATTTGAAAAAAAGTGAAGATAAAAATGAGACATATTCCATTAATAAAGTGGCAATTTACAGAGCTGGAGAGGAATGGAAAGTAGTCAATCTAGATCCAGAAGAAACTCGAATCTTTAACATGTTAAAGGACTTTGAGCAGAATGTGGGATTTGTTATTGATACGGAAAAGGAGAAGTTCCTGTACGCAACGGATATTATAAAAATCAAGTATAAATTAACTGATCAACCAAAACCAAAGATTACTTATGATATTATGATGCAGGGAATCCTCGAGGAAAAAGAAGGAGTATTTAAGCAAGAGAAGGTAAAACAATATAACAAATTAATTGAACAAGAAGTTAAGAAACAGATTGAGGATTTATTAAATAAGCTAAAAGAGGAAAATGTCGATCCAATAGGCTTTGGGGTCAGATATAAATCCACACGATTTACTCAAGAAGACAGAATTGAAAAATGGAATCGTTTATATCCAGATGTACTATTTGATATAAAAGTAAAAGCCATGATTAAGAGTAGTGGTGTAACAGAGTAGTAGAAAATTTCCCTCCGTCCCTAGACTGAATAAAAAACCACCAGCAGGCTCTTATAAAGTGGAAAAATATGAGATATGATAGAGATAGAACAGGGACGAGGGGAAAAGAAGATGAAAAAGTTTAAAGAAGTATTTCAAAACCCAAATTTCAGGCGGTTATTTTTTGCTAACTTCACTTCACAAATGGGTAGTGTGATTGGGTTAACAGCTTTTATGTTTTATTTGTTAGATCGTTTTTCAGACCAACCCGCATACGCTACTATTACAGAATTAATGTATTCAGTTCCAACTTTAGCCGTTTTCTTTCTAGTTGGAGTATTTGCTGATCGAATGGACAGACAAAAAATAGCTTATTATTGTGATTGGTTAAGTGCTATTTTATCTCTCATGCTGATTGGGACCATTATACTAGGCTGGATGCCACTGATTTTTGCTGTGTTGTTTTTAAGAAGTGCTATCCAAAAATTCTTCTTTCCTGCTGAGCATGCTATGGTACAAGGGATTCTAAAGAAGGAAGACTATACAACTGCTGCAGGATTAAATCAATTAGTCATGAGTTTGTTTATGCTATTCGGAAACGGATTAGGAATTTTCGTTTACTGGACGGTAGGAGTTTATGGAGCGATTACGGTTGACGTCATTACCTTTATTATAAGTGCATTATTAATTAAATCAGCAGTAATTAATGAAGAAGTAAGATTACCCAATGGGAAACATAAACTTACGGATTTAAAGGTAAAGTTAGTATTAAGTGATTTTAAACTTGGAATGAAATATATTTTTGAACATAAATTACTGAGAACACTATTGGTAGGATTTATCGTTTTTGGAGTTGTAAACGGTGGATTTACAGTGATGCCAATCTTTATGCTTAAATATAAACTGGCTCCGGATTCTTACGAGGAAATGTCTGTATTAGTGGGAGTTGTGTTCGGAGTTGGAGTTCTTTTAGGTAGCTTCTTTGCTTCCTTATTAAGTCAAAAAGTAAAGTTATATCAAATGGTTATAATGGGATTACTTATTTCAGGAAGTTTCATTGTTTTAGCTTCTTTTGCTAACCATACTTACTTATTTATGGCTTTTACCTTTATATCTGCACTCGGATTACCACTTGTAAATATTGCAATCGGTGGATGGATGCCAAGTATTATTGATCCAAAAATGATGGGGAGAGTTCAAGGTTGGATTTCACCTCTTATGATGTTCTCTCAATCTTTAACATTAGGTTTTATTGCATACAGTTTCCCAGCTATTTTAAAAGTTGAAATGCTGTTCTGGTTAGTAGGTGGTTGCTTAATGTTAGTGGGTATCTTTTATTTATTCACACTGCCTAAGTTTACTAAAATTTCTAATAATGAGACACAAAGTACTACCGTTCGACAAACGGGTACGGTATAATAATTGGTAGAATTGGTAAAAAAGTCCCTTAAAAAAAGGGGCTTTTTGTACGTTCAAAAGTTTGAAAAAATTTATAAAAAAATAATGAACGAAATAAACCCTCAATACGTCTTAACTTTAGATTATTTAAATAAACTTTGTTTTTGTGAATTTCCTTTTTAAGATTAAAGGACTAGCGAGTCTTTTACAGTAGCAGATACGTCACTTAAACAATGAATATGATAGTAAACTAGGTAATCACGATTGTTTGGGTTTGGTCACGAAAGAGAGGATCAAAGAGTTGGAGGAAAAGGACCTAATTACCAAAGCCAAACGTGGGGATCAACATGCCTTTGCTAAGTTATTTCAAGACAACTATGCTTTCTTAGTAAAATATTTAATTAAGGTTACAATGGATAGAAACTTAGCAGAAGACATTGCTCAAGAAGCAATGGCCAAGTGTATTGAAAAAATTCACTTATATGACGGGAAAGCAAAGTTTTCGTCATGGTTAATCTCAATTGCCTCAAACTATTATATTGATCAACTTAGAAAAAATAAGCGAGAGAAGAATTGGCAGCAACAAGAGCAAGCCGTTCGACATTTAAAATGGCAAGTAGAAACTCGGAACGAGGAATGGAATGATACGTTAACGGCGTTAGGAAAACTATCAGAGGATGTTCGGATTCCAATTATCCTGAAGCATTATTATGGATATTCCTACGATGAAATTGGTGAAATGATGAAGGTTTCTCCGGGTACCATAAAGTCTAGGATTCATAACGGTATACTAACAGTCAGGAAGGAGTTGAGGTTAAATGAAGAACCGAAAAAAGTATCCACTCGATCATGAAGCAGAAGAAGAGTTCCTAGATTTATTTGATGAGCTTGAGGAAGGTTTTGAGACGTTAGATAAAAGCTTTCAAATCGAAACCCCTAATATGCAGTTTTTTGAACAAATGGTTGCTAACAAACAAGTTGAACTGAGGAAGAAACTGATAAAGGACATCAGTATTTTTTCAATTGTTGCTCTCTTAGTCGTGAGTATCGTTCTTTATACCCTTTATCAGCTTCCTACGGTCTTTTATGTACTTCAAGGGATTGTCACCATTTTTATCATTGGTTATACTTCCAGAAAAGTATCTCAGCGGGTGAGTGTACATGAATGAGGAAGTTTCTTTACCTTTATTAATCATCGTGGGAATCATTTTACTCAGTCAAAGTTTATTTCTATTCATTCATGCGAGGAAGCACGGACATAATTTTTGGTTGTGGGGGATTATAGGTTTAATACAAGTGCCAATGCCTTTACTCTTTTACTTGCTATTTGTACGGAAAATATGGAAAAAGTCAAATCGGTAAGTAATTCATAAGGATGATTATCATGAATAAATTGAAGTTGTTATTAATAATCTTTGCTATAGCGGGACAGTTTATTGGATTAGGTATGTTGTTTATAAATATAAAAGCAGCTCTATTCATCTATGCTTCTTATATAATATTTTTGATTATTTTATTTGGTGTACTTATAAGAGAAAGAAGAAAAGAAAAAGAGGAGGACGATCGAAATGATTATCGTAACTACTGATTTTGTACCTGGAAAGGAAATTAAAGAACTAAAGGGGTTTGTTAAAGGAAGCACAGTTCAATCAAAGCATATTGGTAAAGACTTATTAGCAGGCTTGAAAACCATTGTTGGTGGAGAAATCACTGAATACACTGAAATGATGGATGAAGCTAGACAAAAGGCAATTGGCAGATTAGTTGAGGATGCAAAAAGTAAAGGGGCTAATGCTGTCATCGCCATGAAATTAGAAACATCTGCTGTCATGCAAAATGCTTCAGAAATTATAGCTTACGGAACAGCTGTTGTTGTTGAATAAGAGAAACGTGTTAATTTTGTAGTCATAAGACTAGTCACTCATTGGTTGAAGATGTTTTCAGAAAATTTTAACATAGTCTATTGACATTTAGAATTTACGATGATAATCTTACAAAGATGGAAATATATGAAAAGGATAGGAGGGTTACAAGATGATTGTTTTAAACAGAGTATTTAACTCAACTGAATATCAAATAAATGTAACCAACCCTAGCCAAAACGACTAATCCTACATTATTTTTTTGAATTTAAGTCACAAAGCACAGGTTACGTTTATTCGTGGTCTGTGCTTTTTTGTCTTTCTATAGCTGTTTACGAAAGTCCCTATAGGTGATTTTCTAAACGGTAATTCTGAGACATATCGCATAGAGTGGTATGTCTTTTTGTTTTCTCTGAGAAAAACGGGTTATACCCGATTTCTATAAAAATTTGAAACTTAGGAGGAATTAAAATGTTACTCGTATTAACCAAAAGACTCGCAATTTCACATATGGAGCTAGAAGGTGGCTAGTGACGGTTTTGGTTTGTAAAAGAAAGGAGAGACAGCATGTTTTCAATACTAAAAAAGTTAAGTTGGTTTTTTAAAGAGAATTGGAAAAGGTATACAGTTGCAATCGTTCTATTAATATTCGTTGGGGTACTAGATGTAATCCCGCCGAAACTAGTTGGAATGGCCATTGATGATATCCATGTTGGAGCAATGACAACAGAGGGGATATTAAAATATTTAGGTTTGATGGCTGGGATCACAGTAGTATCATACGGAATCACCTATATTTGGATGTATCAGCTTTTTGGCGGGGCGTTCCTAGTGGAAAGAAAATTACGCTCTAGATTCATGAATCACTTATTAAAAATGACACCTACATTTTTCGAGAAAAACAGAACGGGCGACTTAATGGCAAGGGCAACAAATGATTTAAAAGCCATTTCAACGACAGCTGGCTTCGGGATCTTAACATTAATTGACTCCACTTTTTTCATGTTGACCATTTTGTTTGTAATGGGTTTCTTGATTAGTTGGAAATTGACACTTGCTGCCATTTTACCATTACCATTAATGGCTCTATTAATGAATATATATGGGAAAAGAATTCATAAAAGATTTATGGAGGCCCAGGACGCTTTCGGGGAACTAAATGACCGTGTCTTAGAATCGGTATCAGGTGTACGTGTCGTACGTGCCTATGTTCAAGAAAAAGCTGATCAAGATCGTTTTCATTCCCTTACAGAGGATGTTTACAATAAAAATATCCATGTAGCACGAATTGATTCTTTATTTGATCCTACTATTAAGATATTGGTTGGTTTAAGCTATATTATTGGACTTGGATATGGGGCTTATTTAGTTTTTCATCAGTCATTAACCTTAGGACAACTCGTTTCATTCAATGTATATTTAGGTATGCTTATTTGGCCAATGTTTGCAATTGGTGAATTAATCAACGTCATGCAGAGAGGAAATGCTTCCTTAGACCGAGTTCAGGAAACCTTATCTTATGAGGAGGATGTAAAAAATCCTGAGACTCCGATTCTTGTTGATGAGCCAAATCAAATTACCTTTGGTCAATTTACATTCCAATATCCTTCTTCTAATGTGGAAAACTTAAAGGAAATCAAAGTGAATATTGGTCGTGGAGAAACACTTGGTATTGTAGGTAAAACGGGAAGCGGGAAGACCACATTTATCAGACAATTACTGAGACAATATCCAGTGGGAAGCGGGCAATTAGATATATCAAACGTTCCAATTAATGACCAAACTCTTGAGAACACTAGAAACTGGATAGGCTATGTTCCCCAAGACCATATCTTATTTTCAAAATCCGTTAAGGAAAATATCTTGTTTGGTAGAAATGAAGCAAATGAATCTGATTTAGAAAAAGCCATTCAACTGGCTGATTTTAAGAAGGATCTAGAAATGCTTCCAGAAGGTTTAAATACATTAGTTGGTGAAAAAGGTGTAGCCCTATCTGGAGGTCAGAAGCAAAGAATATCAATAGCAAGGGCGTTAATAAAAAATCCGGAAATATTAATTCTTGATGATTCTTTATCTGCTGTTGATGCAAAAACAGAGAAAAAAATTATTGAAAATATAAGAACAGAACGAGCTGGGAAAACAACGATTATTACTACGCACAGAATGTCTGCTGTCCAGCATGCTGACCAAATACTTGTCCTCGATGACGGAAAAGTAATTGAGGAAGGTACACATGATCAACTAATGGAGCTCAATGGATGGTATAAAGAGCAATATGAGAGACAGCAAGTTCAATCGGCATCTGAACAGGAGGTGCTAGCATGAAGACGACAGGGAAAAGATTATTTCAATATGCATTAAATTTTAAAAATATCATTATAATCGCTTTAGCTATGTTAACGGTTTCTGTAGCAGCAGATTTAGCAGGTCCTTTTATTGCGAAACGCTTAATTGACCAGCATATACTTGGAGTTGAATCTACTTGGTATCAAACAGAAGCAGAGAAGGATGCTGTACCTTATAAAGGAAACTTCTATAAGAGAGAAGCCTATATAGAACCTTCTGATACAAAAATAGAAGAGGTAAGAATCCTGCAAGTTGATCGTCAATTTGTCTTTGTTGAAGGTAAGGTTGATTTTGATGGAGAACGTTCATTTAAGGATGGAGTTCTAACGATTAAGAGTGGAGAAAACACAGCCTCTTATGATGGAGTTATTTTGAAAAAGGAAGAACTTCTAAACTTTTATCAACCTGAAATTCCAAAAATCATTTGGTTGCTCGCTTTCTATTTTGGATTACTAGTAGTAGCTTCCTTTTTTCAATATGGCCAAAGATTCTTTCTCCAGAAATCGGCTAATCGAATTATACAGAAGATGCGGGAAGATGTGTTTGGTCAGATTCAAAAGCTACCTATAAAGTACTTTGATAATCTTCCTGCTGGTAAAGTTGTAGCGAGAATTACAAATGATACGGAAGCTATTCGTGAATTGTATGTAACCGTGCTATCAACATTCTTTACAAGCATCATCTACATTACAGGAATCTATATTGCTTTGTTTATTTTAAATGCAAAGCTTGCAGCCATTTGCTTGTTGCTCATTCCTATATTAGTGGTATGGACTTTAGTTTATAGAAAGTATGCTTCAAAATACAACCGTGTCATCCGTGCTCGAAACAGTGATATAAACGGTACAGTAAACGAATCCATTCAAGGGATGAACATTATTCAAGCCTTTAACCGTGAAAAAGAAACACGAGCTGAATTTGAGAAACTAAACAATGAACATTTTACTTTTCAAAATAAATTACTTAATTTAAACTCTTTAACGTCTCATAATTTAGTAAACGTATTAAGAAATATCGTTTTTGTGGCATTTATATGGTACTTTGGTGGGGAAGCTCTAAATCCTTCAGCCGTTATCTCACTTGGTATGCTCTATGCGTTTGTTGATTATATTAATCGTCTATTCAACCCGATTCAAGGGATTGTTAATCAGTTAGCAAACTTGGAGCAAGCTTTAGTTGCTGCAGACCGAGTGTTTGAGTTGTTGAATGAAGATGGAATTGATGTTAGTGAAGAGATGATTCCACGTTATAAAGGAAATGTAAAGTTTGACCATGTCTACTTTGGATATAAAGAAGGCGAAGACGTCCTGAAGGATATACATTTTGAAGCTAAACATGGTGAAACGGTTGCTTTAGTCGGCCACACGGGATCCGGAAAAAGTTCGATTATTAATTTATTGTTCCGCTTCTATGATTGCCATAAAGGAAGCATTTCTGTTGATGGAATGGATATAAAGGATTTATCTCATCAAACGTTAAGAAAGCATATGGGGATCGTTTTACAAGACCCATTCTTGTTCACGGGAACAATTGCCTCTAATGTAAGTTTGGATGATCCATCTATTTCAAGAGAGAAAGTCGAAAAAGCTCTGAAAGATGTTGGTGCAGATAAAGTTTTTAAAAACTTAGAAAAGGGCTTTGATGAGCCTGTTATTGAAAAAGGGAGTACCTTATCGAGTGGCCAAAGACAATTGATTTCATTTGCAAGAGCACTAGCCTTTGACCCAGCCATTTTGATTTTAGATGAGGCTACTTCAAGCATTGATACGGAAACAGAATTAATTATTCAAGAAGCAATGGATGTCTTGAAGAAGGGGAGAACTACATTTGTGATTGCCCATAGGCTATCTACGATTAGGAATGCCGACCAAATTCTCGTTTTAGATCGAGGAAACATAGTCGAGAGAGGAACGCATGACGAGTTGATGGAGCAAGGTGGTAAGTATTATCAAATGTATCAGCTTCAACAGGGTGAGAATTCATTAGCGGGTTAAAATAATACTAAAAAAGCCAACTGTATTTTTTACAGTTGGCTTTCTCATGTTTAATACGTAAAGGGATGATGTTCATAAAATATTCACTTCCCTGACACAGAATATTCCTAGATCAAAACCTGACCACTTTTTAAAATGTGGTAACTTATAAATAGTAATGGAAAAGGCCAATAAGAGGAGGTTTACATAATGGAAGAATTTTCTATCACATTAAGTATCGCTAGTATTATGGTACTTGTCTATTATATCGGATATTCGATTGCAAAAGCATAATGAAAAGTAAATGACAATCGAGGGGGTTAATATCTCCCTCGTTTTTTATAATTGAAACTTTTGGTAGAAAGTTTAGTTTGTAAACAGGTAAAAATAGATAAGGTGAGAAAATTGAAAAGCCTCCTTCAGAAGAAGGAGGCTTTTAGCCATTTAATATATTCAATTGTTATTTAAAGGATGAACCAAAATTATTGTTGTTGAAAACCGCCGCCAAGTTGTTGTTCAGCCATTTGAACTAGACGCTTAGTGATTTCTCCACCAACAGAACCGTTAGCACGAGCAGTAGTATCTGCACCTAAGTTAACACCGAATTCACTTGCGATTTCGTATTTCATTTGTTCTAGAGCTTGCTCAGCACCTGCTACTAATAATTGGTTTGAAGAATTGTTGTTTGCCATTGATGTACACTCTCCTTCAGAATTTTTTTATCTAATTGGCTGGGTTAGTCGGACTTGCACCGACAAGCAAGATTCCTTGCCACCTATGCTTGGTTTAACCCATTGGTTGATAAATATTTTCCTTTAGAAGCTGTGTTGCTTGTTGGGGTGTTGCTGTGTGTTGCTGTGTTGTTAATCAATATTATGGATGATTTTTTAAACTTTATTCAAAAATAGATAAAAGAAATATTTACCTTTTTCATCTTGAGTGAAATTCAGTAATTCATGTAAGAAAGACTAAATTACAATTGGATTTACATAGAGAAAGTAAACAGACGTAAACTAAAAGCATTAAATAAAATTTTAAAAATTAAATAGAGAATTTACCGACAGTTTTAAAAGTAAAATGAGTTACTAGAAAAGAGGCTAGAAGATGGGAATGTGTCCTTTATGTAATGGTTTTTATGAAATGCAAGAAAGCTGTCCTTCCTGTGGAAATCAACTTGAAGAAAGCGGAAGGTTAATGGACTTTTTCGATGATTATAGTCCTTATATGCCAATCGACTTGATGAAACTGGAGGACGGATATTCATTAGATTTTCAGGAGGAGCAATGTCCACATGTATTTAAGTGTCCAAATTGTGGATATGATGAAGTGAAATTTATTCAAGAATAGAAAAAACAGGAAGACTCAACACACGAGTCTTCCTGTTTTTGTGAAAATGTTCGTACTATTCGTTTTTATTTCTAATTCTAGATTCTGTTGCAACATCGAAGAAGTGAGCTTTGTTCATATCAAATGCAAGTTCAAGGTTTTGGCCTGGTTTAATGTCTGTACGTGAATCCACACGAGCAACAAAGTCTTGGCCTTCAAGTGAAGAATAAAGCATCGTTTCAGCACCAGTTAACTCAGAAACATCAATTTTTACGTTAATCTTTGAACCTTGAGAAGCTTCAATGAATACAGGCTCATCATGAATATCTTCAGGACGAATTCCAAAGATAATATCTTTTCCAACATACCCTTGTTCGCGAAGCATTTTCATTTTACCTTCAGGAATAGCAACTGAAACTTTTCCAATTACTAGTTTGCCTTCTTCAATTTTACCATTTAAGAAGTTCATAGCTGGAGATCCAATGAATCCACCAACAAACACATTTTCTGGCTTTTCGTAAACTTCTTTTGGAGCACCAACTTGTTGAATGATTCCGTCTTTCATTACAACTAAGCGAGTAGCCATTGTCATCGCTTCTGTTTGGTCATGGGTAACGTAAATTGTTGTTGTTTGTAAGCGTTGGTGTAATTTAGCAATTTCAGAACGCATTTGAACACGTAATTTCGCATCAAGGTTTGAAAGTGGTTCGTCCATTAAGAATACTTTAGCATCACGAACAATCGCACGTCCTAATGCAACACGTTGACGTTGACCACCCGATAAAGCTTTAGGCTTACGATCTAAATATGGCTCTAAGCCTAAGATTTTAGCTGCGTCTTTTACACGACGATCAATTTCGTCTTTAGCAAACTTACGAAGTTTTAATCCGAAAGCCATGTTATCATATACACTCATGTGAGGGTACAGAGCATAGTTTTGGAATACCATTGCGATGTCTCGGTCTTTAGGAGGCGTATCATTTACACGCTTACCATCAATGTAAAAGTCACCTTTAGAAATTTCTTCAAGTCCAGCAATCATACGTAAAGTAGTAGATTTACCGCAACCAGATGGACCTACGAATACGATAAACTCTTTATCTTGAATATGAAGATTGAAATCATCTACAGCAGTTACTTTATTATCATAAATTTTATAAATATGATCTAATTTAAGTTCAGCCATTTTAAAAGCCTCCTAGGTTTTTGAAATCGTTTTCTTGTTATTAGCTTACCTCAAGAAAGCCTAAAGCTGTATGTGAATGGTGCACAAAAATATTAAGCACTCTATTATGCACAATGTATAGTTACTAATCTTGGTTATGATAGAGACAGGCAAAATACATAGTAAAGGCACTAGTGAATTCTTTAAAGTTAATGCCAGTCTTCTCAGAAACTTTATCTAATCGATATTGAAGGGTATTTCTATGAATATAGAGTTTCTTGGCCGTAAGAGTCACATTTAAATTGTTTTCAATGAACACTTTTACCGTTGTTAATAACTCCTCATCATCCTTCAGGCCACTAAGAAGTTGAAGAGCAATGGCTTCTTTTAAATCGTTGGAAAGTTGTTTTGTTACTAGGGATGGAAATGTTTTTTCAAATGTAAAAATACGCTCTCTATTTGACAATCGTTCTAAACAACTATCATAAAAACTTCTATCTAAACGAAAAACTCGTTTTAATTCGTTTGTACGACTGAGGAATTTTCCAATATAGAAAGTGGTTTTTATGTAAAAATCACTTTCTAACGTTTCCGAAATAGAGTGAAAATCATCTTCTTTAAGAAAGCCTTCAGATTCCATCTCAACAATAATCCCTCGGGACTCATTTTCCCAAAATAGAGTAGTTTCGGTTTGGAAAAAATTAAGCAGAGCCGTTTCAATATCTTGTCGTTCCCATTGATTACCGGAACAATGAAACTGAATTACACGGTATCGAACATCCTTACCACTAGGAATCTCGCCTGTTAAAAATAAAAAGTTAAACCAGCTTTGTGAATAGGAGTCTCTTCCTGTTGGTTCATAATAGGAAAATAAAGTTTTTAATAAGGTCAGCTCTTTATCGGTTAACGCAGATTTAGGTATGCCTAACCATTCACGGTTCGTCAGACTAGTAAACCAGTGATATGTATTTTCAAAAGTAGGCTGTTCCTGTAAAAGAAGCGCCTCTGGATATAATTCTATGATTTTTTTGAACATGTATCAAAACTCCATATCATTATTTAAAACTTAATGTAATTATAGCAGTAATAGGTGGGTAAAAAAAATTGCGAGTGGGGGAGTGTGGTGTTGATGTGTAATTTTACTTTTTTTTAGGTGTTAAAGCCAATTTAGATAAGAGAGAAAATAGCCAGCCGTAACTATTTTTGCGGAAATTATGATTATTTTGCGAAAAGGCGAATAATCTTGCGAAAAACTAATTAATTTTGCGAAAACCCGCCAGATTTTTGCGAAAAACTCAATTTTTTTGCGAAACCACTTTTCCCGAACAATAATTTGTCTACAGGAAGGCTTTTAACAAAAAAAAGAAAGCCCATCTATAGGCTTTCCATCAATATTATTTATTCACATTCATACGGCGGAATCTCTTCATCTAAGTCGCGAGCTTGTTCGATATTTGTGTGAGTGTCCTGCCTGTGAACAGAACCACCTGATAGTCCCTCATTAATCATTCGATCAACATCTAAATAGACTTTGTTTCTGCCTTCATTTAGAATATCTTTATTTTTCATGATAAGCCTCCTTACTGTGTGATCATCTATATTTTTCGTAAGGTTTTATTGGCTCATGCAAAAAAAATTTATTGATCATAAACATGAAAATACATAAGGCTATGAATATGCTCCATAATCTCTTTTTCAGATTCACTTTCTGGTTGCTGAGATGTCCATTCAATTTTTCCATCTGGATGATAGATCCCATTGAATTTTTGTTTTTTATAGTAAAATGAAATTCTCCAACCTGGCATTTGCTTGTTTTCATACAATGGTTTGTATTGGAAATGGGTAATCATAAAATGTATCCCTCCTAAGCTGTTAAGTAAATTTAATCCTATTGTAGCAAAACAAAATAAAAAACACCCTAATAATTATTAAGGTGCTACTGAAATTGTGCTAGCTGAAAAAATAAATCAACTAAGCTTTGAATTCTTTCTATTTCTATCTCTTCCTCGTCAAAACTCATTGGTTTTGAATTTACCTCATATATAACATATTCTCCACTTTCAGTTAGACCGGCATCAATAGAGAGTTCACCGAAAAAGCCCAATTTTTCCGAAAGAAGAGCACCACACTCTTGAACCATGTTTTCAAATTCAGCCATATGTCGATCTGTTTTAACTTCTTCAAAAGTCAGGAGCTTACCGCCATTTGGGATATGTGTCGTGATATTTTGTTCAGATGATTGGCGAATTCCAACTCCAGTCACCTCATATCGACCCTTGTAATGAGATAATATTCTAAAATCATATCGCTGCCCACTATAGAGAGCTGGTTGGATGGCCTTTTGCGCAATGTAGGATCTATTTTTTAAAATAAAGTCTCTATTGTTCCAGAATTCCTCAAAGTTAGTAAATGTATAAGAATGTCTAATACCGTCTAACTGTAGACAACCGCCTTCATCAAGATTTACTCGATAAATGCCCTTTCCTTTAGAAGCTTTAACCGGTTTAATGTAGATGCTTTTATAGTTTTTTAGAAAAGTAAGTAACTCCTTCTCTTGATCGATTAAAATCGTCTCAGGGAGAAGAGTACTAAGATAATCATGACTGCTTAGTAATTGGTGGAGCTTATATTTATCGATAAAAGAGGGATTAAAAATAGGGATTCCATTTTTACTAAAAATCTCTAAAGCATTTTCATACGTTATCGATTCTTCTTTTTTACGAAAGGGGATTCGGTTGTAGACAACATGGGGGAGAGGACAAGTGGCCTTTAGCCATTGTTTTTGCTCAGGAAGATAGATATAACCTAACATGTCTACAGCAGTTAAATCCTCAAGAGTAAAAACGATAGCCATCCCTCCTAATTTCATTAGGGCACTTTGCAATTCTTTAAAGTATGGGGCATTACCAGCTACCTCTCCATTTTTATCCTTTGTTGTCATAATACCTACAACTGGGCCAAGGTTTTTATCTTTAGCATTCAGCTTAAAAGGGAGACTTGGATTTTCCTCCTTATGAAGAAAGGAAAGAGGTTCAGCACTCTTTCCAAAAAACAGCTCTTCTTTTTTCAATGAAGTTTGAAACCAGCATTTATTTTTTAAATCATAGAAAACCATCATTTGAAAATTTCCCCTGGCTCTTTAATCGCACGTTCAGTTAAAAATACGGCAAACGCTAAGGAGAGCTTTCTTGTTAATAAATCAAATTCTTTTAACTGGGGGTGTTTAAAAATGGAGCGACCAGGTTTAGAGTTTGCCTCAAAGAACCAAACATTCCCTTTACGATCCATTCCTAAATCAAAGCCTATTTCCCCAATAATACCCTCCATTTGATGCTCGAGTATTTGACTCATTTCTAGGGCAGCTTTTGTTAGCTTATTAGTAATCTCTTGACTATTATCTGTGAATAATTCCTCAATCGTTTTGATGCTGCCTCCATTACTAACATGTGTTGTTACACTCCCGGACCCAGCCACTTTTGCAGCTAGAGCGGTAACATGCCATTCACCTAATTCATCTTTATTTGTATGAATTCTAAAATCAACGAGGCGTTTGTCTACACGCATAAGGTGAATTCCTTGTTGAACGAGCATATTTTCTAATTTGCGATTTTGAAAGACATGATGAAATAAGCTTTCTAATGTTTGGAATTTTCTAAGGCGATTTTCACCCGTTCTGTCACGATAACGACAATAGTAATCTCCTTCTTTTTTATCGTAAATAATTTGATGAATACCAAGTCCTAAGCTTCCATTAATTGGCTTCATATATACATGCCCATAGTCTGAAAGCATTCTTTCAATTACGGAAAAAGAAGTAAACGGGTGAGTTTCTGGCAAATAGGAGGCAACTTCTTGGTGTTGCTGTAAGCGCTCATAAATATCGAGCTTATTAAAAAATCCAGGATTATACCATGGGATTAAATATTCTGTTTGAAGCCGCTCTTTAATCTTATTCATTTCCGTTTTTCTTTCACTTTTGCGGTTGGGCAAACGGTCATAAATAACATTTGGAAAGGGAACTTCAATTTTCTCCCAGCCATTTTCATTGTAAAAAAGTCCTTCAATTGTCCCTTGGTCCCAATTGATATGCTGCTCACCGAAGACAAAAGGGAGAGCACCTACAGTCTTTTTAACAGATAATAGCTTTGAAAAAAATAATGTCCTTTCCCCAATGGGACGAATAGGGAAAGGGGTAAATCCAGCTGTGAATATTCCAACTAGTGGCCCAATATGCAACGTTTGTTCTTCTTGGAAGATGTGTAATGGAACATTTAAAAGTGGAAATTTTAATTCTTCTACTAGGTCCTGAGAAATCGCTATTACATTTTTTTTATCAGGGTGAGGAGAGCAGCTGGCTTCAACTGAAATGGTTCCGAAAGCAATTCTACTTACTGGTATATTGGAAAACTCGACTGGGAAATAAACGGTCCTTTTTTGCTCCTCAATTAGCTCAATCGGATAGTGTCTTTTCATATAGGTTACTGGCTCCTCTCCGGTATAACCTTATTAACTAAGACATTGGCAAAACGTAAGGGAGACTCCATTAATTGCTCCTTTTTCTTAGGGGCTATCGTTGAGATTACCTTTCTCCCAGGCTTAGAATTGACATCTAATAACCATATCGCACCATTCTTTGCGATTCCAATGTCTACTCCTAACTCAAATAAAGGTAGAAAATGTTGTTCTAATATAAGAGGCAAGTTCTTTAATATATAATCAATTTCCTCGCATATATAGTTTTTTGAACGAACAGAAGCGGAGTCAAGCCAATCGTTAAACGGTAGAATGGTGGCTCCTGCACTTAAGTTCGAAATAATTCCGCCTTTTTGTCCTACTCGAACTCCTTTACCAATAATATCCCAGTTATTTGTTTCGTTTTTCTGTAAAAGTGACCGAACATCGTATGGTTGCTCATCGTCATTCGTAAGTGGTAAGTAAGGCTGCAATAGGAAAGTAATTTTTTGCAACAGAGTTTCAAGCCATTTTAAGAGTTGTTGGTCCGTTTCAAAGGTGCGGGAAATCTGTTTCTCCTTTTTATCCGTTCGAACGATAAAATTACCGTCTATCTTTTCAATGTAGTAAATTCCATATCCTTGAGAACCATTTATAGGCTTTAGAATTAAAGGGTTAATGGCTTCTAATGTATGGATTACTTGTGAGGAAGACTCGACTTTAATTGTTTTTGGTATATAGGCAGCTAAGCGTGACTGGGATAATACATGATAAAGCTCCATTTTGTTAGGTAGGCCATAGCCTAAAAATTGAATATCTTTACGTGTCTTTAGCCAATTTACGATGGCCATACATTGTTTTGAGTGAGCATCGTCTCCGTAAAAACACCGGTCGTATAGACAAACTGGTAATGTAAACTCTCCCTTGCGCCATGTTTGAGACTCTTCTACAAATTCCTCCCCAACTACTTTCTCTGTTACGGGATTAATTTGAGATGGGACAAATCGGAAACATTGAATCTGGTATTTGGCTGCATTCTTGGCTAGCTCGGTAAAGTAACTGTTTTCACTCTTTAAATTTAATGTCATAAAACCTAACGCAAGCATGTTCACTCCCCCTATATAGGAGACAGACCCTTTAGTTTGATAAAGGGGGACTGTCCCTCTTGTTAAAAGCTAGTGCTGTACTGTATTCAATAATGGCTTTAGATGAAGGCCTGATTTTCACATCATGCTCCTCAAAGCTCTTTGATGGTTTAGAGTTAACTTCAATAATCCACATCTTTCCTTCATGATCCACTCCAATGTCTATCCCAAACTCCCCGTAATTACCGGGAGCACTTTGGCTTACAATATTAGCTGTCTCTAAAGCTAATTCCTTTATTAAAGCTACTTGTTGTACAGCTATTTCTTTACCGAATAACAATGTTAGTGGTTTTAGAGGTTTCATCGTCTCACCACCTCGAGCAACATTTGAAACAAATTGTTCTTCAGCTGATACTCGAGCGACGACCGAAGTAACCCTCCACCTCTCTTGATAATTTTTATGGCAGAGGACTCTAAAATCTAAATGGCGATCTTCCAATGTTAGTAACGGGATGGTTTGTTGAATCAAGTATGTGCTCTTATTCATTCGTGGTTTAAACCACTTAATAAATGGATCAGCACTTTTAAATGTCATACTGTCTTTGGATTTACCTGATGATGTTACCACCTGTATACCATCCTCTGTTAAATCTAAACGAATAATGTTACGGCCTTGACTTCCATGGATTGGTTTGATGAAAACGGATGGGTACTTTTTCAAAAAGGTAGAGAGGGTTTGTTCTGTGAATGTTGATGTATCAGGAAGATAGGGATGGAGATGTTCCTCTGAAAAAAGCATTTCATGAACTTCTATTTTTGATAAAAATTTCGCATTGAAAATAGGAATGTTTAGGTGATGAATTTGTTCCAGTATTTTATTAAAAGAAGAACTAGCCTCCAGTCGCCTAGAATGGACCCGGTTGTATATGACATCTGGCAATCCAAAAGAACCTTTTACCCATTCTCCATCGTCAAAATAGTAACAATTAGTCGACTCCGTACCGAAATCTCTAGGATGAAAAACGTAAAATAATCCACCTATACTTGCAATTACATGATGTAATTCTTCACAAAACGAATGGACGGAACGAAAATCGGGTTCCTTAGAAACGGAATCTTCCTCTAGTTCTGTCATTAATCCAATAATGGGGCCAAGATAAATGCATTTGTCTTTATGACAGTATTGGGAAAGAAACCGTGATTCTTTTTGTGGCACCTGAATGTTTTTTAAGAGGACAGGGTTGATGTGTAAAACATCCTTTTCAATATCAGCCATCTTGACCTCTACAGAAATGGTGCTAACTCCAAGACAAAGCTGGATGGTATCTAACGGTTCTATTTTCCAGTATTTTGCAAGGGAGTAGCTTATATAGATATTTGTTTCCGATTGATGAAACGTTTCGTTAGGAACAATCGTAATAGGTAAGTAAGAAACCATACATATTCCTCATTCACTTGTCATTTAAAACTCAGAAGTTTGAACTCTAACTCTTCGTCCATTTATAATAGAAAAAGATTGTTTTTCCAAAAATAAGCTAATCTTTGTATATGACAGTTGCTTTATATGGGCGAATGCTGATATATCGTATGTTAAAAGGAAAATATGTGTGCGAAACGAATACGGAAGGTAGATGGAGATGGACATCGTTATAACGTTTTTATTTTTAATTATCATAGGAGCTGTCATTGGGGGATTTACTAATTCCCTGGCTATTAAAATGCTATTTAGACCTTATAAACCAATCTATGTCGGAAAGTGGAAAGTTCCTTTTACGCCTGGTTTAATTCCAAAAAGACGAGGAGAGCTTGCTAACCAGCTAGGAAAAATGGTGGTTGACCACTTGTTAACTCCAGAAAGTATTAAGAGAAAATTCTTAAATGAAACCTTTCAAACGGAGATGACAAAGTTAGCTCAAAAGGAGTTGGAAAGATTCTTAGAAAAAGAAGAGACCCTTGAAGAGTTCTTAGGTAATCTAGGAGTTTCAGACAGTAAGGTGAAATTTGAAAAGAAAATGGATCAGTTCATTGTAGATAAGTATGAAAACTTAATGAACAAATATCGAGAACAACCGATTAGAACAGTTCTTACACCAGATATTCAAACGAAACTTGATTCAAAGATTCCTTTAATAGCTTCCTTTATCCTTCAAAAAGGTGTTGATTATTTCTCAAGTGTAGAGGGAGAATTAAGAATTGCTCGAATGATTGATGACTTTATGCGTGAAAGAAGTGGCGTTCTTGGCAACATGCTTCAAATGTTCCTTGGAAATGTGAACTTGACCGATAAAATTCAACCAGAATTGATAAAGTTTTTAAATAATCCAGGTACACATGATTTAGTTACGACTTTGATTAGAAACGAGTGGGAGAAAATTTTAGAATGGAAGGCTGAAAAGATTGAAGACCAGTTTGGGAAAGAACAACTCCTATCAACTGTAAAAGAATACAGCCGTAAAATCGTAAATGTGGATAAACTATTCGAAAGTTCAATATCTGACTTAACTTCAGCATTTAAGGACACACTGCTAGAAAATATTGTACCAAAAAGTATTCAACTTATCGGCGAATGGCTATCTAACCGAATAGAGGTACTAATGGAAAGATTACATTTATCAGAAATTGTTCGAGAACAGGTCGAAACTTTTTCGGTAGAGCGATTAGAAGAAATGGTACTTTCCATAACAAGAAGTGAACTTAAGATGATTACTTACTTAGGGGCCTTACTTGGGGGAGTCATTGGTTTGTTCCAGGGAATAGTTGTTGTTTTTCTACAATAAGAACTCGTTTGTAGAGTAAAAAGGTTGCATTCTCGCATTTCCATTCATAGTTTGTTATAGTGTAGTGGATTGCCTAAACGGAAAAGGAGCTGGATACAATGGCCGTTAATTTACATGATTCTGCATATGAATTAGAGAGAGCGATTAGAGAAAGCGCAGAGTTTAAAAACTTAAAACAAATGTACGATGAAGTAAACGCTGATCCATCAGCAAGACAAATGTTCGAAAACTTCCGTAACATTCAATTACAATTGCAACAAAAGCAAATGATGGGCCAAGAAATATCTCAAGAAGAAGTAGAGCAAGCTCAAAAAGTAGTTGCATTAGTTCAGCAACATGATAAAATCTCTAGACTAATGGAAACGGAACAAAGAATGAGCATGATTATTGCAGAACTAAATCAAATCATTATGAAGCCACTTGAAGAGCTTTATGGTCCAATGACTAAATAATATCCATGAAAATCCACAAATTTATTGTGGGTTTTTTTGTTTAAAAAAATCTTCTTAAGTAAATCATTAATGAGGGAAGTATCGTATCAAAAATAGATAACAGAGGTATTGAAGTCAAATGAAAAAAGCAGTATTTCTAGATCGTGATGGAGTTTTAAATGAGGTCCTTTCTGATAGGGTGAAGTTTGTAAATAAACCAGAACAACTATACTTACTTGAAGGTGCTGCGGAGGCTGTTGCAGAGATCAATAAGGAAGGCTATGAGGTTTTTGTAGTAACAAATCAGGGTGGAGTAGGTCTAGGCTTTCTAAAGGAAAAAGAATTAATCAAAATACATGATCGATTACAAGAATTAGTAAATGAAATAGGTGGTCATTTTAAAGAGATTGCCTATTGTCCACATAAACCAAAAGCAGGCTGTGAATGTCGTAAGCCTAATGCAGGAATGTTAACCGACCTGGCCAAAAGACATGATATAGATTTAAGGAACAGTGTAATGGTAGGCGACCATGAAAGAGATATCGAGGCTGGAATAAAAGCAGGTTGTAAAACCATTTTCATAGGAGCAGAGGAAACAAAGGCTGATTTTCAAGCGACTTCCCTAATGGAAGCAACTGAAATTATTAAAAAAATATTAAGATAACATAAGAAGACCCTACTTATTCCAGGAAGTAGGGTCTTCTACATTTATTCGGTTAAAAATACTAAAGTTATTAGAACTGTCTTCCGCCGCCAAGTTGTTGTTCAGCCATTTGAACTAGGCGTTTTGTAATCTCTCCACCAACTGAACCGTTTGCTCTTGAAGATGTTTCTGGACCAAGATTTACTCCAAATTCTGATGCAATTTCGTACTTCATTTGATCAATTGCCTGTTGTACCCCTGATACTAGAAGCTGGTTTGAATTATTGCTTCTTGCCATGTAAATCATCTCCTTGGTGTAGTTTTATTGTTTGTTACATTTGTAGTTTTGTTTGAGATATAAAAAATTATTCATAGATGATAATTGGTAATTTTTACACTATGGGAATAATGTTAAATCAATTAATTAAAAATCAACCTAAAACATTGTCCTCCTAACGTTCTAATTACATGGTTATTTTCATACATGTGATATAAGGATTTATTTAATTAATCATCAGGGTAGGGGGACAAAAATATGATATATCGGTTACTAGCATTAAATATAGATGGAACGGTTCTTCAGTCGAATGGAAGACTTCATAAATCTACAAAAGAAGCCATTCATTATGTGCAGCAAAAGGGGATTTATGTGACTCTTGTAACATCAAGAAGTTTTCCATCTGCAAAAAAGGTTGCAAAAGCTCTTAAGTTAGATTCTTTCCTAGTAACTCATCGGGGAGCTTATATTGCTAGCACAGATGAAAAAACAATCTCAGTGAAACGTATTCCTGAGGATATTACTTTTGAACTTGTAAGACTTCTAGAAGGCTTTTCTTGCCAAATAAGAATTGTACATGAAGAATACTCACTGGCAAACAAGTCAAAAATTAATAACAATTTATTATCAAAAACAGTGTTTACTTCTGGAGATCCTGTCTTTTACTCTCAACAGTTTGTCGATTCAATCAGTGATGCAATTGCGGATGAGCCGGTTGCACCTCCAAAGATGGAAGTATACTTTGAAGACCAAGAAGATCTAGAGGATGCAGAAAAAGCTATTGCTAGTATGTTTCATGAAGTGGATACATTAAGGATGGACAACAAAAGTTTAGAAATCGTACCACAAGGTGTATCTAAATTAAATGGACTTTTATATCTAGGAGAACAACTAGGAATTGATCGTAAAGAAATGGTGGTTATTGGTGATTCACTAGATGATATTGAAATGATTGAGCAAGTAGGTTTAGGGGTGGCTATGGGAAATGCACCAGTTGAGGTTAAAAAAGCCGCAGATTGGATTACTCGCTCTAACAACCAACAAGGTGTTGGTTATATGGTCAAGGAGCATTTTAGAAAGCAACAGCCAATTGAATTTTTGAGGAAAATGAACATAATTAAAAATTAAGTTATACATCAAATCCAAGTTTTAAAACTGTGAGAGAAAAACTTTAGAATAAAAACTGTAATCAAGGGAAATATAAGATTAGGACTTGTAGCTCAAAGATTAGAGCGGCCGATGTTTTACCATGTAAACCATTGTGCAGTTTGTGGGTTTAAATCCCACCAAGTCCCATAATATCTTAGTTTAAAAAGCGGATTCCACACATGGAGTCCGCTTTTTTATATTGAATAATAGTTAAGTATTCCCAGTATATACGTTTTTCCTCTATTGACCTTATTAACTTCTTTTTTGTACACTTTAAGGATGGAATTAAATAAAGGCTTTATATTTACTAATATGTAAGTTACTAATATTTAGTTAGACTAACTTTAAATAAAAAGGTGATTTTATTGCAAATTTTAATAAAAGGATTACAAGATGAAAGATTTCATCGACCGTTAAGGCTAATTGCAAATTTATTTTTTGAGGAATCAGAAGTTATATTAACGGACAATGGTGATTGTTATGATATAACCGTTGATTTTACATTAGAAATAAGTGAAAAGGTTAAGGTGGAAGCTTCCTTAACCGATGAAGAAGGGAACATTTTTAAAGCTAATGCTGAGAAAATTCTACCTATTACTGAAATAGAAAAGGAATCGTTTAAGGTTGTTAAGAACGCTGTTTCATATGTTTATTTAACCGTGCTTCAAGAAAAAACAGGAATGATTCAGAAGTGGGGTTTCTTAACAGGCATTCGACCGACAAAGCTCCTTCATAAATACATGCAACAAGGAGTTCCAAAAGAAATTGCCCATAAACAATTAAAAGAAGATTATTTAATTACGGACGAAAAAATCGACTTAATGCAAAGAATCGTTGATCGACAGTTAGCCGTTGTTCCTGACTTATACGAGTTAGGTAAGGAAGTTAGTATTTATATAGGAATTCCGTTTTGTCCAACAAAATGTGCTTATTGTACATTTCCTGCTTACGCCATTAATGGAAGACAAGGCTCGGTTGATTCATTCTTAGGCGGACTTCATTTTGAAATGAAGAAAATCGGGGAGTGGTTAAAAAAGAACAATGTAAAAATCACCACCGTCTATTATGGTGGAGGTACTCCTACTAGTATTACTGCTGAGGAGATGGATATGCTTTATGAAGAAATGTACGCTTCATTTCCTGACGTAGAAAACATTAGGGAAGTTACGGTCGAAGCTGGAAGACCTGATACCATTACTCCAGAAAAATTAGATGTGTTAAAGAAGTGGAATATTGATCGTATTAGTATTAATCCGCAATCCTATATTCAGGAAACTTTAAAGGCGATTGGACGTCATCATACAGTAGAAGAAACAATTAATAAATATCATCTTGCACGATCAATGGGGATGAATAATATTAATATGGATTTAATCATTGGTCTTCCTGGAGAAGGTGTACCTGAGTTTACTTACACCTTAAATGAAACCGAAAAATTAATGCCTGAGTCATTAACCGTACACACATTATCATTTAAGCGTGCTTCTGAAATGACAAAGAATAAAGAGAAATACAAAGTAGCTAGCAGAACGGAAATTGAAGATATGATGAGTCTAGCCGAACAGTGGACTAAGGACCATGATTATTCTCCTTACTACTTGTATAGACAAAAGAACATACTCGGAAATTTAGAGAATGTAGGCTATTCTTTACCAAACCAAGAAAGTATTTATAACATCATGATTATGGAAGAGCAGCAGACCATTATTGGGCTAGGTTGTGGAGCGGCAAGTAAGTTTGTGGACCCTGAAACTGGAAAAATCACTCATTTTGCCAATCCGAAAGATCCAAAGTCGTATAATGATGGATTCGAAGCTTATACAGAAGACAAAATAAAGATTTTAAATGAGCTTTTTACAAAGGAAAAGCTAGTTAAAGAATAACGAATCGGAACACCGCATTGCTTAATTAATTAGCATTACGGTGTTTTTTGTTAAATTCAAAAAATTCAAAATTAAACAAAGGATTTTCTTTCCAAATAGAGAATCTATAGGTACAACCAGTCATACACTTTTACGAGGAATGTTTTGAAAGCGTTTACTTAAGGGAGGATGATGGATGATGATGCAAACACCTTTAACAATGACACAAATGATTAAGCGTGCCGAAAAGTACTTTCCCAAAAAGCTTGTTATTTCGAGAACAGCCAAGGGAATAGAGCGTTTTACCTACAAGGAAATTGGAGAAAGAACAAGAAAATTAGCGGATAGCCTACAGAAGCTAGGTGTAGAGAGAGGGGATAAAGTGGGTACACTTGCTTGGAACCACCATCGTCACCTAGAGGCATATTTTGCTATTCCGTGTAGTGGGGCTGTTCTTCATACAATTAATATTAGACTCTCTCCAGAGCACATTTCATACATAATTAATCATGCTGAAGATAAAGTGTTACTCATTGATTCTGACCTGATTCCACTAGTTGAAAAATGTAAAGATGAAATTAAGACAGTAAAAGCTTTTGTCATTATGACTGACGAAGATGATTTGCCTGAAACGACTTTATCTCCTGTTTATCATTATGAAAAATTACTAGCAGAAGCTAGTTCAGATTATGAATACCCAGATGATTTAGATGAAAATCAACCAGCTGGTATGTGCTATACTTCTGCAACAACAGGCAATCCAAAAGGAGTTGTCTATTCTCATCGTGGAATTGTTTTACACAGCATGGCACTTGGATTAGCGGATAGTGCTGCTATAAGTGAAAGAGATATTGCTATGCCGGTCGTACCAATGTTTCATGCTAATGCTTGGGGTCTGCCATTTGCAGGAGTTTGGTTTGGAACCAATCTTGTTTTCCCTGGACCTTACTTTACTCCAAAAATAATTGCAGAACTGATCGAACAAGAAAAAGTCACCATGACGGCGGGAGTTCCAACCATTTGGTTAGGTCTGCTGAAGGAATTAGAAGAGAAAGAGTATGATATGAGTAGTCTACGTGCTATTTTATGTGGCGGTTCGGCAGCTCCTAAAGGAATGATTCGAGCATTTGAACAAAAGCATCATATTCCGTTTATACATGCCTATGGAATGACTGAAACTAGTCCACTCGTAATCATCTCCACTTTAAAAAGCTATCAAGAGGACCTAAACTATGAGGAAAGGCTTGATATAAGAGCAAAACAAGGAATTTTAGTTCCAGGTCTTGAGACGAAAATTGTTGGGAAAGACGGGGAAGTTGCTTGGGACGGTCAAGAGATGGGTGAATTATTAATAAGAGGCCCTTGGATTGCTTCTGAATATTATAAAGATGAAAGATCGAATGATGCTTTCCGCGATGGATGGCTATATACAGGTGACGTTGTAACCATAGATGAAGAAGGTTTTATAAAGATTGTCGACCGTACAAAGGATCTTATTAAGAGTGGTGGAGAATGGATTTCTTCGGTTGATTTAGAAAATGCTCTTATGGCCCATGAAGCCGTGTTTGAGGCAGCTGTTGTTGCTGTACCACATGAACAATGGCAAGAGCGTCCTGTAGCTTGTGTCGTGTTAAAAGATTCGTATAAAGATAAACTAAGTAAGGATGAATTATATGAATTCTTGAAGCCTCAATTTGCTAAGTGGTGGCTTCCTGATGAAATTCTATTCTTAGAGGAAATACCGAAGACTTCAGTAGGAAAATTCTTAAAACGTGCATTAAGAGATCAAGTTCAAAAGGAATACTTACAAAAAAATTAAGATAGGAAGATTGAGAGACAAAATGTTTCTCAGTCTTTTTTTTCATCATTTCTGTAATAGTTATGGAGATATATCAACAAATTAGGGAAATTATATTAAAAATGGTTTTTTCCAGTTTAAAATATCGATATAATAAACTTAGTGGAAAATAAGGGAGGGGCTTGGTTTGGCAACTGATTTTGTTACAAATACAGTGAATGTAAAGATTGAAGGACGCGTAGCAACTGTCCAAATGAATCGTCCAGAAAGTTTAAATGCTTTGGACAAAGAGATGATTAGAGGTTTAACCGCTAGATTAAAAGAGATTAGTATTTCAGATGATATTGATATTGTCGTACTAACTGGTAATGATCGAGCTTTCTCATCTGGTGGAGATATTAAATCTATGCTTTCGATGAAAGATGAAAGCGATTTCTTCCCAATTATGGATTGTATCAACGAATTAGTTATTACCATTTATAGTTTGCCAATGCTTACGATTAGTGCGGTTTCAGGTGCTGCTGCAGGTCTTGGCTTGAGTTTAGCGTTAGCAACAGATTACATTTTAGCAGACGAAAAAAGTAAATTGGCAATGAATTTCATTGGTATTGGGTTAATTCCTGATGGGGGAGCTCACTTCTTCTTAGAACGTCGATTAGGAGAAGATAAAGCGAAACAATTAATCTGGGAAGGTAAGACCTTGACTGCTAGTGAAGCTTTGCAATTAAGCTTAATTCATGAAGTAGCATCTGATTACAAAGAAGCCCTAAACCAAAAAATTGAAGACTGGCTGAATAAACCTATTCAAGCAATGGTTAAAACGAAGAAAATTCTAGCTGAAAATAATAGACCACATTTACTGAAGATACTAGAAATTGAAAAACATGCTCAGTATAAAATGCGCCAAACCGAAGATCATTTAGAAGGTATTAAAGCATTTGTAGAAAAGAGAAAACCGCAGTTTACGGGTAAATAAATAGGTTAATATTATATTAGTATACTGGTATGTAAGAATGCACCAAAAGTATATTTGCTTTTGGTGCATTACTTTATTGTGGAACGTATTTGTTACTCCCAGGTAGTTTCTTTATATGTTTCCAAGCAGAAATCGCTTCCTGTAAACTTTTCCCATCATTTGATGGGTCAGTAAAATAATCACGGATGAATTGGTTGTACTCAAATTGTGGGGATATGTTTGTTTGATAATCAGGGTTTTTCTTTCTAACCTCTTCTTCGTCCCAAGCTGATACAGCATCTCGATATGTTTTTCCAACGTTATCTTTAAAATAGTTTTGAATATATGTAGAAAAATGAAAATGTTCACCAATGACGGTTTTAAAAAAGTGTCTTACACTTTGACTGCAGCGATGTTGTTCGGTTATAACCGTATTTAGACTTAGCTCTTCTTGTGAGTGCACTTTGTCCTTTGTCCTTTTCATTTTTAACTTACTACTGCTGATTAATCCTGTCTCAAGATAGGTTGTAATTCTATTTGTCAGTTCTAGTTTTGAGCCAGATGTGGGTATGCCTTCTTGTTTACAAAAGTTTTGTAATTCACTTTTTAACCAATAAAAGCTTATGAAGTCTTGGGGGTTCATTTCTTTTGAAAGTTTAGGTCTCATTTTGTTAGCCTCTTTAATTTGAATTTATTACCATTATAGAACATTTGTTCTGTTTTGTGAAGAAAAAAATAGACATAAGTTAACGAACTTATGTCAAAAGAACCTATTATGAGTGGAAAAGTATTAGTTTTCCGCTAGGTGAAGTACAACGATGTGTATGATCTAGAAAGTTTTTTTCTTTTAAAAGTTGTTCGCCTTTTACTTTTGCATCTTGGTCGTTACTAGCTTCAAAACTTTCATCTAAAATTTTCTCACCGTTTGCCTCAAATACTGTTAATTTGTAGTTCTTCATTCTATTAACCCCTTTGTTAAAAAATTCAGATAGTTACTATTATTCTTGCATAATTTTATTGTTTGTACAAGGACGATTTACAAAGTAATGTCATTCTCATAATTTTACCCGTTGATTTCCGGTCCAGGTACTTGCTTTCCACGGGGAAGAATTAACGAAAAAATCCAATAGCCGATTTTTTCTAAGTGCGAATTCTTCCTCGGGAGGAAGTCAAGCCTCCTGTTCGTCTGTGGGGTCTTGACCTTTCCTCTATTTCCCGTAGGAGTCAAGTACCTTCCCCTCCAATCAACTCGGTGCTTAGTTTTTAATAACCTTTTGTACCATATATTGTTTTAAAATAGCATAATATAAATCTATGTTTTTCAATACAAAATATAAATTAATAATTAAAATTAGACATTCTTTTTTGGAAAATTGAACCTTTTTGTATTTTTAATCGTATAAGTTATTAGAATAGGAGGAGTTTTTATGGTGTTAAGGATTGAGCATGTTACGAAAAGGTTTGGGGATTTTACAGCTGTTGATAATCTTTCTATTAGTATTCCAGAAAAAGAAATGTTTGGATTTTTAGGGGCAAATGGTGCTGGGAAGACAACGACTTTTAGAATGATTCTAGGCTTACTAAACCCAAGTGGTGGGACTATTACGTGGGACGGGAAGCCAATTAATTATTCTACTAGTCATTTAATTGGGTATCTGCCGGAGGAAAGAGGTCTGTATCCGAAGCTGAAAGTGAAGGACCAAATTGTTTATTTAGCTAGATTAAGAGGAATGCAAAAACAAGATGCTTTGAAAGAACTAGATGTTTGGTTAAGTCGTTTTAAGGTCCCTGAATATGCAAATAAGAAAGTAGAAGAGCTTTCGAAAGGAAATCAACAAAAAATACAATTCATTGCGGCTGTTATCCATAGACCGAAATTACTTATTTTAGACGAGCCATTCAGTGGACTTGATCCTGTCAATGTTGAACAGCTTAAAGAGGCTGTTTTAGATTTAAAGAATAATGGGACCACCATTGTTTTTTCCAGTCATCGAATGGAACACGTAGAGGAAATGTGTGAACATTTATGTATCATGCATAAAGGTAGCCCTGTTGTACATGGCTCTTTGAAAGAAATTAAACGTTCATTTGGAAAGAAAAACTTAGTTATTCATGCAGACTTTTCCCTTGAATTTCTAATGGACTACCCAGGAGTTATGAAATCAAAAAAGACAACAGAGGGTATTCACCTACAAATAGAAGGAGAAGAAGTTGCGGAAAAGGTATTAAAAGAGATTGTAGGAAAAGGCTTTATTCGGAAATTTGAAATAGAAGAACCATCCTTAAACGATATCTTTATAGAGAAAGTAGGTGCAGCATATGAGTAATTTTTGGGTTATTTTATTTCATACTTATATTAGCAAATTAAAGACAAAATCTTTTATTATTACAACTTTAGTCACGCTTGTCATTATTGTCGGTCTTACTAATCTAAATACTATCATGGAGACTTTTACTAAGGACGAAAAAGGAACAAACATAGCTGTAATAGATGAAACGGCAACACTTATACAGCCTCTTCAAGAACAATTGAAAATCGTTAATGAAGAAATAAAGCTTACTAATTATGAAAAAACAGAGGAAGCAGCTGAGAAAGATGTAGAAGAAGGTAATTATGAGGGCTTACTGTTATTAAAATTTAATGAAGAAAACTTACCAGTAGCTACTTTTAAAGCAAATACGGTTGCAGATACAACCTTATCACAAGAACTACGGAATGGCTTGCAGCAAATCAAAACGCAATTGGCAGCGAATCAAATTAATCTGACTCAAGAACAGTTAGGAAAGCTTTATGAGCCTGTTCCATTTGAAAGTATAGCATTAGCTGAAAACGCAAAAACCGAGGAGGAACTTAACCAAGCTCGGGGATTAGTTTATGTATTGCTATTCTTTATTTATTTTGCCGTAATCATGTATGCAAGTATGATTGCAATGGAAGTGGCGACAGAAAAATCATCACGTGTAATGGAGATTCTAATCTCAAGCGTATCCCCAGTAAAGCAGATGTTTGCTAAGATATTGGGAATTGCTTTGTTAAGTTTAACTCAAATGGTCTTACTAATTGGAGTAGGATACTATTCAGTTAAACATAATATGGACTCTTTAGAAGGTGGCTTCTTTAGCTTCTTTGGATTCGGTGACGTACCGTTAGCAACGATTGTCTATGCTTTAATATTTTTCTTATTAGGATATTTCCTATATGCAACCTTAGCAGCCTTTTTAGGTTCACTAGTTAGTAGAATTGAAGATGTTCAACAAATGATTACGCCAATGACTTTATTAGTGGTTGCTGGATTTATGATTGCCATGTTCGGACTAGGTCAACCAGAAACACCATTTATTCAAATTACTTCTTATATTCCGTTCTTTACACCGATGCTTATGTTTATGCGTGTAGGAATGTTGACTCTACCAGTTTGGGAGCCACTTTTAGGGATTGTTATATTACTCATTACCATTATACTGCTAGCGATATTTGGAGCTAGAGTATACAAAGGGGGAGTATTAATGTACGGAAAATCAAATTCCTTTAAAGATATTAAAAAAGCTCTACAACTTACGAAGAAGGATTAGTTTATTAGAGATAAAGAAAAATATATTTGCAAATTTTACCTTATGTGTTATAGTTGCAATGAAAATAACATATTCTTACGTCACTGGGGGTGCCGGATATTGGCCGGCTGAGATTAAGACCTATAGTCTTTGACCCTTTTAACCTGATCTGGTTCGTACCAGCGGAGGGAAGTGTATTGACTTTTGTCTACATACGCAGATTCCTATTGCTGGAGTCTGCTTTTTTTGACTCCAAAAAATAGAGGATTTAATTAGTATGCACACCCCCAGTGAAAACCACAATTGGAGGGATTTTTATGGGGAAAACACAAAAGTTAACGTTAACGGCAATGATGGTTGCAATCGGAACACTAACCAGTCATATGTTTTATATTCCGATAGGCTTTGCCAAAGTATTTCCTATGCAACATTTTATTAATGTATTATCTGCTGTATTATTAGGACCTTATTATGCAGTAGCCCAAGCTTTTACCGTCTCATTATTAAGAAATATGATGGGAACAGGCTCTCTATTTGCTTTCCCAGGCAGTATGATTGGAGCTCTCCTGGCAAGTCTAATATTCTTAAAAACTAGAAAAACGTTATTTGCAGCATTTGGTGAAGTAATTGGAACAGGAATATTAGGAGCCTTAGCCTCATATCCAATTGCTACACTTTTATTAGGAAAAGAGGCTACTCTATTCGGCTTTGTGCCAGCATTTATAGTGAGTTCCATAGGTGGAGCGGCAATAGGCTTCATAATTTTAACTGTATTCCAAAGAAATGTAGGACTGAACAGAGAATTAAATAATGTTAGTAAGTTCTAAAAACGAACATATAACTAATATCTTTATAGAGAAATAAATTTAATAGAAAAATCTACTAGGGGAGTCCTATAGCAGGGCTGAGAAAAAACGCGCGTAAAGTTTTTGACCCTTTGAACCTGATCTGATTCATATCAGCGTAGGGAAGTAGTCTGACAGTGCGATTATTCACGCACTCTTCATCTACTTACACTCGGGTTCCTTATTGGGAACCCGTTTTTTATTTTTTGAGCAAACAAACAAATTGGAGGTATAACCATGCAAAAAGAGAAAAATCAATTACAACCATTAAATCAGTTTCCAGGCAGTAGAAAGGTTTATGTAGAAGGTGGGAGCACAGATATACAAGTTCCAATGAGGGAGATTTATCAATCAGCAACGGAAGGAATTTTTGGAACAGAAGAAAATGCACCAATTCGAGTGTATGATACGAGTGGACCTTATACAGATCCTAATTACGAGGTTGATATTTATAAAGGCTTACCGAAGCTTCGTCAAAACTGGATAGTAGAGCGTAATGATGTTGAGGAATACGAAGGTAGAGAAGTCAAACCAGAAGATAATGGCTATCGAAATGACGTGGATGGTAGAATTGTAGAAGTTTTTCCTAATGTTGTAAAAAGGCCTTTAAGAGCAAAAAAGGGCTCGAATGTAACTCAAATGCACTATGCGAAAAAAGGCATGATCACACCTGAAATGGAGTTCATCGCTATAAGAGAACAGCTTGACCCAGAGTTTGTACGTAAAGAAGTAGCATGCGGAAGAGCCATTATCCCTGCTAACATTAATCATCCTGAAAGCGAACCAATGATTATTGGACGTAACTTTCATGTGAAAATAAATGCGAATATCGGAAACTCTGCGGTGTCTTATTCTATTTCAGAGGAAGTAGAGAAAATGACTTGGGCAACTAGATGGGGTGCGGATACCATCATGGATTTATCAACAGGGAAAAACATACATACAACAAGAGAATGGATTATTCGTAACTCTCCTGTACCTGTTGGAACTGTACCTATTTATCAAGCATTAGAAAAAGTGAAAGGTGTTGCAGAAGATTTAACTTGGGAGGTTTATCGCGACACGTTAATAGAACAGGCTGAACAAGGGGTTGATTATTTCACCATTCATGCTGGAGTGCTATTAAGATATATTCCAATGACGGCAAAAAGAACGACAGGAATCGTGTCACGTGGAGGATCTATATTAGCTCAGTGGTGTTTGGCTCACCATAAAGAAAACTTCTTATACACTCACTTTGAAGAAATCTGTGAAATCTTAAAAGCGTATGACATTGCTGTTTCTTTAGGAGATGGACTACGACCAGGATCGATTGCAGATGCAAATGATGAAGCACAATTTGCAGAGCTAGAAACATTAGGTGAATTGACGGAGATTGCTTGGAAACATGATGTTCAAGTTATGATTGAAGGTCCAGGGCATGTGCCAATGCATATGATTAAAGAAAACATGGAAAAACAATTAGAAATTTGTAAAGAAGCTCCTTTTTACACGCTCGGTCCTTTAACTACAGATATTGCACCGGGATATGATCATATTACATCAGCTATTGGAGCTGCCATGATTGGCTGGTTTGGAACAGCCATGCTCTGCTATGTAACGCCTAAAGAGCATTTAGGACTTCCAAATAAAAATGATGTTCGTGAAGGGGTTATCGCTTATAAAATTGCCGCACATGCAGCTGATTTAGCTAAAGGCCATCCCGGTGCACAAGTGAGGGACAATGCATTATCAAAGGCTCGATTTGAATTCCGCTGGAACGATCAATTTAATTTATCTTTAGATCCTGAGAGGGCTAGGGAATATCATGATGAAACCCTACCAGCTGAAGGAGCTAAAACGGCTCACTTCTGCTCTATGTGCGGACCAAAGTTTTGTTCTATGCGTATCTCTCAAGATATTCGAAATATGGCTCAAAGCGGAGAGAAAAGTGAAGAGGAAATTATTGCAGAAGGAATGAAAGAAAAGGCAAAGGAGTTTGTCGACCATGGCTCAGCCATTTATAAGTAATCATTCCCCTCATACGGTTAGTGAGCTTAAGGAAGAAATTAAAAGGCTGAAGGAAAATATTCAAATGCTTGAGTTGGAAATACAACATATTCAGAAGAACTGTAAGCATGTTTTCTTAGAGGAGCAAGGTTTTCGAAAATGTATGAAGTGTCATAAAATTGATGTCTATTACTATTAAGCTAACATTTAACCCTGCCGTTTGGTGGGGTTTTTACTATATTTAAATAGGTTAAGAAGTAATGATGGGATAAGAACGTGCATTCGCCTTTTAAAGGTGATAGAATGGTAAAAAAACGGTTGTGAGGAAAAAAATGAAGGAAATAAAATTTATACATACAGCAGACCTCCATTTAGATAGCCCTTTATTAGGTTTAAAATATCTGCCAATAGATATATTTAAAAGGCTGCAAGAAAGTACTTTTCATGCTTTAAGAAAAATAATTGATACTGCCATTGATCAAAAGGTGGATTTCATCATTATAGCTGGTGATATATTTGACGGTGAGGACAGAAGTATCCGAGCTCAAGTCCGTTTTAAAAAAGAAATGGAGCGCTTAGAAAAACATAATATTAGTGTTTTTGTCATTCATGGTAACCATGATCATTTAAGTGGGAATTGGACAAAGATTGAAATGCCGGAAAATGTATTTGTTTTTGGAGAGAATGTAGAAGTAAAGGGTTTCAGCACTTCCCATGGTGTTACAGCTAGTATATATGGCTTCAGTTATCCTGTGCGCCATGTATATGAACGGAAAATTGACTCTTATCATAAGGAAATGGATGCAGACTTTCATATTGGGATTCTTCATGGAAATTTAGAGGGTGGAACGGACCATGGAAATTACGCACCATTTCAACTTAAAGACCTAATGGATAAAGGGTTTGATTATTGGGCTTTAGGTCATATCCATAAGAGAACAATCTTATCTGAGCAGCCGCCTATTATTTATCCGGGTAATACTCAAGGTAGGCATAAAAAAGAGAGTGGCCCAAAAGGTTGCTATATAGTTACACTAAACGAATATCAAAGTGATTTAACATTTATTGAGACAAGCGATGTTATTTGGACGACTGAAAACATTGATGCAAGGGATTGTAAAACATTTGATGACCTATATAGACTTTGCCTACAAACAATGGACGGTTTACGTAAGGAAGGAGTTGGACAGTTACTGAACTTTAGTATAGTGAACTTAAATAATGAATTCTTAAACCTTCAATATTTAAAAGATGAGTTGCTGGACGCTTTACAAGAAGAGGAGAAAGTTGAAGATAATTTAATATGGCCCTATAACATCGAACTAGAGGAAGCGGTTGGTTGGAAACGAAATGAGCTTGCTTCAGAATCAGATTTTTATGAAGAAATCTTTAGGGTAATGGATGGATTGCAAAATATAGACGAAATGGTTGCTTCTTTATATGAACACCCAGTAGGAAGAAAGTTCTTACAACCACTAACTACAGAAGTAGTAGCTTCCGTTAAAAAGGAGGCAGAAAAAATACTAATCCAAGGTCTACTGAAGAAGTAGGGAGGGAGTTATAAGTGAAATTAGAGGAAATTCATATATACGGATATGGAAGACTGGAAGATGTATCTATAAAAAGTTTGGGAGATTTCCAAGTATTTTACGGTCAAAATGAAGCAGGTAAATCAACTATAATGTCATTTATTCATAGCATCCTTTTTGGTTTTCCAACAAAACAACAATCTGATTTAAGATATGAGCCGAAAAAAGGAACAAAATATGGTGGGAAACTAGTAGTAACTTCTAAACAGGGGAGAGCAACGATTGAACGAGTTAAAGGAAAAGCGGTTGGAGATGTTAGTGTTTGGTTGGACGACGGTACGATAGGTGGGGAAGAGCTTCTTAAAGAAATCCTTAGCTCTATAGATAAATCACTATATCAGTCTATCTTTTCATTTAACCTACATGGTTTACAAAATGTCCATCATATGAAGAGTGAGGACTTAGGTAAATTCTTATTTTCGACTGGGGCATTAGGGTCTGACCGTTTGCTTACGGTTGATGCTGAATTACAGAAGGAACTTGAATTGCGTTTTAAACCAAATGGCAAAAAGCCCCTAATTAATGAGAAACTTAAAGAAATAAAAGATGTATACAATGAATTGAAAAGAACGGAACAGATGAATGCACGTTACAATCAATTTTTACAAGAGAAGGAATCTTTACATAAAGAAATTTATAGTCTGAATGAAAAAATAAACAGATTAGAGAAAATGAAGAGTCAACTAGAGGAATGGGAGAAGCTGTCCCCAATTGTTAAAGAAAGCTTGCTGTTAAAAGAGGAATTGGACCAAACAAAAAAAGCCCCTTATCCAGTTGATGGAATATCTCGGTTAGATCAAATTAATCAAGTGATTACACCACTCACCGCACAAATGAAAACGATAAAAGAAAGAATTAGGAGTATTACAGACGAAATAAAGGCAAATGAACCTAACTATCATTTGATAGAAAACGAAACAGTGATAACTGCAGCGACTGAAAAAATGCCCTTATATGATTCTATCTTGGAACAATTAAATGAGTGGGAGTTAAAAAAACAGCAGCTAGAAGAAGAAATTAGATCAATAAGAGAGAAGCTACACATCCCGATTAATGAAGAAAATATTGTAAATGTAAACACAAGTATCTTCATGAAGGAGAAGACCGCTTCTGCACAAAAGAAGCAGCAACGTCTTAACGAGAAAAAGGAAGAGCTAGAAGAATTATTTAATTCTGAAAAAGCTGCTTTGGAAATGCTTGAAGGAAGAATGGAACAGATAAAGAATGAGCTTTTACCTAAATCTGAAAGAGAGAAGCTGGAGGAAAATGTTGCTAATATAGTAAAACAAGAATCATTAAATAGAGACCTTCAGGAGATTCAAGAGAAAATTCAATTCTACAAAAAGAGTAGAGAAGATGCTACAAGACGGAAAACACAAAACTTTAGGCAAGGGATCATGTTTGGGTTCATTTTTACTCTTTTAATTGGCTTTGGGATTTGGAAAACAGAGTTGCTGCTATCTGCATTTGGGGCAGTTGGAATTATATATGTCTTCAGTTTACTGTTTAAGAATAATCAATTGAATGAACTAAAAGATTTAGACAAAAAAATAAAATTATGCCTTCGTCAAGAAGAGGAACTAAAACAAAAGGCCAATATCAATTTGCCAAACTATGAGTGGATGGAAAAACAACTGAGAAGAGACAAGGAGTTGCAGGAACAGTTAACTTTGTTACATAGTAAATGGTCTCTTCAAAATGAACAGTATGAAAGAGTCATTAAAGGGTTTGAAAAATGGGAATTAGAAGTGACGGAGCATGAAACTTTTTTAATAAATTTAGGGGATGAATTATTTCTCCCTAAAGAAATAGCACTAAGACATTTGCATGAAGCTTTTTTACTAATTGAGAAACTAAAACATCTTATTAGTGAGCTTCATCGTATGGATGAACAAATCAAGAAGAGACAAAATGAATTATTGTCTATAACTAGTAAAATAGATGAACTAAAACAAAAATTCTTAAAACAGCAAAACTATGGCATTAAAGAGTCAGCGTTACTTTTAAAGGAGCAGTTAAAAGAAGAACTAGAAAAATATAATAAATATAGCGAATTGAAGAAAAAGTTGAACGAACTTGAGGAAGAATGCATCGTTGTAGAAAGTGATTTCAAACATATAAATGAAGAAAAGCAAGAATTGTTCAAATTAGCAAATGTAGAGACTGAAGAGGAATTTCGTATTGTAGGGCAATTAGAGGAAAAGAGAAAAAGTACTTTAGCTAGACTTCATGAACTGAATCGAAATGTACAGCTTTCCTCTCTCTCTGAAGATACAATCACTTTTTATTTGGACAAGGATGCTAACAGAGAAAGGCAAATTTTATTAAATGAACTATCGGAGACACAAGAAAAACGTTCAAGTTCGATTGAAAGGCTAGCAGAGGTAAAGCATGAAATCAGTGTCATAGAAGATGGGGGAACATACGCTGAAACTTTACATACCTATAAACAATTAACATTTGAATTAGAGGAAGAAGCTAGGGAATGGGCTACATATATGGTGGCTAAAGAAGTTATGTCTAAGACGGTTCAGAAATTTAAGGAAGAACGCCTCCCTAATATGCTAAAAAAAGCAGAAAGTTATTTACAGTATCTTACTGATGGACAATATGTAAGAATCATAACAAAACAGGACAGCAACGGGTTTCTAATTGAGAGGAAGGACCAAACCCTTTTTGAGGCGAATGAACTTAGCCAAGCAACAACAGAGCAAGTGTATGTTTCACTAAGGTTAGCGCTTGCTACAACTGTATATAAGAAATTTCCTTTTCCCATTATTATCGATGATAGCTTTGTTAATTTTGATCATGTAAGAACAGAAAAAGTAATTAATTTATTGAAGGAAATGACAAGTAACCAAATTTTATTTTTTACATGTCATAAGCATTTACTTACATACTTTACTAGCTCTGAGATCATTCATCTTGAGAAGAGTAAAATAATCCCTATTCAATCTTAACAGGATAGGGATTAATGTTTACTCTAACTAACTGAAAAATCAACCCCGTACAAAATTTATGATATACTAGTTTCATAGAAGGGAGCGTCGATTCTTAATGACTAAAGGAATCCTCCATTATGAAGTAGGAGAGCAAGTTGAGAAATTCCTATTAATAAAAAATTCTACTAAAGGAATTGCAAGTAATGGTAAGCCATTTTTAACGTTAATTTTTCAAGACCAAAGTGGGGATATTGAGGCTAAATTGTGGGACGCTTCTGATGAAGATGAGAAAAGGTATAGCCCGCAGAGTATTGTAAAGGTTCAGGGAGATATTCTTAACTACCGTGGACGTAATCAATTAAAGCTAAAACAAATACGTCCATCCACTCCAACAGATGCTGTTAAGTTAGAGGACTTCTTAGAGTCAGCACCTGTTAGTAAAGATGAAATGAATAGTAAGATTACTCAATATATTTTTGAAATGAAAAACCCTAACATCCAAAGAATTACCCGCCATTTACTAAAGAAACATCAAAATGCTTTTATTGAATTTCCTGCAGCAACGAAGAACCATCATGAATTTGTTTCTGGATTGGCGTACCATGTTGTGAGTATGTTAGATTTGGCTAAAGCCATTTCTGACTTGTATCCTAGCCTTGATAAAGACCTATTATACGCCGGAGTCATTTTGCATGACTTAGGAAAGGTGATTGAGCTATCTGGCCCAATATCAACCACATATACGGTTGAAGGCAATCTATTAGGTCATATCACGATTATGGTTACTGAAATTGGGAAGGCTGCGGATGAGTTAGGAATTAGCGGAGAAGAAGTCATGATCCTTCAGCACATCGTACTTAGCCATCATGGAAAGGCTGAATGGGGAAGTCCGAAGCCGCCATTAATTAAAGAAGCAGAAATCTTACATTATATTGATAATTTAGATGCAAAAATGAACATGCTTGATCGTGCTCTAGAAAGAGTAAAACCTGGAGAATACACGGAAAGAGTGTTTGCTCTAGATCAGAGATCATTTTATAAACCTACTTTTCATAAATAAAAATTCTTAGAACGTCTCGATGGTTGAGGCGTTTTTTTTATGAGCAAATAATTATTCATATTTCCTTATTTACTGAATACATTTTAATTAACAAGTGGACAACCTTATTTTTACTGGAGGATTGAAAAATGACTATTCCTATTTGGGTTTATATTATTGTAGCGGGGATCATGGTTAGTGCGGTGATGGCCATTAAAACAGGCAAAGAAGAAAGACAGCAAGAAAATGAAAGCATTGAGAAAGAAGGAGAAGTTTACATGCAAAGACTAGAGAGAGCGCGTGAAGAGCGCACAAAGGAGCGTTCTCTAGGATAATCATTCCTATAAGCATACAAAAAGGGTCCCACGTCGGAACCCTTTTTGTTTACTCATTATTGTTGGACTTCTTCTGTATCTTTCTCAAGAACGCCTTTTAAATCCTTGTCGTTAATTTTTACATTAGCATTTTTTAATTCACGTTCCATAGCTTCATTAATAATCGTACCATCAAGTTTAGACACTTTTACTTTATAAACAACTTCATCTTTCATATCTTCAAAAGATTTCTTTTCTTTTTTATCAGTTGTTTGGATGATATGGTAGCCATGCTCTGTTTTAACAGGTTCACTAATTTCGTTTACATCAAGTGCATAAGCCGTTTCTTCAAATTCAGGACTCATTTGCCCAGGACCAAACCAAGGTAATTCTCCACCTTGTGCAGCTGAACCAGGATCTGTTGAGTATTCTTTAGCTAAATCCTCAAATTTAGAACCGGTATCTAGTTTCGTTAACACTTCTTTTGCCGTTTTTTCATCTGCAACTAAAATATGACGAGCTTTTACTTGAGGCTTGTAATTATCATAGTATTCTTTAAGTTCTTCATCCGTAACTTCGATATCCTTTATAGCTGCTTTCTCTTGAAGAAGGCCTATTCTGAATGTTTCTCGTAGATCATCTTCACTATCATACCCATACTGAGCAAGAGCTGTTTCAAAGTTAGCACCTAACTGCTCTTTAAGTTCATTAATTTTCTCGTCCAGCTCTTTATCTGTCACTTCGTAGTTTTTAGAAAGAACTCTTTCATATACAAGCTCCTGAAGGGCTTGTTCACCGTACTTTTCCTTCATAGCTTCATATAGCTCGTCCTTTGTAATATTGCCCGCTTTAGACTCTACAACGGCTTCTGAGTTAGTGTCATTGTTACATGCTGCTAAACTGATAACCCCTGCTGCAAGAGTAAGGGAAAGTACCCATTTTTTCATGCTGAACATCTCCTAAACGTTAATTTCTTGGTTACCTTAAACCACAACCATTACTATATCACAACTTGAATAAAGAACAAAAACGATATCCATTGGTTAAGGAATTATTTTACAAAAATGAGCATTTAGTTTTAGATAGTCCTGTTTTTTCGAAAATCGTAGTTTTTGCATATAAACCTAGCCCGTTCCTTTCCGCAGGGAGGAAGTCAAGCCTCCTCGACGTTCCGTCTGTGGGGTCTCGACCTTTCCTCTATTTCCTGCAGGAGTCAAGTGCCTTCCGCTACAATCCACTCAGTGATTCAAATATTGCAAAAAGAGTCATCTATCATCAAATCTTCCCAAACAAAAAAAGAACACGGTTTATCCGTGTTCTTTAAAGATATGTACCTAGGTTTAAGCAAATAAAATTTCAATATATGAAGAGATAAGTAATATAGTGACAAGTATATTTATAGTCCTAAATACTTTTGGTTGACGCTCTTCAGGTATTTCCTTTTGTAAGCAAAGGGAATTAGTCATCCTATTAATATTGTATAATATAAAAATGGCAAAAATAATAAATATGGAGATCATCAACGAATCCCTCCTAATCGGCGATTTTTTCTCTAATATTTAGATTACCAAATATTTATAAAAAAAGAAAGTCAGAAGGGTTCAATTAAGACGGTCTACTAATCAATATTTCAAACCCTTCATCGTTTTCTTCAATAAAAGAGTGTCTAGGAGCAGTTAATATATTCTTAAAACAGATAAAGTCCGAAACACACAGACCAGTATGGAAAGCTATAAGTATAGTAAAATAATGTGCGTAATGTGGCAATAAAAAACATGTTGATATTAATACGGCATTAATAATGATAAAGGGCATTAATAAAGCAAAAATAAATAAATTCTTTGATATAGGTTCGCAAACTTTAATGTTTATTATTGGAAAAATAAATAATCTAAATTCAAATTGTTTTTTTACAATCTTACCTAAATGAGCAACAGGTAAGAAATGTAGAATTTTATGCAATGGATAAAGTAAAAATAAACCGATAAGAAAAAAAACAAAATGGTTATCGTAAAAGAAATTTTTAGGAATAATTAAATAAGTAACCGGTACATAAAGTAAAATAAATGCAAACAACGTTGTTAAGGAAGACAATACAAATAGTCTTTCTGTTCCATATTGTTTAGAAAAGTTAATCGTCTTCCAGCAATTCATCGTCTCAGCCTCCATAAGGAGAGAATAATTTTTGAGTTATTTTTGAGCCTATTCATAACTACTTATGATACTGTACGACGAAAGAATGAAAAAATCAATAGTAATTTACACGTGCTTTTCATTTCATTTTTAATGGATATTATGTAAAATGTTAGCGATAATGTTAAAGAGTTCGAGTGGAGCATATATAAGGAAATGGTTAAATTTGATTGATTGAAAAGAGGAACAATAATGAACTATGAAGAGTTACTGGAGAAGATAAAACGGTTAGAATATCACCAAACCTTATTAGCGCAGATGGTTTCAACAAATAAATTTGGCTTTTATCAATTAGTTATTGAAAAGTCACTACATAAAAATGAAGTAGAGGATTTTTATAAACTTTGTGAAAAAATGCACATAAAGTTAGAAGAACAGAAAGCGGAAGGATTTGTATACTTTCATCCGCTTTTAGAAGAATTCAAATCAAATTTACATCCAAATCTTCAAGCAGAAGAGGTAGTAGAAGTGTGTCTAAACCAACATTTATTCGTGCCATTAATGTTAGAGTTTAAGAAATATCTTTAAAAATTAGACAACTTCCTGAGATGAGTTCCTCTTACGAAGCTTACCATCTTCCTCAACAAACTCGCTATCAATGTTTGTAAAAGATTTCTCGAATATTTCCATAAAGTCATCACCATAAATATTACGAATGATTGCCATCATCTCAATAATATCTGGAAACTTTCCATACAGTTCTTTTAGTGGCATCGCACCGGAGAAAGCTGCATTTTTATCTGGCTCATAACTTTCCATTAATTTAAGTAAAACGCTTTCACCTTGTTCCGTTAACTGAATATAAGTATTTCTTTTGTCACTTTCTTTTTTAGAGAAATTCAATAATCCACGTTCTTCTAACTTTTTCGAAAAGTTAAAAGCAGTAGAGACATGCATTACTCCAAACTTAGCAACATCTGAAATAGACGCACCGTTTAGGTGGTAAGCGATCCAAAGAATGTGATGCTCATTAATGTTTAGATCAAAAGGTTTAATCCATTGCTGCCAATCTTTTTCTACTGATTTCCATAAAGCTTTACTTAATTGGGCAATCCTTTGGCTAAAAAGCATTGCTTCTTTCATTGAATACTGTTTTTCTGCCATCCCCTAATTCACCTACTTTTATTATTCAATAGACTGTTTCTTACTAATCTAGTTTAGTGTCTAGTAAGAAAATTTTTTTCTCTATTATCATTATGCCAATAAAACAAAAATTAATAAAGATAAAATTTACAAAATTTTTAGAAATTTAGAAATAGGTACGGTTAAGCCTTTTTTAAAAGGCTTATATGTTATATAAACTTTATAAAAGTATCGTACTCTATATTTAACATAATAAGTTTTGTAGCAAGAGATTAAGAAAAGTTACATCTAATTTTATTTATTAACTAATATACTCTGATCTGCTTGTATTTGAGACTCCAGTTCGTTCACAGTTTCTTGAATGGAGTTTAGTTCAAATTTTAATTGTTCTTGGTTAGGGTTAATATCTTCCTGCCAATCAGCTAGTAAGATTTTTACATCGGAAATAAACGTAGAGATAACCTCTTTCCCTTCTTTTGTGGCGGATGTAGTTGAATTTTTTAAATCCAATAGACTTATCTTTAAATCTAAAAGCTGGTTTCTCCACTGATTACTATTTTCCTTAATGTAATTTCTAGTTTCCTTACCTGAAGCAGGTGCAGATAATAGGGTTGTAACACCAGCTGCAATTCCCCCAACTATAAATCCAAGCAATAGAGTTTTTGTTTTCATCTAATCACACCTCTCATATACTAAATCTTTATATATAGGTTGAATTTATTTTATCCTAATAATATTTAAGTACAATCACTTTGAAAATAACTAGGAGTTTATAACATTCAAAATTCTACAAGAATCTTTAAATTCCTTTATTTTTGATTTGAAAATGATAAAAATATTTAAAGTATCCAGTGATTTTTTTCAGCGTTATTTTCCAAAGTTATTATTTTAATAATAGTATTATGTATATTTTCTAATTGAATAAGTAAAAACAATGTATCTTCATAGGAAATCACCATCTCGCATAGGATGTATTATTATCCGACTATTTAGAGTATTTATATGTATAGTGATACACTTAGAGGAGAAGGAGTGAAGGGAATGTCAGGAGTGACCTTCGCATTTTTTACAATCAGTATTGTGCTGTTTCTCGGAACATTTTATCATGTTATAGCCATTCAGAAACCTGGATTCTATCCTCCGAAGGTAGTTTTAAAAAAGAGGGCAAGTGCACTGGCAAGCGGTGGGGGAGTATTTCTTTTATTAGGAATTATCTTTTATAGTTTCCAGTGAAATTTTCATATGAAACAAAAAAAGAACCCAAATGGGTTCTTTTTAGCTATTAATTACTTGTTGATTAAGTTTAGTTCTCTTAGTGATAGTAACCGCAACTGGGTATAGAACAACCATTACGATTGTGTTAACGGCTGCTGTAGGTAAAACAACGCCTCCAAACAATGCTACAAAAGGTCCTGGAAGACCCACAATGAAGTAGGCTGAAGTTAAAAAGACGATACCAGATATAACGGTACCAACGGCAGTTAAAATTGCTACGCTAACAATGGAAGTTTGGAATTTTTTAAGAGCTAAAAATAGTCCAAAGAAAACAAATGCTGTTAAAGGCTTATCAAAAATATTTGGGAAAAGTCCTCCTGGGAATGTTGTAGTTATACCTGAAATTAGGCCAGTAACAAGTCCTAGCAGTAAAACATTCTTCTTTTCCGCAAAAAGGATAATACCTAAAAACATCATGGTTAGCATCATGTCTGGCTTCATTCCCAAAATTAAACCAGGCACCACCGCATGTAATACAGCACCCATTCCCACTAATAGTGAAAGTGCAACAAGATTCTTCGTATTCATTTCTCATCTCTCCTCTGCTAATCTAAGCTTTGACTCTTCTCGTGTCCACGAAAACAGCCAACTGTATGGGCTTCTCCTATAGTGCACTCATTGCCTATAGCGAAAAGCTTGAAATCATTATAGCATAGATTACTTTGAAACCGGAAGTTAAAAAATTCTGTCAATTTATTTTATTTTCAGCTACACAAAAATAATTTAGTAACCCCTCTTAAATTGTTCCATAAACTCAGCAAGCTTGGCAACATGTTCTAATGGAACGGCATTGTATATAGAGGCACGGCAACCACCTACTGAACGGTGACCATCCAATCCCACAAAGCCATCTTCTTTTGCTTGGTTTAAGAAGTCTTTTGTCATTTCTTCAGTGGGCAAGGTAAATGTAACATTCATTTTTGATCGACTGTCTAAATGGGCATGACCTTTATAAAAGCCGCTACTTTCATCTATGACATGATAAAGTAATCTAGCTTTTTTATCGTTTTTCTCAGCAAGTCCTTCAATTCCACCTTGGTCTTCAACCCAATCTAAAACGAGCTTCAGAAGGTAGATTGAAAAAGTGGGAGGGGTATTAAACAAGGAGTTATTTTTTCTATGTGTTTCATAATTTAACATGGTTGGAAGACTATTTTCTGAGCGTTCAAATAAATGATTCTTCATTATGACAACTGTCACTCCAGAAGGGCCAAGATTTTTTTGCGCACCTGCATAGACCATATCAAATTGATTTATATTTATGGGTGCACTTAGGATGTCACTAGACATATCCGCAATTAGTGGAACCTTTAATTGTTCTGGAAAAGAGTTCCACTGGGTTCCGAAAATGGTGTTATTACTTGTTATATGGAGGTAGGCGGCATTTTCGGCTATTTGATTCAAATCTAGGGAAGGGATCCTCCTGTAGTTTTCATCTTTAGAAGACGAAAGTACAGCTGTATTTCCTAGCTTTTTTGCTTCTTCTAAAGCCTTTTCAGACCATACCCCAGTTAAAACGTAATAGCCAACCGTATCTTCTGTGAGTAAGTTCATGGGAACCATAGAAAATTGGAGACTCGCTCCACCCTGTAAGAATAAAACTTCATAGTCATCAGAGATATTCATAAGCTTTCTTAATTTCTTGCTTGCTCCATTATGTATCTCTTCGTATTCTTTGCTTCGATGACTAAGTTCCATTACTGACATGCCTGTACCTTGGTAATTCAGTAAATCTTTTTGGGCCTCTAGGAGAACAGTTTCAGGGAGAGCGGCTGGCCCCGCATTAAAATTAAACGTTCGATTCATCTTTTCTTCCCTCCAAATATAAACTTAGTTTTTTATAAGTTTAGAAAATATAAGCTTCCTGAAGTTAGACTACTGTCTAGCTTCAGCGCCCAGCGACTAGTGGACTTCGCTCCTCTCCCTACGATAAGTCAACATCGAATCGCTCACGCTCTTCGTGTTTCCTTTATCTCAGTCGAGGCGCTCCAGTCCATACGTCGCTAAACAGGGCGCTTCCGCTTTTCTTATTGTGACGCGTCAAAGAAGTAAAGATATTAATAGTACTATCCTAACAAAAAAAATGAAACTGTAAATACTGAATTTTGAATATTTTGGTTAATCGTTACTAGAACTTTATGAAGAAAATGGAATTAATATTTATGAAGACTTCCTGAGAAAATAAGAACAAAAACAACAATGGAGGGTTTAACGTGAAAAAAGAAAATTATAAAGTTAACCAACCAAACATTTTAACAAAAAGAAAGGCTACGAAAGAGGAATTACTAGAATTAAGTTCGACTGGTTATGGATTAGTATCTGAAACTAATAAGAATGGATTTGAAGAAAGCGGACAGAATTCATCTTGTGGTGGTTTATAATAAAAGAGGCGTCTAATAAAGCTAGACGCCTATTCCATTTCTAACTAAATTATTCTTCTAAAGCGTCAATAGAAACAAGTCGCTTTTCATCATGTGTTCCACGGGCATGTACCGTTGCCATACTAGAAGTTTCATCAATGTTCTCAATCCAAACCGGGATTCCATGATAGTTTACGGATATTTCGTCGTCTGAAGCTAATATTTCCTTTACACGATTTAACTCCACTTATATCACCTCGGATACTAATATCCCCATCCTATACAAAAAACATGCTTTTCAGATTTTCTGAAAAGCATGTCCTTATTATAGAAGTTTTATAAAAGTGACTTTAAAAGCACTCTTAAAAGAGCCACTATGAGAGATTATTTTCAATATTTTTAGCGATCTCTTGTAGTTTTTCAGGTGTGTAATCACTTTGATTGGATTTCCAAACAGCTCCGAAACCATCACCCTCACCATAACGTGGGATTAAGTGCATGTGGAAATGAAAAACAGTTTGTCCTGCTTTTTCGCCATTATTGTTAACTAAATTCATTCCAGCGGGGTTAAATGCTTTTTTGATTGCATTGGCAATAGTAGGAGTTACTTCGAACAGGTTTTTTGCCATTTCAGGAGTTAACTCATATAAATTTTCTTTATGTACTTTTGGGATAATTAATGTGTGTCCTTTGGAAACTTGACTTATGTCTAGGAATGCTAATACAAATTCATTCTCAAAAACCTTTGCTGAAGGAATTTCTCCTTTGACAATCTTACAAAAGATACAATCACTCATGATTAAGACCCCTTCCACATATAATTAAACTTAATAGTGTATTTAGGATAGTTTACCATATATATGCCAATGTAAAAAAGAGAAAAGCAGGATTCGCAAGGAATCCTGCCGTTTCTGAAGGGGAATGCTTTTTCAATACGTCTATATCAGGTTACCCTCTTTTGCAAACACCTCATTTATTAAATGATTTGTGTTTTCTACAGAGTTTGTAAAATCGATCCTTTGTTCAAGCGTACCATCCCCTTATTGCTTTATAGGTTTCACAACTTATAAAGATTGGTGATAGTCTTTTACGAACACCTCATTTATTAGTAAAATGTGGTACGGATCTAGATCTTAGGCTTCAATTGCTTTGTGCAATGTCACCATCCCCTTATAGGAACGTCCTGAAAGCTTATTTAGAAAGGAAACTGTCTGCGATAGACACCTCATTTCAAAATTTAGATGATTAAATCATCTGTTGTTTCCCCTTCATAGATTAGAATGCCCGGTGTGAAGTTTTATATTCACAAGAAAACATATTTTGAAATAATTTTTTCGTTCATTGTTTTGATAGGCTATTTGTAGCATTTAGGTAGAGTGTAGAAGTGGCAATAAGATTTTTAAAGTCATTTGTAGTATACTCATAAAAATGATACTTTTAAAATTTGGAAATACATACATAGCAATGCTTAGGACAGAATTTGGGAAGGACGTTGGTTTATGACATTATTAGAGATTAAACATGTAACGGGTGGATACTCAAGGAATCCCGTATTGAAAGACGTTTCTTTTGATGTAAAGGAAAACGAAATTGTTGGTTTAATCGGATTAAACGGTGCAGGCAAGAGTACAACTATTAAGCATATTATTGGCCTGATGGAACCACATAATGGGGAAGTTACGATAAAGGGTAAAAACTTTCAAGCAGACAAAGAAGCCTACAGACGTGAATTTACCTTTGTTCCGGAGACACCAATTTTATATGATGAACTGACTCTAGATGAACACTTAAGAATGACAGGAATGGCTTATGGCATTGATGAGAAAACATACAATGAAAGAAAAGAACTTCTATTAAAGGAATTTAGAATGAGTAAGAGGCTAAAATGGTTTCCCGCTCATTTCTCAAAAGGGATGAAGCAAAAAGTTATGATTATGTGTGCCTTTTTAGTACAACCATCCCTTTATATTGTGGACGAGCCTTTCGTAGGTTTAGACCCACTCGGAATTCAATCCTTACTAGACCTCATGAAAAAAATGAAAGAGAATGGTGCAGGGATTTTAATGTCGACCCATATTTTAGCTACTGCCGAAAGATACTGTAATCGATTTGTTATCTTACATGAAGGTAGTGTAAGGGCAAAAGGTACGTTAGAGGAGTTAAGAGAACAATTTGCCATGCCAAACGCAACATTGGATGACCTCTATATTCAATTAACAAAGGAAGAAGATTATGTTTGATGCAAATAAGCTTTGGAAGGAAAGACTAGGTACTGCGAGTAAAGAGTTAGGGAAATATTTTCGCTATATTTTTAATGGGCACATTGTGATCGTTCTTGTATTTTTATTGGGAACCGTTGCTTTTTATTATCAGGAATGGGTAAAAACTTTGACACCCGAATTTCCAGCTGCCATCCTTATGGCTCTGTTTTTAGCGGTTCTGTTAACCTATAGCCCAATCTATAGCTTTCTAAAGGAAGCAGACAAAATTTTTTTACTACCTTTAGAAAATCGTCTAGAGCCTTATTTTAAATCTTCAATCATCCTAAGTTTTTTCATTCAAGTGTACTTTTTAGTTCTTGGTCTTGGCGTATTTATGCCAATTTATGCACAAGTGAATAATGGAGACTTCGGATCCTTTTTCATGTTTCTTCTATCTCTTTGTGCAGTTAAATTTATAAACATTCTCATTAAGTGGAGAGTCCAATATTATGTTGAAGTGAATGTACATCTTGTTGACTCCCTCATCCGTTACTGTTTAAATGGAGTTTTTCTGTTTCTGTTATTTTCAAATGCAGGATACTTATTTCTTGGTTTGATTTTTGTGATTTACTTATGTCTGTACTTATATTATCGCAGCCAAACAATGCTAAAAGGATTGAAATGGGAGTTCTTAATTGAACAAGAAGAAAGAAGGATGATGTCCTTTTATCGCTTAGCCAACTTGTTTACAGACGTTCCAAAATTAAAGGACCGAGTAAAAAGAAGAAAATGGTTAGACTTTATATCTGCTTCTATTCCTTACAAACAAGATCAAACTTTTTTACATTTGTTTGTAAACACCTTTATAAGAGGTGGAGATTACCTAGGTTTATTTGTTCGGTTAACGGTGATAGGAGGATTGGGCCTCTATTTAGTAACATTTGGTTATGGACAAATTTTGTTTGTTATTCTGTTTTTATATTTAACAGGATTTCAGTTGCTACCATTATGGAATCATCATCAAAATAAATTATGGATTCAGCTGTATCCTGTTAAAGACAAGATAAAAGGTCAGTCGTTCCAAAAGCTGATGGTTCGCTTGCTTGGAGCACAAGTCATATTATTATCGATTCCCTTGTTCTTAAAAGGTGAATGGGTAATAGCAGGATTATCAATCATAGCAGGTATGTTATTTAGCTTTTTCTTTGTTTTTGTATACAGTAAAAATAAACTTCAAATTTAAAACGATGGAGGTGGTTCAATAGAACTGCCTCCATTTTTAGCGTGATGAAACTATATGATTTTTGATTCGTATTATGTATCAAATGTATTTAAAGGAAGGGTTAACAATGAACGAATATGAATTACATGCCTATAAGGAAGTAGAGGATTGGAAAAGAAATTTACTAAAGAAACCAAGATTAATTAATCGGCTCTCAAAGAAAGCTCAAATAAAGATAAATGAGATGATACCGGAAAAAGCTCATCATATCGTAACTGAAAGCATTAGAAAGATGGTTCAAGCTACACTAGTTGGGTCAAATTTTATTACGAAAAAAGAGGAACGATCAGGTGCTACACTTGCTGATAGAGACAAGTTATTACAAGAGAAGATGAATATATACCGAAAAACGGCTGCAGTTGAAGGAGCAGGGACTGGTGCTGGAGGAATATTATTGGCATTAGCCGATTTTCCTTTGTTATTGTCTATAAAAATGAAGTTCTTATTTGAAGCAGCAACCGTTTATGGTTATGACACAGATGAGTATGAAGAGCGTTTATTCATTCTTCACATTTTTAAATTAGCTTTTTCTAGCGAGGAAAAACGAAAGGAAACTTACTATATTATTGAGAATTGGGAAGAGCACAAGAAGCAATTAGCCGATATGGACTGGAGGGAGTTTCAACAGGAGTATCGTGATTATATTGATTTTGTCAAAATGCTTCAACTAATCCCAGGCTTAGGAGCGATTGTTGGAGCTTATGCCAACTATAATTTACTTGATCATTTAGGTGAAGTAGCGATGAATTGTTATCGATTAAGGTTATTAAAAACATCCCCGAAGGCATTTTGATGCTTTGGGGATGTTGGTTATTAATCTCACTTTTTCTGATATTCTAATGCAGCTGAACCAAGTGTTTTTGCTGCCACTAAAAGCGACTTCTCGTCGATATCAAATTTTGGATGATGATGTGGATACGCAACTGGAACATTTTCTGGTCTAGCTCCTGTAAAGAAGAAAGTACCTTTTACATGTTGTAAGTAATAAGCAAAATCTTCTCCACCCATTTGTGGCTCTGTTTCTTCCACTACAGTAACATCAGGGATATTAGTAGCACATTGTACTAAGAAGTCCGTTTCTTCAGCATGGTTCACCACCGCTGGATACCCTTTATGATACTCATATTCAAAAGTGCTATTAGCAGCAAGACATGTACCTTGAACAATTCTTTCAATTTCTTTTTCAATGAATTCACGTACGTCTTCATTAAAGGTACGAACGGTTCCGATTAGTTTTGCTTTGTCGGCAATCACATTAAAAGCATTATCGGCAACAAAAGACCCTACGGTTACGACAGCAGAATCAACGGGATTCACTCTACGGCTTACAATTTGTTGTAAGTTCATTACTAGTTGTGAAGCAGTAACAATGGAATCCTTTGTTTTATGGGGTTGTGCACCATGACCTCCTTGGCCTTGAATTTCAATTTCAAAGCGGTCAGCAGCAGCCATGATCGGACCTTTGCGATACTGAATTTTACCTGTAGGTTCGCTTGCCCATAAATGAGTACCAAAGATGGCATCCACTCCCTCAAGACATCCATCTTCAATCATGGTTACCGCACCACCTGGGGCATATTCTTCGGCATGTTGATGAATCATTATATAATTTCCTTCTAGTTCCTCACGCATTTCATGTAGCACCTTAGCTAGTACAAGTAAAGTGGCTGTGTGGCCGTCGTGACCACAAGCATGCATGACACCAGGAATAGTTGATTTATAAGGTACATCTTTTTCGTCGTTAATGGGAAGAGCATCAAAGTCAGCACGTAAAGCAATAGTCTTTCCTGGTTTACCACCGTAGATTTTAGCAACAACCCCATTTCCACCGACCTTGTCTCTCACTTCAATTCCAAGGTTTAAATAATAATCTTTTATGTAATTGGGGGTCTTTACCTCTTGAAATGATAATTCAGGATGTTGGTGTAAATATCTTCTGATTTCAACCATTTCATCGTAGTAATTTTCTAGTTTGGTAAAAAGGTGTTGAAGCATATATTCTCTCTCCTTATTATGGTATATTGTTCATAATGTGATTTTATAATTTTCTGAAAAATATATTCACAAAAATATAAAAATGATTCTAAATAAATAGTATTATATCATTCTTTAGTTGTCTAAAGGAAAATGAAAGTTTTGGCTTTAAGGTTTTCACTACAGTAGAAAAGGAGGTTTTGTGATGGGAGTAAGATTATCATCTAAGTTAACAATGGGATTATTATTGATTGCTCTTGTTACGTCTATACTATTAACAAATATAGTATTAAGCGGTGAGGAGTTAACTGTAGATACGAAAGTAAGGGCACTAATCATATCCCTTTTTGGGGAATCTACCCAAGGATTTTTTAGTACCATAACTCCCTTAGGAGATAAAATTGGTGTAATCTCCGTAGGAATACTATTTTTATTATGGCTATGGTGGAAGAGTCGAGATTATATTGGTTTAGCCGTTGGTATAGTTGCTGTAGCTCTGGGGAATGAATTAAATAAATTTCTAAAAGCAACGATTGGGAGACCTAGACCAGAGATGGAATATCTAGATCATGTTGAGAGCCTAAGTTTCCCAAGTGGTCATGCAATGATTGCTATTATTCTTTACACATACATCGCTTATTTTTCTATTAAACAATTGAAAAAAACAGCTGTCAAATGGATTATAGGACTAGCAGCTAGTGTAGTCATTATGCTAATTGGCATTAGTAGAGTCGTTCTTCAAGTTCATTATCCTACAGATGTAATTGGAGGATTTGCCATAGGTTACATTTGGATTGTATTATTGCTCTTTGTTTATGAATGGGTAACGATGAAAATGAATGTGAAAAAAGATAGAGACATATCACTGTAGCAGGTAGTCTCTTTATATATTTATTGTAAAATAAGTTGTTCATATATAGTTGGTCCTATTTACAAAAGTCTAATAGATAAGATTATAAATTTATTTGGAGTGAGGGAAATGACAGTACAAGAAGGATATGTTGAGGTTACTGGTGGAAAGGTTTGGTATCAAATACATAATCGAGAATTGACTAATACACCACTAATCGTATTACATGGGGGACCTGGTTCGTCTCATTATTCATTACAAGGATTAAAAATTCTTGCTGAAGATAGACCAGTTATCTTTTACGATCAATTAGGATGTGGAAATTCGGATCGTCCTAATGAGTCTTCTTTATGGAATATTGATCGATTTGTCGAAGAACTGGCTCAATTAAGAGAAGCTCTTTCTTTAAAGGAACTACATATTTTAGGTCATTCATGGGGGACAACCCTTTTAGCTGCCTATTTGTTAGAAAAGCCAACTGGTGTTAAAAGTGCTATTTTCTCTAGTCCTTGTTTAAGTGCTCCCTTATGGGCGGAGGACCAAGATTATAATAGGACATTATTACCTGAAAGTGTTCAGGAAACGTTAAAAGAATGTGAAGAGAATGGCAAAACCGATTCAGAAGAATATAAAGAGGCAACAGCCGAGTTTAATAGACACTTCGTATGTCGACTAGACCCTTTACCTGAGTTTTTAAAACATGGTGCACACTATAGGAATCCAGAGGTTTATAATATTATGTGGGGACCTTCTGAATTCCACGTAACAGGAAATTTAAAGGACTTTGACTGCACTTCTAGATTAAATGAACTGTCTATTCCTTCTCTATATACATGTGGACGTTACGACGAAGCTACACCAAAGTCTACTCAATATTTTAGTGAACTAACCCCAAATGCAAAGTTTCATGTGTTTGAGAATAGTGCTCACATGCCATACATAGAAGAACCTGAAGAATATGTAACGGTGATTAGAGACTTTTTAAACGTAAATGACTAAATATAGTACTCGTTAAGCATATTTGGCTTAACGGGTTTTTTAATGCCCCAAAAAATGAAAAGCATATACTCCGTCTAGAGACGGATATAAAAACACTCTATAGGTTGTTCATTTCTCAAGGAAAATTGGTATGATTGTAATTAATAGATACTTTTAGTGAAGGAGAAATATACATTTCTCTAGAATACAGATTTCAGTATAGAAAGAAGGGATTTCCTTGAGATACCAGACAATCAATCAAGTTTTATTTGCGGGCTTATTATTAACGGTGGGAATAGTCCTACTGTTAGTGAATATAGGTGTCATTTCCTTGGAAATAAAAGATCTTTTTGTCGGTTTTTATCCATTTGTGCTATTAGTTTTAGGGATTGTAGGATTAATTAATTCCTTGAGAAAGAGAGAAGGAGTATTTGCTAGTCTGTTTTTAGTTATATTTGCAGGTTTATTAGTTTTAGATCGGTTAGCCATTATTTCTTTTGGCTTTTGGGATGTATGGAAGCTTTGGCCATATATTATCATCTATCTTGGTTTATCGATGTTATTTAAAAAACGGACGATTAAAGTTCACTTTGAAAAGGACCTACCTCTAGATACTTATAACGAAGAGACCTATAAGGATGTAAACAGAAAAATCTCTAAAAAAGGTTTTTCCATTGGTGATGTCAATTTAAAAAAAGCTAACTGGTCGTTAGAACCAATGGAAATCTACAATACGATTGGAGATTATTTTATTGATTTTAGCAAGGCTTATATTCCTGAAAGAGAGACAAAAGTAAAATTAAATGGCTGGATTGGAGATGTTAAAATGATTGTCCCAGAAGATATACCGGTCATGATTCAATCGCGTATAAAAGTAGGGGATATAAGAATTTTTGACAATCAATCTGAAGCGATAAATCGGACATTATTTTTTAAATCAAAGGGCTATGATGAGGCAACGAGAAAATTAAACATTACAGTGGAATTGAAAATTGGTTCCATCCGAATAGACAAAGTTTAGGAGAACAATTATATGAAAAAATACGGTATCCGTTTTTGGTTTATTCAAAGTTTCATAATGATGGGACTAATCTGTAGCTTAATTTTCTTTGTAGGACTCCAAATATACATTTTTAATACACAAAAGCCTTTACTAGACATCTCCATGACCTTTTGGTTAACGCTTTACATATTGGTTATTTTGCTACTTGTAGGAGCGTATTTTGGAATAAGAGGTAGCTATTTAATTAAAGGAAGATTAACGGATATCTACTTGTTTATTTCGACATTAAGAAGTGGCAAGCTGTCAGAAAGAATACCAAACTTTGAAAAAGATGAAATTGGGTTAATCACTGAAGAGTTAAATCATTTAGCTGAATATATTCAGGAACAAGTACATTCTATGCAACGACTAGCTGATGAGAAATCTTCCTTAGCTCAAACAGCACATACAGCAGCAGTTATGGAGGAGAGACAGAGATTAGCTCGTGACCTCCATGATGTAGTTAGTCAGCAGCTATTTGCTTTAAGTATGATGTCCTCTGCAACTTTAAGAATGTTTGATATAAATAAAGAAAAAGCACATGCACAGTTGAAAGAAATTTCTGAAATTGCTGCAAAAGCTCAAGGGGAAATGAGAGCATTATTACTCCATTTACGTCCTATACAATTAACAGATGATAGTCTTTGTGATGGGGTTATTAAACTCATTCAGGAACTGAAGGGGAAAACGAACCTTGATTTTCAAGCAAGCATAGATGAAATTGAACATATTTCAAAAGCCACAGAAGAGCATTTATTTAGGATTATCCAAGAAGCTTTGTCTAACATCTTACGGCACTCACATGCTACTAAAATTAAATTAACTCTAACGGAAAAAGAGAATTATATCTATTTGTTCATTGGTGACAATGGAAAGGGCTTTGATCCACAAATCGATCGGGTTGCCTCTTATGGGTTAAAGACGATGAGAGAAAGATGTGAAGAAATAGGGGGGATTTTTACGATCCGTTCCAAAGAAAACGAAGGTACATATATAGATATTAGAATACCAAGAACGGGGAGGGTATAAATTGATCAGAGTGGCGGTAGTAGACGATCATGAAATGGTTAGAAAAGGAATTATCTCATACTTAATTACAGAGCCTGAAATTGAATTAGTGGGTGAAGCTAGCAGTGGTCAAGATGCAGTTAAGCTTGTCTTAAAAGAAAGACCAGATGTAGTTTTAATGGATTTATTAATGGAGAATGGAACCGGAATTGATGCAACAAAAGAAATTCTAAAAGAGTATACAAATTGTAAGATAATTATTATTACAAGCTTTTATGATGATGAACAAGTTTTTCCTGCTATTGAAGCGGGGGCGTTTAGCTATATGCTAAAAACGGCAACAGCAGAGGAAGTGGTTCAAGCTATCAGGAAGGCAGCAATGGGAGAAGCGGTTATTGAACCAAAGGTAGCCAATAGAATGATGACGAAATTTAGAGCTCAAGAGAAAAAGCCCCATGATGATTTAACTGAACGGGAATTAGATGTTTTGAAGTGTATTGGCGAGGGCATGACCAATCAAGATATAAGTGAAGAGCTGTTTATTGGTATAAAGACAGTTAAAACCCATGTTAGTAATATTTTAAGCAAGTTAGGTGTAGCCGATCGGACACAAGCTGCTGTTTACGCAAACAGGAATGGAATCATAAAGGGAAGTTAAAAGTTAAAGATTATAAAGCAACTCGCTAATTCATGTTAGCGAGTTGCTTTAGTTTTATTCAATAGTTATCTGATACTTCGTCACATAAGAAGGTCTAGGAAAGATACTCTGCTTATCGATTCCTTCATCCGTTCCTCGTTTTTTATGTGCTCTTTCATAGGCTTTTGATTGTTGCCAATTTAAGAAATCACTCTCTGATTCCCATAAAGTTAGAATTACATAAGTGTCAGTAGAAAGGGGGCGTAAGACTCTAATGGCCGCAAATCCCGGTTCGCTGTCAATAAGGCCGGCACGATTTTTAAATCGATATTCGAACACAGGACGACCTTCATCCGTTACTGGAATGTTATTCAAGACAGCAAAGGAACCTTTACTTAAATCACCAGAGGAATCAATCGCTTCATATTGCCTCGGTTCGTTGAAAATAGTTTCTCCGTTCGTTTCATGTAAAAGAAGAGTGGTATCTTCATCTTGCATGAGGATTAAAGTTTCATTTGTGTACTTGTCCTGTAACTGTTTTAAATATTCGTATGTACCTGATGTAATAAATACGTTCATATTTTATTCACTCCCCCTAAAATGGTTCTTATACTACTTCCTATTATACCTTTCCATTTAATTTGGTGTATAATCCTAATGCTTTAGAAAGTTCTACTCTCTTTATGGAATAATAAAAACGTCAATTTTTTGACAGTTGGTTTGGTTATCTATACAACGATAGTAGAAAAGGCTATATTAGAAGAATGTACATAACTTGTCTGTTTTTATATTTTTGAGGTTTATATTAGAATAAGTTAAAGAAATGTCTTGAAAGGTGGAAAATGAATTCATGGTTAGAGAAATAAATGATACGTTCCTAAGAGCTGCTAGAGGGGAAAAAACGGATTATGTTCCTGTCTGGTATATGCGTCAAGCTGGTAGATCACAGCCTGAATATAGAGCCATTAAAGAAAAGTATTCTCTATTTGAAATTACACATCAGCCAGAACTTTGTGCTTACGTAACTAGATTACCTGTTGAGCAATATGATGTAGATGCAGCAATCCTATATAAAGATATTATGACTCCACTGCCAGCTCTTGGTGTCGATGTGGAAATTAAATCAGGAATTGGTCCAGTCATCGATAACCCTATTAGGTCACTTGCTGATGTAGAGAAATTAGGAGAAATCAACCCTGAAGAGGATGTACCGTACGTATTAGACACGATTAAATTACTTACTACAGAGCAATTATCTGTTCCTTTAATCGGTTTTGCAGGAGCTCCATTTACTCTTGCTAGCTACATGATCGAAGGTGGTCCTTCGAAAAATTATAATAAAACAAAAGCTTTTATGTATTCTGAGCCTAAAGCATGGTTTGCGTTAATGGACAAGCTGGGAGAAATGACAATCACTTATGTAAAATCACAGATTAAAGCAGGTGCAAGAGCCATTCAAATATTTGATTCTTGGGTGGGTGCTTTAAATGTGGAAGATTACCGTTACTACATCAAACCAGTAATGAGCCGTATTTTCTCTAGCTTAAGAGGAGAAAATGTACCTTTAATTATGTTTGGTGTTGGAGCGAGTCATCTGGCATTAGAATGGCATGACTTACCTTTAGACGTAGTTGGGTTAGACTGGAGACTTCCAATTGATCAAGCCCGTCAAATGGGAATTACAAAGACGGTTCAAGGTAACCTAGATCCAGCTATATTATTATCTCCATGGGAGGTAATTGAAGAGAGAGCAAAAGCTATTTTAGATAAAGGAATGGCTCAGCCTGGTTATATTTTTAACTTAGGTCATGGTGTATTCCCTTCTGTAAACCCTGATACTTTGAAAAAGCTAACGACATTCATTCATGAGTATTCGGCATCTAAATTAAGTCAATAACACCTAACACAGAGCATTTCAATTGGTAAAATGGATAACTTTTTGGCACAATAGGTGATTAGAAACGAAATTTAATGAGGTGTAATCATAAATGACAAAGAAAAAAATGGGTTTACTAGTAATGGCTTACGGAACTCCATATAAAGAAGAGGACTTAGAGCGTTATTATACGCATATCCGCCACGGGAGAAAGCCGTCACCGGAGATGCTAGAAGATTTAAGAGATAGATACGAAGCAATTGGAGGAATTTCTCCTCTTGCTAGTATTACATTAGACCAAGCTAAAAGTCTTGAAGAACATTTAAATGCTATTCAAGATGAAATTGAATTCAAGATGTATCTTGGGTTAAAACATATTGAACCTTTTGTTGAAGATGCTGTTAAACAAATGCATGAAGATGGAATTGAAGAAGCGGTAAGCATTGTTTTAGCACCTCATTTTTCAACATTTAGTGTTAAATCTTATAATGGTCGTGCGAAGGAAGAAGCTGAACGCCTAGGTGGACCTCAAATCAATTCTGTTGAAAGTTGGTATGATGAGCCTAAATTTATTCAGTACTGGGTTGATAAAGTGAAGGCAACTTTTGAAACGATGCCAACAGAGGAAAAGGAGAGTGCAGTTTTAATAGTTTCAGCACATAGTCTCCCAGAGAAAATACTACAATCAGGTGACCCGTATCCAAATCAGCTACAAGAAACAGCAGATCTAATTGCAAAAGGCGCTGGAGTTTCAAACTATGCTGTTGGTTGGCAAAGTGCAGGGAATACCCCAGAACCTTGGTTAGGACCGGATGTTCAAGATTTAACAAGGGAACTATATGAAGAGCATGGATATAAAGCATTTGTTTATACTCCAGTTGGGTTTGTATCTGACCATTTAGAGGTTTTATATGATAATGATTATGAATGTAAAGTTGTAACGGATGAGTTAGGAGTTAGCTACTACCGTCCAGAAATGCCTAATGCCGAAGAGTTGTTTATCGATGCAATGGCTACAGTTGTTTTAAATAAGCTTGGAAAATAATTTTTAAGGCTAGTTCAATAAACATATGGTTGTTTATAAAAAGTGAAGGAGGCACTTGTATTTTTATAAAGGGTGCCTTTCTTTCATAGAAACAACAAATGAAACAGGAACAGCCCATTTTTAATAGAAAAGAAGGCGATTAACAGTGGTGGAAGGTAAAAAGAAGGTTGTGATAATCGGGGGAGGAATCACGGGGCTAACAGCAGCATACTACTTGCAAAAAGAAGTACGAGAGAAGAGTCTACCTTTAGAAGTAACTCTCATTGAGTCAACACATCGTCTTGGGGGTAAAATACAGACACTTGTTAAGGATGGCTTTGTTATTGAGAAAGGGCCGGATTCATTTCTAGCGCGTAAACAAAGTGCTTCTCGTTTTGCTAAGGAAGTTGGAATGGAAGATCAACTAGTAAACAATACGGCAGGAAAATCTTACGTATTAGTAAAAGAAAGACTTCATCCAATGCCTGGTGGTTCTATTATGGGGATTCCAACACAAATTGCTCCCTTCATATCAACTGGTTTATTCTCTACCACGGGCAAGTTAAGAGCTGCTGCTGACTTTGTTCTACCAAAATCTAATCCTGCCGAGGATCAATCACTCGGGGAATTTTTTAGACGCAGACTGGGGGATGAGGTAGTAGAAAACTTAATTGAGCCTTTATTATCTGGTATTTATGCCGGTGACATTGATCAGTTAAGTTTAATGTCGACTTTCCCTCAATTTTATCAAGTAGAACAAAAATATCGAAGTTTAATCCTAGGTATGAAGAAAGCTACACCTGCACCTAAGAAAAGCCCTAATTCTACAGGTAAGGATAAGGGAATATTCCTTACTTTCAAAAAAGGTCTACAATCATTTGTAGATGAAGTTGAAAGAAGATTAGAACCAGGGTCGGTTATCAAAGGTCACCGAGTAGAAAGAATTCGTAAAACGGAAAGTGGATATGAATTGTCCATTAATAGTGGAGAAACGATGCGTGCGGACAGCATCATCGCTGCCACGCCACATCATGTAACGAGCGCGATTTTTTCACAATATGACTTTTTTGATGTGTTTGAACGTATGCCGTCAACTTCTGTAGCTACCGTTGCTTTATCATTCCCTAAAGAAGCAATCAAAAAAGATATTGAAGGTACAGGATTTGTTGTATCGAGAAACAGTGATTATACGATTACTGCCTGTACTTGGACACATAAAAAATGGCCACATTCTACACCGGAAGGTAAAGTGTTATTACGTTGCTATGTTGGTAGAGCTGGAGACGAAGCGGTTGTTGAGTTGTCAGATGATGAGATTGTAAAAATTGTTCTTGAGGACTTAAATAAGACGATGAATATTGAGATGGATCCGGAGTTGGTTGTTGTTACACGTTGGAAAGACTCCATGCCTCAATATACAGTTGGTCATAAGGATCGCATTGCGAAGGTAAAAGAACAGGTAACAAAGGAACTGCCTGGTGTATTTTTAGCTGGAAGTTCTTTTGAAGGACTAGGGTTACCAGACTGTATTGATCAAGGGGAAGAAGCGGTCAAGAAAGTATTGGACTATATCAGTAAATAATGATAATGAAAAGGAGAATCCAATTACTGGATTCTCCTTTTTGAATTTCTAGAAAAAAACCAGTCAAGATTCATTTGGCTGGTCGTAATAGATATATGAATATTCAGTCTTTTTGTTGTAAAAAATTAGATATCTGTTACACCCATGCAGCTGTCACATTGATTGCCGTAACACTCATGTTGTTCTTCAATCTTGTTGCCACATTTTACACATTCTTTTGGTGGTAAATTCTTAAAAAACTCAACGATGCTTTGAATCATAGCTTTTGACCTCCAATAGTTTGAGATGTTTTGTTATTACTATTATTGTATTATAACAGATTATAAAATGTCAATGTTTTTGTGAAACTGTTATAAAACACCTATTTTGCTGGAAATACGAAAATATTAAACCTAATTTTAGTAATTGGTTCGGAAATATTGCAATGATGTATTAGAAGGACAAGCAAATCTTTCGGAACCTGGTAAAAAGTTAACAAGATCCTTATCATAAAAAATGCAAAAATAGGCATAATCAAATATAGTTAAGGTAGAAATTTATTTATAGATAGTTAATTCTGCTTAATGATACAGAAGTGAAAATTAGAGGAGGTAATACAATGAAACTAATTACTATTGGGAGTTGGGGAGGGTACCCTAAAGCCAATGAAGCTAGTTCTGGTTACATACTTGAACATGAGGGTTTTCATTTATTAGTGGATTGTGGAAGTAGTGTCCTATCTAAATTGCAAAATTTCATACAGCCGGAAGAACTAGATGCAGTTATCCTTTCACATTATCACCCGGATCATATTGCCGATATAGGAGTATTGCAACATGCAAGGCTGATACAAGGCTTCTTAGGAAAGGAAATGGAGACTCTTCCTATTTATGCTCATACTCTCGATGAACCTGAATTCGCAAAACTTACATATAAAGATATTACAAAAGGAACCCCTTATGATCCAAATGGAACATTGACAGTAGGACCTTTTCAAATCCAATTTTTAATGACCAATCATCCAGTGCCTTGTTATGCAATGCGCTTTGAAGCGGCTGGTAAGTCCATTATCTATACTGCCGATACATCATTTAAAGAGGGATTTATCCCTTTTAGTAAAAATGCAGATTTACTTTTATGCGAATGCAATTTCTATTCAAATCAAGATGGGAAAAATGCGGGACATATGAATAGTCATGATGCAGGTCATTTGGCAAGCGAGGCAGCTGTAAAGCAGCTAGTTCTAACACATTTGCCACACTACGGTAATTTACCTGACTTAATTACTGAAGCATCTCAAAAATATAATGGATCCGTTTCACTAGCAGAGTATGGACAAACAATTGAACTGTAAGGAGAAATAAAGATGTTATTTATTGATAATAAAGGGATTACTAATCCAAAGATTAATTTAGCTATTGAGGAATATGCACTGAAAAATCTAGATATAAACGAAACGTACTTACTTTTTTACATAAATGAGCCTTCCATTATTATTGGAAAAAACCAAAATACGATTGAAGAAATTAATACGGAATATGTTGAAGAACAGGGCATTCATGTTGTCCGCCGCCTTTCTGGTGGCGGAGCGGTTTATCATGACTTAGGAAATTTAAATTTTAGTTTTATAACAAAAGATGACGGAGAAAGCTTCCATAATTTTCAGAAATTTACTGAACCAGTAATTGAGGCTTTAAAACAGCTTGGAGTAAATGCAGAGTTAAGCGGAAGGAATGATATATTAGCTGAGGGTAGAAAGATATCTGGCAATGCCCAGTTCTCCACAAAAGGTAGAATGTTCAGCCATGGTACGTTACTATTTGACTCCGAGATTGATAGTGTAGTATCTGCTCTTAAAGTAAAAAAAGATAAAATTGAATCAAAGGGTATTAAATCCATAAGAAGCAGAGTGGCTAATATATCTGAGTTTCTTACGGAAAAGATTACAATTGAAGAGTTTAAATCATTAATTCTACAAAGTATTTTCGGTGGCTTAGATCAAGTACAAGAATACAAACTTACAGAAGAAGACTGGAACAACATTCACAAGTTGTCAGAGGAAAGATATCAAAATTGGGATTGGAATTATGGGAAGTCACCTAAGTTTAATCTACAGCACTCACATCGTTTCCCAGTAGGACAAGTTGATATTCGACTAGAAGTAAATAAAGGTTTGATAGATCATTGCAAAATCTACGGAGACTTCTTCGGAGTAGGCGACGTATCCGATATCGAAGAAAAACTCGTTGGACTAAGATATGAAAAAGCAGAAATTGAAAAGGCACTAGCAGATGTCAATCTCAAACACTACTTTGGGAACATTGAGAAAGAGGAATTTATTAATCTTTTATACTAAGGTTTTATGAGGTCCGATATCATTAATTGATATCGGTCTTTATTTTAGGTTTTTGAGTAAGGAGTATCAAAAAAGTTTTTAATTACTGAGTGGATTGTAGCGGAAGGCACTTGACTCCAGCGGGATATAGAGGAAAGGTCGAGACCCCACAGACGGAACGTCGAGGAGGCTCGACTTCCTCCCCGCGGAAAGCAAGTGCCTGGAGCGGAAAGGAACGGACAAAATAAATGCACCAGCCGATTTTATTATTTAATATGTAATGGTTAGTGCTTAGAAGACTATATTAATAGAATAAATTTCTAGTTAAATATAGAAATACCATACAAAAAATTTAGAAAATTCATTTATGTATGCGTTTTCTCTTGAATACATAACTTTCTTTCAATATAATATATTTAGAAAATTTTTTATTATAAACTGAATGACTATTCATTCAATGCCAAAGGGGATGGGATGATGAATTTATCTTCTCAGTTACAAGAGACAGCCAAAAGGCTGCCAATGAAGCCAGCCTATTATTTTATGGACCAATCTAGTACATATGCAGAACTAGATGGGGCAATCACGAAGTTTGCATCTGGTTTAGAAAAATTAGGAGTAAAAAAAGGAGACCATGTTGCCCTACTATTAGGTAACTCTCCATACTTTGTTATTGGTATGTATGGTGCACTTCGCTTAGGTGCAACAGTTATTCCAATTAATCCAATTTACACTCCAGATGAAATTGGTTACATCTTAAATAATGGAGATGTAAAAGTAGTCATTGCTCTCGATTTATTAGTTCCATTAGCTGAAAAAATGCACAGCATGCTACCGAAAGTAGAAAATTACATTGTTTGTGAGACTCCTCAGGGGAAAGAATCTGGTGTAGATGTTAGTACACTATCTGTTTATCCTAAATTAAAAGCGTTTACACATGTTGTTGGAAGCGGGGATTTAAGCTATAAAGGCCCAGAACTAGATGATGATGATGTAGCCGTTATTCTCTACACTTCAGGTACAACTGGTAAACCAAAAGGTGCTATGTTAACACATAGAAATCTTTATAGTAATGCAAAGGATGTTGGAGACTACTTGCACATGAGTGAAGAAGACCGTGTCGTAACTACTTTGCCAATGTTCCATGTTTTCTGTTTAACGGTAGCTCTAAATGCTCCTCTAATGAATGGAGCAACCATTTTAATTGATCCAAGATTTAGTCCGCAAGAAGTATTTAGGTTAACAAAGGAATACAAGGCAACGGTGTTTGCTGGTGTTCCTACTATGTATAACTATCTATATCAATATGAGGACGGTAACCCTGAAGACTTACAATCTTTAAGACTATGTATTTCTGGGGGAGCTTCTTTACCAGTATCTCTATTGAAAAACTTCGAGAAGAAGTTTAATGTCCTTATTTCTGAAGGCTATGGATTGTCAGAGGCTTCACCGGTTACATGTTTTAATCCACTAGACAGACCTCGCAAAGCTGGTTCAATTGGACCTTCTATAGTCAACGTAGAAAACAAGGTTGTTAATGAACTAGGGGATGAAGTGGCAGTTGGCGAAGTTGGTGAATTAATCGTTCGTGGACCAAATGTGATGAAAGGCTATTACAAAATGCCTGAAGAGTCTGCTGTTGCTATTCGAGACGGTTGGTTATATACAGGGGACCTTGCAAAGATGGATGAAGACGGGTACTTCTATATTGTTGATCGTAAGAAGGATTTAATTATCGTAGGTGGTTATAATGTTTATCCTCGTGAAGTAGAAGAAGTTCTATATAGTCACCCTGATATCATTGAGGTTGCCGTTTTAGGTGTTCCAGACCCTAACTTAGGAGAAGCAGTAAAAAGTTATGTAGTAAGTAAGAATCCTGAGTTAACAGAAGAAGATGTCCTTCAATACTGTAAGGAACACATAGCAAAGTATAAGATTCCTAGTTCAGTAGAATTTTTAGAAGAACTTCCTAAAAACACAACAGGTAAAATTTTAAGAAGAGCATTAAAACAACAAGTTTTACAAACAAAATAATCGGCGTAAAAAAAGAAGATTCGGTTATGAATCTTCTTTTTTCTATATTAGCCTTCAAATTTCTGCTTTGGATAAACAGGTAGTTTTTTCGGTTTGACTGAGACACTTTTTGAATAAAAGCTATGCAACAGCATTCCAAGTGTAATAACGATAATTCCTACTATTTCAATGCCAGTAGGTAAAGGGCTAGAAAGTAATAGCACTTCTCCAACAATAACGAAAAGAACCTGAGTGGACTGTGTCGCCTCTACTGAAGCCAGTTTTCCTTGATGTTCCCGTACCCTGTCAGTTGCAATAAAGAATAGTGTAGTAGCGATGATTCCTGAACAGATTGCTACTATTAATGATTGAGTGATTTGATCGGTAGAGGGTGCACCTACCTTAATAAATCCATATATACTTAAGATAATCCAGAATGGGACAGTAGCCAAGGTCATTCCAAAAACGCGTTGAAAGGTATCGAGCCTTCCTCCACATACCTCCATCATTTTTCGATTTCCTAATGGATAAGCAAATGCTGCTAGGACAACAGGTAACACTCCAACTAACAACTGAGTAGCGGTAATATCTAAAGCTTTGTTATATTGAATGAGCACCACCCCAAATAAGATAATGAGTGAGATGCCTAATGCGGTGAAAGGAATCTTTTTCCGTATTTTAATTACACCGTTTTGAGTATTAATATTTTCAAAGAATAATGGGGCTAATAAAGTGCCGGCAACGATGGTCAATTGCCATGTTGCAGCAACTAGCCAGCCGGGTCCGTAGGCTGCAGCATATGTAATCGGCGCGTAAAATAACACGAATCCAATAAAACTCCAACCAATCCACTGGAAGGGATGTTTAGCCATTTCTTTCAAAACAACTTTTAAGTTTCTTCTAAAAAGTACAATGAGTAATAAGAAAGGTACCATGAATAAGAATCTAAGTGATGAACTCCAAATCCAGCTTCCACCTGAAAGCTCCATGGAACGATTCAATATAAAGGTAACAGCAAAGAACATAGAGGCTAATACACCAATGAGTATCTCCCTCAAGTACATCCCCTCCGAAATAAAATTATTTTTTTATTATAAATCATTTCTAACAATTATAAATATTTCGAATGATAAAATAAATATCTCTTTCATTATATTTGATAAGCCTAAATTTTGTTATAAAATATTTCTTTTTAAAATAAACTGAAAGGGTTTTCATGGGAAGTCACGAATTGAATAAGAGTGCAAAATAAAAGGATACATAATGAAAAGGGGTTGGAAACAATGAGTTCAATTTTATTTGAAGTGAAAGAGCATGTAGGAGTTGTAACCTTAAATAGACCTGATGCATTAAATGCCTTCAATTACGATACTCTAGTTGAATTACAAAATACAGTAGAGAAAATACGCACGGATTCAAGTGTTCGAGTCGTTATTTTTACTGCAGGTGGAGATAAAGCATTTAGTGTTGGTGCAGATCTTAAAGAAAGAAAATCTCTTTCACCAGAAGAAGTAAAAAGAAATGTATATAAAATTGGAGATGTATTTAACGCTATAGACCAATTACCACAGCCAACTATTGTAGCTATAAATGGTTATGCATTTGGTGGTGGAATGGAGCTTGCTCTGTCATGCGATTTCCGTATTGCTGTTGCTGGTACAACTATGGGGCTAACTGAAACAAGTCTAGCTATTATCCCCGGTGCAGGTGGAACTCAAAGGCTGCCTCGATTAATTGGTCAGGCGAAAGCACTTGAGTTAATTTTAACGGCTAAAAGGTTAAGTTCAGAGGAAGCATTAGCTTACGGTCTAGTTAATAGAGTGGTAGACAGAGAACAATTAATGAATGCTAGCTTTGAACTAGCGGGACAAATGTTAGCTAACGGTCCGATTGCCTTACAACAAGCAAAATTTGCTGTTAAGCAAGGAATGAATGCAGACTTACAAACAGGATTAAATATTGAACGTAAAGCATATGAAGTGACGATACCTACTGAAGACCGTGTAGAAGCATTGGCGGCATTTAGTGAAAAAAGAAAGCCAAACTTCCAGGGGAAATAAGAAGATTTAGAGATTTAAGAGACGGAGTAACTCTTTCTTTGAGGGTTATTCGGTCTCTTTTTTTATGATAGTTTTTTAAATTTTTTAAAAATTACTTGTATATCTCTCTAATCCCTTATATAATTCTATTAAAATAATTTAGCGCATAAAAGCTTAAAAGCGTTTAAGTGAGATAGTGTATAAAGGGGGATAAAGGGATGTTGAAAAAATTAAAGCAACTAGCGGCCGTAAGTATAATGGGGACATTGTTATTAAGCGGATGTGGATCAAGTGAAACAAATAGTGATTCCTCAAATGGTGGAGAAAAAACGTATAAGGTTGGAGTCACTCAAATTGTGGAGCATCCATCTTTAGATGCTGCACTTGAAGGATTTAAAAAAGCTCTTAAAGATGCAGGTTTAGACGTAAAGTACGACGTTCAATTTGCACAAGGAGATCAAAATAATAACCAAACCATTGCTAATAACTTTGTTGGTGATAAAGTGGATTTAATTTTTGCCAATTCTACTCCTAGTGCATTAGGGGCATTAAATGCAACGAAAGAAATTCCAATTGTGTTTACATCAGTTACGGATCCTGTAGGTGCTCAGTTGGTTAAAGCAATGGAAGAGCCAGGAAAAAATATTACAGGCACAACGGATACACATCCCGATGCTATCCCTAATATGGTGAATTTTATTAGTGAGCAAACAGAGGGTAAGTCAATAGGATGTATTTACAATTCAGGTGAACAAAACTCAGTTGCCCAAATCAACCTTGTAAAAAAAGCAACGGAATCTAAAGGATTGAAGCTAGTAGAGGCAACAGTTGCTAACTCTTCTGAAGTTAAACAAGCAGCTGAGTCCCTACTTGGTAAAGCTGATTCCATCTATATTATCACGGACAACACAGTTGTATCTGCACTAGAATCTGTTGTTCAAGTAGCAAATGATAATGACTTACCACTATTTGTTGGAGAGTTAGATTCAGTGAAACGTGGTGGATTTGCTGGTTACGGATTTGATTATGGTGATATCGGTTATGAAGCAGGAGTAATGGCAGCCAAAATTTTAAAGGGAGAAAAGAAACCTTCTGAACTTCCAGTACAATATCCACAAAATCTAAAGCTATTAATAAATAAAAAAGCAGCCCAAGAAATGAACATTACGATTAAAGAGGAATGGAATGAACTAGCGGAATTTATTGAGTAATGAGTTTGGGGCTACGACTTTTGTTTGAGCCCCTCTTATTTTAAATCGCCCTAAAGAGTCTCAAAAGTGCTTTTTGATAGAAAGGAAGATTCGATGTTTACTGCAATATTCGGCTCCGTTGAAGCAGGAGTTATATATGCCTTAATGGCTTTAGGAGTTTATTTATCTTTTAGAATATTAGATTTTCCTGATTTGACGGTTGATGGCAGCTTTGTAACGGGAGCGTCTGTTGCTGCAATCTTAATAGTTGGTGGTACAAACCCAATTGTTGCCACTCTAGCAGCCGTAATAGCAGGCTTTCTTGCTGGGTGTGTAACCGGTCTATTACATACAAAGGGAAAAATTAATCCTTTGTTATCAGGAATTTTAATGATGATTGCTTTATACTCTATTAATTTAAGAATTATGGGGAAATCCAATGTTCCTCTTTTACAAGAAGAAACGATCATGACGAAAATTACGAATCTATGGCAAGGCTTAAAGCTTGATGAAATGGCGGGGACATTGTTAAGTTCTGTAGGGCTCGCAAATTTTGTTCCTAAAACATGGGGAATCTTATTCATTATGACTCTTTTAGCCTTACTCATTAAAGGTATGATTGATTGGTTCTTAAAAACGGATATAGGATTAGCTATTCGAGCGACAGGTGATAACGAAACCATGATCCGTAGTTTTTCAGCTGATACAGACTTATTAAAAGTGTTAGGATTAGGGATTTCTAATGGCTTGGTTGCTTTATCAGGTGCGTTAATTGCTCAGTACAACGGGTTCAGTGACGTTGGGATGGGAATCGGTATGATTATTATTGGGCTGGCCTCCGTTATTATTGGTGAAGCAGTCTTTGGTGCTAAAACCATTATAAGAGCTACTCTTGCGGTGATAGGCGGGGCCATTTTGTATCGCATCATTATTACTTTAGCTCTACGAGTAGAATTTTTAGAAACAGGTGATATGAAGTTAATTACAGCATTTATTGTTGTTTCTGCATTAGTTATACCAAGGTTATTTGACCAACAAAAAGAGCGACAAAAAAAGAAAAATAGGTTACTAGCGTCTAAGAAGATACAAATTCCAGCAAATGAGAAAAGTGGTGAAAAGCTTGCTCCAGTTAAATCAAATATATAAGGTGTTTAATGAAGGTACGCCCGACGAAAAAATCGCAATAGACCATTTAAATTTATGCTTAAAAAGTGGTGATTTTGTAACTGTCATCGGAAGTAATGGTGCGGGGAAATCGACTTTAATGAACATTATTTCTGGAAAGATGACTCCTGATATAGGAACGGTAGAAATAGATGGACGTGATGTAACGGGAATGAAAGAACATAGGAGATCCAAATTAATTGGACGTGTGTTTCAAGATCCTATGGCTGGAACTGCGCCATCAATGACTATTGAAGAAAACTTAGCAATTGCCTATGCAAGAACGCAGACGCGTGGACTTACATTTGGAGTCTCTAGAAAAAGGAGAGAGTTCTTTAAAGAAAAATTAGAGATGCTACACCTTGGATTAGAAAATAGACTAGAAGCTAAAGTCGGGCTTTTATCTGGGGGAGAGAGGCAAGCTTTATCTCTTTTAATGGCCACGTTCACGGAACCAAAAATACTTCTTCTGGATGAGCACACTGCTGCGCTTGACCCTTCCCGTGCAGAACTCATTAGTGAACTGACGAAAGAAATTGTTAAAGAATTTAAGTTAACTACTTTAATGGTCACTCATAACATGCAACAAGCATTAGATTTAGGGAACAAGCTCATTATGATGGACAAAGGCCAAATCATTTTTCATGCTGATGAAAGTGAAAAGCCTCTGTTAACAGTAGAAAAACTCTTACTTGAATTCCAGCGAATTAGAGGGGAAAAGATGAGTAGTGACCGTGCTGTGTTAATATAGGTTGTTTTTGGATTCCAAATATAGTAAAAAACACATGGAAACATGTGTTTTTTGCTGGATCAAGGATAATACATAACTGCCTGATATGTAGTCATTCCTTGATTAATATTTTTGTATGTGTGTCTTTTATTGGCTAAGAAACGAATAGATTGACCGGTTGTTAAAATAAAATGCTCATCACCGATTATCATTTCTAGCTGACCGTTAGTTACCGTTACGTATTCCTCGACACCTTCATTATGTTTGTCGGATGTATGTTCTACACCCATTTCGAGTTCGACAGTAAATATCTCAAACTTTTTTCTTGGGTCAAATGGAAAAATTGGATAAACTCTATAATTTCCTTCACATTCTATAATCGGATTTATATTATTCTGTTTAACAACGAGTACATCGGAGGGTTCTTCTTTTATTAACGAAGAAAAAGAAACTTGAAGTCCTATAGCAATTTTCCATAAGGTAGTCACGGTTGGATTGGATTCACCACGCTCTATTTGTCCCAACATAGCTTTACTTACTCCTGTTAAATCTGATGCTTGGTCTAAACTAAATCCTCTTATTTTTCGAATGCTCCTCAAGTTTTCGCCAATATTTTTCTGAATATTTTCCATTTTTTCCTCCAAAGATATTGTTTAATATAACGCACGTATGTATAATATGATATATCAAATGAGTAGTATACTATACTTTTATTATATTATACTGTTTAAATGGAGCTAAAGAAAGTTGAATTTTCGGTAATATTCTTTTTTACTAGGGAGTTTTAATCACAAAAGTTAAAGGTGGTGGAACGTAATGAGTGAAGTATTAGCTAGAAAAGTGCCTTCTGAGTTTAGAAAAGGAATTCAAGCAGGAATTAGTATCGGAATTGGCTATTTTCCAATCGCTATAACATTTGGTTTACTTGCAAAAACAACAGGGTTAACGGTTGGAGAAACGGTGTTAATGAGCTTGTTAGTGTTTGCAGGAGCCTCTCAATACATTTCGTTAAGTTTACTTACACTCGGAACAGGAATCTTTGAAATTGTATTGACTACTTTTATAGTAAACATAAGGCATTTTCTCATGTCAGCTTCCCTAAATGAAAAGTGTGAGGAAGATCGAACACTAATTAAAGCGACATATTCCTTTGGAATCACAGATGAAACTTTCTCTGTAGCGGCACTTAAGGAAGGGCAAGTTTCAACTGGCTTTATGTTTGGAGTTATTTCTGTTTCCTATTCGAGTTGGGTGATTAACTCTGGACTAGGGCATATCGTAGGGGGGAGCTTACCGCAGACTCTTCAGGAAAGCATGTCTGTTGCTCTTTATGCAATGTTTGTTGGCTTACTAGTTCCATCAATGAAAAAGAGTACGAAGGTAGTGTTTTTAGCAGCTCTTGCAGCAAGTTTTAACACAATCTTTACTTTAACAAAAGTATTATCAACCGGTTGGGCTATTGTATTAGCCACCATTTTATCGGCTGTAATTGTGGAATTCATTTCTACAACGAAGAGAAGTAACCAAGGAGGGAAAGAGGTTGCATAGTGAAATTGTTTGGATGATCATTGGAATGGCAGTCGTTACCTATGTTCCAAGAATGCTTCCATTTGTCTTATTCCGAGGCAAAGAATTACCTCCGTTCATTCAAGGGATACTAAAAAATGTACCGTACGCTACATTAGGTGCCTTAATATTCCCAGGCATTTTATTTATTCAAGAAGATATATGGTACGGCCTCCTAGGAGCCGCAGCTGCATTCCTTGCTGCTTACCTAGGAGCGAATGTAATAGTAGTCGTTTTAGGTTCTATTACTGTTTTATCTATTTACTCTTATTTCTTTTAACCTATAAATACCCATGTTGATAATAGCACTGAGTTGATTGGAGCGGAAATCAACGGACGAAATTTAAAGTTATCCTAGTTATTTACAGTTTCCTGCCTGCTGGTTCTATAAGAATCAGCATTTTTTATTGGGAATTAAGAGAAGCTAAGATATAGTTCTAAATATCAATATTTTAACTAAAATAATTATAGGGTTGTACAAGCGTGAACCGAAAAAAATTTTCAGGGGGGAATAGGATGGCCAGAAAAATAGGCTTTTACGGCGTATTAGCATACGTTATATACGCACTCTTCATATACTGGTATTTGTTCTACTTCGCAAACACAAGCTTACCTTTTGAGTATGAAGGTTCTAAAGCAGATCCAGCAACATTTATGAATGGAAGAGAACTAGTCTTGAGTGAGGAATACTCAAAAATTAGAAATATTTTATTTTTCTTAGCAACACCCTTTGAGTGGATATTTTACTTGCTCATTTTGCTGTTTGGATTATCAAAAGTTTTTAAAGACTGGGCTGACAAGTCTACAAAATTTAAATTCCTTCAGACAACCATCTATGTAGCTTGGCTAACCTTTTTTTCATTTATAGCAACCTTTCCAATTGGCTACATTAGCTACTCTTTATCAAAAAAATATAATATTTCTACACAAACCTTTTCTTCATGGATGAAGGACGAATTAATTGATTTTTGGGTAAGCTTCGGTACGATGGTTATTGTTGTTTCTGTCCTTTATTGGATTATTAATAAAAGTACTAAGAGGTGGTGGCTATATGCTTGGCTAATTTCCATTCCTTTTACTTTGTTTATGATGTTCCTTCAACCGGTCGTTATCGATCCGCTTTATAATGATTTCTACCCTTTAAAAAATAAAGAGTTAGAATCAAAAATTTTACAATTAGCCAGTGAAGCCAATATTCCAGCTGAACACGTATTTGAAGTAAACATGGCAGAAAAGACCAACGCTTTAAATGCTTATGTAACAGGAATAGGTTCTAATTCTAGAATAGTTTTATGGGATACAACATTAAATCGCCTAAATGATAATCAAATTTTGTTCATTATGGCACATGAGATGGCACACTATGTTGAAAAGCACTTATATATCGGAATTGCGGGTTACCTACTCTTATCCTTACTGGGACTTTATCTGACAGCCCGTATTATGGATTATGTTATCGCTAGATGGGGAGACTCTTTTAAACTAACAAAGGTAAACGATGTCCGCTCTTTACCATTACTGTTAATGATTATTTCCATGTTAATGTTCATCTCCAGTCCACTGTCAAATACGGTTTCGAGATATCAAGAAACTCGAGCAGATCGTTATGCGATTAAGATGACAGACGATACGGAAGCAGCTATAGGTACATTCCAGGAGCTTTCTCGAGCAGGATTAAGCCAAGTGAATCCACCTTTGTTAGTAAAAATATTTAGGTATGGTCATCCCACTATGTTAGAGAGAATTTCAATGATTGAGGAATATGAATTGGAGCAGAGAAATAAATAGGATCTAATTAGAGCTGTTACTTTGTGACAGTTCTTTTTAGGTTACATTCCTTTACACAAAAATAAACCCCCAGATTCGGGAGTGAGGGGAAGTTGCTTCTTTTTCTATGTTCCAAAGCGCTTTGTTAGTTTTTTGTACTCATTTGAGAGTCGCAAGAATTCAGTTTTGTTGCGAAGGTCAATTGCTTGATCAATTTTAGCTGTAAGTTTTTCTTTTTCGGCTTTTAATAATGCTTCCGACAACACCATTTCAATGTACAAATCTAAAACATAAGATTCTTTTGCCTTTTTCTTCATTGCACCGGATTTCATTAACTCTGTATAAGATTTCTCCTTCATGGAAATCACCCCTGATGCTTTTTAATATTATATGGAGTTTTTTTGATTTAATCAACGGAATTTTTAAAAAAATCAGAAAATATTTTTCTATGAAGGTAAAATGTGAAAACTTTCTGAAAATTTATATGATTACCATGAAAAAAATGTAAGAAGTGATAATATAAAGAAGAAAAATAGCGTAGGAGGTAGAAAAATGGAGAAAAAGATTATTGAAGAGTATGAGATAAATTCAAGTACATTAATTATTTTTCCTCTTAAGTATGGTAGCAAGGTGTATTCCAAGATTATTGAGCTTGAAGAAGAGTTTATCTCTCCATTTAGACCAATTGATATCATAAAAAAAAGTTGTATCTTCTTTGGATGTAGTTATGAAGGAAGAAAAGAAGGAACAAGACAACTAATTGGAATTACCCACAAGGTTCCTATCTCAATATCCCCAACGAACTTCATATATTTTTTCCCAACCACATCCCCAGAAAATATCCAATGCATCTGGATTGCTCATGAGCATATTATTGATTTCAAAAAAGGTAGTAAAGACACAACGAATGTTACATTTATTAATAAAGCTTGTGTGGAAGTCCCCATTTCCTATACTTCTTTTCAAAACCAGTATTTACGAACAGTCTTATTGCGCTCAAAGCTTTCTCAAAGACTCGAGGAAACTACGTGGGAATTCTATACGAAAAGACAAAAGGCATCTGAAGAGAAGTCCAATTATCTTACAGCTGGTAATCGAAAGTGGCATGAGAGAAGTGGAAGCATATAGGAAATACCGCCGGTCGCAAAAGGCTTGAACTGGTTTAGTTGAGGAAGATATAACTTTAACTTTACAACAACTCAACTAAGCTAGTTTTCATTGTGAACCAGTTTAGAAAAAAACTTTATTTGTGGCGCTTATATAAGTAGTATTGCATTAATTCTTGTACTCTGTTTCTCAATCTTGGATTAAAGTAGTTATGGTGCTCCTCATAACCTTTATATAAAAAGGTAAACATGGTAAAAGCCTCATCTCTCTTAGCTTCAAATACTTTTAAATTATTTCTCTTCATATATTGCTTTACTTCAGCCAATTCCCTCTGAATTACCTTCATTGTCTCTTCAACTAATTCTAAATAGGGCTGTTTTAACTTAAAGGGACTCTCATGAATGACGAGTAAATCTTTGTTTAAAACGGTCAAAACCATCGGTAAATAAATAGCCTTTTCTAATATGTTTCGATCATCTTCCGGAATTCTAGTCATATGATCAAGCTCCTATATAAAATTAAACCAGAACATCTGTTCGATAATATAGTACAAAAAATGGTCATAATAATCAAGGTGTTTTTTCTAGTCTTTAGTCTTAACCCTAAATTTGTAAAGTTTGTTGCCTTTAACAACATTTGAACCACCGAACGGAAAGGAACGGGCAAGATGTTCTAGGCAACAATTTATTAACCAAAAATTAGCTATGAAAAATTTAAAAAATCGGAAGGAATAAATATTTCTAGTATCGAAATAAATAGGAGTGTACTAAAGGAGGATGACCCACATATGGAAAAGCAAAAGAGAACATTAACGGCAGAAGATTTATATCATTTAAAATCATTAGCTGATCCACAGCTAGCAAAGAACGGTTCCGATCTACTCTATGTTGAAACAACCATGTCTAAAGAGAAGAATGATTATGTATCCAACTTATATTACATAAATGTTGCTGAAAAAACGAATCCTGTTCAGTGGACTTATGGAGAAAATAAAAATCATTCCCCTCGCTGGTCACCTGATGGCAGCCAAATCGCATTTGTTTCAAATCGAACAGGAAAAAATCAAATATATATTTTGCAAAAAGATGGTGGAGAAGCTAGACAGGTAACCAATAGTACGAACGGGGCAAGCAACCCTGTTTGGTCACCAGATGGGAGTAAAATTGCTTTCAGTACCTCTTTAAAATCAGATGAAGCTCTACTTTTAGAAGAAAAGAAAGAAGAAGAGAAAGGGAATCTAGTTCCTCTTGTTGTTGATAAGATGAAATATAAATCTGATGCTTCCGGTTTTTGGAATGGAAGATTTACTCAAATAGCTGTCGTGGATGTAAATACAAAAGAAATGGAACTGTTAACCAGCGGAGAAAGAGACTACTCACTTCAAAGCTGGTCACCTGATGGAAATTATATTGCTTTAACGGCTGATTTCAGCGAAGAATTAGATCATTCGTTTTTATCAGATGTCTATTTATTAGAAGTCTCTACTAAAAATCTTCAAAAAGTTACGAACAGTACAGGATATTTTGGCAGTGTAACCTGGTCTCCTAACAGTAAATTTTTGGGGATGATTGGGCATGAGAGAGAATTTGAAAATGCAACCTTAAGCAAAGCTTGGGTTTATAATGTTGATAACAAGAGCCTTAATTGTCTAACAAGTGAAACAGATTTATTAGTTGGGGACCTAGCGATTGGGGATTTCCAACAAGGAGCTGTTACACCTGGACTATTATGGGGGGAAGACAACGAAAGTTTCTATTTCCTAGCAACTGACCATGGTAATACGGTTGTATATTATGGTTCAGTTAATGGCGAGTTATATCCGGCTTTACTTGACCAGCAGCATGTTTATGGTTTAACAACCGGTGGCAACATTAATCAAGCTGTGGTAGCTATTAGTAAAGCACAATCACCTGGTGAACTATTTTATTTAGATGTACCAACAGGAGAATTAACACAGCTTACAAACGCTAATGCTTCGTTCCTAGATGAGGTTCAATTAGCGAGTGTAGAGGAAATTGAATTCAAATCTAAAGATGATTGGGATTTACATGGATGGTTAATGAAGCCAGCTAATTTTAAAGAAGGCGAGAAATATCCTTTAATCCTAGAAATTCATGGTGGACCACATGCTATGTATGCAAATACTTATTTTCATGAGTTCCAAACCTTAGCTGCTGAAGGTTATGCTGTGCTATACATTAACCCAAGAGGAAGTCATGGATATGGACAAAAATTCGTTGATGCCGTTCGTGGGGACTATGGTGGCAGAGATTATGCAGATGTGATGGAAGCAGTTGACTATGTATTAGATCAATTTGACTTTATTGACGAGAACCGTCTTGGGGTTACGGGAGGAAGCTATGGCGGGTTCATGACTAACTGGATAGTTGGCCACACGAACAGTTTTAAAGCTGCGGTAACTCAGCGTTCTATTTCCAACTGGATTAGCTTCTACGGAGTAAGTGACATTGGATATTACTTTAACGAATGGCAAATTAAATCTAATTCCTTAGATGATATTCAAACATTATGGAAGCATTCTCCATTAGCATATGTTGATTCAGTAGAGACACCATTATTGATTCTTCATAGTGAAAAAGATTATCGTTGTCCAATTGAACAAGCGGAACAATTGTATATCGCTTTAAAACATAAAAAGAAAACGACTAAATTTGTTCGTTTCCCTGAATCAAACCATGAACTATCAAGAAGTGGAAAACCAAACTTAAGAATGGAAAGACTACACCATATTAAGAATTGGTTTAATGAGTATATTAAGTAACATTTAAAGTGGACCGCAAAAACCCTGTAAGGGGTTTTTGCGGTTTTTTAGTTACTAAAATAGGAGTTCGCTAAAAAAATTAGCTTTTCGCAAAATTAGTTGGATTTTAGCAAAAAAGATTCATTTTCACAAAATTATTGTGATTTTTGCAAAAAAATTAAATTTCCGCAAAAATGACTAAATCGCGCGTATATCCGAACTACTCATAAACAATAGCTGAAAAAAAATATTGATTTTGGTAATCTTAAGAAGATACGAAATACTGCTTAATACTACTAACCATCTCATACGTGAAAATTATGTATAAAGAGAAACTTTTTCTGTAAGAAATCAGTCTTATATAGCGAGTCTATATTGAATTTCTAGAAACGGAAGGTATTAACATGAGGTCAGAACGACAAGAATATCAAAAACAGAAGAAAAAGAACAGAAAGTGGAAAAGATTTTTCACAACGATTTTTATATTATTTGCTGCTGTCTTTGCATATGGTTTTTATCAATATAAGCAGGGGGTTTCTCAGTCAACAGAAAGAGCAAATGTACAAAAAGTGGATTATGAATTCAACGGTGATGTTGACCAAGAAGGCGGTACCAATATTTTATTATTAGGAAGTGACTCAAGAGGAGAGGAAAAGGCTCGAGCGGATACCATTATGGTTGCTAGGTATCATCCTGATAATGGAACTTATAAGTTAATTTCGTTTATGAGAGATACCTATCTTGAAATACCAGGTTATGGACAGGGAAGAATAAATACTGCCTTTCTTAAAGGGGGACCTGAACTAGTTAGGGAAACCTTGAAAGCTAATTTTGGGCTCGACTTACAATATTATGCAATCGTTGATTTTGAAGGATTTGTTCAATTAGTGGATGAAGCATTTCCAGAGGGATTAGAGATAGACGTAGAAAAAAGAATGTCAAAGAACATTGGTGTAACGCTAGAACCAGGTCTACAAAGGCTTGATGGAAAACATTTGTTAGGTTATGTTCGTTTTAGGCAAGATGCAGTTGGAGATTTTGGAAGGGTAGAAAGGCAGCAAAAAGTAGTAAAGAAGATTGCCGAAGAACTGACATCCATCCAATCGGTACCTAAACTTCCTAAGCTAGTAGGGGTAGTTACTCCGTTTGTTAATACGAATATGGATGCTGCAGACATGGTATTTATCGGTAAAGATTTTATTACAAGTGGCAATAGAGAAATTAGTTCTCTAAGAGTTCCTGTAGATGGAGCTTGGCAAAATGCAAATATTAATGGTGCTTCCGTTTTAGCAATAGATGTGCAAAAAAATAGAGAGGCCATTCAAGGATTTATTTCTAAATAGCAGTACTCCCCATTTACTTATAGATGGGGAGATCATTAATGTTCTCATATTGAATGATGAGGTGTAGAATAAAATAAGAGTATCGATAAAGAAGTATGATGTTTGCCGTGTGGTTTAAACTAACCATAAATAATCATCATGCACAAGTCGTTGTTTCTGATTCGAGGAGATATTAAATGGATTTAGAATTGTTTAGAGAATGGTTTTCACTAGAAAACATAATGGACTTAATAGAAAAATACCGTTCCTTTGGTCCATTTCCAGGGATTTTGTTACCCATGCTAGAAGCCTTTTTTCCGTTCTTACCATTATTCTTATTTGTGCTGGCTAATGCGAATGCTTTTGGACTTTGGCTTGGGTTCTTATTTTCATGGATTGGAGCTTCTATTGGAGCATTAATTGTTTTCCTCATCTTTAGAAGGTTCGGTCAAAAGAGAATATTGCTTTTTTTGAAGAGACATCCACAAGTACAAAAGCTTATGTCTTGGGTAGAGAGACATGGTTTTGGTCCACTTTTTCTTCTTCTATGTTTTCCTTTTACACCTTCTGCAGTAGTTAATATTGTAGCAGGACTGTCTAATATTAGAGTAGGGCAGTATATGTTTGCGGTTTTAGCTGGGAAAATGGTCATGATATTTACGATTAGCTTTGTTGGCTATGATATTCGCTCTCTCATTACGCAACCTGTTAGAACAGCAATCGTAGTTTTAATTATTGCGATATTGTGGTATGTAGGTAAGAGAATAGAATCTCATATAAATAAAAGTACGGAACATGAAAGGCAAGCTGGTTAATTTAATTAAAAGCAATAATCATTTTATTAAACTTCAAATTGTCTTCTAGTAACGTCCGTTCTTTATTGGCAATGGAGGAGATCACTTTTGAATGAAATAGTGAAAAAAGAAAGTCTAGAATGGGTAAAGGCTTTAGTAATAGGAATCATTATTTTCGTTTTCATACGAGCTTTTTTCTTCTCCAACTATGAGGTAGAGGGTGAGTCAATGATGCCTACCCTTCAAGATGGGAACAAATTGGTTGTAAATAAATTAGGTTATCAAGTAGGAGAGTTAAACCGATTTGACGTCATTGTGTTTCACGCAAACAAAGAAGAAGATTATGTTAAGAGAATTATCGGCTTACCTGGTGACAAAATCGAATATATAGAAGATCAGCTGTATATAAACGGAGAAGAAATTGCAGAACCATTTTTAGAAAAATATCGAGATCAATCATTAGACGGACGTCTTACAGGAGACTTTACTTTAACTGAACTAACAGGAGAGGAAACAGTACCCGAGGGTAGCTTGTTCGTGTTAGGTGATAATAGACTAGGTAGTTGGGACAGTCGCCACTTCGGATTTATCTCTGTTGAACAAGTAGTGGGTAAAGTAAACTTGAGATACTGGCCACTTGATCATGTGGCGGTTTCTTTTTAATAGGTTCTTTTCGTAAAAATTATTGCTTTTAAACATTGAATCATTGAGTGGAGCGGAAAGGAACGGGCAAAATAAGCGCAGCAATTTAAAAAATTACAAAAGACCTTATAAAAAATCACTACGACTCGAGTTAATTCGAGTCTTTTTTTATTTGTCATATGTTAAAATAATTAGAAAATTAAGGAAAGGAGGATGATGAGCGAATTATGTTAGTCATTAAGACAAAATTAATTGCCCCTAAAATTAAAGAAGATACGATAAGAAGAGCAAAATTAACAAAGAAAATGAAGGGGATTCCTAATCATCCTCTAACAATTATTCATTCTGGTGCAGGTTATGGGAAAAGTACAGCATTAGCTTTGTATGTATATGATCAGTATTCCTCTTGCTGTTGGTATTCAACTTCAGCAACAGACGACGATATCATTCCATTTCTAACCTATATCATATCATCTATTCAAACAGTATATCCGACATTCGGAACGGAAATTAAGTCATTTATGAACGAAATGGACCACTACATACGTGAGGAAGATTTGAGTTCGCTTTGCTCGTTATTTGTTAACGAGCTCTTATCTCTAGAGAAGAAGATTACATTGATTATTGATGACTATCATCAGGTTGAACATTCCTATAATATTAATCGTTTTATGGAAAGGCTTCTTGAACATATACCTGAACAGCTAAGTATGATTGTGTCTAGTAGGAGCAGACCACTATGGAAGCCATTAACAAAGATGAAGGTGACGAACCAACTTTTAGAAATTACGAAAGAAGATCTCTCTTTATCAATGGACGAGATAGAATTACTCCTTTCCGATAATTATGATTTGACTATTAATGAAGAAGAGTTAAAACAGATTTATAAAATTACTGAGGGTTGGGTTATCGCCCTTGGAATGATTGCTCAACAAATTCAACATACGGAAGATATTCATTCCTTCTTATCTAAGCCAGGAGGGTCTTTACAAGACTTATTTCAATATTTAGTGATGGAAGTGTTCTCAAAGCAACCTCCGTTAATTCAACAATTTTTAGAACAAACGAGTGTCTTAGAAGAACTAGATGAAGACGTGTGCGATGTCGTATTAGGGATTACTGGTTCCGCTGGGATGTTAGAGCAGTTACTCGAAAAAAACTTATTTATTCAGCGTATTGGTGAAAAGCAATATAGATACCATGCTCTCTTTAAGGAATTTCTTGAGAAACAATTTAGAAAAAATCAACCGCATAGTATACGGGTTTTACATGAAAGAGGGGCCAGGTATTATGAGAAGCTGAGAAACTGGGAAGGAGCCCTTTTACACTATGAAAAGATAGGTCATGTAGAAGCGATTGCTTCCATTTTGAATGATTATGGTATTACGATGCTTGAAAGTGGCAAGGTGGAAAGTTTATATGAATTATTGATTAACCTACCAAATCCTGAAAAAGATCGCTTTTATACTCTATGGTTTTTACAAGGAGAAGTACATAGATATCGCTCTCTATATAAAGAGGCTGAATTTTGTTATGACCAAGCTTTCACGGGGGCTGACAAAAAGGGAAATGCTTTAGAAAAGAGTAAGGCTTTAGAAGGTAAGGCAAAAATCTACTTGGATACGATCCAGCCTTATAATGCTGAAAGGTATCTGTACCAGGCAATTGAAATTCGTGAAAAGAGTGAATGGAGCTCTGAACAGGATACAGGAAAATTATATAGGCTTCTAGCTGAAAACTTGATTAATTCGGGGCATGCTATCAAGGCAGAAAAATGGTTGAAACGTGCAAGAGATGCAAGTGTAGACCTTGGTTATGGGAATCTTCAAGCAAGGCTATATTTAAGAACGGGGAGATTAGATGAAGCGAAGAATGTCCTTTTTTCCGCCAGAAAAAATCATTCTAATGGGCCAATCATTTCTAAACTTCCACAATCTCACCGAGAGACTGATTTATTGTTAGCTTTAATTGAAGCGCTTACAGGGAATGGAGTTGAATCTAAGAGTCTAGCACAGGAAGGTATTCAGAGCGGGGTTTCCTCTCAGTCTCCGTTCGTCGAGGCATGCGGATGGATTCGAATGGGCCATGCTGTTCAGCTGTTAGATCAATACGACCTAGCATTAGCGGAAAAATGCTATGAGACCGCCTTGGAAATTATGGACCGAATTCGTGTAGAGCGAGGAAAAGCGGAAGCCTTTATGGGTCTGTGTATTTTATATGGAAATAAAGGGGATTATGAAAGAGCCATTGAGGTAGGAATTTTAGGTTTACAAGAAACTGAAAAAGTGAAAGACATTTGGCTTTCTTCGTTAATCAAGCTATCAATGGGGATTGCCGCTATTTATAATAATCGATTGTCCGAAGCATCAATTTACTTGAATAAAGCAGAAACCATGTTTCAAAATTGTCACGATGAATTTGGAAAAATGTTAACTTATTTTTGGAAAGCCTATCTCTCATTTGTACACGAAGAGACTGAACAATTTGAATCATACATCACTCTTTTTTTAAAACAGGTTCAACTAAAAGGCTTTGAATTTATTTTTCATAAGAGAAGTATTTACGGACCGAGAGATTTAGAGATGTTTGCTCCACTACTAATAGAGATTCAGAAACGTAATATATTTCCCGACTATGTAACGAAGCTATTACAGCATAAAAGTATCGCTAACTTGGATTCTCATCCGGGATTTACTTTGAGAATTCAGACGCTTGGTCAGTTCAGGGTATGGTTAGGAGAAACGGAAGTAGAAGAACGAGATTGGCAAAGAGGGAAAGCCAAGGAGCTATTGCAATTATTTTTAACGAATCGAAAACACTTTTTTCCGAAAGAAGAAATCTTGCAGCTCATTTGGCCGGAACAAAATGAAACCAGTGCAGCAAGGGACTTTAAAGTAGCACTAAATGCCTTAAACAATGCACTTGAACCCCACCGAAAGCCAAGAGCCAATCCATTTTTTATTATGAGAGACGGAACCTCTTATGGAATTAATAATAAAGCAGGTATAGAACTGGATACAGTTATTTTTGAAGAATGGATAAGAGTGGGACTGGCAGAACAAGACATTGAGCAATCCATTCAATGTTTGGAGAAGGGGCTACGTTTATATAAAGGAGATTATTTACCTGACAGAAGGTATGATGACTGGTGCTTAAACGAAAGAGAAAGGTTACTTGTCTACTACTTAAGGGGTGCAGAAAAATTAGCACAACTAAGTGTTCGTAAGGAAAACTATGACCAAGCCATTCACTGGTGTGAAAGTATTCTTAAAAAGGATAAAACATGGGAAGAAGCTTATCGTTTAATTATGTATTGTTATTATCGAAAGAATAATCGACCGTATGCGATTAAATGGTATCAAAAGTGTTGTGAGGTTCTTGAAGAGGAGTTAGGTGTTTCACCACTAGAACCTACACGCCACATGTACGAAATGATTATGGAAATGAAAGTGAATGTATTGGACTAATGAATCGTATATACACACTTGACGAGCCTACAATTTTAACCGGGCTCGTTTTTTTCTAACTTCCTAATGATTTGTAACTCGTTTGTAACCACGAAAAATTATGATAAATCCACAAAGAAGTAACCAAATTTCAAGGGGGAAGATGAATGAGTTCAGTAAGGAAACATTTTGCTTTTATTTGCTTACTCGTTTTTATGATGGTTTTTGCTAGTGCATGTAGTTCTGATCAAACAGGAAGTTCTGATTCCGGCTCGAAGGATAAGGAAGAAACAAAGAATAGTGAACCTATTAAAATTGGGGTGCTAGCATCGCAAACAGGTGGACTTGAAGCTTATGGTAAACAAACATTAAGAGGATTTGAACTTGGTCTTGAGTACGCGACAGGCGGGACAATGGAAGTAGATGGTCGTAAAATTCAGTTCATTGTAGAAGATACTGAGACAAAGCCAGAAGTTGCGGTTCAAAAAGCTACTAAACTTTTAGAAGATGATGAAGTTGATTTCCTTGTTGGTTCATCTAGTTCTGGTGACACACTTGCTGTATTACCACTGGCTGAAGAGTATGAAAAAATTATGGTTGTTGAGCCTGCAGTAGCTGATAGTATTACAGGTTCTGAGTTTAATAAATATATTTTCCGTACAGCACGTAACTCTTCTCAAGATGCAGTTGCAGGCGCAGCAGCTATTGCGAAAGATGGAGTAAAGATTGCCACGTTTGCCCCAGATTATTCATTTGGTAGAGATGGGGTAGCTGCATTTAAAGAAGCGGCAGAAAAGCTTGGAGCAGAAATTATCCATGAGGAGTACGCTGATCCAGCTGCAACAGATTTTACATCTAATATTCAAAAAGTAATTGATTCAAAGCCAGATTATTTATTCGTAGTTTGGGCTGGAGCAAACTCTCCTTGGAACCAAATTGCTGATATGAAGGTTCAAGAAAAAGGAATAAAAATTTCTACTGGAGCACCTGACATTGCGGCACTAACAACAATGGAGCCATTAGTTGGCATGGAAGGTTTCTCTGTTTATTATCATGACCTTCCTAAGAACGAAATCAACGATTGGTTAGTAACAGAACATAAAAAGAGATTCAACAACGAGTTACCTGATTTATTTACACCAGGTGGTATGAGTGCGGCTATCGCAATTGTAGAAGCAATCAAGAAAACAGGTGGAGACACGAACGCTGATACACTGATTGAAGCAATGGAAGGAATGAGTTTTGAAACTCCAAAAGGAAAAATGACTTTCCGTCCTGAAGATCATCAAGCCCTTCAGTCTCTATATGCTGTTAGATTAGAAAAGAAAGAAGGCGTACCATATCCGGTACCTGTATTAATTCGTGAGCTTTCTCCAGAGGAAACGGCTCCTCCAATTAGAAATTAGTTCATTAGTTTGACACTACGTTAGTGATGTATCTTTGAATCCAACAAGATGACAAGATACGGTGTTGTAGGGTCTGGTAAAAATCTTAGCATTGATTTTTACTTGGCCCTTCTTTATTTAAAAGGTCAGAGCACATATGTATTTCTTAGAAGGTGGTGTTATTTTGAGCTTAATAGAAACAAAGGATTTAACGATAACTTTTGGCGGTCATACAGCGGTAGATGGAGTCAACTTAACCGTAAAAGAAAATCAATTTTTATCGATTATTGGGCCAAATGGAGCAGGGAAGACAACATTCTTTAACCTTTTAAGTGGGCAGCTTGCGCCAACAAAAGGGGAAGTATTTTTTCGTGGGGAGAATATCACAAAGCTTTCGCCTACGTTTAGAACGAGGAAGGGAATCGGCAGATCTTTTCAAATTACGAATGTTTTCCCGAACTTAACTGTGTTGGAGAATGTTAGATTAGCCGTTCAATCACAGGCAGGAATTCGTTATAAGATGTTTTCACATTTTAAGAAGTTTAAGAATCTAGAAGACCAAGCAGTAGAATGGCTTAAAATGGTCATGCTTGATAATAAAAAAGATACGTTAGCGCTTAACTTAGCGCATGGAGAAAAACGGAAGCTAGAAATTGCAATGTTACTAGCTTTAAACACAGAAGTTCTGTTACTCGATGAACCGACAGCAGGTATGTCATTAGAAGAAGTTCCCGCTATCCTTGAGGTGATTAAGAAAATTAAAGCTAAAGGAGATCGGACAATTCTATTAATTGAGCACAAAATGGATATGATTATGGATTTATCTGATTCAGTTATGGTGCTTTTTAATGGAAGATTATTAGCCACAGGGACACCAGAAGAAATAATGAAAAATGAAACTGTACAGTCCGCTTATTTAGGAGGTCTTTATGATGAGCGTGCAATTGAAGCTTGATCAGGTTGAAACGTATATTGGGCAATATCATATTTTACAAGGCATTAATTTTGAAGTGAGAAAAGGAGAAGTAACCGTTCTACTGGGTCGAAATGGCGCAGGTAAAACGACTACCCTAAGAACAATTATGGGCTTGAACCCAGCATCTAAAGGAAGTATTACTTATAACAATGAAGAAATCAAAAGCTTACCAACCTATCATATCGCACAAAAGGGAATTGGGTATGTTCCAGAAGATCAAGGGATTTTTGCCCAATTAACGGTTGAGGAAAATATGAAAGTAGCAATGAAGTCGGAAAATGATGAGACGAAGGAACGTCTAGCTTATATTTTGAATTTATTCCCTGATTTAAAGAAGTTCTGGAAAAAACATGGTGGTCTACTAAGTGGTGGACAGAAACAAATGCTTTCTATTGCAAGAGCGTATGTAAACGATAACGATATGCTCTTGATTGATGAGCCTAGTAAAGGTTTAGCACCCATCGTGGTGGAGAAAGTAATGGATTCCATTATGCAAATGAAAGAAAAAACAACGATTGTTTTAGTAGAGCAAAATTTTATGATGGCAAGCACGATTGGAGATCGTTTTTATATTATCGATGATGGACGTACCGTTCATGATGGTCCAATGAATGTGTTAAAAGAAGACGATGAAATGAGAAGAAAATATTTAGGGATTGCATAAGGAGAGGAGGATAGGAATGGAGCTGTTAATTAATTTAACGATTAATGGGCTAGCAACGGGAATGCTCATTTTCTTATTGGCTGCAGGTTTAACTTTAATTTTTGGATTAATGGACGTATTAAACTTTGCTCATGGTGGGTTATTTGCATGGGGCGCCTACAGTGGTACTTGGATTTATGCAACAACTGGTAGTTTTGTCATTGGAATTATAGGTGCCATTATTACTGGACTTATCCTGGGTGTTGCAACAGAAAGATGGATTATTAAACCGGTTTACGGTAATCACATACAGCAGATTCTGATTACACTTGGGCTGATGCTCGTGTTGTCTGAGATGTTAAAAGTAGTTTGGGGACCTAATCAGATATCCGCAACGGCTCCTAGTTACTTAGCTGGAAGTTGGGAGATTGGTAACGTCATTATTATTAAGTACCGTGCTTTTATCATTGTAGTAGGTCTTTTAGTATTCTTAGCTGTTCAATATATTTTAAAGAATACGAAAATTGGTTTGATTGTACGTGCAGGAGTTATGAATAAAGAAATGGTTCAGTCTTTAGGGATCAATATTCAAAAAGTATTTATGCTTGTCTTTATGATTGGGGCAGGGATGGCTGCTTTAGGTGGAGTGTTACTTGCACCATATTCAGGAGTAATATATGCAGAAATGGGACTCGAGTTTGCTATTTTAGCCTTCATCGTTGTTGTTATAGGTGGAATGGGTAGTTTCCCTGGGTCTATTCTTGCTGCTATCTTAGTTGGACTATCGGGATCCTTTATGGCTTATTATGTTCCAGATCTTGCTCTTGCTGTAAACATGTTATTAATGGCAGCGGTATTAATCTTTAAGCCTTCAGGATTATTTGGATTGAAGGGGTGAGAAGGATGAATGTACTAATGAAAAATAAGAAAAATGTCTTTTATACGCTTATTGCTGTACTGCTTCTAATTTACCCATTCATAAATGATTCTCGCTCCATGATGATTTTATTTACTCAAGTGTTTATCTTTGCGATTTTTGCGATGAGCTATGATTTATTACTTGGATATACAGGGATTGTTTCATTTGGGCATGCGATGTTTTTTGGTATAGGAGCTTATACGATAGGAATATTCATGAAACGGTTTGAACCGACGATTCCGTATTTAATGCTAGCGGTTTTGGTAACGATTGTTTTGACTGCATTGTTAAGTTATTTAGTAGGTTTACTCACTCTCAGATTAAAGAGTCATTTCTACGCCATGTTGACATTGGCATTTGCTGGATTGTTTCTCGTTTTAGCTGAAAAGTGGAGAACAATGACATATGGGAATGATGGATTTACTTTCAGGGTACCAGACTTATTTAAAGATAGATTTGATTTTTATCTTATTTGTTTAGTTAGTATGATTGTTGTTTTTATCCTATTAAATCGCTTTACGAATTCACCATTAGGGAGAGTACTGCAAGCGATTCGTGAAAATGAACAGAGAAGTGAGTCACTTGGTTATAGTGTTCTTCAGTACAAAATTATTGCAAGTGTCGTTTCTGGTGTGATAGCAGGGATTGCTGGTATTTTATACGCTATTTCCCTTCGATTTGTTAATACTAGCGTGTTTACAATGGATATAACGCTTGATGCATTGTTAATGACAATTATTGGTGGAGTGGGAACTCTAGTTGGGGCCATCATCGGAGCTGGTCTAATTGAATTTGCCCATCACTGGTTAACTGAGTTAGCTAAGGTTCATTGGATCTTTGAACGATGGATCATTTTCTTTGGAATTATATATATTCTAGCTGTTATGTTCTTCCCACAAGGGATTGTTGGGACACTAAAGAGCCTAAGAACGAAATCCTTAGTAAAAAGACAGCGAAACCTGGAACCAAAAGATAAAAACGAAAAGGCTGCTGGATAGGGGGAACCCAATTGGAACAAAAGCAAATTGCCTCATTTGTCATTCGATTTCAACTAGTTGACTTTGATACAGCAACAAAAGAAAAACAGTGGCGGATTAAAGTGACTCACGTTCAAGAGGATGAAGAGTTGTTGTTTGAGACATCGGAAGAAGCCTTGAATTTTATGAAACAAGTAGTGGGAGATTCTTAAGTAAGTAGGTGAATTTTTGTGAATATTGGAATCGTAAGTACAGGTACTTATATTCCTGAAGCGTTTATAACAGGGGAAGAAATTGCCAAAGAAGCAGGAATCCCGGTCCATGTTGTGGAAGAGAAGATGGGGATTAAGAAAAAGCCAGTACCTTCTGAAGATGACCATACATGTGAAATGGGAATTCGGGCGGCTAAAAAGGCAATTGAAAAAGCGGGAATTGACCCATTATCCATTGATCTAATTATTTATATCGGGGAAGAGCATAAAGAGTATCCTTTATGGACAGCTGGAATTAAGCTACAGGAGGAAATTGGTGCTCATAATGCCTGGGCTTTTGATGTAGCTCTACGCTGTGGGACTACAGTGATGGCCATTAAGATTGCTAAAAACATGATGCTGGCAGATCCAAGTATTAAGATTGTATTGCTGGCGGGCGGTTACCGAAATAGCGATTTTATAGATTACAAGAATGAAAGAACTAGATTTATGTTTAATCTAGGTGCAGGTGGAGGGGCTTTGCTTTTACAAAAAGACTATAACAAGAACCTCATTCTAGAAACAGAAATGATTACGGACGGATCATTTTCGGAGGATGTGGTAGTCGTTGCAGGTGGAACAAAAAATCCTCTTACAACATCTAATTTACATCTTCATAAGTTAGATGTGCTAGATCCGGTTGGAATGAAAAATAGATTAGAACAGAAATCAATGGCTAACTTTCTAAAAGTCATTAGAGAATCAGTTGGCAAAAGTGGATATAGAGAAGAAGATATCCGTTATGTGGGAATGCTTCACATGAAGAGATCAGCACATGAATATGTATTAAATGAATTAGGCTTGTCGAACTCCCATTCCATCTATTTAGAAGAATATGGTCACATCGGACAAATGGATCAAATACTTTCGTTAGAACTTGCTGAACAACAAGGGAAAATAAAAGATGGAGATCTTGTTGTTTTAGTTAGTGCCGGAATTGGCTATGCATGGGGGGCAACAACGATTCGTTGGGGAGAGTGAATGGTATGACTTTAAAAGAGAAAGTCCAACTCAAAAAGGTAGAAATACCAAACGGGGAAACGATTGCTTATCGTGAAAGGGAAGGGGGAACAAAAAACCTCCTGCTCATACATGGAAATATGACCTCTTCTAAGCATTGGGATGTATTAATAGAAAAGATTGATCCGGAATTCAAAGTGTTTGCAATGGATATGAGGGGCTTTGGAGAATCCTCTTATAATCAAGCAATCTATTCTATTAAAGAGCTTTCTGATGATATTAAATTATTTGTTGATGAAATTGAACTATATGGTTTTTCGATTGTAGGTTGGTCATTAGGAGCTCCTGTTTGTATGCAATTTGTGGCGGATTACCCTGATTACTGTAACCGATTAATCCTACTTGCTCCAGGTTCAACGAGAGGATTTGCAATGTATGCGCCGAGTTCGGAACAACGTTTAGAAACATTTGATCAAGTAAAAATCGATCCAACGAAGGTTGTACCAACAGAAACCGCTTATCGTAAGAAAGATCGAGCGTTTTTAAAATTTGTATACGATGCAGTAATTTATACAAAAAATCAGCCGGATCCTAACCGTTATGAAGAGTATTTGGATGACATGTTAACACAAAGAAATTATGCTGAAACGGTGCATGCACTAAACCAATTTAATATTAGTCATGAACATAATGGGTTGGTGCAAGGAAATGGCCTCGCTAGTAGTATAAATATTCCTACTCTTGTTTTAAGGGGAGACCATGATTTAGTCATAACCGAACAAATGACAAAAGAAATTTTAGATGACATAGGAGAAAACGCGAGATTTGTAGAATTAAAGGATTGTGGGCATTCTCCGTTAATAGATGATTTGGACCAACTGCTTGAAGTGATGACGGAATTTTTAGATTAAAGAGTAGTTGATTTGTCTTTGTGGAAATGTTTATTGAAATTTATTTAGGACAGGAATCTGAATTAATATCAGAATTTTTAGAGTAATGTGGAGGTTTATGAAATGAGATTAGCTGAAAAAGTAGCTATTATAACAGGTGCAGCAAATGGGATTGGATTTGCAGCTGCCGAAGTGTTTGCTCGTGAAGGGGCAAAAGTGGCGTTAGCCGATTTTGATTCGGATTTGGGTCAAACGAGAGCAAGTGAACTTAAAGATAAGGGCTATGATGTAGCTTTTATTCAAGTGAATGTTGCGGACCGTAACAGTGTAGATTCTTTAGTAAAAAATGTGGTCGACCACTTTGGTGGAGTAGACATATTGGTAAATAATGCAGGAATCACAAGAGATGGAATGCTAGCAAAGCTCTCTGTAGAAGATTTCCAGCAAGTTCTAGATGTGAACTTAACGGGTGTATTCCATTGTACGCAAGCCGTTTTACCAGCCATGTTAGCTAAGGGAAGCGGAAAAATCATTAACACTTCGTCTGTGTCAGGAGTGTATGGAAATATTGGTCAAACGAATTACGCCGCTACTAAAGCCGGAGTGGTTGGAATGACAAAAACATGGGCGAAGGAACTTGGCCGTAAGGGAATTAATGTGAATGCGGTTGCCCCAGGTTTCATTGCAACAGGCATGACGGCAAAGGTTCCAGAAAAAGTAATTGAGCAAATGAAGATGATGGTTCCACTAGGTCGTCTAGGAAATCCGGAAGATATTGCAAACGCTTACCTGTTCCTAGCTTCAAATGAATCCAACTATGTGAATGGTACAGTCCTTCATGTAGATGGCGGGATTATGATGTAATCACAAATAACAAAGTTTTTCCAATGAAAAAAGCAAAAAAAAGCGCTGACATTAGCGCTTTTTTGGCATTTACAAATAATTGAAAGTGAGGAATCCTCCATGAGAAATGTAGTAATAACTTCAGCTGTACGTACCCCAATTGGAACATTTGGTGGTGTTTATAAAGACCTACTACCAACCGATTTAATCGTACCTGTTATCCAAGAAGTTGTGAAACGTAGTAATCTGCAAAATGATGAAGTAGATGAAGTGATTTTAGGACATTGCATCCAGAGAACAGACCAGCCAAATACAGCACGCACAGCTGCACTTTTAGCTGGATTAGCTGATACGACGACTGGATTTACAGTACAAAGACAATGTGCTTCTGGAATGCAAGCGATCATTTCTGCTGCACTGCAAATTCAGTCTGGAATGTCTGATATCGTTGTTGCAGGCGGAGTGGAGGCAATGAGCTCCAGTCCTTATGTATTAAAGCAACATCGCTGGGGAGCTAGGATGCAGCATGGTCAAATTACCGATACCGTTTGGGAAATTCTTGAGGATCCTATCCATAACATCATGATGGGAGAAACGGCAGAAAATTTAGCTGATTTACATGAAATTAGTCGCGCCGAACAGGATGAAATTGCATTATTAAGTCATCAAAGAGCAGCCTATGCGATTGAAAATGGACACTTTGATTCACAACTGGTTCCTATAACGATAAAAACACGCAAAGGTGAAACGGTCATTGAAAGAGATGAAAACCCAAGACCTGATATTACTTCAGAAAAGTTAGCTAGTTTAAAACCTGTATTTCGTAAGGATGGGACGGTTACAGCAGGAAATTCATCCAGCTTAAATGACGGTGGAGCCGCTCTTGTTTTAATGTCTGAAGAGTTAGCGATGGAGAAGGGACTTACTCCTTTAGCTAAAATCGTTGGTTATTCCGTTGCTGGAGTAGATCCGAAAGTAATGGGGAGAGGGCCTGTTCCAGCGGTTAAAAAAGGGTTGCAAAATGTAAATTGGACTCTTGAAGAAGCAGATTTAATTGAAGTTAACGAAGCTTTTGCAGCTCAATACCTGGCTGTCGAAAAAGAGCTTGGTTTAAACCGTGAAAAAGTAAATGTAAACGGAAGCGGAATTAGTCTTGGTCATCCTATTGGCTGTACCGGAGCAAGAATCGTTGTAAGCTTAGTACATGAACTCAATCGTAGAGGTTTAAGTAAGGGAATTGCCTCATTATGCGTTGGCGGGGGCATGGGTGCTACTGTATTTTTAGAAACTTGTTAATGTGTGAGGGTTCTTTCACTCTTTGTGGTGGAGGAGCTCTTTTTTTTGTTTATGCAAGGTCCTTATTTTATTGTTGAGTTGTGTTTGTGAAGGGATTTTTGCGGAAATCTGATTTATTTTGCGAAAAAGTGATTATTTTTGCGAAAACCAAATTTATTTTGCGAAAATCAAGATAATTTTGCGAAAATCCCATTTTTTTTTGCGAAACTAAATCCATACAGGATCCAGATAAAAAAGAGGCATATTTTCCTCGAATATATTATCTGAATAGTCAATATATTTATTTAATGTAAGCGCTAACAATTTTATTTAAAAAAGGAGGTCATTATGTCATTAACTAAAAAGATTCTGTTAGGTATGGTTCTTGGGATTATTGTCGGACTTATTTTAAATCTGGCTGTACCATCGGCTTTTGAGGCAGTAAATTCTTACTTTTTATATCCATTAGGGAAATTATTTATCAATCTTATTAAAATGCTTGTTGTACCCATTGTCATTGTTTCTTTAATATTAGGAACAGCTGGAATAAGTGATCCGAAGAAGCTTGGGAGAATTGGTTTTAAGACCATTACTTTTTTCTTAGCTACAACTGCAATTGCTCTTGTTTTAGCAATTGGGATGGCGCTGTTAATTAAGCCGGGGACTGGAAGCTTCCAATTAGATGGGGCTACCTTTGAGGCGGCAGATGCACCACCAGTCGTTGATACACTATTAAATATTATTCCAACGAACCCATTCGGGGCGATGGTCCAAGGGGAAATGCTTCAAGTTATTGCCTTTGCCATTATCGTTGGATTTGGGCTAGCTCGACTTGGTGAGAAGGTTCAGGGAATCATGAAATTAGTAGAGCAGGCAAATGAGGTTCTAATGTATTTAGTTCAGGCAGTTATGAAGGTCGCTCCATATGGTGCTTTTGCCTTGATTGCAACAGCAATAGGTGGTCAAGGAATGGAAGCTATCCTTGCCATGGGTAAATATATGTTTGTTGTACTTTTTGTTTTATTATTACATTTAATTGTCACATATGGAGCATCTGTAAAACTTCTTGGAAAGATGAATCCAGTTAGTTTTATAAAAGGATTCTCACCTGCGATGGTAGTAGCTTTTAGTACTTCTAGTAGTTCTGCAACCCTTCCTGTATCAATGGATGCTGCCCAGAAAAAATTAGGAGTTTCGAAAAGCGTGAGCGGTTTTGTTCAACCGTTAGGTGCAACGATTAATATGGATGGAACAGCAATCATGCAAGGGGTAGCAACCATATTTATTGCTCAAGTATACGGTATTGACCTAAGTTTAACTCAGATGCTAACCGTTATTTTAACAGCTACACTTGCGAGTATTGGTACAGCTGGAGTTCCGGGCGTTGGACTAATTATGTTATCTATGGTATTAACATCCGTAGGTCTACCTGTTGAAGCAATTGCCCTTGTATTAGGAGTCGATCGATTACTAGATATGTGCCGAACAGCGGTGAATATTACGGGAGATGCGGCTTGTGCTGTCATCGTTTCTAAATCGGAGGAAGGAGAAAAGGCAGCAAGCTAAATTTTAGGTGAGGTGGTCCCGAGTTGAAAAGGGACCACCTTTTTCATCGTTTAGGAAATTATAAAATACTTCGCATTGTGGATAACTTTTTAACATTGAGTGTCCCCGTCCAGCTCCAGCGCTTTTGTTCTGTGGTTGTCTACATAATGCACCAAACGACCTGTAACTAACTTGTAACTCTCACCAATTAAGATAATCTCATTATAATTAAGGGAGAGATTATGGTGAGGTGGGAACTCGATTGGCTTGAAAATAGGGCGCGATTAGCACCAGATTCAGAAGCCGTTATTGATGCGGATATTAGCATGACTTGGACATATAGTGAACTAAATAACCGCTGTAACAGGGTGGCGAACTGGTTAGTTGAAAAGGGAATTAGAAAAGGAGATCGGGTTGCTCTTCTATCTCCAAATGATATATGTTACCTTGACTTATTATTTGCTTGTGGAAAAATAGGAGCCATATTCGTTCCGTTGAATTGGCGTTTATCTACAAGCGAAATTAGATATATCTTAGAAGATAGTACTCCTAAACTGTTAGGTTATCATTCTAGTTTTACAAAAACAGTGGCGGATTTAAATGAAATGAATATGGAACTTTTTAAAGTAGAAAAAGAGAGTTACTTTAAAGATTCAGGGTTTACTAGGGATATTCCTATATCAGAAGAGGATCCCTTAGCTATCATTTATACAGGAGGGACAACTGGGAAGCCGAAAGGAGTGGTGTTGAGTCATCGTTCTATCCTATGGAACGGGCTAAATACCATTCTGAGCTGGAACCTAACTAGTGAAGATACAACTTTAACTTATATGCCCATGTTTCATACAGGGGGGTTAAATGCCTTATCCATACCGCTTTTAATGATTGGTGGAAAAGTGGTTATTGCTAAGGAATTTGACCCTCATTCAGCCATTTGCTATTTAAACAAATATCAATGTACCATCGTTTTATTTGTTCCTACGATGTACCATATGTTGGTGGAGACAGATGAGTTTAAGGGGACAGAATTCCCTACCATAAAAGCCTTTTTATCTGGTGGAGCCCCTTGTCCACTAGAAATATATGAAGCTTTTAATCAAAAGGGGCTACAGTTTAAGGAAGGGTACGGTCTAACAGAAGCTGGTCCAAACAACTTTTTTATTGAAACCTGGATGGCAAATGAAAAACGGGGATCTGTTGGGAAGCCGATGATGTTCAATCAAATCCAACTTTTAAAAGAAGACGGAACGGTTGCAGAAAATGAGGAAGTTGGGGAAGTTCTAATAAAGGGGAAACATTCATTTGAGTTTTATTGGAAAAATGAGGATGCTACAAAAGAAACGTTAAAACAAGGTTGGCTTCATACAGGAGATTTAGCGAAAAGGGATAACGATGGCTATTTTTATATAGTAGGTAGGAAAAAAGACATGATTATTACGGGTGGAGAAAACGTCTATCCACTAGAAGTTGAACATTGGATTGCCGCACATCCCGAGGTATCTGAGGTCGCTGTTGTAGGTTTACCAGATTCTAAATGGGGTGAAATCGTAACAGCCTTTATTGTGTTAAAAAACAATGCGTCTTTATCGGTAGAGGAAATTAAAAATTATTGCTCCTATAAACTTGGTAACTATAAAATCCCTAAAAAAATAATTTTTATAAAGGAACTTCCTAAAACACATGTCGGTAAGATTGATAAAAATCAGCTTAAGCAGAGTGTGGAAGCTAAATAAATGAATTTAATGAAGCGCGGGTCATCCGCGCTATTATTTTTTTATTGAGAATTTCGTATACTACCTAAAAGTGTATATCCTGAAATTAGATTGAATAAGAACATTGCAAGAAGTAGAAGCATGACTTGGTGAAAGCCCAAAAAGACAACGACTAGAGGAGCTATACTTGCACCTGTCAGCAAAATAAATGAATAAAGCGAAAGGGCTTTTGCCCGATGCTGCCCACCTAATGTTCCAACTAGTGTAATAACGGTTGGAAGTAGTAAGGAAATGGAGGCGACAAAGAATACTGAAAAAATTATTAATCCAATGAGATTATTAAACAAATACATTCCAAGTAAACTACTTGCTGAGAGGGTAAAACCTGTGAACATGGTCTTTCCAATTCCATAACGGTCAATAAGTCTGCCTGTGAATAAGGATAAAATAGCGCCAATAAGGCCAACTGCTCTTAACGTAAAGATTTCTTCAACAGTCCCATTATAAAACCGCCCAATAGAATCATAGAGTGCTACGAAAGAAAAGAGTAAAGTAAAAGTAATTCCATAGCATTTGATAAGGTTCTTATTTTTTAATAACCGCCTAAAAATGTTGAAGATTCGTTGGTTTTGAACTTCGGGTGGCTTCGTTATTGGCAAAAAAAACATAGAAAGGACAAAAAGAATAAAGTAAATAAAAGCAAAGAAATAATAGACAAAGTTCCATGAGATAAACATAGTGAAAGTAGAGCTTATTAACTGTCCTAAAATTCCTGCAACTAAAAAGCCAGTATTAATGAACACTAATAGGAGTGTTCTTTTTTTGGGTGAAAATAGGTCGAAGGAATAAGCAAAAGCAACTGGTGCAAAGCTTCCAAGAGTGAAGCCTTGAATGGAACGAGAAATAAATAGACTAATTAACTCGTTGGATAAACCAACTGCTAACGTAGAAATGGAGGATGCTAAGAGACCAAATACAATCGTTCTTTTACGACCAAAACGGTCAGAAGCTGGCCCGAAAAATAAAAGTCCGCTTGCATAGAAAAAACTGAATAATGTACTAGCAATAACAATTTGGCTATCCTTCATTTGAAAGTCAGTTGCTACCACTTCGTATATGGGAATTAATGTATAGATGTTACTGGCTACAAAGATACCAGTGATCGTTAAAATAACGGAAGTTAGTGTAAGAACCCATTTAGATATCATTTCATCACCTTCCTCCTATACAGTATGCATCCGTTTTTCTTAAGGTAGGTTGTATCCATCTTATTACATTGTCTTAAAACTAATTAAAAACACTTGATTTTACTTAAGTAAAAAACTTATAATTACTTATAGGAAAAAGTCTTACTAAGAGTAGGTTGAAAAATGTACCAAGAAGAAAGACTAATCGCGATTTTAGATTATTTAAAAGAACATAAACGCATTTCAATTGAACAAATTTGCTCCCTCTTGGACGTATCAAGGGATACAGCAAGAAGAGATTTAGTAAGGCTAGAAGAAGAGCAATCAGTCATTCGAACGAGAGGGGGAGCTATTCTTCCCACTGCACATCTAGAAATAAAGGATTACTCTAATCGTTTACAAACCGTTTCTAATGAAAAGAAGTTAATCGGCAAAATGGCTTCTACATTAGTTAATCACACAGATTCAATCATTCTAGATGCCTCTACCACCGTTCAAGCTTGTGCAGAGCAGTTAGGAAATGTCCCTTGTACAGTCATTACCAACTCGATTAATCAAGCAGATATTTTATCGGTCAATTCAAAAGTTAATATTCATCTTTTGGGAGGAGAACTGCACAAAGAGCACCGTTTTTTATACGGTACCTCTGTTGTAGAAAAACTTTCCCACTTCTACGTTGACACGGCTTTTATTGGCGTGGTTGGAATTTCCGAAAGTGGTCTAACGATTGCACATGAGGAAGATGGGCAAGTAAAGAGGAAGATGATTAGTCAAGCAAAACAGGTCATTGTACTGGCAGATCATACAAAAATAGGAGTGACTGGATTCTATCGTTTTGCCGAACTAAAAGATATTGATTTACTTATCACCGATCAAACACCCGATTCTGCATTTGTGAAACTACTCCATGAACATCATGTAGAACTGTTAGTAACCGATAAGGGAGTGAAGTAAATTGGTAAAATTAATTGCCATAGATCTTGATGGAACTTTATTAAATAATGAAAATAAAATTAGTACAGACAATTTAGATGCCATAAAGCATGCTATAACCAACGGAATAAAGGTTGTAATTGCGACCGGGAGAGCGCATTTTGATGTTCAAACGATTTTTAAAGATACGGGGATTAGTACTTGGATTATTGCTGCGAATGGAGCGACTATTCATAATCCAGAGGGCGAGCTTGTACACGCTGTTCCAATTGAAAAGAATCTTGCTATTCCGATTTTAAAATGGCTGGAAGAAGAAGAGTTTTATTATGAGGTTTTTAGTAATGAGGCCATCCTAACACCTCAAAATGGCAGGGAACTTTTAGCAATAGAGATGGATCGGATAAAAAGTGCGAATCCGCATGCAGATATTGATAAATTACGAATGGCTGCAAAGAAACAATTCAGTCAAACAGGATTTCGTTTTATTGAATCTTATCAAGTTATTGAAGAAAGTAAATGGGATATCTATAATATTTTGGCTTTCTCTTTCCATGAAGAAAAACTTGAAAAAGGTTGGGGGATGTTTAAAGGTTCTGAAGGGTTGACGATTGTTACTTCAGCCAATCACAACTTTGAGCTTGAACATCATGATGCCTCTAAAGGAAATGCCATTCAGAAATTAGCTAAACAGTGGAACATAGATCTTTCAGAAGTAGCCGCTATTGGTGATAGTATGAATGACATGTCCATGTTGAAAGTGGTAGGAAGAAGTGTAGCAATGGGGAATGCTCGAAAAGAAGTGAAAGAGATTTGTAAAGAAATCACATTAACTAATGATGAAAATGGGGTAGCGCATTTTATAAATAGCGTAACTACGAGGGTAAAAACCATCTAAAATAACTAATAATAGATTGGCGTAACTTTTCCATTAGCGATAAGGCGTTACAATTCTTTTTATTATAAAAGAAGACTGATTTCTCTTAAATTGGGAAACCAGTCTTTTTACATTTACACTTATTTTCTTGTAAAACCTTCTTCTTCTAAATACTGTAAAGCCTCCATGTATGAAGAAAAGACATTCTCTAAATTTAGTCCAGAATAAATATTCCATGTATCTTCTTCACTAATTAGGATCAGGGTTTGGTTTTCTTCGTTTACCCATCGTTCTTCATCTGCATCTCCAATGATTGCTTCTTCCGCTGCTGGACGAGGGGAAAGAGATTCAATTGATTTTTCGATGATAGAACGTAATTCCTTCTCGGAGAAATCTCTAATATTAACAAACCCTTTTGCATCTGGTTCATATTCTTCTAAATATTCAGCGTATACAAATCCGTTTCCATTTGGATGAAGATGATAGACTACATTTTTCTTTTCCGTGACACTTTCTTCATAATGAAAGTTGATTCTACCTAATGAAACGTCTTTCCTTTGAAGCTGTGGAAAAGATTCAATAATCGCTAATTTTTGTTCAAAAGTTAACATATGGCCTCCAAAAAATAAGTAATTCTAATTTCTAGTTTATCTTTATATGTACAGATTATCCCATTATAGCATAGTAAAGGGGGACAGTCCCTCTTTATTCAACTAAAGCCCCCCAGAATGTAACAAAGCCTGATTGAATAATTTTGCTCCCTGATGTGTTAATATGTTTAAAAGGAAGTTCGATTGGAGGAGGTATAAAAATGTCTGTTCGATTGATTGTAGGACGTTCTGGATCAGGAAAGACGTCCTTTTGTGTGAACGAGATGCAGGAAAAAATGTTACAAGCCCCTGTTAGGGATCCCATCATCTATTTAGTTCCAGACCAAATGACATTTTTATCAGAATATAAATTAATTACAAGCCCCGGACTAAGTGGGATGATACGTACTCAAGTATACAGTTTTACCCGACTCGCTTGGAGAATTCTGCAAGAAACGGGTGGGATGAGTCGTTATCATTTAAATAGTGTTGGAATAAGCATGTTGATTAGAAAAATTGTTGAAGATAAAAAGGATGAATTAAGGCTTTTTCAACGTGCCGCAGATAAAAACGGTTTTATCCAGCAGATGGAACAAATGCTAACGGAATTTAAACGTTACTGTGTAAAACCAGAAGAATTAATGGAAAAACGAGAAGGTTTTTTTGGAAGTGAAGGAAACGACAAGGTTTTGCATGACAAGCTTCATGACCTTGAATTAATTTATAAAAATTTTGAAGATGCCCTATTTGGTAAATACATTGACTCAGAGGATTACTTCCGTCTATTAACCGAAAAGGCAGCACTCTCAGAGTATTTAAAAAATGCAGAAGTTTATATAGACGGTTTTTATAGTTTTACACCTCAAGAATATATGATTGTTGAACAATTGATGAAAGTCTGTAAAAAGGTAACCATTACTTTTACGTTAGATACCCCGTTTAAACATGAATCACCTGATGAACTTCATCTCTTCCGTATGTCAGGGGAAAATTACCAAACCATTTACGAAATTGCTAAGTTGGCTGGCAAGCAAGTAGAAGAGGTACTTTTAAAGGACCAATTGCGGTATACACATCACTCTTTAACACATTTAGAGAGTTACTTCGATAGCAGACCTGCATTTCCATACGAAGATGGGGCCGTAGTTACTATTGCACAAGCAGTGAATCGTAGAGCAGAGATTGAAGGAATCGCCAGAGAGATCCTTCAACTAGTACGAGAACAAAATTATCGTTTTCGCGATATTGCCTTGCTCATGAGAAATGGAAATGAATATCGAGATATTATTGAAACCGTTTTTCATGATTACGATATTCCATTCTTTATTGACCAGAAACGAACGATGTTAAATCACCCCTTAGTGGAGCTAATTCGCTCAAGTCTAGAGATTATTAATGGCAACTGGAGATATGAGCCTGTCTTTCGTGCGGTGAAAACAGAACTGCTCTACCCGCTCAAGATGAACCCTTTACGAATACGAGAAAAAATGGATCGTTTAGAAAATTTTGTTTTAGCATATGGTGTTCAAGGAAACAAGTGGACGAAAAAGGATCGCTGGATATATCGAAGGTTTAGAGGGTTAGAGCTAGAAAATGTTGTACAAACAGACTCTGAAAAGCAAGTTGAACAAGAGCTGAATGAATTAAGGTTAATGATTACGGCTCCTATTTTACGTTTATCAAGAAGATTAAAGAAAGCGGAGAATGGAAGACACCTATGTGAAGCTGTTTTCTTGTTTATCGAGGAATTAGACATTCCTGTTAAGCTTGAAAAATGGAAACTCGAGGCTGAAGAACAAGGAAATCTTGTCCAAGCGAGAGAACATGATCAAGCGTGGAATGCCATTATGGAATTATTAGATCAGTTCGTTGAGATGTTGGGAGAAGAACAGGTTTCACTCAAGCAATTTGCTTCTATATTAGATGCAGGGATGGAGTCTCTTAAGTTCTCCCTAGTTCCACCAGCATTAGATCAAGTTTTGGCAGCTGACCTAGAAAAATCACGTTTATCAGATGTAAAAGCTGCCTTTGTTATCGGCTTAAATGAAGGCGTATTACCTGCTAAATTCTCTGAGGGTGGCTTGCTTGCAGATGAAGACCGTGAAAACTTACTAACTAGCGGGCTGAAGATAGCTGCTAGTAGTAAAACTAGATTGTTGGATGAAGAGTTTTTAGCGTATAAGGCTTTTACGACACCTTCAGAGCAGCTATTTATCAGCTATCCAATGGCAAATAGTGAAGGAAAGGCTCTCATGCCATCTTCCTATATTAAAAGAATGACAGATTTATTTCCAAATGCAAGAGAGCATTTTTATATGTCTGAGCCTTCTGAATTACAAGAAGAAGATCAGCTTCAATATGTTGCTACCGAAAATACAGCGTTACCTTATTTAACGGCACAGCTGCAACTGAAAAAACGAAATTATCCCATCTATGATTTTTGGTGGGATGTATATAACCACTATACAAATAGCATGAAGTGGAAAGAAAAGGCGAGAAGAGTACTTACTAGTTTATCTTATGTTAATCTCTCAAAGAATCTTTCAGAAAATGTTAGTAAGGAACTGTATGGAGAGGAAATTCAAACGAGTGTCTCTAGAATGGAGCTATTCCACGGGTGTCCGTTCTCTCATTTTGCTCAGCATGGTTTAAAACTTAGAGATAGACAAGTTTTTAGATTAGAAGCTCCTGATATTGGGGAACTCTTCCACGCTGCCCTAAAATATATTGCCGAAACGATTACAAATAAACAATTATCTTGGAATGAAATGACAAGGCTCGAAATTGAAAACTTAGCAAAAGAAGCAGTTGCCACATTAGCACCTAAACTTCAAAATGAAATTCTCTTAAGCTCAAACCGTCATCATTATATTAAGAGAAAGCTCGAACAGATTATTAGTAGGGCTTCCCTTGTATTAAGTGAGCATGCAAAGGCTAGTGGGTTTGCTCCAGTTGGCTTAGAGTTAGGGTTCGGTCCGAAAGAGAATATACCACCTCTGGCGTTTTCGTTAAAAAATGGAACAAAGATGCAGCTAGTTGGTCGAATTGACCGCGTTGATAAAGCAGAGGATACGAGTGGAGTTTTCTTAAGAGTTATTGATTACAAGTCAAGCTCAAAAGACTTAAATATGAACGAGGTTTATCACGGGCTTGCTCTTCAAATGTTAACGTATTTAGATATTATTATTACCCACTCTAGTGCCCTAATTGGGAAAGAGGCAGACCCCGCGGGAGTTCTGTATTTCCATGTTCATAATCCAATGATCAATGCTTCAAAAATGCTTACATTAGATGAAATTGAAGAAGAAATTTTTAAAAAGTTTAAAATGCAAGGGTTGTTACTAGGAGATGAACAAGTTATTCGTTTAATGGACAAGACCCTCGAGTCAGGTGACTCACAAATTATTTCTGCAGGAATTAAAAAAGACGGAACTTTGTCTAAACGCTCAAAAGTGGCTAGTAAAGATGAGTTCAACCAGCTTAGGTCATATGTCCGAAATATGTATGTGAAAACGGGTAACCGTATTGTTGATGGAGCAGTAAACATTTCACCATATAAAATGAAGGACCGAACGCCATGTACATTCTGTTCCTTCAAGCCTGTCTGTCAATTTGATGAATCACTAGATAATAACCAGTACCGAGTTTTGCAAACACAGTCTAAGGAAGATGTTATGGAGCAAATGAGAAAGGAGATGGATGGTCATGGGGAAATTAGTGATACCGCCAAAGCCTGAGAACGCCACATGGACAGATGATCAATGGAAGGCAATTATGGCAAAAGGACAGGACATTCTAGTTGCTGCCGCAGCAGGTTCCGGTAAAACGGCTGTTTTAGTAGAAAGAATGATTAGTAAAATTCTATCTTTAGATGATCCCATTAATGTTGATGAGCTACTAGTTGTAACTTTTACAAATGCGTCAGCAGCCGAAATGAGACATCGTATCGGGGAAGCGCTCGAAAAAGCCATAAATGAGAACCCAACTTCAAAACATCTTAGGAAACAACTAAGTCTATTGAACCGTGCTTCCATTTCTACGCTACACTCTTTTTGCTTAGAAGTGATTAGAAAGTATTATTACAGAATTGATTGTGACCCAGGGTTTCGAATCGCTGATGAGACAGAAGCACAGCTTTTAAGAGATGAAGCGATGGAAGAATTATTTGAGTTAGAATACGGAACGGAAGGCAATGAGGCGTTTTATTCCTTAGTTGATACCTTTACAAATGACCGAAGTGACTTAGCTCTTCAAGATATAGTTAGGGAATTATATGACTTTGCAAAATCCAATGCCTCTCCTAATGATTATTTAGATTCGATTGTCCAGATGTATGACGTTAAGGATGATCAATCGATTGAAGAATTACCTTTTATCGATTCGCTGTTATTTGATATTGAGCTTCAACTAGAAGGAGCAAAACAACTTTTACATCGAGGGCTTGAATTGACAAAGCAACCTGGTGGTCCTGCACCCCGTGCGGATAACTTTCTTGATGATTTAAATCTAGTTGATGGAATGATCACAGCCAAAAATGATTCATGGGAGAAGTTATATTTTGCTATGCAATCATGGTCATTTTCTAGAGCGAAAACATGCCGTGGAGACGAATACGATAAAAATTTAATTGAACAAGCTCAAAAATACCGCGAGAAAGCAAAGAAAATTTTACAAACGATTCAAGGCGAGCTATTCTCACGTAAACCAGAAAGCTTTATTCGGGATATGAAGGATATGCACAAGCATATTTTTACATTAGTGGAGTTGGTTAAAAAGTTCTCCATTCGATTTGAACAAATGAAAAGAGAAAAGGGCCTTGTTGATTTTGCCGATTTAGAGCACTTTTGCTTGCAAATCTTAGGAGAAAGTATAGACGGAAAGCTTGTGCCGACCGATGCAGCTTTATCCTATCGAAAACAATTCAATGAAGTGTTAGTGGATGAATACCAGGATACGAATATGGTACAAGAATCCATTCTTCAACTTGTCACAAAGGAAGGAGAGGAAACGGGTAATCTATTTATGGTTGGTGACGTAAAGCAATCCATCTACCGTTTTAGATTAGCGGAACCGAACCTTTTCTTAGGAAAATACAATCGTTTTTCCATTGACGGAGATGTATCTGGTTTAAGAATTGATTTAGCTCGAAACTTCCGTAGTCGAAAGGAAGTACTAGACGGAACCAATTATATTTTTAAGCAGCTTATGGGTGTTAAAGTTGGAGAAATTGAGTATGACGATAGAGCAGAACTCGTAAAAGGAGCCCCTTATCCAGAGGAGGAGGCTTATCCAGTTGAACTATTATTAATTGATCAGGAAGAAGAGGAATCGGACTCATCTGAAGATCATGAGGAAGTAGAAGCAGCCCAGTTTGATGTAGAAGAGATTAAACAATCTCAACTAGAAGCAAAGGTCATGGCATCAAAGATTAAAGAGCTGATTTCTAACCGTAAAGAAGTTTATAATCCTAAAACGAAATCCAATCGTCCTGTTATGTATAGAGACATTGTTATTCTCCTTCGTTCCATGACATGGGCTCCTCAGATCATGGAGGAGTTTAAGGAGCAAGGAATTCCAATTTACGCTAACCTTTCTTCAGGTTATTTTGAAGCAACTGAAGTAGCAATCATGATGTCCTTATTAAAAGTTATTGACAATCCGTATCAGGACATTCCTTTAGCTTCGGTGCTTAGGTCTCCAATCGTAGGGCTAGATGAAGAAGAGTTAGCAATGATTAGGATTCAAAATAGAAGGGGAACTTTTTATGATGCATTAAAAATGTTTTGTGACGTTAAATCATCTGAACAAACAGAAGAATTGCACGAGAAAGTTCGAAAGTTCCATGAACAACTTATTCATTGGCGAACTAGAGCTAGGCAAGGTTCGTTGTCTGAATTAATTTGGGAGCTTTTCAGAGATACAAGGTTTTACGACTTTGTTGGTGGAATGCCTGGTGGTAAGCAGAGACAAGCAAACTTAAGAGCCCTATACGACCGTGCTCGTCAATATGAAGAAACATCATTTAGAGGATTATTCCGATTTCTTCGTTTTGTTGAAAGAATGAGAGAAAGAGGAGATGATTTAGGGGCAGCAAGAGCACTTGGTGAACAAGAAGATGTCGTTCGGATTATGACTATCCACAGTAGTAAAGGATTGGAGTTTCCGGTTGTGTTTGTCGCGGGGTTAGCTCGCCAATTTAATACAATGGACTTGAAAAAGGCCTATATGCTTGATAAAGAATTTGGGTTTGCTTCCAAATATACAAACTCGGAAAAGCGAATTTCTTATCCTTCCCTTCCACAGCTTGCCTTTAAGCGTAAAAAGAAACTTGAAATGTTAGCGGAGGAAATGCGTGTTTTATACGTAGCGCTTACTCGAGCAAAAGAAAATATCTATCTATTAGCTACATTAAAAGAAGCAAATAGGAAGTTGGAAGAGTGGTCACAACATTCCACAAACACAGATTGGTTGTTGAAAGAATATGACCGAGCATCCGCTAAAAGTTATTTAGATTGGATTGGGCCATCTTTAGTTAGACATAATGATTGTCATGCTCTCCAAGTGAATGGAATGGTACCGCTAATCCCAGCTGAAATTGCCAGTCATCCTTCTTGTTGGAAGGTCCATATTGTGAAGGCAAATGAGGCTGTAAATGTAGTTGAAGAAGAATTAGATACACAAGATGAATGGATGGAAAAGGTTTATTCAGGTGAACAAATACCCCTTGAATCAAATTGGAAAGAAGTGGTAGAGCAGCGTTTAAATTGGAATTACGAGTATAAAGGTGCTGCATACCATTTATCCAAACAATCTGTATCTGAAATAAAACGTCAGAGAGAAATATCAGATGAAGATAGTGGTAGTGAATTAAAAAAGAAATTTAAAAAACCACTTCTCAACCGTCCAAGGTTTATGCAGGAAAAAGCACTTACTCCTGCAGAGAGAGGTACCGCTATGCATATGGTGATGCAACATGTAGATTTTACAAAGCCTGTTACAACAGAAGTTATCCAATCTCAGCTAGAGGATATGGTTACTAGAGAATTGTTAACAACGGAACAGCAAGCTGCCATTGATATTAATCAAGTTGTTCAATTTTTTGAGAGCGAGCTTGGAGCAAGAATGATAAGAGCAGCATCATCTATAAAAAAAGAAGTACCTTTCAGTTTAGCTTTTCCAGCTAAAGAGGTTTACCCCGATTGGAAAGGGGATAATGAACCTATTTTAGTGCAAGGAATTATTGACTGTATATTTGAAGATGAAGAGGGAACCGTTCTTCTTGATTTTAAAACAGATGGAATTCATGACCGTTATAAAGGTGGGTTTGAAGAAGCTAAACCTATTTTAGAGACTCGTTACAAAGTTCAAATGGAATTATATACGAGAGCACTAGAAGAAATTTTAAAGATACAAATAAATGAAAGATACTTATTTTTCTTTGATGGTGGACATACAATAAAACTAGATAAGGAATAATATGTGTACCGGCAAAGGGATCTTTGCCGGTACTTTTTGTCATAAAGAGGAGGGGAGAATGGTATGGGAAAGAAAAAGTCGTTAGTGGGCACCTGTGAGCTATGTTTGAGAGAAGAAGTTGAGGTAACTGTGCATCATTTAACGCCGAAAGAGTTAGGGGGGACTTTTCTACCGACTGCTCTTCTTTGTTATCCATGTCATAAACAAATCCATGCTATTTATACAAATGAAGAATTAGCTGCTAGAATGAATACGATTGAAAGGCTACGAGATGATGAGCAGCTTAAAAGTTATGTAAAATGGATTAATAAACAGCCTGCATCTAAGCTGATAAAGGTTGTTAAGTCGAATGATAGAAAAAGAAGAAGTAAAAAATGAAAAATGTTTTGCTACTCCAATTTTATGAACATTTAATGGCCCAATCTTGGTGGAAGAGTCAATTAGAGGAGTACTAAAAAAAACGTCCACATAGGACGTTTAGATGGTGAATCCATATAGTTACTTTAAGTCATAAATTAGAGCAATTTCTTTCCGGTAATGGTCTAATGCATCAATGTTTTCGAAGTTGGACAACATTCCTTTAATAACAGGTATACGAGGATGTTCCTTTTGAATCTCCTCTTCTAATACATCGAGTGAAATCTCCAGTGCTTGTTTATTATCAAATTGATCTATTTCTTGTCTAATATTTTTTAAAATGGTTCTTATATCTGAAGTGTTTGATTTCTGATTTGTATGCTTAAACAGCATGTTCACTTTTTCTTCCGATAAGAATGATTGATCACTTGAAATGTCTTTCACAATACTATCCATTCGACGGAGGATAAAATGTGTTAAGTCATTTAAATTAAATTTTAAAGGCGCAAATAGTAGTAACTTAATATAAGAGTTATAAAGACCTTCTAACATTAAAGCTAGATCCCATAAATGATGTTCAACAACACTACCATATATGGAAGAGAGACCATTGTGAAAAAAGCGATGGGTGGCTAAGTGTTCTTTAAATAATAGCTCTTTAATCGTGTCATTTCTTGGAATGGCTTGTTCTTTAGATAGCATAATAAAAAATTCTTTATGTTCAATAAACGTACCTGACAAAACGTTTAATTGTTTAATAAATTTTTCTCTTGGAGGCATGTCTTGGTCTTCAAACTTTGATACATTATGGTGAATTGTACCAAAGCAAAATTGCAAGATGGCTAACAGAAGGTCATCTTTTGATTTGAAGTGTAAATAGAATGCACCTTTTGAGATTCCACTTTCAACTGCGATTTCATGGACAGAGGTAGAATTAAAGCCTTTACTGGCAAAAAGCTTCATCCCTGTTTCAATTATCGCTCTTTCCTTCTCATTCAAAATAAATCCCTCCAACTTTTCCTTCAGCATGAATATGATTCTTTCTTTTATATAATTCGTTACCAGAGTAACAAATACGTCTGTAATTTTAAAATTCAACCTTATGACTGTATAGTCATAAGGTTGAATTTGTGACTGGTAAGTCAATGCTAGAGGATACGACAATAAAAGTCAATGTTAATCTAGGAGAGAGGAGAGAGAATGAATTAGACAGGTGTAGCTAAAACCCTAAAATCGGACACTTATAAAAATGTCCGATTTTAGGGTTTTACTTCCTTGAATATTTGCAACTGACTCACATTTACATTATCTCATTCACTTGCAATGTTTCGTTAAGTCGTGGATAAGTTACTTGTATTAAGCCTTGGTGGAAGTTTACTTGAACAAATTGGGCTTCAGTTGGCTCTGGTAAAGTAATTAGCCTCTCAACTTTTCCGTAGTAACGTTCTTTTTTTACTTCCATTTCTGTTGGAAATAATGGTTTAATTGTACCTTCGATAAATAGATGTGTTTTAGATTTGAGTGAAATATTAATATCATTTGTACTTACACCTGGAATTTCAATAATAATACATATATGAGTGTCATTTTTGTAGATATCATAACGAGGAAGATTTTCTCCTTTTTCAAAGGTTTCAAAAAACTGTTCAGGAGACTGTTGCTTAAAGGCATTCCACCAAAAATCATTTTTTTGATAATTATTCGTAAACTCAAGCCATTTTTTCATCTTTTCCAAATCCATACTGACTCATCCTTACATAGAAAAGATTAATATCCAAACTAAACTTGGTTTGAAATAGGTAATGAAGGGTTCCCAATTTGGTCCTGGTCACTAACATCTGGATCAAGAATAGCGGTATTTAATTGGGCGGAAGAGGGAGAGAAATCACCTAGAGAGAAATTTGCACCAAATAACTTTGTATTACCTGTATGGCTATTGTGAACAGTGGGGCCAACGTCTACATTACCGTTTTGTTGAATTCCATTAACTTTAATATTAAAAACATTTATTTGATAAGGCATAATTTCCTCCAATTAACCTTTTTATAGATACGGATTTTTTAATGTTGGGAAAGGAACAGGAACACCAACATTATCTGTATTCCCATATTCAGACTGATCATTTACGTCAGGGTCAATATAGATATTTTCCATCATAGCTTCTGAAGGGGAAGTGTCTCCATAAGTAGAATTAAGTCCCTGAGACTTATTATTTGAAGTATGACTATTGTGGATAGCTTCACCAATAGTTACCGACCCGTTTCCTGATATACTGTTAATTTTTATAAAATACAAATTGATTATGGTTGACATACGGTTCACCCTCGAGTTGTCTTTAAGGTACTATATGCATCAGAAGGCATCTAGGTTCGTGTAATGAAATTTAAGGTACAAAACCGCTGCCGTTACTAATAAGCTCATCGTACAATACTCTTTCTCCACCTAAAGCTTCTATAGCATTTCCGAAGGATTGTATCCAATCACCTGTTATAGCTGTTCTTTGTCCCTCGTAAAGAGAGGCTTGATCTTCAGCGTTGAGTTGGTTTAAGACACCAATAGCCTCAATTAATTGACCGATTGCTTGAACCCATACCCCAGCAACAATTTTCTCCTCTCCAATGCTTTGTTCTCTTAAGTAGAGTAATTTTGTTAAGGCAATAGCTTCCGAAATTTGGGCAATTGCCTGGAACCATAAATTGGCTGCAACTTGTTTTTTTAGTTGTAGAATTACCAATTCTTTTTCTTCGTTATTTTCTTTATATTTAGATGAAGGTTGTTCTTTTGGTGGGGAGTTATTCGGAGATCCTTTTGTCATCTGATTATCACTCCATAGCATTTAAACTCTATGATTATTCTTATTCGATTAAAGTTATTCTGTTATTGTTACCTATTGGAATTCCGACCACGTTTTAAGAGTTAATTTAGTTTTAGTAACTAAGAATAGATATAGCAACTACTTAAGAAAGAGCTTGGCACCCCCAAGCTCTTTCCATTAACATTTTCTAAGATGTTAAATAAGAAGGGTAAAAACTTAATTATTTCCAACAGTCGGTTGATCAATTAAGTTTGTATCTACATGATTGCTCGCACTAAAGCCACTGTTAGTAATGATAAAACCTCCAGTATTTAATGAACCGGAGCCAACTGTTGACTTTGAGTTACTTTTAGGAGATATAACGAGAGTATCCCCAAATTGAACAATACCCCCACCTACATTGACTATTTGTACAGGTCCAATAATAGCCGGCATATAAAAACATCCTTTTCAATCTATTTAAGCCCTATGATTATACATATATGCAATCATGGCCTAGTGTGTTCAGTCCGGAGCTTGGTCTGTTTTTGGCAACAGTTGTCTTATATGTTTAATACGAGCTTCCATATTAATATGCTTACTATTACCAACATGCAAAACAGAAGAAGATGAGAAGGCGATCACTTGAATATTATTTACTTTAATAATGGGATTGAGTGGATGTGATTGGAAGGTAAGGGGTTCAGTAAGTTGAGGAAGAGGAATAGGTATTGAATATATTGGGTAATTCCTAAAGTTCCCCTCCCGTCCAAAAAAGAGTTCCCTTTCTCTTTGTACAGCTAAGGCTCTATTTAACCCATTTATTATTGTTGAATCGCCAATTTGAAAAATAGATGAGAAAGCAAACCCATCAACTTTTATCCGATCTACAGAGGAAGTTCGTTGTAACATTTAACGCACTTCCGGAGCAAGAGGCACAAATGGACCAATAATTAATGATTCAGCTGGAGTATCAAAAACGGAAGAAAGTTGAATAGTTTGCACATCACCAACCATTAGTATAGAAGAACTAGATACCCCAATAATTCTAATATTACCTACTCCTATGTCTCTGTTATAAACTTGAAAGTTCATTCTTGTTTCATTCCTTTCACATTGTCCGGCAAATGGCTGATGAAGGCATAAACTCCATTTTGAATTTCTTTCTTTAGTAGTTCTATAATTTGTTCATTAGATTCAGGAGAAGTGTATTCTCTTCCTTCGTTTGAAAATTCTTTTAGGTAGTATTCGATTCGATTTGGAATTTGTTTCTTAATATCGTCTCTAATAAAATTTAGATAAGACTCATCTACAGTTGTATTTAGCTTAGAGAGGGTACCCTTAAAAACTTCAGGTAGTTCGTTTTCTAAATATGCCAAAATCGAATCCTCTAATTCCATTACTCTACTTAAATGCTGTTTTGGAGAATAAGGTATAGGAATACCTGTACTATTATTATTAGCTGTTCCATTCTGATTTGCAGTTCCAACATTAGGGTTACCCCCGGTATTAGGGGCATTACCCATCCCGTTATTTATAGAGAAGTCATCAATATCTTGTAGGTCAGAAGGATTTAACCCAATGTTTAAAGTACCTTCGAGATTCTCCACTTTAAGTTGATCAAATTTATATTCCATTCTTTCAATTCGAACAGGAGGCCTTTCTTTTACGATAACCATCTCTTTTCGAAGAATTTCAACAGTCTGTTCCAACTTTTTTATTCGCTGCTCCTGTTTTTGTACAAAGTAATGGAGTTGGTTTAAATAACTATAGAGATCGTTCATACGAGCCACCTCATTTCTCTTTATTCATACCCCTAGTTGGTGCAGCTAGTGGGACGGATGGAGCTTCTAGATACGTGCCAGTATCATCTTCTAAATCGGGCTCAAAGATTAAATCCTCCCCAACTGCAGTAAAAGGGGTATCTGGTGACGGTGCTGGGCCTGTAAATCCACCTGTATTATATAAAAATGAGGCAGGCTTAATAATTCCTGCACTGCCTATTTGTAAAACGGAGGAGTTAGATATCCCCCCAATTTTAATTAGGTTTATAGAAATGGATTGTTGTATATAAAAATTAGCCAACCATTTTCACCTGCCATTATACGTTTAAATAATTCCCTTGATCAATAACATCTGGGTCGTAAGTGTTTGTGGAGCTAAGTTTGTTATAAACCTTTAATCCGTCACCTGTATTAAAAGATCCAGCTCCAGAGAACGTTTTTGCATTGGAAAGTGGCATAATTTTATAAACATCCCCAATGTTGAAGACTGAACTGCTACCAATTGAGATTACTTGTGCTACTCCAACAATAGCTGGCATATTTAACACCCTTTTTTTTAGATTCTTTTATATCGTATGAATGAGCACAGTAGATGTGATTAAAAAGCCCAAATTAAATGGGTGGGTTTGTTCACAAAATGTTCATCTTAATGTTATATAACAGACAAAATTCAACACTACCTGTCTTAGTTTTATGTTAATATTAAGTATATTTAGAATATTTAAAGAAATGCAAGGAGGAAGAGAGATGAATGTACCTTTAGTTCTAACCGATTTTTTAGACCGAGCTGTTTCTTTATATGGCACAAAAGAAGCGATTTATTGTGATGACAGAGTGTTTACATATAACCAATTAAAATCTAGAGTGGACAGGTTATCACACGGTTTAAATAGGCTTCATGTACAAAAGGGAGACCGAGTCGCATACTTAGCCCCTAATACGGTTGAAATGTTAGAAGGTTTTTATGGAGTTTTTCAAGTGGGCGGTGTGATGGTTCCGTTAAATATTCGCTTAAAACCTGAAGATTACTTGTTTATCTTAAACCACAGTGAAACAAAGGTTTTATTTGTAGACCAGGAATTGTACCCATTAATCCTACCGATAAAAGAAAAGTTATCCACGGTGGAAAAAATAATCGTCCAATATAAGAACCATGATACAGCTGAAATTGGATATGACCAATGGCTATCGGAACAGAGTAATGAGAAGTTTGAAAAAGTAGAATTAGATGAAAATGATGTCTGTAGCTTGTTATATACAAGTGGAACAACTGGAAATCCAAAAGGTGTTATGCTCACACATAGAAATAATTACATACATGCTTTAAGTATTCAACATCATTTAAGAGTAAGAGACGAAGATGTTTTGTTACATGTCTTACCTATGTTTCACGTTAATGGATGGGGGTCTCCTTTTTATTATACAGCCAACGGTGCAACGCAGATTTGCTTAAGGAAAGCCACTCCAGAATCGATCTTTCATTCATTAGAGAAACACAAAGTTAGTATTATGCATATGGCACCAACCGTTTTAAATACATTACTTCAATATTATGAGCAAAATGTGCCTCAAATTGAACAAGAGGTTCGAGTAGTGATCGCTGGTTCTGCACCACCACCTGCTTTTGTAACCCGTGTGGAAAAAGAGCTAGGGTGGGAGTTTATTCAGGTTTATGGAATGACAGAATCTTCTCCACTAAGTACCATCTCTACTATCCGTTCACACCTGAAGGATTTACCATTAAAAGAACAATATCGAATGAAAGCTAAAGCGGGCCATTCTGTGATTGGCTGTACGGTTAAGGTTGTAGATGATAATGGGGATGAAGTTGAGCATAACGGTAAATCCATTGGAGAAGTGGTAACCAGAAGTAATGGAGTTATGAAAGGGTATTGGAAGAATGAGGAAGCCACAATGGAAACGATACGAAACGGCTGGCTGCATACTGGGGACATGGCAACTGTCGATGAATATGGGAATATTGATATTGTAGACAGGAAAAAGGACGTTATTATTAGTGGAGGAGAAAATATTTCTTCAATAGAAGTAGAAGGTGCCTTATATGATCATCCAGCTGTATTAGAAGCAGCTGTAATTGCCGTTCCACATGAGAAGTGGGGAGAAACTCCTCATGCATTTGTCGTATTACGACCTGGACAACAACTTTCTGAAAAAGAACTAATTCAATTCTCAAGAGAAAAGCTAGCCCATTTTAAAGCAATAACAGGAGTCACTTTCGTTGAAGAATTACCAAAAACAGCATCAGGGAAAATTCAGAAAGTACACTTAAGGAATGATTATTGGGAATCAGAGGGGAAAGTAGGACGCTTTGTAAATTAAAAGAATATCTAAACTCAGGACTGTTTCTTTATACAGAGACAGTCCTTTTCATGTGATTTAAACAAACTTTGGATAGAAATTTTAATTCACACATAGTAAAATAGATTTTTAATTACCAAACTATGTAAAATGATTTCTTATATCAAAATTACAAAATTATTATACAAGTGTTTTTTTCCTAAGGATTGCTAGTAATTACACATTATGTAATTACTACTGAGTTGATTGGAGCGGAGGGTACTTGACTCCTGCGGGGATAGAGGGAATGGGAGACCCCACAGGCGGTAAGCCGAGGAGGCTCCCATCCCTCCCCGCGGAAAGCAAGTACCCGGAGCGGAAATCAACGGGCAAAATAATAATTAAAACAAACTACGTAATACAAACTATATTATTATTTATTAAAGGAGGCGTTACATTGGAAAAACTAAATTCGATTCAACCCCAAGAGAGAATTATATCTATGGATATCATGAGAGGGTTCGCTATTTTTGGTATCTTTCTAGTGAACATGATATCGTTCCATTCACCATTTTTGTATATAGACCCTTTAAAATGGTGGGATGGTACTTTGAACACGGTTACCTATAGTTTTATTGATATTTTTGCACAAGCAAGCTTTTATCCATTATTCTCTATGTTATTTGGCTATGGATTAGTCATTTTAAGAGAAAGAACATTAGCGAAAGGGATTAATTTTGTGGCACTTAGTGCTCGAAGACTTACCTTACTGTTAGGTATTGGTTGTATTCATGCATTCTTAATCTGGCATGGAGATATATTAATAAACTATGCTATTTTCGGCTTTATTCTTTTATTGTTTCTAAGATTATCTGGAAAAGCTATGATGATTACTGGTGCACTATTGTATATAATTCCTAATATTTTATTCGGTCTATTAATAGTCGTTAGTATCATGTTTGCACCTGAGGGCGAACTTGACCTCACAGATATGCAGTCGGCCAATCGTTCACTCGAAACTTATCAAAATGGCAGCTTTGTTGATATCACCGAACAGCGATTTGAAGACTGGTACTCAGTTAATAATCTAGCTAACTTTATTATTATGTTTTTTAATATTTTCCCTTTATTTTTGCTAGGTGGTGGTGCTGCAAAATTAAAGTGGTTAGAAAATGTTCGGAAATATAAAAAGATGTTTACCATCATCGTTATTACTACACTCATCTTAGGATTAGGGATTAAAGTAGCGCCGTATTTGTTTGAAAAGAACTTGGCATTAGAATTTTTTCAAGACTTCTTTGGTGGAAGTTTATTGACTATTGCCTATGCACTAGGTATTGCTTTACTAACAGAAGTCGTTTCTACTAGAAAGGTTATCACTATCTTTGCACCTGTTGGGAAGCTTGCTATTAGTAATTACTTATTTCAATCAATCGTTTCAACGACTATCTTTTATTCATATGGTTTTAGGTTATACGGTCAATTTTCTGTATTTCAGGGAATCCTCTTAGCTCTATTCATTTTCTCCATTCAAGTGATCATCAGCCATATTTGGATTAAATATTATTTATATGGTCCGGTAGAATGGCTATGGAGAAGCTTTACTTATATGAAATGGCAAAAACTGAAAAAGTCAAAAGCTTAGGAGTGAAAGCATGAGATTCGTTACGGCTAAAGATGAAATGGGAGTTTTTGTAGGTTTAGTATGTGAGTCAGGTGAGCAAGTTTTACCTTTAAGTAGAGTTGAAGAGAGAAGTGTAGGTACCCATGTCTTACCCGAGACGATGGTAGATTGTATTGAGATGGGAGAAGAGTTTCTTCTAAAAGTAAATGAAATTAATAGATATATAAAGGAAAATGCTTTGGAGTATCTATATGTACCTATTACGAGTCTTACTATTTTAGCTCCTATCCCTAGACCCACAAAAAATATTTTTTGTGTAGGTAAAAACTATGAAGAGCATGCGATTGAGATGGGAAGTAAAGAAGATATCCCTGAGCATGTAATGGTGTTTACGAAAGCACCAACAACAGTAGTGGGGCCAAATGAAGCGGTTCTAAATCACTCTAATATTACTTCACAATTGGATTATGAAGGTGAATTAGCCGTTGTTATTGGAAAAAAGGGGAAAGGTATACCAAGGGAAAAAGCCCTCGATTATGTTTTTGGATATACCATTATTAACGATATAACAGCAAGGGATTTACAAAGCAGACATAAGCAATTTTTTATTGGTAAAAGTTTAGACACTACTTGTCCGATGGGGCCATGGATTGTTCATACATCAGAAGTGAAAAATCCTAATAACCTTGAAATAAAAACTTTTGTTAATGGAGAGTTACGTCAAAATTCAAATACGAAACACTTTATCTTTCCGATTGAAGAAGTAATATCCGTTTTGTCACAAGGTATGACTCTTGAGCCTGGAGATGTGATTGCTACAGGGACTCCAGCTGGTGTAGGAAAGGGGTTTAAGCCTCCACGCTTCTTGAAGGCAGGCGATGAGATCAAAATTGAAGTAGAACAAATTGGATTCCTAGTGAATCGGATTGAATCATAGTTTCTACAGCATCTAAATTTTAGGTATTTCGTTTTTATTATGGTATGATAGTAACCGGGCTGCTCGATCATATGTGTTTTTATATACTGTTTATATTGAGAGTAATTAACGAGATAACGGTAGTAATAACATCGAAATGCCTTATGATTCTATCTATTTCTCAGGGAGGGTAAACTTATGACACATGCCCACATTACAACATGGGTTTTAGCACTAGTTTTATTTTTTGTTGCATTAAGCCTTCATAAAAGTGGAAAAGCAAAAGGGGCAAAAATTGTCCAAATGATTTTACGATTATTCTATTTACTCATTATTGCAACTGGAGCTTTATTACTACATAGTATTGCAAGTATTAGTATAGAATACGTATTAAAGTCATTAATCGGAATTTGGGTTATTGGTTCATTAGAAATGGTGTTAGTAAGAACAGCGAAGGGTAAAGAAACAAAAATTGCATGGATTCAGTTAGTTATTTCCCTCGTAATTGTTTTATACTTAGGTTTAAAACTACCTCTAGGGCTTTACTTATTCCAATAATTACAAATTAATCGACAAATTCTAAAAAAAGCTGCCAAAAAGGTAGCTTTTTCTATTTTTTCATGTTCTGTGCAAGGTAAATATGGTATTTTAGAGGTAGGATATTTTTAACAATAATATAAATGGTGGTTGCTGATGGCTAAGACAATATCATGTATATATAAAAGTGAAAGTCAATTACATAGGTTTATAGACAGCCATGAATTATGTGACTATCCTAACCTCCTTGTACAGGTGTTTTCTGGGAATGGGGATAGAGATAACCTGAAAAAAGTCCAACTTGAAGTGAATGGACTCCTACCCCAGGTAACAATGATTGGCTGCACGACATCAGGCGAAATTCTGAATGGCAATATAGTAGAAGATGAAATCGTTCTTTCATTTACTATTTTTGAAAAGACAGAACTAAAATCTATTATGCTTAACTTAGATGAATATAGTAATAGCTATGATTTAGGAACCAACTTAGTTAGGAAAATATCTTCTTTTGATACTAAAGCCATCATTCTATTTATTACAGACTTCTCAGTTGATGTCCCTTTGCTACTAGAGGCCATACATAATGAGAAACAAGATGTGGTTATTGCTGGTGGAGTAGCTGGAGATAATGGTGCTTTTAAAGAGGGACTAGTATTCACAAACCATGAGCTTACAAACCAAGGTGTTGTAGCAGTAGCTTTAAATAGTGAACAATTAAAAACAAAGACTTTTACAAACTACAAATGGCAAGAAATAGGGAAATCTTTTTCTGTAACGAAAGCTAGTGGGTCCACCATTTATCAAATAGATCAAAAAAAACCGATTCAAATTTTAAGACATTACCTAGGTGATGATTTTGTAAACGGACTCCCTCAATCGGGGGTTGAATTTCCATTTATTCTAGAGAAAAATGGGGAGAAGGTTTCCGTTTTTATAACAAGAGTTTTGGCTAATGGGGCAATCGAGGTCAATCGTGTAGTTAATGAGGGAGAAACCATTACTTTTGCCTACGCAGATTTAAAAGAAATTGTTGAACATACTCTCCATGAATTAAAACAGTTATCAAAAACAAATGTAGAATCTATCTTTGTTTATAACTGTATGGCACGTAAGAAGTTTTTACGGGACTTTACGGAAAAAGAATTAGAGATGCTTAACCAAATTGCCACTACATCTGGGGTTTTCTCATATGGGGAAATTAGTAACAAAGAGGAAAACCGACCACAATTAGTGGGGCATTCTTTAACTTATTTAGCACTTAACGAAAGTGATACTAAGGATAAACAAAATACTTTTTCATTCCAATATGATATACCTGAAAACATGAATACGATCGTTTCCTTGACACATTTAATGAAGGCATCACAGCATGATATAAAAATGCTAAACGATCATTTAACGATTTCTGAACAATATTATCGATCTTTATTTGATAATAATGCTGATTTCGTTTACTCAACAGATTTAAAAGGGAACTTTACTTCTGTTAACCCAGCCTTTGTTGAAACTTTTGGTTTTAATGAAAAAGAGATTATAGGAAATTCCGCGCTTAAGTATATTAAAAATGAAGATATAGCTAGGGTACGGATGCATTTTTATCGTGCTTTAAAGGGAAAAGAGCAATATTATAATATTGAAATTCCAACCAAGAGCGGAGAAGTGTATTTATTCCAGATAAGAAATATTCCTATTACGATACAGGGAGAAACAGTTGGAATCTATGGAATTGGTAGGAACATTACGGAGCAAAAGAAAATAGAAGAAAAAATTATCCAGTTGGCATACTTTGATCAAGAAACAGGCTTGCCGAATCGAATGAAATTTACAGAAAAGCTAGAGGAATTTCTTCAAAGAGCGAAAAAGAAAAAACGTATGCTCGCTGTAATGATTATTGATATGGATCGATTTAAAATCATCAATGATAGTTTAGGGCATTACGCGGGTGATGTCATTCTCAAGGAAGTAAGTGAGAGAATTCAAAAAGTCTTGCCAAGCGGTTCATTTTTTGGAAGATTCAGTGGTGATAAGTTTACTTTAGTATTATCGAAGAATGTCAACATGGAAGAAGTAATGAAAGTTGCTAATTCTATTCTTTTTGAAGTGGCCAAGCCTGTCTATTACAAAAATCAAGAGTTTGTCGTTACAGCCAGTATTGGGGTAAGTCTTTTCCCGAATGATGGCTTAGACGAAAACACTCTTATGAAAAATGCTGACATTGCAATGAATCGTTCAAAAAATCCTGGGGGGAACAGGATTACTTTCTTCTCCAACGAAATGAACGAACAGGCAATGGCGCGCCTAGAGTTAGAAAGTTACTTGAGAAAAGCACTGCAAAAAAATGAGTTTTACTTATGTTATCAGCCATTAGTCGATCTTGCTACTGGTAAAACGTACGGAAGTGAAGCACTGATTCGTTGGAATCATCCGAAGCTTGGGTTAGTATCTCCAATGGAATTTATCCCTCTTGCGGAAGAAACGGGACTGATTGAAGAAATCGGAAGCTGGGTTTTACGAACAGCTTGCATGCAGAATAAGAAATGGCAGTTAATGGGGATGCATGATTTATCCATTTCTGTAAATGTCTCTGCTAATCAATTTAGTCAGCCGGGGTTTTTACGCGAAGTAGTAAAAGCGCTGGATGACTCAGGGTTAGAGCCTGAGTACTTAACACTTGAGTTAACCGAAAGTATTATGCTTAGAAACATTGACTACAGTATTTCGGTCATGAAGGCATTGCAAGAACTTGGAGTAAAAGTTTCTATAGATGACTTTGGAACAGGATACTCATCATTAAGTTATTTAAAGAACCTACCTATCAACACATTAAAAATAGATCGTTCCTTTATTAATAATCTGCGACTTAATACATCTGATATAGCCATTGTTAAAGCCATCATTACAATGGGACACGGCTTGGCTGTTAAAGTAGTGGCTGAAGGTGTAGAAACAAAAGAACAAATTGAGTTATTAAAAGAATTAAAATGTCACTATGCACAAGGGTATTATATTCATAAACCGTTGTCGTCCGACGATTTTGAAAAGGGCTTATTAGCAACCCCACAAACAAGCTAAGAGACGATTTTACGGGTTACTGCTGAGCGGAGGGAATATCATGTCTAGTGTTTGGGTGATTATTATCTTAATCACTGTGATGATTGCGTTTATAATAACCATCCAGATCATCGCAAAGCAACAGGGACAAACTATTTTAACTAAGAAAGATGTCCTAAAAGCATTGAAGGATAAGATAAACATTGCAAGTAAGGATAAGGATGAACAAAGATAGTCTGTCAATATGGCAGGCTATTTTGTTATCCACTACACGATTGATTAGTTGTTTAGGGGTATGCTTTAAAAATTTAGGTATAGGTGAGAAAAATGATTCCTTTTTATATTCGTTTTATGATTATAGCAAGCCTGTGGGGGATCATGATTTACTCACCAACGAGTAAACATGATGTCTTTCTATTTTTATTATGTGCTTTTTCTTTAGCGGTATATTTCTTAATACCCGTTATTACAAAAAAGTTCATATTTATTAACCTATTGCTAGTAGGCTCGTTTTTTTACTGTTTGATTATTGAACCACAATTGCATTCTTATTTCTTTTTGTTCATGCTTTTATATGTATTTGATTTGGCTTTTTATATGAAACCTTTCCCATTCCTAGTGAATTTAGTAGTCATTCATTTATTTTTCTTATTTGGGTATTTTCAAATGGAAACTCATTTCATAGTAATCTATTTAAATATACTATTCTCATTGGTCTTATATAAATTAAATTCTTATTACTATGAATCTTTAAATAAATCTACGTTGTATGAACAATTATTAGAGCAATTTCGTAAGATTAAACGACAGTCCATAAAAAACGAACAAGTAGCTAGACAAGAAGAGCGTACTCGAATGACTAGGGAAATCCATGATTCGGTTGGACATAAATTAACAGCGTTAAGTATGCAAATTGAAATGCTTCTCATGAAAGAGAAAAGCGAGATGCTGCAAGGGATGAAAGTGACAGTTGGAGATTGTCTGGAAGAAACTAGAAGGGCTGTAAGAGCTTTGCATCATGAGGATATAGAAGGGCTTTCATCGGTTATCCATTTGCTTAGAAAACTAGAGTCGGAGAGTCATTTGAGGGTGAATTTTACAACGAAACATGGGGTCCTAGGAATCTCTTTATCAAATAAAAATAATATTGTTTTATATAGGGTAATCCAAGAATCCTTAACCAATGCAATGAAATACGGCCATTCTCGAGAAGTAGAGGTTACTTTAGGAATCTCTCCAATAGGTGATTTATTATTTAGAGTTATGAATCATTATCATTATTCAACTCCTATTAATGAGGGATTTGGGCTGAAAAATATGAGAGAACGAGTAGAGGAAATAGGTGGGGTACTTCATGTTTATCAAAAAGATGAAGCCTTTATTGTTGAAGGAACCATACCTATAGAGAGGTGAGAATTATGATTCGCATCCTTTTAGTTGAGGATCAGAGTATTGTTAGACAGGGTTTGAAAATGATTTTAGAACAAGATCATGAATTTAAGGTTGTAGGTGAAGCTGAGAATGGATTAGAAGCTTTTGAATTTTTAATGGACCATGCTGTAGATGTAGTGTTAATGGATATACGTATGCCGGTAATGAACGGGATTGAGGCAACACATAAAATAAAAAGCCGCTATCCTCATATTAAGATTATTATTTTGACAACCTTTAATGATGAAGAATATGCTCTTCAATCGTTAAAGGAAGGTGTCAATGGATTTTTATTAAAAACCTCTGACGGTCCCAAGTTAATTCAATCAGTTCGCAGTTGTTTAGAAGGAGGAATTGCTATCCATGAACAAGTTGCAGCCAAAGTCATGCCGAGACTTCTTGAAAAACCTGTTACAAGAGAAATAAACCTTGATTTAACAACAAGAGAACTAGAAATCACCAAGCTTGTTGGACACGGAAAAACAAATAAAGAAATATCTGAAAGTCTATATCTTTCAATCGGTACAGTTAAAAACCACATCACACAAATTCTGCATAAATTAGACCTACGAGACCGAACACAACTCGCCATATTCGCTGTTAAAAATGATATATTGTGAACCTACTAGGATATGTCAGATGGCATATCCCTTTGTTATTTATGATAAATTTTATTGACGTTTAGGAAATTATATTACTTCGCATTGTGGATAACTCTTTAACATTGATTGTCCACGTCCAGCTCCAGCGCCTAGCCCCTCGAGGTCAAATAACCTTCAACCCTAAAAGTCGAAAAGCAGACTTTTAGGGTTGAAGAACATTTGCTTGTCGGGGCTGACCGAGGCGCTTGCGCTTTTGTACCTTCCTCTGAGTTGATTGGAGCGGAGGGTACTTGACTCCTGTAGGAATAGATGGAAAGGGAGACCCCACAGGCGGCACGCCGAGGAGGCTTCCATCCATCCCTACGGAAAGCAAGTGCCCGGAGCGGAAATCAACGGACAGGCTAGCTAAATTAAAAAATGACTCAAGTCATAGTTTTATCTAACTATAATGACTTGAGGTAGTGGGGAATAACTGCAAACTGAAATATAGTTAGAATAACAAGGAGGGATTGCAATGTTAGAAGTTGTTGAACTGACTAAACATTTTAAAAATAATAAAGCTGTTAACGGCGTTAATTTATATTTAGAAAAAGGAGAAACTGTTGGCTTATTAGGTCCAAATGGAGCTGGTAAATCAACAACCATCTCGATGATTTCGTCCCTAGTAAAACCATCTAGTGGAGATATTAGGCTGCGAAATGAAAGCATCATAAAAACACCAGAAAAAATGAGGAAAATCCTTGGTGTTGTACCGCAAGAAATTGCACTTTATATGGAATTATCCGCAAGAGAAAACTTAGAACTATTTGGGAAGATCTATAAAATTCCGAGCAAAGAGCTAAAAAATAGAATAGATGAAGTATTAGAAATTATTGGTCTGAAGGATAGACAGAAGGAACTAGTCAAGACCTATTCGGGTGGAATGCAAAGAAGGCTAAATATAGGAGTGGCGCTGCTTCATGAACCTGAACTCATTATTATGGACGAACCAACCGTTGGTATTGATCCTCAATCTAGAAACTATATTCTTGAAACGGTAAAAAGATTAAATACAGAGAAAAACATGACAGTGCTCTATACCAGTCACTACATGGAAGAAGTAGAGTTCTTATGTGATCGTATTTATATTATGGATCATGGGAAAGTAATTGCATCTGGTGAGAAAGAAGAAATTAAAAGTATTCTCTCAGCAGAGCAAACCATTGCTATAAAAGTGGAAATGTTAAAAGGGGAATTTGTAGAGTCTTTAAAAATTCTTCCAAATATTAGAAATATATCTATTAAGGAACCTATTGTATCCATCATTGTTCCGAAGAAAATTAATATATTAAAAGACTTATTTAAGGTTGCGGAAGAGTCAAACACCAATATTATATCTGTTAATATTGAGACCCCTTCGTTAGAGGATGTATTCCTCCATTTAACTGGTCGGCAATTACGTAATTAAGGGGGGAGGTTTTAGGTATGTTACGTCAAATTATAAAAAAAGACTTACTTTTGTTTTGGAGAAGGCCAAGAGAATTAATTCTTCTACTTTTAATGCCATTTATCTTAATTTCTATTTTGGGGACTGCATTGAGTTCTATTAACGATGGAAAAACACCTGAAATCAATATAAAGTTAGCCATCGTTCAAAAAGACGATGCTGAAGAGGGAATCTCCGCTGTTATCGAGAAATTGGATAAAATGGGCTTAGCTGAGGAGAGAAAAAGTGCAGCTATCGAGGGAATGAATCAATTTAATCCCATTCAAATTTTACTTAATGATGTGTTAAATAGTGAGGAATTAAAAGACTCGATTAAAGTAGAAATATATGAAAATGAAATGAGTTCTAAAGAAGAACAAAAGTACAGTGGTACTTTGGAGATACCAGAAAACTTTTCAGCCCAGTTTTATCAACATGCCTTTTTGGGCAGTAATAATGCCCCTCAGCTATTATTAAAATTGAACGAATCAAGCCCCTTGGAGGCAAGTGTCTTAAAGGATATATTAGCTAGTTTCCAAGAAGAGCTTACTCTTTGGTCCGCTGTTCATTCTATTGGGATTAATGGGGAGGAATTGCAGAAAAAGATTAGTCAAGAAATAGAAGATATTAGAAAGATAGAAAGTGTATCAAAGAAAAATACAATCAATAATGTTTCGTATTATGCGATTGGAATGAGCGTCATGTTTATTTTCTATGTGGCATCAAAAGTTGCAACATTCTCTTATGAACAAAAAGAATCCGGGATATTTGGAAGACTGTTACTAGCCAATGTACCTGCTCATATATTTTTTTCTGGTATTTTTATTTCTACGTTTATATTAGCTTTTATACAAATGAACATCTTGTACGGTTTGTCGGCTATCTTCTATGACGTTACTTGGCCAAACTTACTCAACTACTTTGTAATCACTATTTTAATGTGTATTATGATTAGCGGCTTTGCAGTATTCTTAAGTTCTATATGTTATAGAGTAAATTCTGATCATGCATCACAATTATTTTCGAACTTTTTAGTTCCTGTATTGGCTTTTTTAGGAGGAAGTTATATCCCAGTATCACAACTAGGTGCAAGTTTTGAGAATATATCCAAGTTTTCACCTGGGGGAGCTGGAACTTCAGCTTACTTCAAAGCCATGCAAGGTTATTCATTAGAGGATATCTTAACGCAAATGATTACGATACTTGCTATTACAGTAATACTAGTTATTTGTGCTGTATTTATTCAACCGAAAAGAGGTGAGTCTGTGTGAGAGGCATATTATGGGGAAAGTTTAAATTGCTCCTAAGAAAACCAGGCCCTTTTATCGCAACTACAATTATTTGTATCGTTTTTGCCTTTTTAACAGGCACGTCATCACAATCAAAAATAGAAATACCTGCTTATAGCACTTTACCTGAGAAAGAGATAAATGAGATTCTAAAAGACTTAAATAAAAGTGAATCATTCAGCTTTGTCATTAAAGATGAGAAAACAGTAAAAAATGCAGTTGCTGAAGGAAAGATAGATGCGGGATTACAACTAGAGAAGAATAAATTTACCATCTTTCATGTGAACTATACTCAAAACTTCTACTTAATTAATCAATACGTTGGTCAATATTATGAACAGGCGTTTCAAAATCAACAGATCCTAGATGCTGCTAACCATTCAAAAGAAGCAGAAAGAATATTAAAGAATATTAACAAGAATCCTATCTTTGAATTATCAACCAGTTCCTATAAAAATGAGAGTGATTGGGTGTATAATCCTGGGCTTCAGTCACTATTCGGTTTCACATTGTTCTTTGCTGTTTACACGGTAGCTTATAATGTGGTTGAGATTCTAAAGGAAAAACAATCAGGAGTATGGGATCGGTACATTTTATCACCAACCTCTAAGATATCTATGTATATAGGAAATCTCTTATATAGCTTTATAAGTGGATATATTCAGATTGTACTCATCTTTGTAGTGTTTAAGTTTGGGGCTGGAGTAGATTTTTATGGTTCTTTTTATAAAACACTTATATTAATTATTCCTTACCTCTTTGCTATCGTTGCCTTATCTATATTGTTAACAAGTTTAGTTAAAACGATGGGGCAATTCAATGCATTAATCCCGTTGATTGGAGTAAGCTTTGCCATGCTCGGAGGTGCGTACTGGCCAATAGAAGTGGTCACATCAGACATTTTAATAACAATTTCAAAATTTGTACCTATTACGTATGGAATGGAAATGTTGAAAGGTGCAACCATTTCTGGTTTATCCTTTCAAGAATTGCTTTATCCAATTTCCATCTTAATCTTAATGGGTGTTGTTATGATGGGTATTGGTATTCGCTTAATGGAGAATAGGCATGTATAACGTGTTTAGTGTTTATTTAAGAAGAATATAGGTTAAATAGAAAAGGTGGCTACATAATTTAAGCCACCTTTTCCTATGAAGTGATTTTCTCAATCACCATTCGTTTACCTGAGTTTAACGTAAATTCAAAGCGGTCATTTCGTTTTTCATAATAACAGAAATGATGTTGAACGCTGCAAATTTCGTCTTGGTTATCAAATATTAAGAAATTCACTCCATTTTTCCGGTCACCATCATTTAAAAAGGTTAGATGATTATAGCAATAAATACAGTCATAAATTGAAAATTTCAATGAATTTAGATGGGTAATAAATTGATAAAAGGAATCATCTGAGATTTCCTCTAATAATCTTTCTAGTGAGTAAATTAAATGTTTACGAATTCGAACATGGTCGTGATTTTTCAAGAAAACCATTTCGTCACCAAAAGTAATTTTTCCTCCATCAAATAATATACCTTTTTTCCAGCGATTAAATCGAAAAACTTCAACTTCCTGATGGAGGTACTCATCTATTAACGATGCTTCTTCCGTTTCATCGTCGAAGAAAACCCATTGGTCATTTATGCATTCAACTGTTCCTTCTGTAAACGCCCGGGTTTGAAATTCAAACAGTTTTGTTCGTTGCTGTCTATTCATTGTTTACCTCCGTAAAGCTGATTAGTGACATACCACCCGATTAAAGGGGAGCAAAAAGTTATAGTGCTAACTAATAAGAATGAAAAAGGTTACCTCACATTTCTTTGTTGACAACTTGGAATTATTTTAAACTCTTATTGAAAAGGACAATTAACTTTTTTTAGGGCCCGGCATAGGATATATACATGTTCATGGTGCCCAGATTCAGGGATGTTCCGCTCGGAAAGGATGATGACAATGTGTGGAATTACAGGCTGGATTGATTTTCAGAGAGACATACGAAAAGAACACGGAACAATTGAAAAAATGGCAGAGACTTTAACGAAACGTGGTCCAGATGATACGAATGTATGGACCAACACACACGTTGGATTCGGTCATAAAAGATTAGTTGTTGTTGACCCAGAAGGCGGAAAACAACCAATGATTAAAGAAAAGCACGATAACCGTTATACCATCTGCTATAACGGAGAGCTCTATAATACAGAAGATATTAGAAAAGAGTTACTAATAAAAGGATATTCGTTTAAGGGACATTCTGATACTGAAGTTCTATTATCAGCCTATATAGAATGGGAAGAAAAATGCGTTGATTATCTAAATGGGATATTTGCCTTTGCTGTATGGGATGAGAAAAAGAATCAGTTGTTCATAGGAAGAGACAGACTAGGTGTCAAACCTTTATTTTACTCTGAGACTAACAAGGGGTTAATATTTGGATCGGAATTAAAAGCAATCTTAGCTCATCCAGAAATAAAGGCAGAACTTGATCGTGAAGGGCTATCTGAAGTATTTGGGCTTGGACCATCAAGGTCACCTGGTTCAGGGGTTTTTAAAGGAATTAAAGAATTAAGACCAGGTCATGCCTTAAAGCTATCTACAAATGGCTTGAAACTTTGGCGTTACTGGAATGTGAAAAGTGAAGTTCATAAAGACTCTCTTGATGAAACAGTAGAAAAAGTCCGTTATTTGTTTACAGATGCAGTAAAAAGACAACTCGTTTCGGATGTTCCTTTATGTACGTTCCTTTCTGGTGGTGTGGATTCAAGTGCCATAACGGCAATTGCTGCAAAAGAGTATGAAAAAGAAGGAAAAGGTCCACTTCATACGTTCTCCATTGATTATGAAGATAATGATCAGTTTTTTAAAGCGAATGAATTTCAGCCAAACTCCGATGCTGCCTTTATTCAAAAGATGACAAATGAGTTCGGTACGATACACCATAGCTCGATTATCACTCAAGACCAGTTGGCAGAGCATTTAATTGAAGCAGTCCATGTGCGGGATTTACCTGGAATGGCTGATATTGACTCATCTCTTTTATGGTTTTGCCGTGAGATTAAAAAAGAATATGTCGTTAGTCTGTCAGGGGAATGCGCGGATGAGATTTTCGGAGGATATCCATGGTTCCATCGTAAAGAAGATTTACAAAGAGGTGGGTTTCCGTGGATGAGATCGATTCAAGAGCGACAAAGCTTACTAAAGGAAAACTGGCGCAATAAACTAAACCTTGAAGATTATATGATGGCCAAATACAATGAGACGCTAGCAGAGGTTCCTAAATTAGATGGTGAAAGTCCTGAGGAAGCAGGTAGAAGGGAATTATTTTATCTGAATCAAATATGGTTTATGACTACATTACTCGACCGTAAAGATAGGATGAGTATGGGAGCAAGTCTAGAGGTTCGTGTACCTTTTGCAGATCATAGATTAGTTGAATACGTTTGGAATATACCTTGGGAAATGAAAATGCACGGAAACAGAGAAAAGGGGTTACTCAGAAAAGCTCTTGAAGGGATCCTTCCTGATGAAGTTCTTTATAGAAAAAAGAGCCCGTACCCGAAAACTCATAATCCAAAGTATACAAAAGCAGTTCAACAGCTACTCGGTGAATTCCTGGAAAACCGCTCATCCGTTTTATATGAATTCTTTGATAAGAATAAACTAAACCACATCCTTGAAACAAGAGGAGAAGCTTTTAAAGAACCATGGTTTGGTCAACTAATGACAGGTCCACAATTATTAGCCCACCTAGCTCAAATTCATGTATGGTTCCATGATTATAATATTAATGTCGTAGATTAACAGTTTAATATTAAGTGATTAGAGTCTGTACAGAGATTGTATGGGCTCTTTTCTTTTTTTGTGGACTAGAGAGTTTAAAATTGTCACAGTCAGCACTCTTTTGTATAATCTTTGTATAATATATGTATAACGAAGAAGTATAGGGGGCTGAGTGGTGAAAAAGAAAATAGTTGTAATCGGTGCAGGACCCGGGGGACTAGCAGCCTCCATGCTTCTAGCAAGCAAAGGCTACGATGTTGAAGTATATGAAAAACAGCCACACGTAGGTGGAAGAAACGGAGCAATAAAACTAAAAGGATATACTTTTGACATTGGTCCAACCTTTTTAAGTATGCCTCACATTGCAGAAGAGTTATTTGAAGTAGCTGGCCGTAATCTTCACGATTATTTAGAGTTAAAAGAATTAAAGAAAATGTACGAATTAATTTTTACTGATAAAAAGGTTCAAATGTATAGAGATAAAAACAAAATGTTTGATGAAATTGAAAAGCACTTCCCAGGAAATGGTGAAGGTTATTTACGATTTATGAAGGAAACACAACGGAAGATGGATACTTTAACTCCTATTTTACAAAACAAGATGGATTCACTAATTCAATACTTAAGCCCGAGAGTGTTAAAGGCAATCCCGCAACTTTCGTTAGGAAAGAGCCTCTATGATGTTTTAAGTCAGTATTTTAAAGATGAACATTTAAAGCTAGCCTTTACTTTCCAGTCAAAATATTTAGGAATGTCACCATGGGAATGTCCGGGTGCCTTTTCTATTCTTTCCTTTATGGAACATGAATACGGAATTTATCACCCGATTGGAGGGCTTAATCAACTATCAGAGGCAATGGCAAGGGTGACAAAGGAATATGGAGGAAAAATTCACTTAAACAAAGGTGTAAAAAGACTAATACTAGATGGGCGAAAAGTAAAAGGAGTTCTTTTAGAAACTGGTGAACAAGTGGAAGCTGATGAAGTGGTTATCAATGGAGACTTTGCCCATATCATGACACACCTCGTTGAACCAGGTGTCTTAAAGAAGTACACATCGGAAAAACTAGAAAAGAAAAAGTATTCTTGTTCCACCTTCATGATCTATCTAGGAATCAACAAAACTTATAAACTTCCCCATCACACCATTTGTTTTGCAGATGATTACAAGAAAAATGTGGAGGAAATTACAAAAACGATGAGTCTGTCAGAGGATCCATCAATTTATATACAAAATGCTTCTGTTACTGATCCGACCCTTGCACCTGAAGGGAAATCTACTCTGTATATATTAGCACCTGTTCCAAACAATATGAGCAAGATTGATTGGGCTACACATGAGCAGACTTTTAAAGAGTTAGTACTGAAAACAGTTGAGGAAAAAACAGGCTTTAAAGGCTTAAGGGATGTTGTAGAAGTGGAAAAGGTGATTTCCCCAAGGAATTGGGAAACAGAAATGCTCGTATATAAAGGGGCAACTTTTAACTTAGGGCATCAGTTAAGCCAGATGATGGTATTTCGTCCTCATAACCGATTTGAAGAATTAGAGAATACTTGGTTAGTAGGAGGAGGCACTCACCCGGGAAGCGGGCTTCCAACGATATTAGAGTCTGCTCGTATCACAACAAAGATGATGATGAAAGAGGATGGAGTATCATTTGAACCGTCACTACAACAGGGAATGGAGCAGGCTTTATGAGAGTAGCCATTATCGGAGGTGGCATCGGCGGAATGACCACTGCTCTCCTTCTCTCTAAAAGGGGAGTAGACGTAACGATTTTTGAAAAAGAAGACCATTTAGGAGGAAGATTGTCTTTTGTAGAGGAAGATGGATTCCGAGTTGATAAAGGACCAACCATTGTACTTTTACCAGAAATGATAAAGGAGATCCTCTCGGAAGCGGGAGTAGACTCTAGTAGCTATGAGCTGATAAAGTGTGATCCGCTATATAGAATTCATTATCCAAATGGAACTGATTACATTAAGTATGCTGATCCAAAACAGCAAATAAAAGAGATCCAGGAAAAGTTTCCTCGGGATGTAGATGGATTTATTCAGTTTATGAAAGATATGGATGTTCGGTTTAAACTGGGAAAGAAAAAAATACTAGAAAAATCTTTTATTAGACAAAGCGACTTTTGGAATAAAGAAACCATTCAAACACTAGTAAAGTTAAAAGCTTATAAAAATGTATTTAAACAACTATCTCAATACTTTAATGACGAAAGGTTAATGATCTCCTATGCTTTACAGACTCTTTACATTGGGGGGAATCCTTTAAGTACTCCAGCTATTTATAGCCTAGTATCCTATAGCGAGCATGAGCATGGAATCTATTATATAAAAGGTGGGTATGCAAGTATAGTTCAAGTATTAGAGAAAGAATTGAGAAAAAGAAATGTTACCATTCGCTTAAATTCTAGAGTGGAAAACATAGAAACAAGAGGTTTTAAGGCTGAACATATAAACGTAGATGGAAAGAAGGAAAGTTTTGACCAATTTGTCCTTAATGGAGATTTTCCAATCGCGGAAAAACAACTCCTACAAAGGGAACAAAATTACACTCCATCTTCTGGATGCTTATTACTATATTTTGGGTTAGACAAAATATACGAAGACCAGTTACCTCACCAATTTTTTATCGGTGAAAACTTTGTAGATTCTATGAAGGATATATTTGAAAGAAAGCAAATCCCAACTCATCCTTCATACTATACGTTCAATCCTACTGTCATAGATACTACACTGGCACCATCTAATCAAAGTGTCCTTTATGTATTAGTTCCTGTTCCTTCAGGCAGCCATATAAATTGGTCTGTACAAGGCAGATTGTTAGCAGAAAGAGTCATTAATCATATGGAAGAGAACGGTTTTAAACAGATCAGAAAACATATAAAGTGGCAAAAAATACGAACTCCAGGAGATGCAATATATGAAGGGTTATTCTCTGGCGGAAGTTTTGGAATAGCGCCAACCTTATTTCAATCAGGTGTTTTTAGACCGCAGCTAAAACCTTTTAAAGAGGATAATATATTTGCTGTTGGAGCTTCCGTTCATCCGGGTGGAGGAGTACCGATTGTTATGCAAGGAGCTAAATTATTAGCCGACTATTTGCTAAGAGAAGATATACACAATACGGAGAGAGAGGAAGTGAGTTATGTTGGATCAAATAGCAAAGGCATATGATGATTGTGAAGAAGTCATTAAGAAAAACTCAGCAACCTTTTATAAAGCTTTTTCGTTTTTACCTTCGGAGGAAAAGAGAGCGGTTTGGGCTATCTATACATTCTGTCGAAGAGTGGATGACATCATGGATGAAGGACTAGAGCCTGAGAAAGAAATACTAGTGTTTGAGAAGGAATTTGACCTATTCAAGAAAGGAAAAATAATCAAACATGATTTTATGTGGCTAGCCCTAGCAGATGTATTTTCTAAATATCAAATGGACATCAGACCATTTGAAGATATGATTATTGGGCAAAAGATGGATCTAATAAAAAACAGATATGAAACGGTTGAAGAAGTACTACACTATTCTTATCATGTGGCTAGTACAGTAGGTTTAATGCTCCTCCCCATTCTTGCACCTGGAAAAACAGAAATATTAAGAAGCGGAGCCATTAAACTAGGATTGGGCATGCAAATCACGAATATCCTTCGTGATATTGGTGAAGATTTGTTAAAAGGAAGAATTTATGTTCCATCTGAATTGTTTGAGAAACACCATTATTCCTATAAGGAGTTTCTTCAATTTGATGTAAATGAAAGATTTATAAATATAGTAGAAGAGTTAGCTAGGTTAGCAGACAGCTATTATAGTGAGGCACTTGAAACAATTGATGAATATCCTTTATATTCTAGAACACCAGTTAAAGGGGCAGCTTATTTATATAGAGCAATTTTAGATGAAATAAGAAAAAATGGTTATAACACGTTCCAAAAGAGAAACTATGTAACAAAAGAAGTAAAAGACCAAATCATTGCTATGATGTAGACTTATTAATCTTTTATAAAAAAAATAAGAGCTTGGCAAATACCAAGCTCTTAAATATTAATTAGCTTTTTTTTGTATAAACGAGTAATTGACCCATACTCTAGATCGCCAACGCCATAGCATTAGTAAACCTCTCAACCATTCATCTGCAATGAAAGCAATCCAAACCCCAATCAGACCAAGAGCAAAATAGATTCCTAGAATATACGATAGGGTTACACTGACACCCCACATTGATAGAATCCCCATATAAACTGGGAACTTTACATCACCTGTTGCTCTAAGAGAATTAATGATAACTAGATTAAATGAACGTCCAGGTTCAAGTATAATCGTTAATAATATAAGTGTACTACCTACAGCGATTATTTCTTCATTACTAGTAAAAATCCCCATTAATTCCTTTGAAAAATAGGAAAGTAGAATAGCGCAAAAAGCAGAAATTCCAATAGCATATCGAAGACTCTTAAGACATCTTTTGTAGGCTTCTTCAATTTTGTTTTCACCGATTAAATAACCAATTAGAATTTGAGTCCCTTGGCTAATGGCAATACCAAAAAGTAAAATAAACATCATAATATTTTGGGCGTAAACCCTTGTAGTTAAAGCTTCTGTACCAATAGTAGCAATGAAGTAAGTAATCACCATTTGAGAAGAGTTATAAGATAAATGTTCTCCAGCTGAAGGGATTCCTATTTTTAAAAGGTTTTTTAGGTGTTTCTTCGGAAAACTAAATAGCATTTTCACCGGTAAACCACCAGGTACACGTTTGTATAAAACCACAATGGATACAATCAAACCAATTAGCCGGCTAGCTGTTGTGGAAATGGCAACACCCTCAACTCCTAAAACAGGGAATCCGAATGGGCCAAAAATGAATAGGTAGTTTCCGATTACGTTTAAGATGTTCATTCCAATTGTTATGTACATGACATCTCGAGTGAAGCCATAGCTTCGAACAATACCTCCAATGGTCATGATTAAGGCTTGAACGAATGAAAAACCACCTACAATGACTAGATAGGAGTGTGCCTCCTCAATTAATTCCTCTGGCAAATCCATTAACCTAAGTAAGGGTTTACTAAAAACAAAAATAATGGCGCTTAGAACCAACCCGAATATTAAGTTTGCTCCTAGGGAAACTGCAGAAATCTCTCCCGCATCTTTAAGATTTTTAGCTCCGATATTTTGAGCAATAAGAATGGCTGTACCTGTAGCCACAAACCCGAACATAACAATGATTAAGTATAAGATTTGATTGGCAACCCCAACGGCAGCAACTGAGTCATCAGAATACTGTGAGAGCATTAATGTATCCGCATTTCCCATCAGCATATGAAGAAGTACCTCAATAAAAATAGGCCATGTTAGGGCGAAAAGAGTCATCTTTTTTACAGAATCATTTTTTTTCATGTTTCCCCTCCTTTTTCCAGGGTGTAAAAAATCTTAAATGTATGGAGTTAGATCTATATCTTAGGAGGACAAGCTCCATAGACATAAAAAATAAAACAAGCAGTCTTAAACCATTGGCTTAAGACTGCATTAATAATAGAATGTTATTTTAACAAAATATTACTGGGATTTAAAGGAGAATGTTTTGGTATTCTTTCCGATTAAAAAGCAAGAATGGAATAATCATATGCTTTTAAATGAACGGATAATTGATCTGCCTCAGCAGCATATTCACGTTTCTCTTTTAAATCTGTCATTTTTTTACCCTTTAAGGAGAAAGGAAGGGAATACTCTAACTCATTGGAAGTTGGATTCATTAACACAACGATGGTTTTATCTTTGCTTTTTTTCATAAAAGCAATACAAGCTTGCTCATCCGATGTGTCTAAGAATTGGAATGAGCCCTCATTTGCTAATAATTTCTCTGATTTACGTAGTTGAAGGAGTCCTTTTACATGATTACGTAAATCCTCGTTCCACTCTTTTTTGTCCCAAGGCATACATGCTCGGCATCCAGGATCCATTTCCCCGCGTAACCCAATTTCGTCACCATAATAAATGCAAGGTGTGCCTATAAAGGTAAGCATAAAGGTATAAATTAACTTAACTTTATTAAGGTCATCCTTACATTCAGTTAGAATACGGGGAGTATCATGACTTCCAACAAGATTGAAAGCTGCTTCATTTACGTTTTCAGGGTATAGTTGGATTACGGATGTCATATTTTCTACAAATTCTTTTGCAGTAATGGTTTCTTTGGAGAAAAGATTTAACACATTCGTTAGGAATGGATAATTCATAACGGCATCGAATTGATCTCCTCTTAACCAAGGCATCGAATCATGCCAGATTTCACCTAAAATATATAGGTCCGGTTTAATTTCCTTAACAGCTGTACGGAATTCTCTCCAGAACTGATGATCCACTTCATTGGCTACATCTAATCTCCAACCGTCAATGTCAAATTCACGTACCCAATATCGCCCTACTTCAAGTAAGTAATCTTTAACTTCCTTATTCTGTGTATTAAATTTAGGCATGGACTTTTCAAATGCAAATGTTGCATAATTCGGACGCTCGCCACCTTTTAAAGGAAAATCAGGTGTATGGAACCAGTTAGAGTACTTTGATTGTTCCCCTTTTTCTAAGACATCCTGGAAAGGTTCAAAGTAGAAACCACTGTGATTAAATACAGCATCTAGCATAACTTTTATACCGTTCTCGTGACATTTTTTGACTAGTTCTTTAAACTTTTCTTTATCTCCGAATTGTGGGTCAATCTCTAGATAATCGATTGTATCGTATTTATGGTTGGAATGAGCCTTAAATATAGGTGTGAAATAGATTCCTGTTATCCCTAAGTCTACTAGGTAATCGAGATGATCAATAACTCCTTGAAAATCCCCTCCAAAGAAATTGTCCCTAGCAGGCGGCTCACTTGCCCAAGGTTTTGAACCTTTAGGATCGTTTGTAGGATCCCCATTACCAAATCTCTCAGGGAAAATTTGATACCAAACAGTGTCTTTTACCCAGCTAGGAGCTCTAAATACCTCACTTGTATGTAGAAATGGAAAACTAAAATAGTAGCCAGGATCTTCAGGTGCTGTTGAAAAAAATCCTTTTTCTGTATATAGAATGGTTTCACTAGCACTAGTTAATAGAAATCCATAACGAATTCTTCGATGTTCTGGTTTAATCTGAATTAACCAATAATCAAAGAGAGTATCCGTTCCGATTTTTTCTAATGAATCTTTATGAGAAATCCATTTCCCGTCAACCCACTCATACTGATCTCCGTAATAGAGTTCAACTGTATCAACATTATCTCTTTTCGTTCTTAATTTAATATGTAATGATTCCTCATCATAAGGGTAAGCAAATTGATCGGTAGGACGGTGATATACGGATGAACGTTCTATCATTTAAAAACTCCTCTCTATGCAATCGGTTGCATTTTCGGTTATCCTTTAAAAAATATCAGATAATATTTCTAGCTTCAAGTGACAATTCCATAAAATACAAAAATAATTTTATGTGAATTTTATTTGAAAATAGTTGTCAAAATAGAAAATGCACGTATAATTAAGACTATAGTTTGTGCAATCGTTTTCACTTAGTATGCATAATATGAAGATTGCCTAAGTAATATGATTTATAAGGAAACTTCTATTTCTGTAAAATCTTGTTAGCGTTTTCAAAGTAGTGTATCCTAGTAATTTGTGCAATCGTTTGTACTACTAAAAATGACAAAGAAAAAATTTGGAGGGGTCAATAATGAAAAAAGCTTTATCGCTGTTCATGATGATCGTACTAGTATTTGGTGTTCTAGCAGCATGTGGTCCAAATCGTGCTGAAGAACCAAAAGAAACAGAACCAACAGATAGTGCAACTGGTGAAGAGCCTGCAAAGCCAGAAAAACTAGTAGTTTGGGAAGATAAAGATAAAGGGATTGCTTTAAAACCTGCTATCGAATCTTTCGAAAAAGAATATGGTATTAAAGTAGAATATAAAGAATTAAACATGGCTGATAAAATCCGTGACCAACTTCGTTTAGACGGTCCAGCTGGAAATGCTCCAGACGTAGTTACACTTCCACATGACCAAATTGGTCAAGTAGTAGTTGAAGGTCTAATTGATGAGATTGAAGTAGATCAAGCAGTTCTTGATACTTTCACTGAAGCTTCAGTTAATGCTCAAATGTATGACGGTAAATTATATGGACTTCCAAAGTCTACTGAAACTCCAGTATTCATCTATAACAAAAAATTAATGCCAGAACCACCTGCAACTTTTGATGAGCTATATGAATTCTCAAAAGATTTCACTAAAGGTGACAACTATGGATTCTTAGCACTATGGGATAACTTCTATTTCGGTTATGGTATCATGGGTGCTTATGAAGGTTATGTATTCAATAATGAAAACGGTGCTTTAAACCGTGATGATTTAGGTCTTAACAATGAAGGTGCTGTAGAAGGTGCAGCATACATTCAAAAATGGTATAAAGAAGGTCTATTCCCTAAAGGAATCATCGGTGAATCTGGTGGATCTGCAATGGATGGATTATTCAATGAAGGTAAAGTAGCAGCAGTAATGAATGGACCATGGGCATTCCAAGGTATGAAAGATGCTGGTATTGATATCGGTGTAGCACCACTTCCAACATTACCAAATGGTAAACCAGTTAACACATTCATGGGTGTTAAAGGATGGCACGTAACGGCATTTACTGAGCACAAATACTGGGCAACTAAATTAGTAGAGCACATTACTAATGCTGATAGCGCTAAACAACGTTTTGAATTAACACAAGAAATTCCTCCGGTTAAATCTTTAATCGAAGATCCAATTATTGCTGATAACGAAGCAGCAAAAGCAGTAGCAGTTCAATCTTCATATGCAGTAGCTATGCCAAACATTCCAGAGATGGGTGAGGTTTGGGGTCCAATGGCATCTGCATTACAACAAATTGCTTCACAAAAATCAGAGCCTAAAAAGGCACTTGATTCAGCTGTAGATACAATCAAGAAACAAATTGAAACAAACCATAAGTAATACCGTTATGTAAAATTGATAGGCGGTTCCTTAGGGAATTGCCTATCATTTTCTACTAATAGGCAAACGATTGCACAAAAAATATTCTCCCTCAAGTTAGAAAGGGGAAAGGTTTAAATGGAAACAGAAAAGAAAAAAGTAACCAATCATAGAAAAGTAGCCCTAGCTCTATCGATTATCCCGGGACTAGGTCAATTTTATAACAAACAGTTTTTAAAAGGTTCCATATTTTTAATTTTAGCAGCATCATTTCTAATTGTATTCGGAGACATACTTAACATGGGATTCTGGGGTCTCTTTACCCTAGGGGAAATACCTAAACTAGATCATTCTATCTTCTTGTTAATCGATGGAATTATCGCTTTAATTATCACCGTTTTGGGATTAGGAGTTTTAGCATTTAATCTCTACGATGCCTATCAAAACGGAAAGAAACGTGACAATGGTATACGTTTAAATTCAGTTCGAGAACAATACCACAACTTAATTGATAGTGGTTTTCCATATTTAATGATTTCACCGGGTTTTTTACTTCTAATCTTTGTTGTAATTTTTCCTATTATTTTCGTTATTCTTTTAGCATTTACAAACTACGATCTATATCACTCTCCACCAGCTAAATTAGTAGACTGGATTGGAATCCAAAACTTTATCGATATTTTCAGTATTGATATTTGGCGTAATACGTTCTTTAAAGTACTTGGATGGACAATCGTATGGACATTCGGTGCAACTACTTTCCAAGTCGCACTAGGTATGTTCCTAGCCATTCTTGTAAACCAAAAAGATTTAAAAGGTAAAGCAATCATTCGAACATTATTAATTTTACCTTGGGCAGTACCATCTTTCGTTTCAATTTTAATCTTCTCAGGGATGTTCAATGAATCTTTCGGTATCATTAATAAAATGATATTACCCGCAATCGGTATCGACCCTCTTCCATGGATGACAGAGGCATTCTATACTCGAGCTGCCTTAATTTTAATACAGGGATGGCTTGGATTCCCATTCATTTTTGCAATGGTTACGGGTGTTCTACAATCCATTCCAGATGATTTATATGAAGCTGCAACAGTTGACGGTGCAACAATCTGGCAAAAGTTCACTAAAATTACATTACCTTTAGTTTTATTTGCTACTGCACCAATCATGATTACACAGTACACGTTTAACTTTAATAACTTCAACGTTATTTTCCTATTCAATAATGGTGGTCCTGCAGTTCCAGGACAAACCGCTTGGGGAACAGACATCTTAATCTCTTGGATTTATCGTTTGACGATGACATCCGCACAGTACGGTAAAGCAGCAGCAATAACGATGATTCTTTCAATAATAGTTATTACTGTAGCCTTATGGCAATTCAAGAGAACGAAATCATTCCAAGAAGAGGATATGATGTAATATGAATATGAAGAGAAGTAAAATCATTAGACTAACGCTATCGTACTTAGTTATAGGGATTATGGCTGTTATCGTCATTTACCCATTATTATGGATTGTAGGGTCATCGTTAAATCCAGGACAAAGTTTATCCGGTTCTACCATGTTTCCAAAAAATCCAACAACAGAACACTATAAATATCTTTTTGATTTAGAAAAAAGTAATTATTTACTTTGGTATTGGAATTCAATGAAAATCAGTATCATCACTATGATTTTAACGGTTATCAGTGTGAGTTTAACGGCGTACTCTTTCTCAAGATATCGTTTCGTTGGACGTAAAAATGGTTTAATTACATTCCTAATCCTTCAAATGATTCCGAACTTTGCCGCTTTAATTGCAATCTTCGTATTGGCTAATCGTACAGGATTAATTGACACACACTTAGGGTTAATCCTTGTATATGTTGGTGGTCAAATTCCTATGAATACGTATTTAATGAAAGGTTACTTAGATACGATTCCTAAAGAGTTAGATGAATCAGCAAAAATTGATGGAGCAGGACATTTACGTATTTTCTTCCAAATCGTTATGCCACTTGCTAAACCAATTTTAGCAGTAGTTGCCTTATTCTCATTCATTGCACCATTTGGTGACTTTATCTTAGCTCGTATCTTACTAAGAACAGATGAAAAGTTCACCCTTTTAGTAGGATTGTACGAAATGGTAGCTAAACAATTTGGTAATGAATTTACAAAATTCGCGGCAGGTGCCGTATTAATCGCTATTCCAATCGCTGCATTATTCCTTATTTTCCAAAGATACTTTGTTTCAGGATTGACTGCAGGGGGAACAAAAGGCTAATCTTATAGGCGTGGAGTTTTAATTTATAGGCCACTAGTAACCACATTTAATATAGTGGAAACTAGTAGCCTTTCTTCAAAATGACAAATAAAGGAGGAACGGAGATGAAGAAAAGTTTACTTACTCTCATCTTAATTCCGTTTCTTCTTTTTTACGCCCTCCCCGTAGGAGCAGTTGAAAAAGAAGAGCGAAAATGGCAAGACGAAACAATTTATTTCTTAATGGTAGACCGCTTTAACAACAGTGACTTTTCAAATGATTTCAAGGTAGACGCTGAAGATCCTCTTGCTTATCATGGAGGAGACTTTGAAGGAATCATTAATAAGTTAGATTATCTTAAGGACATGGGGTTCACTGCCATTTGGATGACTCCTATCTTTGATAATGAAGATAAAGGGTATCATGGTTATTGGATCAATGACTTCTACAATACAGAAGAGCATTTTGGAACAATAGAGAAGTTTAAACAACTTGTAGATGAAGCACATAAAAGAGATATCAAAATTATTCTAGATTTTGTTGTCAATCATGTTGGACCTAATCATCCATGGGTAAATGACCCGGAAAAAAAGGACTGGTTCCATGAACCGAGAGAAATATTTAATTGGGAAGACCCAGAAGAGCTTGAAAACGGGTCAATCTTTGGTTTACCAGATTTAGCACAAGAAAATCCGGAAACTAGAAAATATTTACTAGATGCAGCTAAATGGTGGATTGAGGAAACTGATATCGATGGTTATCGTTTAGACACAGTAAAACATGTCCCTCTTGATTTTTGGGAGGATTTTTCGAAAGAAGTGAAGTCTGTTAAAAATGATTTCTATCTATTAGGGGAAGTTTGGCACGAAGACCCTAATTTTATTTCTAAATATGAAAAGGTAGGGATTGATGGGTTCGTTGATTATCCATTGAACGAACACTTAAGAAATGCGTTCCAAAAACCAGACCAATCACTTTCTTGGTTATTTAATGTATGGGAAAGAAATCAAACGACTTATGAAAACCCTTACTTAATGGGGACATTTATGGATAATCACGATACGACTAGATTTACAAGAGATGCTATTTCCAATAATCAGCATCCTGGTCCACGCTGGAGATTAGCACTAACCTACCTGTATACGAGTCCAGGAATACCCATTGTATACTACGGTAGTGAGATTGCTCTAGACGGTGGTACCGATCCAGATAATCGTCGCCAAATGAATTTTATGACAGACAAAGAATTAATAGAGTACATTACCAAAATTGGGGAAGTGCGTCAGAAGCTACCTTCATTAACAAGAGGAAGCTTTGAAGTATTATTTGAAGAACAAGGAATGGCTGTTTATAAAAGACAATATAAAAATGAAACAACCATTATTGCTATTAACAATACTTCTAAGACTCAAAATGTTGTAATTAATTTAGAACAGGATAAACAGCTACGTGGCTTAATCAATGGGGATTTAATTAAGAGTAATAATGACGAATATAAGCTAATTCTTGATCGTGAAGAGTCAGAAGTGTATGTATTAACGGAGAAGTCCGGTTTAAATTTCCCTTATTTTATTGTGATGGGAGCTGTTTATACAGCATTTGTTGTGTTTATCTTCCTTCTATGGAAAAGATCAAAACGAAAAAAAACCGATAAACAATAAAATAAGTAGATTTTAACAAAACATACAAAAATTTTACAACGCAAGGATAGCTATTTTTCGTATACTAATAGTAATAAATTTTCATGCTCTTTTAAGGGCATGAAAATTTTACATTCAAATTAAAACGTTTTCATTTACTGTGTAATTGATAATAAAAATATAGATAAGATGGCTGGCTAAAAAGGGGAGGAAAAGATGGCTGTAACAATTAAAGATGTAGCAAAGCTTGCCAATGTAGCACCGTCGACGGTTTCCCGTGTCATTGCAAATAGTCCTCGAATAAGTGAAAAAACAAAGCAAAAAGTAAGGGAAGCGATGGAACAGTTAAGCTATCACCCAAATTTTATCGCCAGAAGCCTTGCAAGTCAATCTACACAAACGATTGGTCTTGTTATGCCTAGTGCAACTGATGTTGTTTTTCAAAACCCATTCTTTCCAACTGTTTTAAGAGGTTTGAGTGAGGGGGCCCATGAAAAACAATATGGTCTTTATATGACTACTGGAAAAACAGACGAAGAGATATATGATGGTGTCGTCCAAATGGTTCAAGGAGGAAGAGTGGATGGAGTTGTTCTACTTTATTCAAAAGTAGAAGATAAAATTCTCACTTACCTACAAAGTCAAGACATACCTTTTGTTGTAATAGGAAAACCGTTTAAAAACGTGGAGGAAATTACCCACGTAGATAACGATAATTTTAGAGCAACAAAAGAAGTAACGGAATATCTAATAGGACTTGGGCATGATCATATCGCATTTGTTGGTGGTAATTTGAATTTTGTTGTGACTATAGAGAGGTTACTGGGCTATGAAAAAGCTCTACGCGATCACCATATTCCTTTAAATAATGATTATATCGTACACGAACAATTTCTAAAAGAAGGTGGACAGGAAGCAGTACGTGAATTGCTATCTTTAAGTACACCTCCTACTGCTCTAGTTGTGGCTGATGATCTCATGGCATTGGGTGTTTTAAATACTTTAGATGAAATGGGTATTGTTGTCCCAGAAGATATATCTATTGTGAGTTTTAACAATGTCCTTTTATCAGAAATGTCTAGACCTCCATTAACATCTGTAGATATTAATATTTTTGATTTGGGATATGAGGCAGCAAAAAGTTTGATTCAAATGATTAAAAATCCAAAAGAACCAACTAAGAGAATTATTATTCCATACGAGCTGATTAAACGTTATACTTGTTCACACCCAAATATAGAGAGAACAGTTCAAGTTTAAGATGAAACGGCAATACTTCCGTATTGCCGTTTCGTATTTCGTTCTTAATTACCCGTTAACGATTGTACCACCATTCACATGGAGAATTTGTCCACTCACATAAGAGGAATCCTCACTAGCTAAGTATACATAGGTAGGAGCAAGCTCATATGGTTGTCCTGCGCGTCCCATAGGAGTGGTTGAACCGAATTCAGAAACTTTCTCAGAGTCAAAAGTCGACGGGATGAGTGGAGTCCAAATGGGCCCAGGTGCAACCCCATTTACACGAATCCCATTACCAGCTAAAGACTTTGCTAACGAACGGGTAAAGGATACGACTGCTCCTTTTGTAGAGGAGTAATCCAAAAGGAGTTCATTCCCTTGATAAGCAGTTACGGAAGCGGTATTGATAATTGAACTGCCTTTTTTTAAGTGAGGAAGAGCAGCCTTCGTTAAATAGAAAAAGGAAAAGATATTGGTTCTAAATGTTTTCTCAAGCTGTTCAGCTGTGATATCTAATAGACTCTTTTGCGGATGTTGTTCAGCAGCATTATTAACAAGAATATCGATTTTACCAAACTCCTTCATGGTTTGGTTGACTATGTTTTTGCATACTTTTTCCAATCCGATATCATCAGGAATTAAAATACACTTCTGCCCTTCAGCTTCAATAAGCTTCTTCGTTTCCTTTGCATCCTCATGCTCATCTAAATAAGAGATGACAACATCGGCCCCTTCTTTAGCAAAGTAAATAGAAACTGATTTACCTATTCCACTATCTCCACCGGTAATAATAGCCACTTTATTTTTCAGTTTACCCGAGCCTTTATAATGATTATCTACTGATGTAGGCTTAGGGGTCATTTCCGATTCTACACCAGGCTGTTTGTCCTGATGCTGTGGTGGAAATGTCTTTTTGGACTGATTGCTACTCATAGACAAATCCCTCCTAGAAATACATACCACTTTAGTATGAGAAAAACCTTGGAAAATATAATCAAAAAATAAAATAAAAACGACTGAGAGGTAATCAGTCGTTTAGTATTTCTTATCGATAATTCACAAATTGAACATCTACTGTTAAGTCAGCTTCTTTTACAAGAGCGATGATTTTTTGAAGATCGTCACGGCTCTTACCGGTAACTCGCACTTGGTCATCTTGGACTTGGCTCTTTACTTTTACACCACTATTTTTAATAATAGTGTTAATTTTTTTTGCATTCTCTTTATCTATTCCTTGCATTAATTTGGCTCTTTGACGAACGGTTCCACCTGATGCACCCTCAATTTTCCCGTAATCCAAGTTCTTAATAGGAACTCCTCTTTTAATTAGCTTACTAAATAATACATCTTTTAATTGTCCTAGCTTATACTCGTCATCAGACACTAAAACAAGCTCTTCTTTATCAAGAGAAACGTTACTTTTACTGCCCTTAAAATCATAACGAGTTGAAATCTCCTTCATAGTAGCAGTAATCGCATTAGTAACCTCAGACATTTCTACTTTAGACACAATATCAAATGAACTTTCCTTAGACATAATAACCTCCAATTCCGTTAACACTCGTTAACAACAAATATAATTTCACATTATGCCTCCATTATAGTAAAATATAGCAGTTCAAACAACTTCTTGGAATATTGAGTGTACATCAATCATTTAAAATGATTAAATACAGTAAATTGTTTAATGATTCACTTGGTTATGTAGAAAGATAATGATATAACAATAATCCATAATGAATACTATTAGTTTGTTGTTTTATTGGGTTCTAACTTTTAACTACAGAGTTGATTGGAGCGGAAGGCACTTGACTCCTGCAGGATTAGAGGAAATGGGAGACCCCACAGGCGGCACGCCGAGGAGGCTCCCAATCCTCCCTGCGGAAAGCAAGTGCCTGGAGCGGAAATCAACGGACGCAGTTTAAAAGCCACATCAATAAGTGGAGATCAAAAATAATGGACATAAGGAGGAATTTTTTAATATGTCTTTAAATGATTACATAGGACAGGTTATTAACTTAACCGTTGAACGTGAGGCTGCATTCGGTTACTTTTTATCAAACGACGAAGTAGAAGAAGATGTATTACTGCACAAAAATGATACGGACCGAGAATTCGCTGAAGGGGATGAGGTAGATGTATTTCTGTATACCGACTCTCAAGGTAGAATTGCTGCAACAACAACGATACCAACCATTACAGTTGGCCGATATGACTGGGCAAAAGTAAGCTCCGTAAAGTCAGATCTAGGTGTATTCATTAATATTGGAATTAACAAAGATATACTACTTGGCATAGATGATCTTCCTGTTCATCGTTCAGTATGGCCTGTTGAAGGTGATCTTGTTTATATCACTTTAAGAGTAAACCGAAATAACCGTATATACGCCAGACTAGCTACTGATCCCATCATCGAAGAAAAAATGATCCCTGCCACTCGTACAGACTTCAATAAAAACATCCAGGGACACATTTATCGAACAGCTAAGGTAGGCAGCTGGATTTATACGGCTGAAGGCTTTAAAGGGTTTATCCATGAATCACAGAGAAAAATAGAACCTCGTTTAGGACAAAAAGTAGAGGGACGTATCATTGATATAAAAGAAGACGGAACCATCAATGTATCCTTAATCCCTCGAAAGCAAGAATCATTAATGGACGACTCAGAAAGAGTGTACCATTACTTAATGTCAAGAAATGGAGCTATGCCTTATTGGGATAAGAGCATGCCTGAGGATATTGAAGAACGCTTCCAAATGAGTAAAGGGGCATTTAAGAGGGCTCTAGGTAAGTTAATGAAGGAAGGAAAAGTCTATCAAGAAGAAGGCTGGACTTATAGTAAAGAAAATAATGAAGAGTAAAATAGATGAGCCGTCCTTTTTGGGACGGCTCTCGTTATATTATAGATGATCCGTTTTCTTTGAATACTGGTTTTTACCCGCTTTACGATTTTTCTCTCTCATCATGTTTTTTTCATGGCGTAGAGCGTTATTGTCTTTTGCTTTTTTATCGTTATCAGAAGTATGTGGCATAAAAATACCCCTTTCTGTTCTCAAAATGGTATTGCTCCTTAAAAGAAGCTCTTCCATATTTTCTAACAAAACAGAAGGGAGTATGTATGACATATTAAGATGGAAGTTTATTTAAGAAGAATATGGAAATGGAACCTGGTCCCGTATGTGAACCTACAGCTCCCCCGATAGATGAAATAAAAACATCTTTAGTCTGAAACTCTTCTTGAACTAACTTTTTCATCACTAAAGCCGTTTCTTCATCGTCAGCATGGCTTATTCCTACTGTTTGAATATCAAGTGAATGACCACGTTCTTTCATAAGCTCTATTATTCGACGAAGTAATTTTTTCTTTCCACGAATCTTTTCAATAGGTACTAATTTCCCATCTTCTACATTTAATAATGGTTTAATGTTTAGAAGTCCTCCAAGGAATGCTGAGGCTTTTGAAACCCGGCCTCCTTTTGCTAAATACTCTAAATCTTCGACCGTAAAAAGATGCTCCATATGCTCCGTACGGAATTTAACATCTCTCAATATTTCTTCCTTTGATTTATTTTCTTTAGCCATAGTAGCTGCTGATTTTACAACAAGTCCATAGCCTAAAGAAGCACATTTACTATCAACAATCGTTAAGTTGAAATTTGGATACTTTTCCTTTACTTGTTCAAGGATCATAACAGCCGTTTGATATGTACCTGAAAGTTGTGAAGAAAATGCTATGTATATACCGTCTTCGTTGTTTTCAGCCATTTTTGTGAAGACTTCTTCAAAACCTAACGGAGAGGCTTGTGAAGTTTTAGGAACATGACCCTCGCGAATGGCATTGTATACCGTTTTGGGGTCAATCGTTTTTAAATCCTCGTATTCTGTATCATTCAGATGAACCTTTAAAGGAAATAGCTCAATATCATATTCTTGATAAAAACTTAATGGTAAATCACTAGCGCTGTCAGCTAGAATCTTGACTGACATAAACCATCACCTACTTTTTAAAACTTATTACTAATTAGTTTAAAGAATAATTGTTGGAAATACAATTAATTGTACTGAGAATACTAGAAATAGGGTAACAAATTAATAACAATGGTTTTGGTGAATAATGAAATCATTGACTACCTATTCTGAAAACGACCGGATACTTTTAGGAGGGATCGTTATTCTTCATGTAAAGAAGATTATTGTCGTATTAATTGGTGCCGTTTTAAATGCAATTGCGATGAACTTTTTCTTAATACCTGCAAACGTTTATGCAAGTGGGTTTACTGGTACAGCCCAGTTGCTTTCAAGTATTTTCGGTGGATACATCTCTACAGGAATTCTTCTTTTCATTTTAAATATACCTGTGACTATTTTAGGGTGGTTTAAGGTAGGGAAATCTTTTACTATCTATAGCTTTTTTAGTGTACTTTCGATGTCTATTTTTCTTGAGGTCATACCTATTATTGGTGTCTCTCAAGATATTCTTTTGAATGCTGTTTTTGGGGGAGTAATTGCAGCAGTTGGTGTTGGGCTTACTTTAAAATGGGGTGCTTCTACAGGTGGAATGGATATTATCGCAATGGTTTTATCAAGGATGAATGATAAGCCAGTTGGTACATACTTTTTCACGCTTAACAGCATCATTATCATATCTGCTGGTTATTTGTATGGCTGGGAAAAAGCTCTTTATACACTTGTTGCTTTATATGCTTCTACTCGTGTCATTGATGCGATTCATACAAGGCATGAAAAACTTACAGCTATGATTATAACGAAGAAAGCAGATGAATTAAAACAAGCTATTTATTCAAAACTGGTTCGAGGAATAACAACTGTTCCAGCAAAAGGCGCTTTCACAAATGAAAACAAAGAATTAATGATTATTGTCATTACTCGTTATGAATTGTTCGAATTAGAGCAAATTATTAAGGAAGTAGACCCAAAGGCTTTCACCAATATTGTCCAAACAGCGGGAATTTTTGGGTTTTTCCGCAGGGATTAAAAAATGGAGGGAAATATGAAACGAATACTAATACCAATTTTTACTTTATTGCTAATGATTCCACAGGTTGTATTTGGGGCAGAAGAGAAACAAGAGACAGGGGACTATTTGTTTAGTCTAACCCCATTAGCTGGACCAGAGAGTATTGAGTTTGAGTTAACCGTATTGAATAATAGCACAGAAGATTTACTTTTTGAGTTCAATACATCACAACTATACGAAATTAAGGTGTTAAACGATAAAGGCGAAGAAGTGTACTTGTACTCTAAGGACAAATCGTTTACTCAAGCTCTTCAAACGTTGGTCATAAAGCCGAACGAAAAGAAAACATGGACGGAAAGTTGGAACTATCAAAAGAATGGTAAGAGAGTGCAAGCTGGAGAGTATAAAGCTAGAGGAGAATTACTAGCTAGAAAAATCAATCAAAAACCAATTTCTGACCAAACTCGGCTAAGTTCTGAAACACCTTTTACCATTCCTGCAGAAAATCCAGTATTTAAGAATATAAAAGTAACAGGTGAAGAGGGGCAATACACTATTACAGGAGAGGCTAGACCTAATCAAAAAGTATTTTATTACACGGTGGAAGACGGCCATAATCAATATGTAGAAGAGACCGAGGTAAAAACAACCAAATCATTTCCAAGCTGGGAGCAATTTAAAATACAAATAAGTATCTCAAAGAATAAACTGCCAACGAATGCTTCTTTAATTTTAAATTTATATGAAAAAGATAAAGATGGAAACACTATCCATACTTATCCCGCTCTGCTCCAAAGGTTATAATCAAAAAGCTGGCACTTTCAAAAGTGCCAGCTTTATATACATTTGTGTTAAACTAATTGATCAAGCTCGTTTCGCATTTCTCTCAACTGTGCCTGTTCGGCCAGTGTAGAGTTTGCATACGCAGAATTTAAAGCATTTTTTGCACGCTCAATAGAATCATGTTGTCCACTTCCCGTTGAATTCTTTGCCATTTCAACGCTGCGTCTAGCTTCTTGGAATAGTCGGTTACCCATTATATTCCTCCAAGTGATGATTCTTTGACGTTTTCCATTTTGCGTGCTTCAGCTTCTGCATAAGTTGTATGATAAGGGATGCGTTCATCATGTTTTGACACACTATCAACACCTTGTTGGACAAATCGTTTTGACTTATTACGTTTACCCATCGTTAAATCCCTCCATCCGAGCTTTTTGAAACAGCATTGCCGCTTCCTTATCTAGTATGTGCTTTAGGTGAAGCGGATAAAATGGGGAGTTAATGGATTTACTTGAATTATTTTGACAGGAATATTTAAAGGGCTTTTAAATTTAAAAAGTCATTTAAATATTTTGCAATTCCATCTTCTTCGTTGGTTAATGTGATCTCATTTGAAATATTCTTTAATTCCTCAATTGCATTCCCCATGGCAATTCCTCGACCCGCAAACTCTAACATTTCTAAATCGTTGTCCTCGTCACCAAAGGCGATTATTCGTTCTTTTGGGATATGAAGGTAGTCTGATACTGTTTTGAGTCCAATCGCCTTATTAAGGCCTGTTTTTACAATTTCAATAACATGCCAAGGTGCAGCCCATCGGCGGTGATCAATCACTTCTGCGTGTACATCTGATAAATGATTGCGGATAGATTTTACATGTTCCTCATCTGTATGAATAAGTAAGCTTGTTGGATCATCTTTTAAAAATCTCCTAATATCCCCTGTAGTTATGGATGGTTCACCTAGACCAAAAATATCCATTAACTTTTCATCATGATAATGGAAATAAACATCATCAATTACCTCAGCAATAATATTGTGGAACTCAAAGGATTGACATGCCTCAACAATATCTTTAGCAACCCCCATATCTAAAGGCGTATGATAGGCTCCCCAGCTATTTTGTAATGGATGGTGTACAAAGGCTCCATTGAAATTTACTATCGGTGTATTTAAATTAAGTTCTTTATAATACATTTCACTAGAACGGAAAGGTCTTCCAGTCGCTATCATAACGATATGACCTTCCTCACGCGCTCTCGCAATTACTTTTTTAGTTGTAGATGAAATGGTTTTATCATCTTTTAATAATGTTCCATCTAAATCTAAGGCGATAAGATGTTTTTCTGCCATAAAAAAAGTCCTCCTCGTTCGTTCGTTAATATAGTTAGTGTAAAAAAACTTATGTATCTGTTCATTATGTTCTTCACTCTAAACGGGCGCTTCCGCTTTTCTTTTAAGTCTAAAGCTTTGAGAATTTAAATGTCTACATGTTACACTTGAAATATAGAAACAATTTACATTTCTTTAAAGACAAGTTGTATATACAATGTACGTTTTAAATTTTTTACTTATACACAATGTTAACAATTTTTTCAGTAAAACATAAATATATTGCCTTATTTTTATCACGAAACATTTGAATATAGTGGTGTTTTAAAGTTAGGGAGGGTAAAAAATGATTGTTGTAGAAAATAAACGTATAGGAGAAATACCGTTATTACACCTCGCTCAAAAGGAACTTTTTGATGAGAAGTTACCGTTAGTCATTTTTGTTCATGGCTTTACTAGTGCAAAGGAACACAATCTCCACTATGCATATTTGTTGGCTGAAAAAGGCTTTAGAGTGGTATTACCTGAAGCTCTTTATCATGGGGAGCGAAAACCGACTTTAAGCAAACACGATCTAAATATACGCTTTTGGGAAATTGTTTTAAAAATGATTGATGATTTAGATTTAATTAAAACCTACTTTGAAGGTGAAAATAAAATAGACAGTCAAAAGATTGGGCTTGCTGGGACCTCAATGGGAGGGATCGTTACTTTAGGAGCTTTAACTAAATATCCATGGGTAAAGTCAGCAGTTAGCTTAATGGGTATGCCCTATTATGAAAAATTTGCTCTTTGGCAGTTAGAAGAATTAAAAAAGAATAACATTACACTTCCATTAGCACAAAGTGATTTAGATCAATTATTAAATCAATTAAGGGAGCTTGATTTAAGTCTTCAGCCTGAAAAATTAGCAAACAGACCATTATTATTCTGGCATGGTAAACAAGATACAGTTGTCCCGTATCATTTTACATACCAGTTTTATAAAGAGATTAAGACTCTATATAAGAAAAATCCTGAGTATCTACAGTTCATTTCGGATGAACATGCAGATCATAAAGTAAGTAGAGATGGAGTACTTAAAACGGTAGAATGGTTTGAAAAGCATTTACTTTCCTCCGATATGATGTACATCACTTCCCTAGGAGAGCCATCTAGCATAAAATAAGGATGAGCCTTATGGTTTATTAATCAGAGTTTTTAAAAGAAATAAAGGAGTGACAAAATTGGATCAAGATTTAAAAGATAGTATGATGGGTGCTTTGGAACTTGTAGTGGATCCAGAGCTTGGTATAGATATCGTTAATTTAGGTTTAGTTTATGATGTTGATTTAGACGAAGAGGGAAAGGCAACTGTTACGATGACATTAACTTCAATGGGATGTCCATTAGCAGGAACGATTGTTGAACACGTAAAAGATGCATTAGCTGACATTCCGGAAGTGAAAGAAACTGAAGTTAATATTGTTTGGAATCCACCTTGGTCTAAAGAAAGAATGTCTAGATATGCAAAAATTGCTTTAGGAATTCGTTAATAAAAAATATACCTCCAGCCGCAGAAGCTATTTTCTTTCTGTGGCTTTTTTGTCGTGGATTAAACCGATTGTGAGGTACTTCACACATTTATGAGAAAAAGTCTTTTATAATTAGGTTAGGTTTAATGCTACTTAACATGAAGACACAATATAGGGGTGCATAGTCATGCATATAAATAGAGATTTTAATAAGAATCCTTTTATTGTTATTTGGGAATTAACTCGGGCCTGTCAATTAAAATGTTTACATTGTCGTGCTGAAGCTCAATATAGAAGAGATCCAAGGGAGTTAACTTTTGATGAAGGTAAGGATTTAATCGATCAAATATATGAGATGAACAACCCAATGCTTGTTTTTACTGGCGGGGACCCGTTAATGAGAAAAGATGTTTTTGATATAGCAGAATATGCGGTCAAAAAGGGTGTAAGAGTGTCAATGACTCCGAGTGCAACCCCTAACGTTACGAAGGAAGCAATCGAAAAAGCTAAGAATGTAGGTTTATCTCGTTGGGCCTTTAGTTTAGATGGACCAAATGCAGAAATACATGATCATTTTCGTGGAACTTCAGGTTCGTTTGACTTAACGATAGAAAGAATAAAATATCTACACGAATTAGAAATACCTATCCAAATAAATACCGTTATTTCGAGGTACAACAATGACTATTTAGATGAAATGGCAAAGCTTGTAGAAGAGTTAGAATGTGTTCTATGGAGCGTGTTCTTTCTAGTACCTACTGGTAGGGGACAAGAGAAGGATATGATTTCACCACTTGAGCATGAGAAAGTATTTTTATGGCTACAAGATTTAAGTAAAAAGGTATCTTTTGATATAAAAACAACTGCAGCTCAGCATTATCGCAGGGTATTTATCCAACAAAAAATGAGAGAAATGAAAGATCATGGAGAAGAAATTCAATATTTAGATGCGCTCACTCAACAAGGGTTAACAGGATCCATTGATGGACTGGGAAGAGCGCCAAAAGGTGTAAATGATGGAAATGGCTTTGTCTTCATCTCACATATTGGTGATGTTTATCCTAGCGGTCTTCTACCTGTTAAAGCGGGTAATGTGAGAGAGCAACCTCTTGCCGAAATCTATAGAGATTCACCAATCTTTAAGGACTTAAGAAATCCAGATAAATATAAAGGAAAATGTGGGCAATGTGAGTATCGTTTTGTATGTGGGGGTTCTAGGTCAAGAGCTTATGCATTAACAGGTGATTATTTAGAAAGCGAACCATATTGCATCTATATACCAAAGGCAATGAGAAAGAAAACGGTATAAAAGATAAAAAGGAGGGTTTCACCAACTGGGAAACTCTCCTTAAATAATTATTCAATACTACAATAAATATCCGGGCAATTTTCACACCCGATTTCATTTTTCAAAAATTGTAAGTCACGTACAACGATTTTCCCTTTACTAATAGAAATAACGTCTGCTGATTTTAATTCATTTAAAATTCTATTCGTACTTTCACGGGAAGTGGCACAGAAATTCGCTAATTCTTGATTGGTTAAAGGTAAATCAATAAGAATTCCTTCGCTTGTGGCAATTCCATAACTATTTGTCATTCTTATGAGTGTGGAGTAAAGAGCTCCTTTTTTCCCGTTTAAAACTAGGTCTCGAAATTTCGTCTGCGTTTTACGAAAGTGGTCACTCATCCATTTCATAAACTCAAATGCTAAAGCACTATTATGGAACACCTCTTTTTCGAGTGTCTCTTTTCGAATTGCAAGTATTTCTCCTTGTTCTAATACTTTTGCGCTTAAAAGATACTTTGGATTATCTGTAAATAAAGTTAACTCTCCACAAATGTCGTTCTCTCCACAAATGCGTAAAGAAAGTTCTCTTCCATCTGCAGTGATTTTACTAATTTGAACTTTACCAGAAAGGACGATATAAAGCTCTTCTGCTTCCATACCCTCTTGGAATAAATATGTTCCCTTTTTAGTTTTAAACTTTCGATCCGATAGGTGAAGTAATTCTTTAATCTCAATAGAATGTGTAGATTTTAGTTTGCCTGTCATCACCGTCACCCCTAACTATCAATATGGTTTTTATATAAATGCTCTGACTCAAATGTCAGAGGCAAAATGATTTATTTATTTGGATCTTTTCTAAAACCTTGTTGCTTCTCACATATATAAATTTGCCTATAAATTATACATGCTACATTGGTTTAAAAGGTCATTAGTTTTAGAAAAAGCCTTACCATCTAAATTTGTAGCACTCTTTAACTATTTAAGGGTAAAAATCGGCTTTTGGATTTTTACAAATAACAACAATCATTACGATAACAGCCATTTATTTTTATAGAATGAAGGATGGGGAGGATGAAGTCAATATCATTGAGAGTATGTTAACAATATGTTCACCTTTATAATATTATTTTTGAACAATTGATGACATTTGGTATATCTTTGCTCTAACCTAATACGTTTTTGTGTAAAAAAAGAGCTACGAATCATCGTAGCTCAGGCAATCTATGCTTCTATATATCTAGGGAATAAAATGTTGTTTTCTAAATGTACATGCATGAAAGTTTCCCCTTCAAGTAGTTCTAATCTTTTGTAGACTAAACGATATGTTCCACATGCGTCTAATGGAGGAGTAAAATCGGAAGTGATTTCACGTAACTCTTTAAGAATAGCACCAGCATGGTCATGTTCTTTTTCAAGTTCCTCAATTTGTTGAATGATTTGCTCTTTATTTTCTACGTTCGGATCTTCTAATTGCTGAAGTAAAGGAAAGACGATTTCTTCTTCTTTAGCTGTATGCTCTAGTAGTTCTCTCTTTAATTCGTAAAATAATTCGTATACTCTTAATAACTCAGGACGGTGTTCACCATGAACTCTGGATACTTTAGTAACATAAGGACTTAAATTTGTTAGTTCTTCTTCAAGGGGACGGTGGTAATGGTCTTTAATATGGTCAATAATTTTATCCGATGCTGATTCTGTCCAAACGGATAAATCTTCTTCCATGCCTTCATTATCAATAAAAACTTGTTTAAGTTCTTCCATTAATTGCTTTAGGTCTACCGATTTTTCGCTAGCTGCTTGTTCTAGTGGGATATTTCCTCCACAACAAAAATCGATGCGATATTTTTTAAAAAGGTCAGCTGCTTTAGGCATTTCATTTACAATATCCTTAACTTTTGATTCTACTGTGAATGGAAAATTCATTTAAATCTCCTCCTATAGGTAAAGGCTCTACTAGTTAGTTCGAATAGTAGCCTGTTGTTTACACTCTTAGAATAATGGAATCCTAATGTTAATGAGGTGATGAGCGTCACACATTTTGTTTTATTCTCGATTAAATTGTGACAATTTTTAGTGTAGGGTTGAAACAATTGTCTTGTTTATTGATTTCGTGTAGGTTAATAATATGTATGGAAATAATACATAATTGAAAAAATAGAAGCCCGAATAATTATGGGAGTTGATTAAATGGTAGAAAGAAGAATGCCTATACCAGTTGGTGAGGCAGTTTCAAAGATTATGAATTATAAACGAAATGGTGAAACCGAGTTTGTGTCAATATATGATAGTTATAATAGATATTTATCGGAAGACTTAGTTGCAACACATGATGTTCCTCATTTTGACCGTTCTCCTTATGACGGATTTGCTATACGTTCGGTTGACAGCTCTGAAGCATCATTAACTAATCCCGTAGAATTTGAAGTTATAGACCACATTGGGGCAGGTATGGTTACAACAAAGGAAGTAGGTCCCTTTCAAGCTGTTCGAATTATGACAGGTGCTCAAATGCCTAAGGAATGTGATTGTGTTGTTATGCTTGAACTCACCACATCTTCTGAACGTGAAGATCATACGTATATGTCAATAAAGCGCTCATATAAGAAAGGAGAAAATGTCTCTTTTAAAGGTGAAGATGCCAAAAAGGGGGATGTTCTCGTAAAGAAGGGGTCAAAAATCAATCCAGGAATTCAAGCGATATTAGCAACATTTGGCTATGAAAAAGTGCCTGTTGCTAAAAAGCCATTAATAGGACTTTATGCAACGGGGACTGAACTATTAGAAGTAGAGGATGAACTTCAACCTGGTAAAATTAGAAATAGCAATTCACATATGATCTGTGCACAAATTGAAAGAGCTGGAGCGGCTGTTAAGTATTTTGGTAAATTACCTGACGAATTCGATACTTGTTATGAGGCTATCAAAAATGCAATAGATCAAGTAGATATTCTAATTACTACTGGTGGGGTCTCAGTAGGTGATTTTGATTATTTACCCGCTATTTACGAGAAATTAAATGCAAAAGTCTTATTTAATAAAGTGGCCATGCGTCCTGGTAGTGTTACAACAGTGGCAACTCTAGAAAATAAGATTTTATTTGGGTTATCAGGAAATCCATCAGCTTGCTATGTTGGGTTTGAGTTATTTGCTAGACCGATTATTCATACTATGTTGTTCTCAAAGAAACCACATTTGAGGAAGGAAAAAGCAATACTTGAAGTTGACTTTCCGAAAGCTAATCCATTTACAAGGTTTGTGAGAAGTAGATTATCTATTCAAGAGGGTAGGCTTGTGGCAGCACCAAGTGGTGTAGATAAATCAAATATTGTTATGAGCCTAGCTGGGGCCAACTCCTTTATCGTGTTACCAGGTGGTACAAGAGGATTTACGGCAGGCGATGAAGTCGAAGTATTATTGCTTGAAGATACAGTAGGAAGCGAATGGCCGTGGTAAAACCTGTTATTTTTCAGGTAGTTGGCTTTCAGAATAGCGGAAAAACTACCTTCTTAAAAAATCTAATAAACATGTTGAGTAAGGAGAGCATTAAGGTTGTAACGATCAAGCACCATGGCCATGGAGGAAAACCTGAGGTTCCAGAAGCTAAAGACTCCTCTCAGCATATTGAAGCTGGTGCCGTCGTTTCATTGGTGGAAGGTGAAGGACGACTGATCCTTCAAGCGGAAATGGAGACGTTCGGACTAGTAGAAAAAATTCAGCTAATCTCTTTTTTTAAGCCTGACATTATTTTAATTGAAGGTCATAAATTTGAAGATTATCCTAAGGCTGTGATTATTCGAAATGAGGAAGATGTCACACTCCTAAATAAATTAAAGAATGTCCAAGTGATATACTTTTGGGATGAGGAACTTATGGTAGGGATTGAATTTGAAAAGATTCCTTCATTCCATAAAGATGACCCAAATGGGATTGATTGGCTCATGGGGTCTATTAAGGACTTTCAGTTGAAAAATGTTTAGCCTAACCAACCTCATAGGTGCTTGTTCATAAAATAGTTGAAAAAAATTAATAAATTTGTCAAAAATGTAACTTTTGTCACTGATTCCTTTATCATTCCTTGTTACTATAATTCAAGGGGAATATGTTTGATTTATAGAGGATTGGGGTGAGAATAGTGGAGATGTTACCGTTCATGCTCTGGATTATTTATCCTTATATGGTAGTGGCTATATTAGTGATGGGAGTAATATGGCGAATGGATACGACCAAACTACATGAAGGGGAGCAAGTTTATAAGAAGCAGAGCCTATTGGTAGAACGAGCCTTGAGCGCGTTACTCGTTTTATGCTTGTTAACAGGGTTAGGTGTGTTTGCTTTTTATAATATTTCTGATGATCCAAAGCAGCTATTACATTGGGTCATAAGTTTAGCTTACCTTGAGCCGGATATGGACTTAATACGTAATATTTCTTTCCTTTCTCGCTTACATTTTATTTTAATTCTCACTCTTTTATTAGCTCTATCTTTTACAAAATATTTATCGTATTTAATAAAACCACATTTATACTTAAGGAATAGATTCATAAAGAAGTTACAGTAAAGCTGCCAATTAGAATGGTAGCTTTTTGTTTTTATTTGAATGTGATGTGCCTCACATACTCTTCAAACTAATTATTTTATAGTAGAAGTAGGTTATAACAAGGAGTGAAACCTATATGAAACTATTTTTGCCTAAACAACATGGGGCATGGGCTATGCTATTTATCCCTTTTTGGTTAGGGGGATTTTCAGGTGGACTTATTTGGCAGCATGTACCGTTTTTCTTTGGTTGGCTGTTGTTATACTTAGCGACCTATCCAGCACTACTTTTATTTAAAAAGAAAAAGAATAAAGCGTCTCTTTATACAAAATGGACAATTATATATATGGTACCTGCTTTACTCTTATTATTAGTGCCATTAGTTACTCGACCTACTATTATTTACTTTGGATTTGTAATGATACCCTTCTTCATTTTGAATGCTTATTATTCTAGTATAAATAATGAAAGAGCCTTACTAAATGATATTAGCGCCATTATAGTATTTGGAATAGCAGGTTTAGCTAGTAGTTTTTTAACATTGGGTGAGTTGAATGAGTATTCTATCATTGTTTTTATATCTACTGTTTTATTTTTTCTGGGAAGTACTTTTTATGTAAAGACAATGATTCGTGAGAAGAAGAGTAAGTTGTACAAGGGAATTTCATGGGGGTATCATAGTTTACTTCCTATTATGTGGATAGTAAGTGGTTTTTCGTGGGTTGCGCTAGCATTTATACCAAGTCTTTTAAGAGCCATATATTGTTATGGTAAACCGTACTCAGTTAAGAAGGTCGGAATACTAGAAATCGTGAATGCAGTTCTATTTTTTATTATTCTGTTAATAGCAATGATGATATAAAAAACTCAGCTATAAGCTGAGTTTTTTCATTCTACATTGCATATGTCAATTGGACAGTTTTCGCAGTCAATTTCTATTTTTAAATATTCAAGATCATGTATGGTGATAATCCCTTTTTCAATAGAGATCACCTCGTTTTTTCTCAAATCACTTAGCAAGCGGTTAACTACTTCCCTGGAGGTTCCACAGAAGTTGGCTAGTTCTTGATTGGTTAAGGGAGTGTCAATCATAATTCCCTCAAGACATTTCATCCCATAGCTATTAGATAAGCGGATTAAAGTCGAGTACAGAGCTCCCTTTTTTCCATGTAGAATTAAGTCTCTAAACTTTGTCTGTGTTCGTCTATATTGCCCGCTAAACCATTTCATAAATTCAAGTGCAAGAGCATGGTTTTCTCCGAGCTTTTCTTCAAGTTCTTTCTTAGAAATGACCGCTACTTCTCCACTTTCATTAATTTTAGCATTTAACATATAGTTTTGGTCTTCGCAAAAAATGACGAGTTCACCGATCAAATCTCCTTCAGAACACATCCGAATCGTAAGTTCACGTCCATCGGGAACCATTTTACTAAGTTGAATTTTACCACTAAGGACTAGATATAGTTCCTTTGCAATTTGCCCTTCGTGAAAAAGGTATGTCCCTTTCTCAATTCTTCTAATATGGTTAGCTGTTCGCAATAATTCTAGTAATTCTGTAGATAATTGAGTGTATGACTGCATATTTTAACCACCTTTTTATTGGAAGGAAGTTCTTCGCTAGTTTAACTATAAAGATAGTGTGAAGTGAGAGTCAACCTTACAATGTTTTTATTTTAGTAATATTGTCCTGTTTTCAAAAAGAAGACAAATTTAAAAAAATAGTAATTCCGTTATAAAAGAAAAATTTTCAAAAATTGGGTTGATTTTATAAACTGACCTTCTTATAATAAGAGAATCGATTTATAAAAATTAATTTTAGTAAATAAATATACATTAGGTGTGAGAAAGGATAAGGTTATGAAAGTATCAATAATAGGGGTAACTGGATATAGTGGGGTTGAACTCCTAAGAATTTTACATTCACATCCTGTATTCGACATACACTCTATCCATTCTACAAAAGTTGACCGTTCCATTTCAGAGGAGTATCCTCATATGCTACACATTATCGATAAGAAAGTGGAGGATATTGATTTTGACCGGATTGGAGAAGAAAGTGACGTAGTATTTTTAGCAACGCCATCAGGAATATCAAAGAGACTGGTAGAACAACTGATTGATAAGGATATTAAAATCATTGATTTATCTGGTGATTTAAGGCTGAAAGATTCAAGTGAGTATATTCAGTGGTACAAAAAGGATCCTGTTAAAAACTCCATACTAACTGAGTCTGTGTACGGACTCAGTGAATGGAATGAGGAAAGCATTCAATCAGCCAAGTGGATAGCTAACCCTGGTTGTTACCCGACAGCAACCTTACTAGGTCTAGCACCAGTCATTATAGAACAATTTGTAGAGCCAGCCTCTATTATTGTTGATGCAAAATCGGGTACTTCAGGAGCTGGAAAAACCCCATCTAACGGGACCCTTTATACAGAAGTGAATGAAAATCTAAAAATTTATAAAGTAAACGAACACCAACATACGCCAGAGATTGAGCAGCAACTAAGAATGTGGAATGGAGAGATTAAGCCCATTACATTTTCCACCCACCTCTTACCTGTTACAAGAGGGATTATGACAACGATATATGTTCAATTAATAGAAGATTTGGACACTGATAAACTTATAGATTTATATAAAAACACCTATGAAAAGCATCCATTTGTTCGAATACGCCCTAAAGGTACTTTCCCTGCCATAAAGGAAGTATGCAGTACAAATTATTGTGATATTGGCCTGCATGTTGACAAGCGAACAGGGAGGTTAACCATTGTCTCAGTGATTGATAATTTAATGAAGGGTGCTGCAGGTCAGGCCGTTCAAAACGCAAATATTATGTTTGGATTAGATCAGCAAACGGGCCTTAATTTTAGCCCACTGTACCCATAAGGAGGAATAGGTGTTGGAAGCTATATCGGTGTGTTTACAGGTTAAAGAAGTGAAAGAAGGAAGTATTATTACTCCACGTGGTTTTCAAGCAGCGGGAACGCACGCCGGATTAAGATACACAAAGAAGGATATAGGAATGATTACAAGTGAAGTTCCCGCTTCAAGTGCAGCAGTCTACACCTTAAACACCTTTCAAGCAGCACCTTTAAAGGTCACACAAGAGAGCATTGGTCAGGAGGGACTACTCCAAGCAGTTGTTGTAAATAGTGCCTGTGCTAATGCTTGTACTGGTGAAAGAGGACTGAAAGATGCCTTTAAAATGAGGAATTTGGCAGCTGAAAAGCTTTCTATAAACCCACATTTAGTGGCAATTGCCTCAACAGGAGTGATTGGTGAATTCTTGCCAATGAATAAAATCGAAAAAGGAATTGAAGAAATAGAAGTAGGTTGTTCTATACAGCATTCCAAAGATTTTGAAACAGCTATATTAACAACAGATACAGTGACAAAGAATTGCTGTTATTCAGCTGAGATTGATGGTAAGACCGTTTATATGGGAGGAGCAGCAAAAGGCTCTGGGATGATTCATCCCAATATGGCAACGATGCTTGGTTTTATTACTACAGACGCAAACATAGCTCCTGAGCATTTGCAGTTTGCTTTAAAACAAATAACAAACCATACATTTAATCAAATTACCGTTGATGGAGATACTTCCACAAATGACATGGTTCTTGTAATGGCAAATGGTTTGGCTGAAAATGATTCCCTCTCTCCTAACCACAAAGATTGGGAAACCTTCATTCAATTACTAACTAAAACGAGTGAGAGCTTAGCGAAACAGATAGCTAAAGATGGGGAAGGTGCAACCAAATTAGTTGAAGTAGAAGTAATCGGCGCAAAGTGTGATGAAGATGCAAGAAAAGTAGCTAAACAAATTGTTGGTTCTAACTTAGTTAAAACCGCTATCTATGGAGCAGATGCAAACTGGGGAAGGATTATTGGAGCCATTGGTCAGTCACAGGCAGCAATAAATAGTGGCACAGTAAATATAAAAATCGGTCCCATTGCCATGTTACAAGATAGCGAACCGCAATTGTTTAATGAAGAGGAAGCAAAAGATTATTTATCAAACGATTTGATTCATATATTCGTAGATTTACAAATGGGTAATGGGAAGGGTAAAGCTTGGGGATGTGACCTTTCTTATGATTATGTGAAAATAAATGCAAGTTATCGAACATAAGGAGTGGGAGTGTGAAAAAGGTATTAATCAAATGCGGAGGAAGCATTCTAGATGAGCTATCCCATGACTTTTTTTCGAGTTTGCATGAGCTAAAAAAGTCGGGATATGAAGTGGTCATTGTTCATGGTGGTGGTCCAGACATAAATAAAATGTTAGAAAAATTAAACGTGACTCCAGAATACGAGAACGGGCTTCGAAAAACAAATGAAGAAACGTTGCAAGTAGTTGAAATGGTGCTCAGTGGACAAACAAATCGTAAGCTTGTTCAATTATTGGAAAGTCATCAACTAAAGGCATTTGGCATTCACGGAAGCGATAATGGAATTCTTCAAGGCGAGTTGATTGATCAAAAAAGGCTTGGTTTTGTAGGGGAAGTGAAGGAAGTAAATGACGAGATTATTCATCACCTATTACAAAAGAATCTAATACCGGTTATTACACCAATCGCCACAAATAAACTTGGTCAAAAATTAAATGTAAACGCTGATTATGCTGCAGCAGCTGTTGCACATGCACTTGGAGTTGAACATTGTATTTTTGTGACAGATGTAGTTGGAATCTTGATTGATGGAGAATTAGCCAGGGAACTCACTACTGATGAAGTAGAAGATAATATTACAAATGGAAAAATTTACGGTGGAATGATTCCAAAAGTTCAATCTGCTTTGGCCGCTCTTGAAAAGGGAATATCAAGTGTCATGGTTGTCTCAGGAAATAGTCCGTTTTATCAGCAGGGAAAATGGCTGGGTACAAAGATTAAAAGAAAAGAGGTCATGACTAAATGAGTCATTTGTTTCCAACATACGCACGAATGAACATTGAACCTGTCCATGCTGAAGGATGCTATATTACTGACAAAACAGGAAAGAGATATATAGATTTCACATCAGGAATTGGTGTATGTAATTTAGGCCATCAGCCACCATCTGTAAAATCAGTCATTGAAAAGCAATTAAACCAATTCTGGCATGTGTCCAATTTATTTGAACAAGAGGGGCAAGAGGTAGCAGCAAAATCACTTGCGGAAGCCGCAGAAATGGACTCAGTCTTTTTCTCCAATAGTGGGGCTGAAGCAAATGAGGGTGCCATAAAGCTTGCTAGAAAAGCAACGGGCAGATCCAAAATTATTACATTTGAAAAGTCATTTCATGGAAGAACCTTTGGAGCGATGTCTGCAACAGGGCAGGATAAAATTAAACAAGGTTTTGGACCTATGTTAGAAGGTTTTGTCTATGTTCCTTTTAACGATTTTGAAGCCCTTGAAACGGAAATGGGTCAGGATATAGCAGCCGTTATGCTTGAAGTCATACAGGGTGAAGGCGGTTTGTATGTAGGAAGTGAATTGTTTTTAAAACAAGTAGAATCTTTATGTAAACAATATGGTGCCTTACTTGTTATTGATGAAATACAGACTGGAATTGGGAGAACGGGTAAACCATTTGCCTTCCAACATTTCAACTTAAATCCTGATATAGTAACGTCAGCAAAAGGATTAGGTAGTGGTCTTCCCATTGGTGCCATAATCGGAAAAGAGTATTTAAATGAATATTTTGGTCCAGGTAGCCATGGTTCTACTTTCGGTGGAAATCCAATTGCCATTAGTGCTGCTAATCAAACAATGAAGGAAATTTTTAATCAGGAGTTTCTCCTAAAGGTAAATGAGAAAAGTGAATTAGTCTTTTCTTTGTTACAAAGTCAACTAAATCGTGAATCTATTGTTAAAGAAGTTAGAGGTCTTGGACTAATGATTGGGATAGAACTTGCTTCTCCAGTCCAGCCTTTATTAACTGTTTTAAGAGAAAGAGGAGTGCTTGCACTTCCGGCTGGGGACACCGTTTTAAGATTATTACCACCTTTAATAATGAATAAAGAGGAGCTTGAAGAAGGGATTACCATTATTTGTAATACTATAAATGAAATGGTTTATGCATAAGTAGGTTTGAATTTTTTTTATAATAAAATGAATAAATATTTATTTGTAGAAATAAGTATACAAACTAATTGAGGTGTCATAATGAAAGGCTATTTGCAATTAGAAAGTGGAGACATCTATGAAGGCAATTGGCTAACCAATCACATTCTAGAGGATGTTAGTGGAGAAATCGTCTTTTTTACAGGCATGACAGGATATCAAGAAGTATTAACAGACCCATCATATAAAGATCAAATTATTGTTTTTACCTATCCGTTAATCGGTAATTACGGAATTAACGAAGAGGATTTTGAGAGTAATAGACCACATGTTGCTGGTGTTATTGTGTATGAAGCAAACGAAGAGGCGTCGCACTACCAAGCTCAATATACTCTTAAACAATACCTTCAAAAATGGAATATTCCATTACTGAGCCATATCGACACAAGGTCGGTTGTGAAGAAAATTAGAAATTCAGGATCGATGCCTGCTTTGTTAACGAAGAGTTACCCTAAGGAAATTAACGTTCCGAAACTATGTGAAGACAATAAAGTGTCCAAAGTATCCACTAGTCAGTTTGAAACTTTTGGTGCAGGGTCCATTCATATTGTTCTTATTGATTATGGTAAAAAGGAATCTATTTTATCTTCTTTGCTTGAGAGGAATTGCAAAGTAACCGTTATTCCATACCATACTTCATTCCAAATGATTAGAAAAATGAATCCAAATGGAATCCTACTGTCGAATGGTCCTGGTAATCCAAAAAATTTACAATCCCATTTGCCTACAGTGAAAGAGTTAATCACTCATTACCCAACCTTAGGAATTTGTTTAGGTCACCAATTAGTTGCCTTATCACTTGGAGGAAATACGAAAAAACTACTCTTTGGTCATAGAGGAGCTAATCATCCTGTCAAAGATGAAAAGAACAATATCGTGTTTATGTCATCGCAAAATCATAGTTTTTATGTAGATAAGGATAGTTTAATAGGTACAAATTTAAAGGGTCGCTTCTATAATCTTCATGACCAATCAATTGAAGGTTTAGTTCATGACTACTTACCCATTCAAACGGTACAGTTCCATCCAGAAGCAAACCCTGGCCCAGCTGAAGGAGCTTACGTATTCGATGAATTTTTAAATATGGTTAAAGAAAACAATAGGAGCAATGTCGCTTATGCCTAAAGATCAAAATGTTTCTACCATTCTAGTAATCGGTTCCGGCCCAATCGTCATTGGTCAGGCAGCGGAATTCGATTATGCCGGTACACAAGGTTGTATTGCACTTAAGGAAGAGGGTTACAAAGTTATTCTAGTTAATAACAACCCAGCCACCATTATGACCGATTCAACTTTTGCTGATCGAATCTACTTTGAACCATTAACAGTAGATGTGTTAGAGAAAATCATTCAGAAGGAACGTCCTGATGGCTTGTTAGCTACATTAGGTGGGCAAACAGGGTTAAATCTAGCTTTTCAGCTCCACGCAGCGGGTATTCTCTCCAAATATGGAGTGAAAATGCTCGGCAGTTCAATTGAATCGATAAAAAAAGGGGAAGACCGGGAAGCTTTTCGAGAGCTCATGAAAGAGTTAAATGAACCCGTACCGGAGAGTCAGATTGTTCATGCGGTAACAGAAGCACTTGAATTTGCAAATAAAATCGGCTTTCCCATTATTGTTCGCCCTGCCTACACGCTAGGCGGAACGGGGGGAGGAATTGCAGGGAGCTTAGAAGAACTTTCAAGCTTAGTAGCTGGAGGTTTACAAGAAAGTGCCATCGGACAATGTTTAGTTGAAAAGAGTATTGCTGGATTTAAAGAAATTGAGTATGAAGTAATGCGTGATAAGGCTAACACTTGTATCACGATTTGTAATATGGAGAATTTTGATCCTGTTGGTATTCACACGGGAGATTCTATTGTCGTTGCACCTTCCCAAACTTTAACGGATGAAGAATACCAAATGTTAAGAAGGGCTTCTATTAAAATTATTTCAGCTCTTGGGATTGTAGGAGGTTGCAATATTCAATTCGCTCTAGATCCTAATAGTAAAAAATATTATTTAATTGAAGTGAATCCTAGGGTGAGCCGTTCATCTGCATTAGCTTCTAAGGCAACAGGGTATCCAAATGCTAGAATGGCTGCCAAACTTTCTGTAGGGTATACACTTGCCGAGCTAATTAATCCCGTAACAGGGGACACGTTTGCAAGCTTTGAACCTACTTTAGATTATGTAGTGGTTAAGTTTCCAAAATGGCCATTCGATAAGTTTCCTACCATTAATCGAACACTCGGAACGCAAATGAAGGCGACGGGGGAAGTAATGGGAATTGATCGAAACTTTGAGAGAGCCCTTTTAAAAGCCGTACATTCTTTAGAAATCAATATAAATGATTTAAAACTTCCTCGTTTAAATGGACTCTCTGTCACTGAGTTATTGGAGTTATTAAACCAACAAAGTGACGAGCGATTTTTTATTCTACTTGAACTACTTCGCCAAGGTGTTCATATGGAAGCTTTACATGAGGAAACGAAGATTGATTTATTTTTCTTAAGGTATTTAAAGAAGCTTGTTTCATTGGAAAAAGAAATTGAATCGGTTAGTTTCGAGTCTGTTTCCAAGGAACAGTTGCAGTTATATAAAGAAAAAGGTTTTAGCGATGCTTATTTGGCTATTACGTGGAAAGTAAGTGAAGCCGAATTAAGAAGTAAAAGAAAACATATAGGAGTTATACCAGCTTATAAAATGGTAGATACGTGTGCAGCTGAGTTCGAAGCAAAAACAAATTACTACTATTCTACTTATTTTGGAGAGAATGAACAAACTAGTTCCAATAAAAGAAAAGTCCTCATCATTGGGAGTGGGCCGATACGAATTGGTCAAGGTATTGAGTTTGATTATTGTTCTGTTCATGGTGTGTATGCCACTAAAGAAGAAAATATTGAAACGATCATGATTAATAATAATCCAGAAACCGTTAGTACGGACTTTGCAACTGCCGATCGCTTATATTTTGAACCACTAACGGTTGAGGATATTTTAAACGTATTAGAAGCAGAAGAAATGGATGAAGTTATTATTCAACTTGGCGGACAAACGGCAATTAATTTGGCGAGTGAGTTAGAAAATTATGGAGTAAAAATTTTGGGTACCAAGTCTTCAACGATTGATCTATTAGAAGACAGACAATTGTTTTATGAATTATTAGATACTCTTAAGATTCCTCGTTTAAAAGGAAACGTTGTTTACAATGAAGAGCAGCTATTTGAAACAGTTAAAAATATTGGTTATCCCGTTTTAGTAAGGCCATCTTTCGTTATTGGTGGAAGAGGGATGGAAGTGATGAATACCGATGAAGAACTATCTCATTACTTAAATAGTGGGTTTGCTCAATTTCCTTTCCTAGTAGATGAATTTTACCGTGGAGGAGAAGCGGAGATAGACTTAGTGGCTGATGGTGAAAAGGTGTTGGCACCAGTGGTTATGGAGCATATTGAACAAACAGGTGTTCATTCGGGAGATAGTATGTCATTTTTACCCGCAATGACTATCCCGAAACAGGTACAAGAAACAATGCTACAATATGCAGCTGAAATCGTTCAAAAACTAAATTATAAAGGATTAATGAATATTCAATTCATCTTTAAAGACGAAAAAGTTTACGTTCTGGAGGTTAATCCTAGGGCAAGCAGAACGGTTCCGATTGTAAGTAAAATGACAGGTATTCCACTTGTGCAAATTGCGACAAAAATATTGCTCGGGAAATACATTCTGTCGAATGATGACGTTAGAAACAATTTAATGTCCATCCCGTTTGTTTGTGTAAAATATCCTGTATTTTCTAATTATGCTTTAAAAGGTTTGGATTCTAAACTTAGTCCAGAGATGAGATCTACTGGGGAAGGAATTTGTTTAGGGAAGAATTCCGAAGATGCTTTAAGGAAAGTATTTCATAAAGAATTAAAAAACATAGAGTCAGGTACCATTTTTGTAGAAGCCGCAGTTAGTGAGTTTGAACAACTATTACAACAAAGTAATATTACGATCCAACAAATAAGTGATTCTTCACAGCTAAACAAAGAAAAAGCACTTGCTTACTATAATCCTGGACATTTGAAAAACGATAAACTTTTAAGAGAGACTGCTACGAAAAACAGAATCATGACTTTTACAGAGGAGGAGAGTTTAAAAGCATTTATTACAGCTTTAAACTGTCATTCGTTCAATGTTCATTCTATAGAAGATTGGCATGAATTATTAGGAGAGGGAGTGAAGGCTAGATGATTATAGCAAAACCGAATCAAATTGACGGAAGTATTAAAGGTAAAGACTTACTAACATTAGCAGATTATTCACCAGAAATTATTAAAGGGATACTAGCTAAGGCGAAGAAACTAAAGAATGCTGCACGATTAGGTGAAGTGACTAATCCTTTAAAAGGGAAAATTCTTGGAATGATCTTTGATAAACCTTCTACTAGAACGAGAGTTTCTTTTGAGGCAGGAATGCTTCAGCTTGGTGGCCATGCATTATTTTTAAGTGGTCAGGAATTACAATTGGGTCGTGGAGAGACTATTGCAGATACGGCAAAGGTTTTATCACAATACGTAGATGCTATTATGATTCGAACGTTTTCTCATCAAACGGTAGAAGAGCTGGCTGAACATGCAACAATTCCCGTCATAAATGGTTTAACGGATATGTATCACCCATGCCAAGCACTTGCTGATTTATTAACCATTCAAGAAGTAAAAGGAACACTAAAGGGTTTAAAGCTTGCATATGTAGGAGACGGAAATAATGTTGCTCATTCTCTTTTGATTGTTGCAGCAAAAATGGGAATGCATATAGCAGTAGCTACTCCGGTAGGCTACGAGCCAAATAAAGAAATTACCGAGATGGCTCAAACATTTGCACTAAGCAGTGGAGGAAAGGTGACCGTAACGAATAGTATAGATGAAGCTATTCACCAAGCTGATGTCATATATACAGATGTGTGGACTAGTATGGGCCAGGAAGAAGAAAATGAAATCCGCCTAGAAGTATTTAAGGACTTTCAAGTTAATGAGGAGATTTTAAAAGGAGCAAAGGAAGATTATATGTTTATGCACTGCTTACCAGCTCATCGTGGTGAAGAGGTAACAGCTGATGTGATAGATGGAAAGCACTCCTATGTTTTTCAGCAGGCAGGAAATCGACTACATGCTCAAAAGGCATTATTGGTAGAAATCCTATCATAAATAAAGAGGGGAGTGTAAAACGGATACACTCCTCCTTTTTTATGAAAGAAAATACACTAGCGGTCCTGCAATAAAGCAATAGATAGCAAAAATCTTTAGATTTCCTCTTGCCATAATTCCCATAAACCATTTTAGTGAGAAGTAAGAGGCAACTAATGATGCAACGAATGCTAAAGCATAGGGGATAGCTAACTCGCTAATATTCGGATCTTGAAGGATATCGTTAAAGCCTAAAATCATTCCACCAACACTTACTGGTATGTATAGTAGGAAAGAGTACCGTAATGCTGTTTCCTGTTTCATCCCTAATCCCATGGCAGCAACAATGGTAGCACCAGAACGACTAATTCCAGGGATTAGTGCAACAGCCTGTGCCAAACCAACAATAATGGCATCTCTAACGGAAAGGTCTGCATCATTCTTTCGACCTTTTAAGTTACGAATAAGCCACAGAGCAAGCCCTGTTACTAATAATGTAATACCAACAGTTTTAATGGATGCAAGGTTTTCCTCTATAAAATCACCAAATAAAACACCTATAAAACCAGCAGGAATTGTACCTATAATTAAGTATATAATAAAGCGAAAATCAGCTTTAGCATGTTCATCTTTCGTTGTCACATAGGCGATTCCATTTTTAATTAATCTTATTATATCTTCTCTGTACACAATTAATACGGCAAATAATGAAGCTGTATTCACAAGAAGAGCAAAGCTTAATCCTTCAATTTCCAACCCTAGAAAGTATTGAGCAATTTCTAAATGGCCACTTGAAGAAATAGGAATCGGTTCAGTAAAACCTTGAAATAAACCTAGAACAAAGTATTTTAAAAGTACTAATAAATCTTCCACAAAGACCTCCCGTTTTACAATGATTTGTACTACATCATTTAACTACACATCTTTTTTTGTGTAAAGGGTTTTAAGGACTAAAGCATATTCTTGAACACTCCACTGCTAAAAAGATCATGACAAATAACAGTAAAATGTTCCTTTCATGAACAGGACAGAAACGGTCATCCTAATAAGGACATCCAATGAAAGGAGTGTTAATCATGGGACAAAGTCGTCATTTCCGTGCAGGTAAAAAAGCACCGAATAATGGTTATTATATAGAAGTAGGTGAAGAGGGCGACGGAGTAATGAACCCGAAGAAAATAAAGCTCAAAGCCGGGGATCGTTTTCCTGAAAACTCAAACCATAATCGTCATTGGACATATACGAGAAAACCTTAATATGCACATCTGAGCCATCCTATACGGGATGGCTTTACATATGAAGAATTTGGATTATAATAAAAAATATAAAGGTCAAAAAAGGTCAGGAGGTTCGAATAATGGATTTTAACCACATGACGGAGAGTTTACAAACAGCTTTTCTAAATGGACAATCCATTGCCATCAAAAATTCTCACCAAGAAGTAGATGAAATACATCTTTTCCTAGCATTAATGGAGTTAGAAAATAGTCTAACGATGTCTATATTAAACAAACTGTCAATATCTATAGAGCCATTTAAAAACGATTTGAATCTTTTACTAAGGAAAAGGCCTCAAGTGTCCGGTAGCGGGGCTGAACAAGGAAAATTATATATAACCAGTAAACTTCAAAAAATTATGACTGATGCAGAACAACAGATGAAAAACTTCCAAGACGATTATGTTGCTGTTGAACATGTTTTACTAGCGATTTTTGAGAATCAACAATCTGGTATTAAGGATTTATTTAATAAGCATCGAGTTAATAAAGAAGATGTAATTAAAGTAATCAAAGAGATAAGGGGGAATCAAAGGGTGACATCTCAAAATCCAGAGGCTACTTATGAGGCATTGAAGAAATATGGTCGAGATTTAGTGGAAGAAGTGAAGTCAGGTAAAGTGGACCCTGTCATTGGAAGGGACACAGAGATTAGAAATGTAATACGTATTTTATCTAGGAAAACGAAAAACAATCCGGTGTTAATTGGGGAACCTGGTGTCGGTAAAACTGCTATAGTGGAAGGGTTGGCTCAAAGAATTGTTAGAAAAGATGTACCTGAAGGATTAAAAGATAAAACCATCTTTGCTTTAGATATGAGCGCACTGATTGCTGGAGCAAAATTTAGAGGAGAGTTTGAAGAGCGTCTTAAAGCAGTTTTAAATGAAGTGAAAAAAAGTGAAGGTAAAATATTGTTGTTCATCGATGAACTTCATACCATTGTTGGTGCGGGAAAAACAGAAGGAGCAATGGATGCTGGAAATATGCTGAAGCCGATGCTAGCTCGAGGAGAGTTGCATTGTATTGGGGCCACTACATTAGATGAGCATCGTAAATATATTGAAAAGGATCCTGCCTTAGAACGTCGTTTTCAGCAAGTATTAGTTCAAGAGCCTGATGTAGAAGATACAATCTCAATTTTACGTGGATTAAAAGAACGGTTTGAAATCCATCATGGGGTGAATATACACGACCGAGCGATTGTCACAGCTGCTACACTATCTGATCGCTATATTACAGATCGTTTTCTACCTGATAAGGCGATTGATTTAATTGATGAAGCTTGCGCGATGATTCGAACAGAGATTGATTCCATGCCAACGGAATTAGATGAAGTAACTAGACGTGTAATGCAGTTAGAAATTGAGGAAGCGGCATTACAAAAAGAACAAGACTTCTTAAGTAAAAATAGACTGCAAAGCCTGCAAAAGGATTTGGCTGACTTACGTGAGAAGGCTAATGCGATGAAAGCAAAATGGACGTCAGAGAAAGAAAGTATTCAAAAGGTACAAGAAAAAAGAGAGTCTCTAGAGAAATTGCGTAGAGAATTAGAGCATGCTGAAAATAATTACGATTTAAATAAAGCTGCAGAACTAAGACATGGAAAAATTCCTTCCTTGGAGAAAGCACTAAAATCACTGGAGGAAGAGGTTAGTAAAAAATCTGAGGAGCGACTCTTGCGTGAAGAAGTAACGGAAGAAGAAATAGCTAATATTGTTTCTAGATGGACAGGTATCCCACTCGCTAAATTAGTTGAGGCAGAACGGGAAAAGCTTCTCAGGCTTGAGAACATACTTCATGAAAGAGTAGTAGGTCAGCATGAAGCCGTAGAGTTAGTCTCTGATGCTGTACTAAGAGCAAGAGCAGGAATCAAGGATCCTAACCGTCCAATTGGATCATTTATTTTCCTCGGTCCAACAGGGGTTGGAAAAACCGAACTAGCCAAAGCATTGGCTCAATCCTTATTCGATAGCGAAGAGCAAATCATTCGTATTGATATGTCCGAATATATGGAGAAACATGCAGTATCTAGGTTAATTGGCGCACCTCCTGGATATGTAGGTTATGAAGAGGGTGGACAACTAACTGAAGCAGTGCGAAGAAAGCCTTACTCTGTTATCTTACTTGATGAAATCGAAAAGGCGCATCCAGAAGTGTTCAATATTTTGCTACAGATGCTTGATGATGGTCGTATCACAGACTCTCAAGGCCGTACAGTTGACTTTAAAAATACGGTTATCATTATGACTTCAAATATCGGATCACAGTATTTATTTAATGAAAGCCACCCAAGTGAGGTTACAGAGGAAACGAGAGACAAGGTCATGTCTCAATTGAGAGGACACTTTAGACCGGAGTTTTTAAACCGCGTCGATGAAATCATTCTTTTTAAACCGCTTGCCTTGAGCGAGATTAAAGAAATTGTTACAAAGTTAATCAATGAATTGCAAAATAGATTAGCCAATCAACATGTTCAATTAAGTATATTAGATGAAGCGAAAGAATATATTGCAGAAAACGGATTTGATCCTATATACGGTGCTAGACCTTTAAAAAGGTTTATACAGCGTAATGTTGAAACCTTACTTGCAAAGGACATTATTGCAGGGAAAATTAGAGACAATAGCTCTGTTCAAGTTGTGCTTGAGGAAGGTAAAATTCATTTAAGGATGGTTTAACAGAAGCTCTTGACCTCTTTATACTTATACTACTTAAAGTAAAATAAAAAAAGTCATCCTGTTTGTCAGGGTGACTTTTTCTAAAATAAACTTCAGGCAAAGGAATATAATTAATGTAACCCTTCTTTACCTTTAGGTTCAGGAATGATTGTAGAAAGAACAAATACTAAGATTGTTGCTGCTACAGCCAAAATGCTACCGGTTACAAAATCAAATGTAGTTCCAATCATAGAGCTTACTACGTAAGTTACCATTTGAACTAATAGGAATGTCCAGAAGAAAGTCCAAAAGAATTGCAACGTATTCACCTCTTACTATTTAAAATTCCTTTTCCATCTTACCACATAAAGAAATAATAATAAACGCTAAATTCAATTCATTTATAGATTACCCCAATTATAAAAGGATTTTCAGTCACTCAGCATTAATACTTGTCATTATTTTATACAGACAATTCTCTAAATAATAGGCAAACTCCCTTTCGTTTTATTTGAACCTTCATACATTATAATGAGCAAATTATGCTAAAGGAGTTTTTAGTATGGAGAACCGAAACTTTAAACTGGATACAGAATGGAATATGATTCATTATCCCAAGAAGCCTAAAGGTTTCGGTGTACTTATTTTGGGAGATGAAAGGCATTTTGTAGATGAGAAATCGAGCTTTTGGATTCAAAATGAAGGGAAATTTGCTATTATTAACAAACTAAGAGACGAAGGTTACACCATCTTTTACTCGAATTTGTATGGGAAAAATTGGGGAAGTGAAAAAGCAGTACATTTAGCAAAACGACTTTACGAATATATGATTAGAACAGAAATTATTAATTCAAAGATTCATATTATTGCTGAAGGAATGGGGTCTTTAGTAGCTATAAAATTATTATCTGAAATGGAAGAAAAGATTAGATCATTAGTTTTAATCAATCCAATTCTTTCGTTAAAGCATCATCTTGAACAAGAGAAAGAACGTAAATTCTTTTATAAGAAACTAATAAATGAAATCTCTTTTTCCTATGGAAAAGAGACTAAACAAATGGTGGAGTTAATATCACAAAGCATAGATGCCCCAACAAATTTGAAACCTGATATCCCAACAAAAATTATCCATGTTTTAGCTGGAAATCGTGCCTATAAGCAGTCAAACTTACTCAAGCAGCTATCGGTACAATGGGAAACTGAAGAGGCACCTATCAATATTTGTTATATGCTTCCTGAAAAGAAACAACAAATTGGCCAGCAAGTCATTAAATTCTTTAATGCCCATGAAAAGATCCTGTAATTAGGCTTGAATGAGTAGTTTATGACAGGTTCAGACTTTTACAAATGATGGACGAATGCAATTGAAAGATATATTCATACCTCTCTGAGCATAAGCTTTCAAAAAAGCTGTTTTTAGATGAGAGTAACAGTAACAGTCTAGGTAATGACTGTTAACAAAAACTCAAAGTAATAACAGTTTTTGAAGCTCTCGGGGAGGAGAAAATAGATGGACAAGGCTGTAATAATAAGACCTTTTGGTTTTCTTGGGTTTCACCTATGTATGAAATTACTTGATGAAGGAATCGAAGTAGTTGGGATTCATATCGGGGGCTCTAGTCATTCATCTTCGTCATTTGAAGAGAAGAGAATGGAGATTGGAAGAAATGCTAATTTTATTGAAACGGATTATTTAAGTGAAGAGCTAGAACATACCAGCGTTATTTTTATAGATGCCTATGATTTATACTTTAGAGGAAACAAACAGGAGATACTTATTTATACTAATATCATTAAAAGTATTCAAAAAAAGACTACAGGTAAAATCATCTTTCTACTACCCAATCAAATATTGTTAGAGAATAATGAAGTGCACAATAAACACAGACATATGCTAACTACAAACTCAATTCAAGAGATATATTTACCGACTGTATTTGGTCCATGGCAGCCTGAGGAGTTTACTTTCCAACATTTCTTAGTAAGTAAGCTCAAAGGAAACAGTGAATGGACCGTAAATAAAACAGAGGATACCGAAGATGCAATATTCGTAAGAGATGTGGTAGAAGCCATTTTTGAACTTATAACGAATAGTGATGAAAAAATTGTAATAAAACATCAAGAAAAAAATAGCTGGTACGAATGTGCTCAGTACTTAAAGATTCCTACTAATCAGGGGAATAACAAAAAATTGGTTAGTGAAGGAAATATTAAAATTAAAAGAATTCAACCGGGTATTACAGCAGAGGAAGGCTTAGAGGAACAAAAGAGACAGATTAAGCATTTAATTGAGGAAAGATAAAATTTAAAAATATAGGCTGTCTTTGAGTAACAAAGTTTTAGAAAAGAGCCAAAATATAAGACAATAAATTGGCTAAAATAAAAAAGTATATGCTAAACTCTTATAGGCAAAATACTAGTCTGAAAAAGTTCTTTTCTATCTTAAGGGTTAAAGTTAGAATGAAAGAGATTAGTTATGATACCGGGACGAACTATATTTTATATATATGTAGAGGGCGTGTTTTCTTTACTAAGGAGCGAACAGGAATGTATAAGTTATTGACTCGTTTCGGGATTTTCTTTTTATGTCTTTTCTTGCTTACTGCTTGTGGACAACCTATTTCAAGTGGGAAAATACAAAAGGTTGGTCTACTCGTTCCTGAAACAGTGAACGATCAAGTATGGGGCACGAAAGGATATAAAGGACTGTTGAAAATCCAGTCACGGTTTGATGTTGACGTTTATTATAAAGAGGGAATGAATAGTCAACTTATTGTAGAACGGGCAGTGAAAGAATTTGACCAAAAAGGTGTAAATTTGATCTTTGGACATGGAAATGAATATGCTGAGTATTTTAATGAAATATCCGAAAATTATCCTCATATTCATTTTATTAGCTTCAATGGAGATGCTAAGAACAGCAATACCACTAGCCTCAATTTTGAAGCATATGCAATGGGTTTTTTCGGTGGAATGGTTGCTGCTCATATGACAAAGACAAACCAATTAGGAATTATCGCTGCCTTCGATTGGCAACCTGAAATACAGGGATTCAGAGAAGGAGCATTGTATTATAATAAAGATCTCTTGATTGATATTGGTTACGTGGGCCATTGGGATGATGACCCTAAAGCGTTAGAAATTTTAGAACAAATGATTGATAAAAATATCGATGTTGTTTACCCAGCTGGTGATGGATACAATGTGCCAGTTATTGAAAGGGTAAAAGAACTGGGGCTCTTTGCTATTGGTTTTATTTCCGACCAAAGTGATTTAGGGGAAACGACCGTGTTGACTAGTACCGTTCAGCATGTCGATGTTTTGTATGAAGTGGTTGCAGATAAATATAATAAAAATAAGTTGAAGTCAGGGAATCTTTCTTTTGATTTCCAGGATGATGTCATTTCTTTAGGAAAGTACAGTCCACTTTTAGACGAAAATTTTGTACAAACACTAAATAAACAAATAAAAGAATACAAAGAAACAGGTATTCTGCCAAATAAGAAGGAGTAGTCAAAATGTCAAACCAAGATAAAACTATGGAATTTATGCAGATTGCGATGAAGTATTTACCTGAAGCAAAGCAGCAGCTTGAAGGAGCGGGCATTGAATTATCAATGGAAATGATTCAACCTTTCATGACTTTATTTACAAAAGTAATGAATGACGCTTATGAATTAGGAAAATCAGATGCATTAAAAGAAATGCAAAAATAAATAAAAATGCTGCCGCAAAAATTGCAGGCAGCATTTTTATTACTATTTCTTGTTTAAGAACTGCTCAACAATAGGTTTAATTTTGTTGAATAATGGTTTTAATTGACCTGCTGAATCTATTAACTGGTCAACATGCCCCATCAATTCTATATAATTAACATTTTGAAGAATATGCCCTAGTGATTGTTTATTAGACTCCTCTGAATGTGGATGTTTGCTAAAGTTAAACGGATGGTCATCTCTATTAGAAGTAGGTTCTTCATGGTGTGGTAACCTTCTACCGAATAACCAATCCCCGTGATAATCTTCATGTGCATCATTACTTATATTCCTTTTTCTAGGATGACCAAACATGAAACTGCTAAAAGGATCGACTGGCACTTCTTCATCGTTTGGTTCATTTTTAAATTCCATTTCTTTGGAATTTTTTACATCCTCATTATCCATTGTGTTTTCCCCTCCTTTTATGAAGGAAAATCATTTATTTATATGGGTTATTAAAATGGTAATTATTATCTCAAAAGGCTAGTACTGTCCACCTACCTTCCCCATTAACTTAATCTCTTTATAATAACTTATGATTAATGGGTAATAGCGGTCTAGACAGGTGTACATAGTTACTATTGTTTTCATTTTAAAAGGGCAAGAGAAAAATAGTTGCTAATCTGAAAAGGAATTGATAAAATTTTAGTACCAAGTCATAATAATTGATAATAAAACAAGTGATGATTTTGTGAAAGAAATATCATTAACCTATAAAGGGGTTGACATTAATGAATGCAGGGGTACTAGGTCTTGGCAGATGTTTACCAGAGAGAATTTTAACTAATAAAGAAATAGAAACTATGATGGATACGTCTGATGAGTGGATTAGAACTAGAACAGGTATAGAGGAGCGAAGAATTGCAAGCGATGAAATGGATACATCAGATTTAGCTTTTGAAGCAGCTATGAATGCTATAAAAGATGCAAACATTTCACCTGATGAAATTGATTTGATTCTTGTGGCAACTGTAACTCCAGATCGCCCTTTTCCTTCCGTTGCATGTATGCTTCAAGAAAGACTAGGAGCTACTCGTGCAGCTGCAATGGATATTAGTGCGGCTTGTGCTGGCTTTATGTATGGAATGATCACTGCTAAGCAATTTATTGAGACAAATAGTTATAAGCATATTTTAGTAGTAGGTGTTGAAAAATTATCTAAAATCCTTGACTGGAATGATCGTAATACAGCAGTTCTATTTGGAGATGGTGCAGGTGCGGTAGTGTTAGGACCCGTTTCTGAAGGGAGAGGGATCTTATCATTTGAACTAGGAGCAGACGGTTCTGGAGGGAAGCACCTTTATCAGGATGAGTATGTCATCATGAATGGCCGAGAAGTGTTCAAGTTTGCAGTTAGACAAATGGGTGAAAGTAGTATAAATGTTTTAGAAAAGGCAGGTCTTGGGAAAGAAGATGTAAATTTCCTTATTCCGCATCAAGCAAATATTCGAATTATGGAAGCGGCAAGACAGCGTTTAGAATTACCGGAAGAAAAAATGTCAAAGACGGTTCACAAATATGGAAATACATCTGCGGCTTCAATTCCTATTTCCTTAGTAGAAGAAGTTGAAGCAGGTAAAATAAAAGATGATGATGTCATTGTAATGGTTGGATTTGGTGGCGGTTTAACTTGGGGTGCCATCGCTTTACGTTGGGGTAAATAAAATTAGTAGTGATTGATTAAATACGTTCAAGAAAAAAAGGAGATGTGTAAAATGACGAAGAGAAGAGTTGTTGTTACAGGTATTGGGGCTGTAACTCCACTTGGTAATGATATAGATACAACTTGGAGTAATATTGTCGCTGGAAAATCAGGAGTAGGTCCTTTAACAAGATTAAATCCAGATGATTACCCAGCAAAAGTTGTGGCTGAAGTGAAAGAATTTAATGTAGAAAATTTTATTGAGAAAAAAGATGCTAGAAAAATGGACCGTTTCACACACTATGCTGTGGCGGCTTCATTAATGGCAGTAAAAGATTCTAGTCTAGAAATCAATGAGCAAAACTCTCATAGAGTAGGAGTTTGGATTGGTTCTGGAATTGGTGGAATGGAAACATTTGAACAGCAATATGAGACATTTTTAAATAGAGGATACAGAAGAGTAAGTCCCTTCTTTGTTCCAATGATGATTCCTGATATGGCAGCGGGACAAGTATCGATTACTATTGGTGCAAGAGGCTTTAACTCTTGTACGGTAACAGCATGTGCGACAGGTACAAACTCTATTGGGGATGCTTTTAAAGTCATTCAGCGTGGAGATGCAGATGTAATGGTAACGGGTGGAACAGAAGCCCCAATTACGAAAATGTCTATGGCTGGTTTCTGTGCAAATACGGCACTCTCTACAAATCCAGACCCTAGCACAGCTAGTCGCCCATTTGACAAAAATCGTGACGGTTTTGTAATGGGAGAAGGTGCTGGTATCGTAGTGTTAGAGGAGTTAGAACATGCGTTAGCTCGTGGTGCAAAAATCTATGCTGAAATTGTTGGATACGGGGCAACTGGTGATGCTTATCATATTACAGCACCAGCACCAGGTGGAGAAGGTGGAGCTCGTGCGATGAAAATGGCCCTTGAAGATGGAGGTCTAAATCCTGAAGATATTGCTTACGTAAATGCTCATGGGACAAGTACAGACTATAATGACAAGTTTGAAACTTTAGCGATTAAAGAGGTATTTGGGGATCATGCATACAAATTAGCTGTTAGCTCAACTAAATCAATGACAGGACATTTACTTGGAGCTGCTGGTGGCGTAGAAGCAATCTTTACGGTTCTGGCAATTAAAGAAGGTATTTTACCACCAACGATGAACTATGAAACTCCAGATCCAGAGTGTGATTTAGACTATGTTCCAAATCAGTCTAGAAAGCAAGAAGTGAAGGCTGCTATAAGTAACTCCCTAGGGTTTGGTGGACATAACGCTACAATCGCGTTTCGTAAATTTGAAAACTAAGTTTTAGAACGGGGATAACCCGTTCTTTTTTTTGATTAGATTCTTAACAGAAACTCTACTACCCCCAAAGAAAGCCATTATAGGCTGTCCTACGCTTTTTTTATCACGGAAGAACCATGACATACATAATCTATATATAAGTATGTTTAAACAGGTGGAGGGGGTTGTGTGTAGTGGGGGTAATTAGAACGGATGAATGGTTATCTAAGGATTTTCAAGATCCTTTAGAAATCTGTAAGAATTGGTTGAAAGAATTTAATGAGACTGACCCTGAAAATATTTATGATTACCTATTATCATTTGGTATGTACAAACCGAGTAGGAGCAGTTGGTATGTATTCCAAGAATTAAATAGAAAAAAAGTATGGGAAGTGACTGAAAAACTGCTAAATAAATATCAGAAGATGTGGGATGGCCCTGACATATCTATCTACATTTTTCCAATGAATCAGATTTACAGACAAACCCCTGGTAAGGGTGTAAATAAATCGGGGATTTCTTTTAGAGATAGAATGTACTTATTTCTTACACCATTTGATGATTTTAAAGAATTAGAAGCATTATTTATTCATGAATATCATCATGTGTGTAGGTTAAATAAACAAAAAAAAGATATAGATGATTATACATTGCTAGATTCAATGATTTTGGAGGGACTTGCAGAATTTACCGTGTTAAAGTACTGCGGAGAAGATTATATTGCACATTGGTGTAAATATTATACAAATAAAGAATTGGAGAATTTTTGGAATAAATTCCTTAAGGAGGGAATAAATGTAAAAAAAAGGGAGGCGCTGCATGACCAACTGCTATATGGATTTGAAGGCTATCCAAGATTAGTTGGATATGCAACCGGTTATCAGATTGTTTGTGATTTTATGCATAGAAAAAGCTTTTCTACAAAAGCAACTTTTCATTTGGAGTCCGAAATTTTTAACAAAAAAAATATAAAATTTTCATAATATAAAACGCTTTAAAGCCCTAAAATGTGGGCTTTTTTTAAATTGCCAAAAAAATGAACTTTAACAATTATGAAAAAAATCTTGCAATTGTAACGAAACTGTAATAGTATTTTAATCAAATACAATGAATTGACTGAATAATTCAAAAAAGAATTTAAGAGGTGTCCCATGAGCGCTAAAACTCTTACCAATAGAGAAGCACCTTTATTAGAGGTGAAGAACTTAGAAACTGCTTTCTCCATAGACGGCACATACTACAATGCTGTAGATAATGTATCATTTACGGTAAAGCCTCGCCAGATCGTCGGTATCGTTGGTGAATCTGGATGTGGAAAGTCGGTTATGAGTCTTTCAATTATGAAGCTCTTACCAAAAGGAATTGGCAAAATTAAATCCGGAGAGATTTTATTTAATGGTGTTCATTTAGAACAAATGAACGATAAAGATATTAATAAAATACGTGGTAAAGATGTCGCTATGATTTTCCAAGAACCAATGACATCACTTAACCCAGTATTCTCCATCGGATTCCAATTACAAGAAGTATTGTTTAATCATATGAACATTTCTAAAAAGGAAGCTAGATTAAAAAGTATTGCTCTTCTAAAGAGTGTTGGAATCTCTAGACCAGAAAAAATCGTTGATGAATATCCACACCAATTATCTGGTGGTATGAGACAAAGGGTTATGATTGCTATTGCAATTGCTTGTCAACCCAAACTATTAATTGCGGATGAGCCAACAACTGCACTTGATGTAACAGTTCAAGCCCAAATTCTTGAACTTTTAAAAGAAATTCAACAAGTAAACGATATGTCCGTTATCTTAATCACGCATGACCTTGGTGTAGTTGCTGAAATGTGTGATGACGTAATTGTAATGTATGCAGGGAAAATTGTAGAACGTACTGATGTTGATACACTATTCCATGATCCAAAGCATCCTTATACTAAACTACTAATGGGCTCAATTCCAAAAATGGACGAAGATGTAGAAGTTTTAAGTTCAATCAAAGGAATTGTACCATCATTAAAGAATATGCCTAAACTGGGCTGTAAGTTTGCTGCACGATGTCCTGAAGCGATGCCTGAATGTTTAAGTATAACGCCTCAATTAGCTGAAACAGATGAAGGTCATGAAGTTTCTTGCTTGCTATATGAAACGAGCAAGCCGAGAGAAGGAGTGCAAGCATAATGAGTACTAATGTTAAAGAAAATATCCAGATTAAAAAAGATAAAAGCACAAACGAAATATTACTAGATGTTAAAAACCTAAAAACCTATTATCCTATCAAAGGTGGAATCTTACGTCGTACAGTAGCAGTTGTAAAGGCTGTTGACGATGTATCGTTTGAAATCAGAAAAGGTGAAACACTTGGACTAGTAGGGGAATCAGGTTGTGGTAAATCTACTACTGGAAGAACGATTTTAAGATTACTAGATCCGACAGACGGACAAATCATGTTTGATGGTCAAGACATTACGAATCTATCAGGAACTTCTCTAAGAAAAATTCGTAAAGACTTCCAGATGGTCTTCCAAGATCCATATGCATCATTAAACCCTACAATGATGGTAGGACACTTAGTTGCTGAGCCAATCCGTAACTATACGAAAAAAACGCAAAGAGAATTAAAAGCAGAAGTACTTGAATTACTAAATAAAGTAGGATTACCTGAGGATGCCTACTACAAGTATCCACATGAGTTCTCAGGAGGACAACGTCAAAGGATTGGTATTGCTCGTGCACTTGCACTTAAGCCTAAGCTAATCATTGCTGATGAACCTGTATCAGCACTAGACGTTTCTGTTCAATCGCAAGTACTTAACTTGTTAAAAGAGCTACAAGATGAGTTTGACTTAACCTTCCTATTTATTGCTCATGATTTAAGTGTTGTAAAACATATGAGTGATAGAATTGGAGTTATGTATTTAGGAGGATTAGTAGAGGTAGCTGAAAAAGATAGTTTATATGCTGAGCCATTACATCCGTATACTCAAGCACTAATTTCAGCTATTCCAGAGCCTGATCCACGTAAGAAAAAAGAAAGAATTATCTTAGAGGGCGATGTACCAAGTCCAATCGATCCTCCAAAGGGCTGTACATTCCATCCGCGTTGTGCGCATGCTAAACCGGAATGTTCAATTACAAAGCCTATTTTAAAGGAGGTGAAGCCTGGGCATAGAGTCGCTTGTCACCTATATAACTAATGCTTTTTCAAAAAAATAATTTTCCGGGGGGAAAACAATGAAAAAATCAGCATTTTGGCTAGTCTCTGTAATGCTAATCATGTCGCTATTCTTAGCAGCATGTTCAAAAGAGACAGGCACTGAGAAACCTGAAGAGAAAAAAGAAGATGATAAAAAGGCTGCAGAAATTAAACCAGGTGGTAAAGTTACATTTGGTTACACTCAACCATTCAAAGGTGTTTTATCTTATGCATACTATGAAGGACAAGATGATGTAAACGCACTTCAATTTATGCACGAAGGATTAATCGCAACTAACGATGAGCTTCAACCGGAGCCAAACTTAGCTGAGTGGGAATTCAACGAAGATAACACTGTTGTAACTTTCAAACTTAAACAAGGTGTTAAATGGCATGATGGCCATGAATTAACTGCAGAAGACATGGAATATGCTTGGTACTTAATCGCTGACCCTACTTATGAGGGAGCTCGTTTCTCTAACGTAGCAATGATCAAAGGTGCTCAAGAGTACCACGATGGTAAAGCTGACAAAATCGAAGGTATTAAGTTAATCGACGATTACACAATCGAAGTATCAGTTATTGAAGCACAAGTTAACTTACTTGATAACATCTGGTCTATTCCAGAACCAAAGCACTACTATGGAGATATTTCTTCTAAAGAACTTCCAGATTCTGACCAAGTTCGTAAAAACCCTATCGGTGTTGGACCATTCAAGGTTAAAAATATCGTAGCCGGTGAAATGATCGAGTTCGAACGTTATGATGACTACTGGCAAGGCCCTGCTCACTTAGATGGCGTTGTTTACAAAATTATTGATGGTTCACTTGCACAAGGTTTATTACAAAATGGTGAGATTGATGTAATGCTTGCTCCATCTGACCAATGGCCACAAATTAAGGAACTTGCAAATATCAACCCTGTAACAATTGATGCTTTATCTTACAGCTATATCGGTATTGACCAAGGTCGCTACGATACTAAAGCTAAAAAAGTAGTAATGGATAACCCTAAATTCTCTAACAAAAAATTACGTCATGCTATGGCACATGCTATTGATCGTCAAGCATTCGTTGATGCATTCCGTAACGGTTTAGGTAAACCATTAAACGTTCCATTCCCATCAGTATCTTGGGCTAAAATTGATGATTCTCAAATCAATCAATATGAGTATGATCCAGAAAAAGCAAAAGCTTTACTTGATGAAGCTGGTTATAAAGATGTAGACGGCGACGGTTTCCGTGAAGATCCAGAAGGAAATCCGTTCACAATTAACTTCGATGCAATGGCTGGTACAGAAACAGCTGAAGCACGTGCTCAATTCGTTATCCAATCATGGCAAGAAGTTGGCTTAAATGCAAAACTTAACGGCGGTTCATTAAAAGACTTTAACTTATTCTATGACACTATCGAAGCAGATGATCCATCTGTTGAAACATTCCACGGTGCATGGGGTCTTGCAGCTGACCCAGATCCAGCTGGTATCTGGTTATCAACTGACAAGTGGAACATGTGGAGATGGGCTAACGAAAAGTCTGATGAGTTAATCAAGAAGGGTGTTCAATTCCCTGAAGATACAAGCAAAGATGTAACTGAGTACCGTAAAGAAGTTTATGCTGAATGGCAAAAACTTGTAAACGATGAACTTCCAGTAATCTTCTTCGAACAACGTGAAGATGCTTGGGCTATCAACAAACGTGTAGGCGGAGTTAAAGTAACACCATTTAACGTTGACGAATTCCACCTATGGCACATTGTAGAGTAATAACAATTCATTAATGTTTGATAAGGGGAATGGAAATGCTACAATACACAATTCGAAGACTCATCGGAATGATTCCAATAATTTTCCTTATCTCAGTAGTGGTTTTTTCCCTGGCAAAGCTAATGCCAGGGGATGCCCTATCTGGAAAGATTGATCCATTAAACTCAGATCCAGAATATATTGAATCAATGCGTGAAAAGATGGGCTTAAATGACCCGATTCACACTCAATATTTACGCTGGATGGGTGGAGTGGTACAGGGAGATTTTGGAGATTCGTTTGTACACAAACGTAGTGTTATGGAACTAGTTGGTGACCGACTACCAAACACAGTAATACTAGGAATTTCAGCTCTAATAATTACTTACTTTTTAGCATTCTTAATGGGACGTTTCTCAGGTAGATATGCATATAGTTTTGGGGATTATTTGATATCAGGTTTTAACTATTTAGCACTAGCAATACCAAGTTTCGTCGCTGCCTTAGTAGCAATTTATATTTTCTCTATTCATTTACAATGGGTTCCCGCTTCAGGAAGTATTGGGTCTGGAGTAGAGCCAGGAACGTTTGAATATTTCTTAAGTAAAGCAAAACATACTATATTACCAGCTCTTGTTTTAGGAGCAATGGCAACTGCATCTTATACACAGTTTTTGCGTAATGATATGATCGAAAGTTCTCGTAAAGATTATGTTCGTACTGCAAGAGCTAAAGGTACGAAAGAATCAACGATTTATAATAAGCATATCCTAAGAAATTCAGTAATTCCAATTGTAACTTTATTAGGATTTGATATTGCAAGTATCTTTGGTGGTGCAATCATCACTGAAACAATCTTTACTTATCCTGGAATTGGATATTTATTCGTTGAATCAGTAAATGCTCGTGATTACTCTGTAATGATGGCAATTGCTATGATGTTAACGATTTTAACACTAATCGGAAATTTAGTTGCAGATATACTATACGGTTTAGTAGATCCGCGTATTCGCTTAAGTTAGGTAGGTGAGAGTAATGGAACCAGTAACACAACCAAGTTCAAAGGCTGTTGTGGAACCACCACAACCTGTAAAAAGCCAATCACCCTGGGCTCTCGCCCGCCGAAAGTTTTTTAGAAATAAAGTGGCTATGATTAGTCTCCTTTTTCTCATTACTGTTACAGCATTATCAGTATTAGCCGAGCCTCTAACAATGCCAGTAGAGCAAACAGCTAAAATTAATTTAACTCAAATGAGTAAAGAACCATCAGCTGAACATTTCTTTGGAACGGACAAGTCAGGAAGAGACGTTTTTGCAAGGGTATTACATGGTGGTCAAACTTCTTTAATGTTAGCATTTACTATTACCATTTCAGTTATAACAATTGGAACAATTGTTGGTGCAACCGCTGGATTCTTTGGTGGTTGGGTTGATAACGCATTAATGAGATTTACTGACTTTATGATGAACTTCCCGTTCTTACTTTTCGTTATCGTTTTAAAATCGATTTTCTTAGAGTCAAGTACAGGGACATTAATCTTCGTCATAAGTGTTCTGAGTTGGACAGGTACTGCCCGTCTAGTTCGTAGTAAAGTAATGGCTGAGAAAGAAAATGAGTATGTTTTAAGTGCTATTTCAATTGGATGTTCTCCAGCGAAAACAATATTTAAGCACTTATTACCGAATGTAATGTCAACAATTATTGTACAAGCAACAATTACACTTGCTGCGATGATCGTTGCTGAAACGGGTCTTAGTTTCTTAGGCTTTGGAGTTCCAATTAACATCCCAACTTGGGGTAACATGCTTCAGGATGCTAGAAGCCCAGACGTTCTAACAAGCAAATGGTGGATTTGGATGCCGCCTGCAACAGTCTTAACATTAACAATTCTTTCAATAAACTTCATTGGTGAAGGATTAAAGGATGCCTTTAACCCTAAATCAAACAGATAAAATCTACCATTCCAAAATGGTAGATTTTTTTTCGCATTTTTGGGATTAATCATTCTTTTGATAAACATATTTTAGTTAACCATTCATATATATGATAAAAATGGACAAGTTTAGAGGTGATTGTTTTGGGATATCAAATATTAAACATAGGTAAAAAACAATGATCTTTAGGCTATTTATTTTGATTATTGGGTTTGGAATCGCTGTTTCTGGTGGTATTAGTACCATTGCATATTTAAATTTACTTACTACTGGACATGGTTTAATGGAATATTTAAGTTTTATTACTCATAGAGCGGAATGCTATTTATTGCCAATTGGAATAGTAGTAATAACGATAAGTATCTATTTTCCTAAAAGGAAAGAAATATAAATCAATTTTGGAATAGAGTATCAATTTAGGAATAATTTTACGGTTGACTGCCCATACTGTTTGACAAACAGATACTGAAGTGAGGGGTTAAATCATGTTGTATCTTCATGATGTTTGGGTAAATTGGTTTGAAGGCGAAGAGAACGGCTATAATGTTTGTCATTTTCATGAGTGGAGAAAAGACGATGGTGTGGAGCTACTTGATCAAGTTCCTCTATTAAAGGTGGACTCAACTTTATTTAATTACATAGAAAACGATTTATCGGAACTTCCACAACAATTACTTGATGATGTATTTCAAAAAGCGTATTTAAGAAAAAATCATGAAAGAATTCAAATGGAATACTGTTTTGTTGTTACTGACGGAACGGAAATAATAGCAGTAGATACGATAGGATATAATATACCTATAAGAAAAAGTAGATTAATACCGAGACAAGAACAATTAGTATTTGAAATGGTAGAGAATCATGATATAACCTATTATCATTTCAATTTCCATACTTCGGATAAAGAACACCATATCCTTTCACCGGAACCTGAATTAATGAATGGGTTAACTAGAAAGGAAAGACAACTAAAGCAGTTATTGTTTATGGCATTGGACCAATTACATTCATCTGAAAATGTAGCTGAAGTAAGATATTGGTTTACGGAATGGAGCCCTGATCAATATCCTAGTATTCAGCACTTAGATTTTGAAGAAGCATGGGAACAGCTTTTTGAACAGACTAAATATGGTTGGACAAGCAAACATGCCAACTTTTGTGAAAATATTATAAAAGGTCAGCCATTTTTTGAAAGATTATGGGAAATGGAACATGGCCCTAAAGTAAATTAAAATGGAAAAAAGGAGCAGATTTCTGCTCCTTTTTTTGGTATTACTTCCTCTTCTTACGTCCTAACCCCATAGCATTTTCCATTTTTTTAACCATTTTACTAGCAACTAAATTTGCCTTATAAGCACCTTGGTCAAGAATGTCATCAAGCTCAGTAGATTCCATTAATTGATAATATTTTTCCTGTATGGGTGAAAAAGTGGAGATAACCACTTGAGCCAAATCACCTTTAAAGTCCCCGTATCCTTTGCCTTCGTATTCTTTTTCAATATCAGAAATTGGTCTTCCAGAAAGAATTGAGTAAATAGATAAAAGATTTGAAACACCTGGTTTATTTTCTTTGTCAAATTTAACGACACCTTCAGAATCTGTTACAGCACTTTTAATCTTTTTTTCAATAACTTTTGGATCATCTAAAAGGGATAAGAATCCTTTCTGGTTAACATCAGACTTACTCATTTTCTTCAAAGGATCTTGAAGAGACATAATACGTGCTCCTACCTTTGGAATTCTAACATCTGGTATGGTAAAGATTTCATTATACTTTTTATTAAATCTTTCTGCTATATCTCGAGTAAGCTCTAGGTGCTGTTTTTGATCTTCTCCAACAGGAACAATATCCGTGCTATATAATAATATATCTCCTGCCATTAGCGGTGGATACGTTAATAATCCAGCTGGAATAGCCTCTTTACCTGAAGATTTATCTTTAAATTGAGTCATTCGTTCCAGCTCACCAATATATGAAACGCATTGTAACATCCAACCTGCCTGTGCATGAGCAGGTACCTCTGACTGAATAAATAGAGTTACTTTCTCTGGATCAATACCTACGGCAATATACATAGCCGCTAAACTTCTGATGTTCTTTCTTAGTTGTTGCGGATCTTGTGGGAGTGTAATCGCATGCTGATCAACGATACAAAAATAGCAGTTATACTCATTTTGTAAATCAACAAATTGTTTCATGGCTCCAATGTAATTTCCTAGTGTAATTGTTCCACTTGGCTGTATACCGGAAAAAATAGTTTGCATATAAATCCTCCTATTATGTAGGTTACCTTGTAAAAGTATAACCGTTATTTGCAATAAATTTACGTCATATAAAGTGTAGTAAACCCAATTAGGTAATGAAAAAATAACTTTTGTACTGAGTGAATATTTACATCCAATTTGGAAAAATATAACCATACACCATGATTTTACCCAAAGAAAAAAGACCATTCGTATCCTACTTAATAGTAGGGACGAATGGTCCGCGTTGCCACCCTAATTACTCATACTTGAGTCACTTATACCATGATAAATAAACATGGTTCCTTTAACGCAGGTAAACGTCTGTTACTAATGATCAAAATGGATGTTCATAACAGAAGCTCAAAAGTCCATTCCATCTATTTGGATGTTTGTTTTCACCAACCACAAACTCTCTATAAATCCAGAAATAAATGTACTACTCTTTATCATTGCTTAATATTACAATTTAAACTTATTATAATTTAAAACTTTTCTGATATCAAGTACCTATACTTGAACTACCCTGAAAAAACAATACATTTTATAAATAATAGATAAACAGTGCTGCACACATAATAGCTAAATTTATCATTGCTACTATAAATAAAGGAGAGTAGTTAAATGAAACCACCTGAGATAAGGGTCTCATTTCTTCAATCGAACTTCTAGATTCTCCTTTTCCAGCAAAAACTAATCGAAAGGATTTTGTTACATTATCAAAGAATCCTGATCCCATTGAAAAAAAGATAAGGGAAGTAAAAAGAAATAGACTCGATATGTAAAATGAAATGTTTATATAGTGCAATAAACTCAAGTATCGATAAACAATTAAAGATAACAATATGATGACTGCTTGTGATAAAAAGAAGGTATAACTAATGACTTTTGTGTTTTTTGACATAGGTTTAATCTCCTGAAAGTTATTTCCAAATAATGTTTGCTATTTAAATATATGGAATAATATTATTTAAAATTATTTCAAAAAATTAAATAATTTTCATGAATCCTTATTTTATCAGAGTTTTATCCTTATTTTAACCCAAAAAAATTATCTTATTTAAAAATATTTATCAAAATTATGTACAAACTATGATTTATATGTATAATAATTTGTGTACTAAGTTTTCAGAAAACAAAAATAACATCTTAGGGAGGCTTATCGATGAAAAAGTCAAAATTTTCATTGCTTTTAGTTCTTTCTCTAGTTCTAAGCATGTTCTTAGCAGCATGTTCAGGCGGACAGAAAGAGGAAGATACAGGTACTGGTACTGATAAAGGTACAGATGCTGCTGGTGAACTAGCAGATAAACAAGAAATTACAGTTCTAGAGTCTGCAGAGATTCCATCATTAGATCCTTCATTAGTTGAAGATGCTGTTGGTATTACTATTTTAAATAATATCAACGAAGGTCTATATCGAATTGATCAAAACCAAGAACCGGTTCCTGCTCTTGCTGATGGTGAGCCAGAAGTAAGTGAAGACGGATTAGTTTACAAAATTAAATTACGTGACGCACAATGGTCAAATGGTGACAAAATCACAGCTCAAGATTTCGTATACTCATGGCAACGTGCAATTAACCCAGAAACAGGATCTTCTTATGGTCCGTACATGATGATGGGGAAAATCAAAAATGCTACAGAGATTTATGAAGGTAAAGCAGAACTAAGTGACTTAGGTATTAAAGCGTTAAGCGATAATGAGTTAGAAATCACTTTAGTAAAACCTAAAACATATTTCAAAAGCTTAATGGCATTCCCAACTTTCTTCCCATTAAACCAAAAGTTTGTTGAGGAAAAAGGTGATAAGTTTGCTTCAAGCTCTGAAAACTTATTATACACTGGTCCATTTTCGTTAGCTGATTGGACAGGTACTGAAGATGTTGAGTGGACATTATTAAAGAATGATACTTATTGGGATAAAGATACAGTTACTTTAACAAAGATTAATTACAATGTATTAAAAGATGCAGTTGCTGCAGCTAACGCTATTGATGCTGGAGAAGCGGATATTTCAACAAAACTTTCATTACCAGAAGTAATTTCTTTATATGAAGGTGACCCAAGATTAGTAAGATGGTTAGAGCCTACAATTTTCTGGTTAAAATTCAACCAAGAAACAGAAGCTTTAAAAAATGTTAACATTCGTAAAGCTTTATCAATGGCGTTTGATAAAGATGCTCTAGTAAACGATGTTTTACAAAACGGTTCTTTAGCTGCTAACTATGCAGTTCCTACTGAATTCGTTAAACACCCTGATACAGACGAAGATTTCCGTGCAAAATATGGTGATTTCAATAAGTTCAACCCTGAAGAAGCTAAAAAGTTCTGGGAAACTGGTTTAAAAGAGATTGGAAAAGATTCTCTTGAGTTCACTTACGTAAGTGGTGACTCTGAATCAGCTAAGAAAATCGATGCTTTCATGAAAAATCAATTAGAAACAAACTTACCTGGATTAAAAGTTAATATTAAATCTGTTCCATTTGCTACTCGTTTAGAGCTTGAAGATAAACAAGAGTATGATCTTTTACACAGTGGTTGGGGTCCAGACTACCACGATGCGATTTCTTTCTCTAACCTTTGGTTAACTGGTGGAGGAAACAACAAAATGTCTTACTCTAACAAAGAGTATGATGCTTTAATCGAAGCTGCTGAAGGTGATTTAGCGAATGATCCTGGTAAGCGTTTCGAGGCATTCCAAGATGCAGAGAAAATTCTTTTTGAAGATGCTGCAATTGCACCTATTTTCCAACGTGCAGCAAATAAATTAGTTAACGAGAAGGTTGAAGGATTCACTTATCATTTAAATGGTCCTGACTACTCATTCAAGTGGACTAAGTTACAAAAATAATTACCAATGATTTAAAATGAGATATCACTTATAATCTTCATAGGAGAGAGTATATTCGCGTAGATATACTCTCTCTTTCCCTTTTCGAAAATTGTCGAAAGATGAAGAATATTCTTTATGTTTTATAATAAATTAGGAGGTGCACTTATGGTTAAATATATAGGTCAACGTATTTTTTATATGTTTATTACCTTATTCATTATTGCATCGGTAACGTTCTTCTTAATGAAATTAATCCCTGGTTCACCATATGCCAATGCGGCAAAACTACAACCTGAGCAAGTAGAAATAATGAACGAAAAATATGGATTAAATAAGACGGTACCTGAGCAATATGTTATCTATATATCAAACCTAGTAAAAGGTGACTTAGGTACATCTTTTCAGTTCGGTAACCAACCTGTAACAGATCTATTAGCAGCTCGAATTGGTCCATCAGCACAATTAGGTTTTCAAGCTATGCTGTTTGGTAGTTTAATTGGAATCCTACTAGGTATTGTTGCTGCATTAAAACAAAATACATGGGTGGATTATGGGTCAACTTTTATTGCGGTAATCGGTAAATCAATCCCATCCTTCGTATTTGCTGGATTGCTTCAATATTATGTAGGGGTTAAATTAGGCTGGTTCCCAGTAGCCTTCTGGAAAGGACCTGAATATACAGTTTTACCTACAATCGCTTTATCTATGTTCCCAATTGCGATTGCTGCTCGTTTTATGCGAACCGAAATGATTGACGTTTTAGGTTCTGATTATATTACACTTGCAAAAGCAAAGGGTGCCAATTTCTTTGAAATCGCATTTAAACATGCCTTACGTAATGCTTTAATTCCTGTTATTACGGTATTAGGTCCTTTAGCAGTTGGACTAATGACAGGTTCTCTAGTAATTGAAAAGATTTTTGGTATTCCTGGACTTGGGGAGCAATTTGTTAAGTCTATAAACGTGAATGACTATTCAGTTATTATGGGAACTACTTTATTATTCTCGTTCCTATTTATCTTTATTATCTTAGTCGTTGATATTCTTTACGGAATTATTGATCCAAGAATACGTCTAGCGGGAGGGAAAAAGTAATGGCTAACATTAATGAAAAAATTTCAAAAGACCAATTTGAACCCGCTAAATTCGACGCTTCAAAAAGTGAACAAATATCTAAACCCAGCTTGAACTTTTGGCAAGACTCCTGGATGCGTGTTAAAAAGAACAAAGGTGCTATTATCAGTTTAGTATTGATCGCAATCATTGCTATTTTTGCACTAATTGGCCCTTCACTTAGTAATTTTGAATATGACAAGCAAAACACTAGTCATGCAAACTTACCACCACGTATTCCTGCACTAGAAAATGTAGAATGGTTACCTTTTGATGGTACTAGAACGTTAAAAAACGGTAATGTAGTAAATGTGTACGAGCAGAAGAAAATTGAGGAGTACTATTGGTTTGGAACGGACGGTTTAGGTCGTGACCTATTCTCTCGTGTGTGGAAAGGTACTCAAATTTCATTATATATTGCTTTCTTAGCAGCATTCATTGATATGGTGATTGGTGTTGCTTACGGTTCTATCTCTGGTTATTTTGGTGGTAGATTGGATAATATTATGCAACGTATTATCGAAGTTCTATCAGGTATTCCAAATCTAGTAATTGTTATTCTAATGATTCTAGTTTTAAAGCCTGGGATTATCTCTATCACAATCGCTTTAACGATAACAGGTTGGGTAAGTATGGCTCGTGTTGTTCGTGCCCAAGTATTAAAAATGAAAAATCAAGAATTCGTTTTAGCATCTAGAACTCTTGGTGCTAGCCATGCAAAAATTATTTTTAAACATTTGATTCCTAACTTAGCTGGTGTCATTATTATTAACACGATGTTCACTATTCCTAATGCCATCTTCTTTGAGGCATTCTTAAGCTTTATCGGTCTTGGTTTACAAGAGCCATTTGCTTCATTAGGAACATTAATTGATGATGGGTTTAGATCTATGCGTGCATTTCCGCACTTAATGTTTATTCCTGCGATTGTAATGAGTGTGATTATGATTGCGTTTAACTTAGTTGCTGACGGTTTACGTGACGCTTTAGACCCTAAAATGAGAGATTAAGGCGGTGAATTAAATGGAAAAAATTCTAGAAGTTAAAGACCTTAATATATCTTTCCATACCTTTGCTGGTGAAGTAAAGGCAATACGTGGTGTTAACTTTCAACTTAACAAAGGTGAAACGTTAGCCATCGTAGGTGAATCTGGTTCTGGTAAGTCAGTAACTAGTAAGAGTATTATGAGACTTTTACCTGAAAGTAATTCTGAAATTAAAAACGGTGAGATTCTTTTTGAAGGAAAGGATTTAACCAAATTATCCGATAAAGAGATGCAAAAGATTCGTGGTAAAGATATTTCGATGATTTTCCAGGATCCGATGACATCTTTAAATCCAACCATGACAGTTGGAAAACAAATCATGGAACCAATTATTAAGCACCAAAACATGGATAAGTCTTCTGCAAAAGAAAGAGCCATTGAATTACTTCGTTTAGTTGGTATTCCAAAGCCAGAAGAGCGTTTTAAACAGTATCCACACCAATTTTCAGGTGGTATGAGACAAAGGGTTGTTATTGCAATTGCTCTTGCATGTAATCCTAAAATATTGATTGCAGATGAGCCAACAACTGCACTTGACGTTACGATTCAAGCTCAAATTTTAGAACTTATGAAAGCTCTTCAGAAGAAAATTGATACATCGATCATTTTCATTACTCATGATCTTGGTGTTGTTGCTAATGTTGCTGATCGTGTTGCTGTCATGTATGGTGGTAGAATTGTGGAAATCGGTACGGTTGACGAAATCTTTTACAACCCTAAACATCCATATACATGGGGACTAATCAGTTCTATGCCAGATTTAGATACAGCTGAAGATGAATTATATGCTATTCCAGGTTCACCTCCAGACTTACTAAATCCACCTAAAGGTGATGCATTTGCACCGCGTAATCAATTTGCGATGAAGATTGATTTAGAAAAAGAGCCTCCTATGTTTAAAGTATCAGATACTCACTATGCTGCAACTTGGTTACTACATCCGGATGCACCAAAAGTAGAGCCACCAGCTGCCGTTCTTAAGAGAATGCAACAGTATCCTGGAGTTAAATAGATAAAAGGAGGTAAGAATTCAATGAAAACTAGAAAAAAACTGCTAGAAATTAAAAATCTTAAACAACATTTTAACGTTGGTAAACCAAACGAAGTTAAAGCAGTTGATGGTTTAACTTTCGATATTTATGAAGGTGAAACACTTGGTCTAGTTGGTGAATCTGGTTGTGGTAAATCAACTACTGGTAGAACCATTATCCGCTTGTACGATGCAACAGATGGCGAAATCATATTTGACGGCGAAAATATTCAAGGGAAAAAATCAAAAGCTGATTTAAAGAAATTTAATCGTAAAATGCAAATGATTTTCCAAGACCCTTATGCTTCATTAAACCCTAGAATGAAGGTTGCTGACGTAATTGCTGAAGGAATCGACATTCATGGTTTAGCTAAAACTAAAGAAGATCGAATGAATAGAGTAGTTGAGCTTTTAGAAACGGTAGGACTAAACAAAGAGCATGCGAATCGTTACCCACATGAATTCTCTGGTGGACAAAGACAGCGTATAGGGATTGCTCGTGCACTAGCTGTAGAACCAGATTTCATTATTGCGGACGAGCCTATCTCTGCTCTTGACGTTTCAATTCAAGCTCAAGTAGTAAACTTAATGAAAAAACTACAGCGTGAAAAAGGTTTAACATATTTATTTATCGCCCATGACCTGTCAATGGTGAAGTATATAAGTGATAGAATTGGAGTTATGTATTTCGGAAAGCTAGTGGAGCTAGCACCAGCTGAAGAATTATACAAAAACCCAATGCACCCTTATACACAGTCACTATTGTCAGCTATTCCATTACCAGATCCTATCTCAGAACGTACTCGTAAACGTAAAACTTATGATCCAGCCATGCACAACTATGCTGGGGGTGAAGCGGTTGACTTTAGAGAAGTCGCTCCTGATCACTTTGTTTTATGTTCTGAAAAGGAATTTGAACAATATAAAAAACAATACAACAAATAATAAAAACGATCTCAGTTTCGAGATCGTTTTTTCTTTGAAACAGGAAAAGAAAAACGTTAAAAATAGAAAGAGATTCTTTAGAAAAAACGATATAGTATGTACTTTTTATCGCGGCGTTGACTTTAACACTTTTGTACGTTAACGCACTTTGCTTTCATCTAATATCATACAATAATTTATAGTAAAATACTATTGTAAATTTTAAAATTATTAGATAATTTACAATGAAATTACATGAATTATATAAACATCAATAAAAAAAGCTATCTGAAGTCGATAGCTTTTAAATCACTTAATTTTCATAAGTATTGAGTTGGTAAGGTTATTTCTTTTTCCCACCAACGCTTTTCCAACCTGTTTGGAATCTTGCGGATTGGTCTACGAATTCAGTTTTACGTTTACCTCCGAAAAGTCTTTCTCCGATTCCGTTAGTAATAACACCAATTAATGCAGTAATTCCAATAACAAGTATAGCGACTATTGTTAGATCCGTTATGTAACCAACCATGATAAACCCCCATCTTTCTTTTTCACAGTTGAACTTTTCTGTGATCAAATTTAAAAATTATTCTATCTTTATTGTAAAAGACTTTCGGTTGTATTAAAAGGGGGAATTCTACAAATACTTCGGTTAGTGTAGAAATTTTAAGTTTTTTAAGATTAAGACAAAGTATAAAAGGGAAGATAATAATTAGACAAAATGCTAAGTTTATCGGTTTAAATATACTAATAGGCGTTTTCATGTTAGAAAGGTGCCTTTTAATAAGGAGTTTAGATTCATGCATTGGTATGAAAAATTAAACAAATATTTCCCCATTGAAGAAATGAAGTCTAGAGAACATATGGAAACTTTACTTAGAGAAAGAGGGGACATCTACCACAAAGATGAGGGTCCACTTCATGTTCTTATGTATGTAGAACTTGATTACTTTGTTTTTATTGATTATTTATTCGTTTCCAAAGATGCTCGTGGTCAGGGGCTTGGTCATAAATTAATGGAAAAACTGAAAAAGAAGGGGAAACCTATTATTCTTGAAGTTGAGCCAATTAATTACGAAGATACGGATACAGAAAAAAGACTGCGGTTTTATAAGCGTGAAGGATTTGAGCATGCTAAATCCATTGGATACGAAAGAAGATCTTTAGCAACAAATGAAATTAATGCAATGGAGATACTATATTGGGCTCCTAATAATGAAAGCGAAGAAATGATTTACGATGCGATGAAAAAAACGTATGAAATGATTCATACGTATAAGGACAAACAGATTTATGGACAGTCCTATCAACCGGTTGAAGAGGTATTAACATTTGAAGAGGACCGAGACAGAGAAAATTTATTAGAGGATATTTAATTATGGGGCAGTCACATGAGTGACTGCTCTATTGTTTTTAGGAAGTAAAAGCCCTTAGAGGTTTATGACCTAAAAATGGGGGTAAAGTTTAATTAACATAACAACTATGTACATATAAAAGAACACACTACCGAAACACGTCATTATAGAAATATAAGTACTTTTCAAACAGTAAGTTTTAAATTTTGAAAAAAAATGAAACCTTTAGGCATTTAATACGTCTAATATATAGGACAATCCAATTATAAATTCTCTAGGTTAAATTTCTTTTGACCTATATTAGAAATATTTTAAAAAATTCTTAAGAAAATAAGGTGAGTTTAGGAAATAACTGGGGAATAACCATACGATAAATACGGGTAGTTACAGCGATAACAAGGATTTTTTGTAAGAAAACGTTATCATGAAAAAGAGGGTATCATTTTCTCAATTAGTGTTGTATAATTAATAATAGGAATTACTTCTTTAAAGTAATTCCAAATTAAGTAAGACTCTAGTTTAGTTAATTCAATATCAAACTATAGATTTATAATTCGTTTTATAGAAGGAGTGTGGAATTGTAAATGGTCACATTATACACTTCACCTAGTTGTACATCTTGCCGTAAAGCAAAGGCTTGGTTAGAGGAGCATGAAATTGGGTACACTGAAAGAAATATTTTTTCAGAGCCTTTATCTATTGATGAAATAAAAGAGATTCTTCGTATGACGGAAGATGGAACAGATGAGATTATTTCGACTAGATCAAAGACGTTCCAAAAGCTTGATGTTAACTTAGAGTCAATGCCGCTTCAAGATTTATTTGAACTTATTAAAGACAATCCTGGATTACTCAGACGTCCAATTATTATTGATGAAAAACGTCTTCAAGTAGGATATAACGAAGATGAAATCCGTCGTTTCCTTCCTAGGAAAGTACGTACATTCCAACTTCGTGAAGCACAGCGTCTTGTTAACTAAATGTAATGGACCTTCGATATAGTATCGGAGGTCTTTTCCTTTTCTCCATAAAGTGGTGAGGAAAAGAGCCAAATGAACCTCACTATAGATGAAAGACTAATTTATTGTGACTCTTGAATTTTTCTGATAAGATACTACAAATAAGCTTTTTTAAAATTTGTACAAGCTATAGAAAAAATCTTTCATAGTTACTAATTAATAACCTTATGTACCTATGTTTCATAGGCATGAGATGGTTTTTCGAAAATTGAACAATTTTATTTCCCTTTCCTCTCTGTTTGTCATAAAATAAAAGTACAAGGTAACAATACTATTTACCACATAATTTTACAGTAATTTGATAAATATGAAGGTAAAGGGTAACACGTTTCTGCATGGGGGTATATAGTCCCTTCCAATAATGCAAGAAGGGAGAGGTTACTGGTGGAGATTGAACGTATTAACGATAATACCGTGAAGTTTTATATTTCATACGGTGATATAGAAGAAAGAGGCTTTGACCGTGAGGAGATTTGGTACAATCGTGAGAGAAGTGAAGAACTTTTCTGGGAAATGATGGATGAAGTTCATCAAGAAGAGGACTTTATTATTGAAGGACCTCTTTGGATTCAGGTTCAGGCATTAGATAAAGGGCTTGAGGTATTAGTAACAAAAGCTCAATTAACGAAGGATGGACAAAAATTTGATTTACCACTATCCGATGAAAAGCTGAGGGACCTTCCTGTTGATGAACGAATTGAGGAGTTATTAGACCAGCATTTCAATTCGAAAAACAATGAACAAGATGAACCTTATGAGGATACGCTTGAATTCCTTATTACTTTTAAAGACTTTGAAGATCTAATCTCACTATCAAACAGAAATATTTTAGATTCACTTATGACAAAGTTATTTAACTTTGAAGGCAAATATTATTTATTTGTTGAGTTCCCTGAAAATCAATATGATGAAGATGAAATTGATAACAGCCTAAGCATTCTACTTGAATATGGCCAGGAGACTCAAACAACGATTCATCGTGTAGAAGAATACGGGAATCTTATTATTTCAGAAAATGTATTCTCTGAGCTTAGAAAGTACTTCAAATAAACTTCCGATTTCAGTAATGAAATCGGTTTTTTGTATTCAGCCATTCTAAAATAAGACTCAGATTAGACAGCTTGTTTAATACTAACTTTTTAAGGGAAATCAATAAAATATTAAATCTAAATTTCATGTCAGTTATAGAAGGTGAAACGAAATGAAAAATACAGTTAGAGTTATGATTTTTTTAGGGGCAATTGTTTCTTTCTACTTTCTATTCCCGCATTACTTAAGTGGAGGGTGGTTAAGATACTTTAGTATTGTTATCACACTATCCGTTGTTTTTATAGGTTTTATCATATTTTTTGAAAACCGCCATCCGACTCAAACCCTAACTTGGCTTATCGTTCTTGGCAGTTTCCCGTTAGTAGGTTTTATCTTCTATTTGTTATTTGGTAGGAATTATCGAAAGGAAAAAATGTTTAGGAGAAAGTATTTTCTTGATAAACAAGCTTTCCTACAGTTTGGGGGAGAAAATGACCCAAAAAGTGTAGAAAAAGTAAATCAGATGGATCAGGATCAAAAACGTCTTTTTTACTTAGCTCAAAAGCTTGGAAATAGCCCTATATCCTTTGGAACATCTACAAAAGTATTAACAAATGGGGAAGAAACTTTTTCGAATATTCTCGAGGCTTTAAAAGGAGCCACACATCATATTCATTTGGAGTATTATATTGTTCGCCATGATGAACTTGGAGAAAAAATTAAGCAAGTACTAATTGAAAAGGCTAGAGAAGGAGTAAAGATTCGTTTTTTATATGATGCAGTTGGCTCATGGAAACTGTCTAGTCGCTATGTAGAGGAAATGAGGAGAGAAGGGATCGGTATGGTACCATTCGGTCCTGTGAGAATGCCTGTATTAAATAGTAAATTTAATTTTAGGAATCATAGAAAGATTATTGTGATTGATGGAAGTATTGGGTTCATGGGTGGGTTAAATATAGGTAACGAGTATTTAGGTAAGGATGAACACTTTGGTTTTTGGCGAGATACCCATCTTTGGCTAAAAGGGGAGGCTGTTAGAACATTACAGCTAATATTTCTACAGGATTGGTATTACATGACGAATGAGAGTTTCTTGACTGCCGAATATTTATCACCTCAGCTTGAGGAAAATATTCATGGAGGGGTCCAGTTAATTGCGGGTGGACCTGATAATGAGTGGAGTGTTATTAAGAATATATTCTTTTCTATGATTACCTCAGCGAAAGAGTCAGTTTGGATTGCATCACCCTATTTTATCCCAGATGAAGATATTTTCTCAGCCATTAAGATTGCTGCTTTAAGTGGAATTGATGTACGTATTCTAGTACCACAAAAACCCGATAAGAGAATTGTATTCCATGCATCTCGCTCTTATTTTCCAGAGTTGCTTGAGGCGGGGGTAAAGGTGTATGAGTATAAGAAAGGGTTCATGCATAGTAAATTTATTATCGTTGACCATGAACTTGCATCAATTGGTACATCGAATATGGATATGCGTAGTTTCCACTTGAATTTTGAAGTGAATGCTTTCCTTTATAAAACTAGAAGTACAGAGAAGCTCGTTCAGGAATTTTTAAAGGATTTAGAAGATACCAATCAAATTCAAATGGGTGAATTTAATAAAAGGCATTTCGGTCTAAGAATCCTTGAATCTACTTCAAGATTACTTTCACCATTATTGTAAAGCTGGGTCTAAATAAAGACTCAGTTTTTATTTTTTCTTGGAGGTATTTACAGCCTTAAGGGAGAATGTAAACTCTGAACGAAAGGAGTGAATTTGCTTGCTTACCGCTAAAAAGAAGGGCGGAGAAATGCTTTCATTAGGTGAAGTGAAGAACAAAGACCAATTGCTTCACATAAAAAAGACAGAAACATTTTATTGCCCACAGTGTGAAGAGAAGGTGATCTTAAAGACTGGGTCAAAAAGAATTTGGCATTTTGCGCATGAAAGAGGATCTGAATGTACCGAACAATATGACCGGGAGTCTGAGTATCATATGTTGGGGAAACTAAAGTTATATAAATGGTTAAGAAGTAAAGGAATACCAGCGGAACTAGAAACATACTATCCCATTATTAAACAAAGGCCTGATATCACCTTTTTATATGAAGGAAAAACGTATTGCATAGAATATCAGTGTTCGACTATTAGTGAAGAAATCTTTATAAAAAGAACGAAAAATTATAAGCGTCACCAACTAATTCCGATATGGATCCTTGGTGGCAAAAACATTAATAGAAGGCAGCAATATAAACTCTCTCTTTCTAACTTTCATTATTTGTTCGTTCAAACAACGTATTCCTCAAATTCTTACCTACACTCCTACTGTCCAAACGCTAACCAATGGGTAACATTAACTCATCTACAGCCCATTACCACTCGAAATACTTTTGCTCATTTAGCAATCACTTCTTTAGAGAACGTACCTTTATCCGAGCTTTTCAATCCTAGTGTAAAAAATCATTTATCATTTATAAGCTGGAGAGAAGAAATGAAAAGGCTAAAAACAACTATTTTAACGAGTAAACAGGCTTTTCAGGATCCATTTTTGAAAGAACTGTATCAGCATCAGCTAAATCCTTTGTTATTACCCCCCTATATTGGTATTCCTTTAGGTAAGAGCTATATGATTGAGACACCCCCACTAATTTGGCAGGCTTATTTTTTTATTGATAATTTGCTTGGAAAACAGATGGGAAGTCAAATAACCTATCATAACGTTTATTTAAATTTTATAAAGAGAATTAGGCTGAAGAAGATAAAGGTAAGGGAATTACCTTGCATTGACAAAGCTATACTGCCATGTCTTGTAATTGATTATTTATCGAAGCTAGAACAATTAAGTGTTTTAGAGAAAATTAATTCAAACACGTATATATGTAAGCAAACCATTGTGATTCCTAAGACCCTGGATGAATTACAAGTAGAAGAAAATTTAATATACCCCTTAATTACGACGAATTCTTCTAGAGAGAGGTTTTGAAATTAATTCTGAACAAAAAAGCTTATTATAAATGTTTACGATTGAATAGACATAAACTATAGGAGGTGTCCTTTGGTATTTATAAAATCATTGTGAAAACAGTCACTAATAAAGAAGGAATATTAGAAGGAAAAGTAGAAATTAAAGGATGTAATATTTTTCGTAAAGCGAAATGTTGAAATGGAGGGTCATGTATGACAAACGAAACAGCGGTAAAGAAACTTCCAACTAGAAGTGAGATTAATTTAGATTATACATGGAAACTAGAAGATATTTTTCTTACAGACCAAGCATGGGAAAGAGAGTATCAAGAGGTTAGTAATCTAATCCCTGGTATCGGTACGTATCAAGGCAAACTAAGTGAGAGTGCAGAAACTCTTTATAAAGCGTTACAGTATCAGGATGAGATTTTAGAGAGAATTGGTAAGCTATATACATACGCTCATATGCGTTATGATCAAGATACAACGAATTCATTTTTCCAAGGTCTTGATGACCGTATTAAAAATCTCTACTCACAAGTGGCTAGTGCGTTAGCTTACATTGTTCCAGAAATTCTAGCTATTGACGAAGAAAAAGTAAATGGATTCCTTAAGGAAAAAGAAGAATTAAAATTGTATGAGCAAGCTTTAAAAGAAATTAATTTACAAAGACCACACGTATTATCTGCTGAACAGGAAGCACTTTTAGCTCAAGCTTCTGAAGTGATGAACGCTTCAAGCAATACGTTTGGAATGTTAAATAATGCAGATTTAGAATTTCCTCATATTAAAGATGAAAATGGCGAAGATGTAGAGATTACTCATGGAAGATACATTCGTTTCTTAGAAAGTACAGACCAAAGAGTACGTAAAGACGCATTTAAAGCTGTTTACGATACGTATGGTAAGTATAAAAACACGTTCTCAAGTACATTGAGTGGAACAGTTAAAAAGGACAATTTCAACGCAAGAGTTAGAAATTATAATTCTGCTCGTCATGCGGCTTTAGCAGCAAACAATATTCCTGAAAAGGTTTATGAAAACTTAGTTAATACCATTAATGATAACTTGCATTTATTACACCGTTACGTAAAACTACGTAAAAAAGTGTTAGGGTTAAATGAGCTTCATATGTATGATTTATTTACACCGCTTGTAAAAGATGTAAAAATGGAAATTCCTTATGCTGATGCGAAGGACCTTATTTTAAAAGGATTAGCTCCTTTAGGTGAAGATTATCAAAATGTACTAAAAGAAGGCTTTGATAATCGTTGGGTAGATGTTTATGAGAATAAAGGAAAAAGAAGTGGAGCTTATTCATCAGGTTCATATGGAACGAACCCATATATTTTAATGAACTGGCAAGATAACGTGAATAACCTATTTACTCTTGCTCATGAATTTGGACACTCTGTTCATAGCTATTACACACGTAAACATCAACCATACGCATACGGAAACTACTCAATCTTCGTAGCAGAAGTAGCTTCAACATGTAATGAAGCTCTATTAAATGACTACCTACTAAAAACAATTGATGATGAGCAGAAACGTTTGTATTTATTAAACCACTATTTAGAAGGCTTTAGAGGTACAGTTTTCCGTCAAACAATGTTTGCTGAATATGAGCATCTAATCCATCAAAAAGCACAAAATAATGAAGCTTTAACAGCTGAATTATTTACAAAAGAATATTATGAATTAAATAAAAAATACTTTGGTGAAGATATTGTGATTGATGAGGAAATCGGTCTAGAATGGTCAAGAATTCCTCACTTCTATTACAACTATTATGTTTACCAATATGCTACAGGGTTTAGTGCTGCAACAGCATTAAGCAAACAAATTCTAGAAGAAGGTCAACCAGCTGTAGACCGTTATCTAGAGTTCTTAAAAGCCGGAAGCTCAGACTATCCAATTGAAGTGCTGAAAAAAGCTGGTGTTGATATGACTAGCTCAAAACCAATCGAAGATGCTTGTAAAGTATTCGAAGAAAAACTAAACGAAATGGAAAGTTTACTTTCATAAAATGATGTTGAAAAAGATCAAACCTATAGGTGGTTTGGTCTTTTTTGTTTGTAAAAGTCTCTTTTTTGTGAAGTTGTTGCTTTATTTATAGGCATTTAGTTGATTGGAGCGGAAATCAACGGACAAACTTAATGAAACCAACCCAATATAACAATCGATGCGAGAAGTGTCCCCTGAAATTTTTACCATTTAAATGACTGAGGTCACTACTAATCATTTTTTTCTTTTTCTATAATCATGTATAGTGAGTCTGGTTAGGAGGGTAAATTTTCCTGGTTAAATTTATTAGGCTGATTTCACAAAGTTTTAAAAAAGAGCCAATTATTAACAAATCTTAAACAATGTTTAAATCTCGTTTAATTTCTATGAAAGCTATTTTTAATTTTATTTAACCATGATATTATTCAGAAGTTGTTATTAAATGGATATATTTTGAATAGGAGGAAAAAATTATATGTCACATATAACCAAATGGTCATTTGGGAATAACGCGGCTGTTTCATTAATGACAGTCCTCATTCTCATAATAGGGGTAGTAAGTTACTTTACTCTCCCAATGGAATTCTTACCATCAGCTGATAATCCACAAGTTACGATTGTAGCGGTAGGGCAAGGAACAGATTCAAATACAATGGAAACAGAAGTCACTTCACCATTAGAAAGGGCTGTTGCTGGAGTTAAGGGAAAAAAGTCAACCTACTCTACTACTGGGGATGGATTTTCAAAGATTGATATTTTGTTTGAATCAGGAACCGACATGAAGCAAGCCAAACAAGAAGTAAGTGAAGCATTATCGAATGTTTCCCTACCACCAAACGTCTTGAAGCCTTCCATTACACAATTGAATACATCAGCAATACCAGTTTCACTCATTGCAATTACTTTTAAAGATGGAATCACACCAGAAAATATTAAGTTTATTAAAGAAAAAATTGAACCAAAGTATAAGGACATTAAAGGAGTTTCCGGCTTACAAGTCTCTGGTACAGAGGAATCATTCGTGTCAGTGAAGCTTGATAATGAGGAACTGACGAAGAAGCAAATCCCTATTCAAAGTGTGATGGGAGTTCTTCAAGGGCAGAACACAGCAGTTGCTTTAGGAGAAAAGATCATTAATGATAAAACAAGTAATATTAAAGTGATCGGTGATTTAACAAGTCTCGATAAATTAAAGAAACTGTCAGTAGCACCTGGGGTAAATTTAGAGGATGTAGCAAAGATAGAGTTAAGTAAACCAGAAAATGTAGTCAGCCGTTTTAACGGGGAAGATACTATTGATATTGCGATAACAAAGGATAGTAACTCTAATGCAGTAAAAGTTAGTAAAGACATTGACAAACTTACAGCAGAAATAAATAAAGAGTATGACAACTTAGAAGCAACTATCTATGTGACTTCAGCAGAAATGGTTGAATCCTCTGTTCATTCAATGGTAAAGGAAGTTCTTCTTGGTGCATTATTTGCAACGATTGTGATTATGATTTTCTTAAGAAACATTCGATCAACATTTATTACAATTGTCTCAATCCCGTTATCATTATGTTTTACGTTGTTCTTACTATCTCGCTCAGGAGTTACCTTAAATATTTTAACTCTTGGTGGGGTTGCTGTTGCTGTAGGACGATTAGTAGATGATAGTATCGTAGTAATTGAAAACATTTTCCGTAAAATGCAAAAAGAAAAGTTCTCTGTTCAGATGGTCATTGATGCGACAAAAGAAGTGGGCGTAGCCATTACAGCTTCTACGTTAACTACGGTGGCTGTATTTTTACCACTTGGCTTTGTAAATGGGAGTCTGAAACAATTTTTATTACCTTTTGCTTTAACCGTAACGTATTCTTTACTAGCATCATTGATTGTGGCGATTACCGTTGTACCTCTTATGAGTGCAGGGTTACTTAAAACGACTAAGTTGCCTGAACATAAGCCAGCTGTTCGCTTTACGAAATTGGTGACATGGTCCTTAAATCATAAATGGGTCGTTTTATCACTAGCCTTTATATTATTTGCAGGATCGATTGTGACATATTTTATGATGCCGAAAGGTGCAGTTGATAACTCAACAGCGGATGGAGTAGCTGTAACTCTTAGTTATCCAGTAAACACACCGATTGAAGAAGTGAAAGAAAATGCACTGAAATTCGAAGAGGAAGTCTTAAAGAAAGAAGAAATTAAATACTTATTCACACAAGTAGGTAGCACAGCCGAAGCAGCTAAGAGTGGTTGGATTAGCCCTCCTACTGAGGCAAACTTTACGATTTTATTAAAAAATCAAGATGATACCGATCGAATGATAAAAGAAATCGAGGAGATTGGTAACAGCTACTCGGATGCAAAATTCACTGCAGCTCCAGCTTCCTTTATGATGGGTGCAGCAAGTACTAATATTACTATTGATATAGTGGGAGATAATATTGCTGATTTAGAAGCTTCTGCTAGTGATATTGAAGAAAAAATAAAAGATATTAAGGGAATTGAAGAAGTAACAACAAACCAAGATGAGAAGAAGACGGTCTATTCTTTAAAAGTTGACCCTACAAAAGGCAACACAGAACAAGTGGCTCAACAGTTAGGAGTTATGTTAAATAAAACTCCTATCGGTACGGTTACGTTAGATGAAAAGCAAACAATGGTGATTCTTGAGCCAATCATGGATACAAAGTCTACAGAAGATTTAGAAGAAACACCGATTATGACTGCTACAGGAATGGTACCCGTATCTAAAGTGGCTACACTTGTCCAAGAAGATAAACCAACAACTATCTTCCATAAAGACGGTGAAACTTATCTACAATTAGCGGTATCTGTTGACCCAGCTAAATTATCAGATATTAATAAAGAAATTACTCTTGCAATATATGGGGATAAGAAAGAGAACAAAGAGATGGAGTTTCCAGAAGGCGTAGAGGTCTTCATTGGTGGAGCAAGTGTACAACAGGCGGATGACTTTACAGACTTATTTATGACCATGTTTATCTCTGTAGGTTTAGTATTCTTAATCATGGTTATCACATTTAAATCGTTTAGAGCACCAATTGCTATTCTATTCTCTTTACCATTAGCCGCTATCGGAGCTATTTTAGGGCTATTAGTAAGTGGAATTTCGGTTGATATCACTTCTCTATTAGGGGCTTTAATGTTAATTGGAATTGTCGTAACAAATGCTATCGTTCTATTAGATCGTGTGAAACAAAATGAGAAAACCATGATAATTCGTGATGCAATAGTGGAAGCGTCGGCTACAAGAATGCGTCCCATTATTATGACTGCTGTAGCTACCATTAGTGCTATGTTACCGCTATTATTTAAAAAAGCCGAAACAGGAAATTTAGTATCACAAAACTTAGCGGTTGTAGTTATCGGTGGTTTAGCAATGGCAACATTACTAACATTAATTGTCATCCCATGTATTTATGAGCTATTCCATTTTAGAAAATCGAAAAAACAAAGACTAAAACAACAACAGAGTCATCAGATTGCGGGTTAACAAGGAACTAGTGCTTTCAAAACCCTCTAAACCTTTTTCGATTATTTAAAAAGTTGAAGAACACAAGAAAAGAAATAAAAAGAATAGGAGAAGTAATTAGGATTGGTAATAAATTCATTAACCCTAAAATATTTAAGCAAAAAGATATTATAATGAATGAAAGAATTAGCCATAAATTGAATTTTTGCATTCTTACCAACTCCTTTTACTTTTGGGGAAATAATAGGGACAATCTGATTCGTTACTATAATGTATTCAGTTGTCCCTGTAAACATACTATGATTTTGACAATATTGTGAAATGAAACACAAACTTCTTGTCATTTGATTTTAAATCATGATATATTTTATATGTGAAGTTTATCACTAACAAACATATACCCCTTTGTTTGACCCGTGAAAATTTCTCCCATCCCCTTTGTTCGTATTTAATATAGAAAAAGGCCTTGCAGACAACCGGTTTGCAAGGCCTTTTTCGCTGTATCACATTTTTTTAAAAAAACGTGCTTATAATAAGCACGTTCATTACAAATCATTATATCGCCAAAATACTCCGTACTTAGCAGGAACTTGCTCAACCAATTGCTTTAACTGAAGCTTTTTCATTTCCCTATCGACTTCAGTCACGCTCATATTATAAACGACAGCTATTTCCTTTGAAGCAACGAGCTGATAGTATTTTAGAAATGCCTCAATAGGGGGAGGAGAGCATCTTTCAGGTTTGTTTGGTAACATTTCCTCTAAAATTTGTTCGTATATTTCATACGGGTAATATCCGGTTATTTTAATTCCTTCTTCTTCAATATTTTCGTTAAAGAAAACAAGTGTCGGTATTTCTTGTACGTCCATTTCTGCTGTAATCTTCAGGTCGCATTGAAAGGCCTTTGCAGCACTTTCAGAATGGATATCCGTTACAAATTCCGTTACGTCCAACCCTGCTTCTCTTGCACATTCTTTTAATACATCAAAATTAGAGATATTTTGTTTATCTAAAAATAACCGTTCTTGTAATTTTCTTAAAAAGCGGATGCCAGCTCGTCTTCCCTGGAGTTCAGCGGCCTTAATAGCGACAGATGCAATATGGGGAGATGATACCGGATTTTCAAACCATAGACTGCCGTCGCATGACATTCCTGTTCGACTGGCCGTTTTCTCCCAAAGGTCTGCAATCGTTTCAAACTTTTGCTTTCTTGCTAAATTTAATGTAGCAATACGACCGCTCAACACATGCTTTATTGAAAAATAGCGCCCATATTCAATTTGAAGCTTCTTAATAATAGGTTCTAGTGCCCAACATTCAGGACAGAGTGGGTCGATAAACAAATAAATCTCAATCGGCTTTTTTTCATTGCCGTGACAATAATGGGAAGATGTTGATTCGTTCATGGTTTCTCGATTCTTCACGAATGCTCACCCTCAGGTTTAGCCATTTCTTCTGTATTAATCATATGTTGGGCAGTGAGGACTAATCTTGAAAAGAAATCTTGTCTAAATGGTCCTTCCAAGCCAACATCATCCATTGCCTGATTCATACAGGATAACCATGCTTTAGCACGAGTCTCCGTAATTTCAAAGGGCATATGTCGTGCACGCATCATTGGATGTCCATGTTCAGATGTATAAAGAGGTGGACCACCAAGATATTGAGTCATAAATTGTTTTTGTTTCCTAGCCGTTTCTGTTAGGTCATCAGGAAAAATAGGGGCTAAATCCGGATGCTTGCTAACATGACTATAAAAAATATCTATTAAACGGTGTAACTTTTCCTCACCGATTTCCGTAAATGGTGTAGTCATTTTCTCGTTCATGTAAAAAACTCCTTTTAATGAGTGAGTTTAAAAATTTGTTCTTAGTATATTGTTTCATCAAGAAGTACACGAAGTAATAAGTGCAAGTTCATTTAAGTTATTCTTCATATTAAATGGACTAAGGGCCTGATGTAAAAGTCGATAGTAAAATTTTTACCAATCACTTGAGTTTTCTTTATTTTATCAATGAGTAAATGATATCTCAAACAATAGGCTCAGATACATTATAAATAGGAAGAAAAAGAGTAAAGTGTTTTTTACAATGAATCGATAGAATCACGTTAAAATCTTGTAAGCTTTAATCAATCTTTTATTTAATGTACACAAAAAGTCCATCTGTTACAAACAACAGATGGAGAATTTATTTGTCAAATTTATACTTGGGGTCGATAAGACTGTCATTCTTTTTTGTATAAAACTATTTTGTCCGTTCCTTTACGCTCCAGGCACTTGCTTTCCTCGGGGAGGAAGTCGAGCCTCCTCGCCGTTCCGGCTGCGGGGTCTCGACATTTCCTCTATATCCCGTAGGAGTCAAGTGCCTTCCGCTCCAATCCACTCAGTGGTTCAATTCTAAATAAGAGCAACCATTTATTTATAAAAAAGCCATCTTTTTTAAACTAAATCACGAGTAATTTTAGCTACATAGTTTTGTGTTTCTTTAAACGGGGGGATTCCACCGTACTTTGATACATTGCCAGGCCCCGCATTATAGGCTGCAAGTGCTAGTCTCAAGTTTCCATCGTATTTATCCATCATGTTTCGTAAATACTTACTTCCACCCATAATATTTTCACGAGGATCAAAAATGTTTTTTACTCCTAATCCTTTTGCGGTTTCAGGCATCAATTGCATCAATCCTGAGGCACCTGCTGAGCTAACTGCGTTTGGATTAAAATTAGACTCGTATTTAATCACTGTTTTAATTAAGCTGGTCGGCAAATTGTACTTTTCTGCTGCTTCCTCAATAATTGCATCAAATTCAGAAGGCTTATGATTGACTAACTTAGTAAGTTTGAGTGGAGGAAGACTTGATAGACCGTTCATAGGAACAGTCGGGTTAGTAACTGCTTCTCCTAATTTTAAGGTAGGATTATTTAACAATGGATTTGCACCCTCTAGTAACACTTCGTCCATCATTTCCTGAAAAAGAGAAGAACTATTTGATGTAGGAGAAGTACTTTGAAAGTTTTGAAGTGCTTGTAATTGAAACATAATTTTAAATTTTTCGACGTTCATATTTTATCTCCTAAGTTTCATAACTGTTTATATTTCGCTTCATAAAATCGTCTAACTTTATTAAGTGTTTTTCTAATAGGAATATTTTGATCTTGTAACAACTTGACATAGATCTCTTGACCTAAATCATACTGATTCACTTCATATTCTAACTCATAATCGTGTTGATTTAAATAGTAACTGTAATCCAAAACTAGTAACCCATCTTTGTATTCAAACTCTACTCTTTCAGTGGTTAGTGTACCGAAGTAAGTAAGTCCAGAAAAGTCTAAATCGATCTTCATTAGTTGACTCTTAATAGGTCCATCAACTAAAGTCCCATTGCTGATCATAGCTTCGGCTTCTTCTTTAGAGATCACCTGGTTTGTCTCAAGGATTCCTTCATTCAATGGCTCCTTTAAGGTCATTTCAAAGGTATCATTTTTCTCTCTTATTCTTAAAGCACATTTGTTGTCTTTTAAAATAAATGTAGGTGTATCGAAATAGTGATTAACTTGCTTTCTGAACATAGAATCTTCAATATGAAAATAGGCTTTTAACCGATTAAACTCTTCTTTAGTAAGTAAGTTTTTAAATTCAATTTCTATTTGTTGAGACACGCTACTCTTCCTTTCAAATGCAATTCATTTCATTATCACTTTTTCTAGATAAAACTTCAATGTACTTCCTAAACTTCTCCCCCCCTTAAAGTGGGATAAATGATGCACATATGATAAAATAATGAAGAACTTGGAGGTTGAAATTCATGAGAGAAAAAATTATTGTTACAAATGCAGTATTAAATGAAGATACATTACTGTTAGAGACGGACACACCGATAAGTGATTTAACAGTTACGGGTCAAATGCTCGTTGATTCTGACCAATTTGCGTTTATTTACGTTGCAGAAAAGAACAATGAATATACATATATCGTACTAGGTGAGTCAGTTTGGTCAGCGATGAAATCTGCATTAAATAACGACCTGCCCGTTTTTATTAAAAAAGAAGAAGTGGCTTTGGAGTTAACAGGATTTCACGAAGAACTTTCTTATTTAGTTGAGAACATTAAAGGAAACAGTAATTACGGAGAAGAAATGGTTTCGAAAGTGGAGGATACATTTTAGATTTTTCCACTGTTCATCCGTACAAAGAAAAGTAAATATAGAGAATCGGATGAGGTGAGGTACGTGAATTGGGATCAGTTTTTAGCACCTTATAAGCAAGCAGTTGAAGAGTTGAAAATTAAGTTAAAAGGAATGAGGAGTCAGTTTGAGCTTAACTCTTCTCATTCACCGATTGAGTTTGTTACAGGTAGGGTAAAGCCAATTGCCAGTATTCTAGATAAAGCAAATCAAAAAGCGATACCTTTAGATAAATTAGAAACTGAAATGCAAGATATTGCGGGACTTCGTATGATGTGTCAGTTTGTTGATGACATTAAGAGGGTAGTGGAACACTTACGAATTCGAAGTGATTTTGAAATAGTCGAGGAGAGAGACTATATCTCCTATAATAAAGCGAGTGGTTATCGTTCGTATCATATAGTCATTAGCTACCCTGTACAGACTATTTATGGAGAAAAGAAAATTCTTGTTGAAATTCAAATTCGTACGTTAGCAATGAATTTCTGGGCGACCATTGAACATTCACTAAATTATAAATATAAAGGTCAGATTCCCGAAGATATAAGAGTTAGACTGCAAAGAGCCGCGGAAGCAGCTTTTAGGTTAGATGAGGAAATGTCTCTTATTCGTGGGGAGATACAAGATGCACAAGCCTTTTTTACAAGAAAAAAGGAATCCCAACAAGAAGGCAATAACTAAAGATGAGGAAATAAACTATTGAATGAAGATACGGATATCCAAATAGAGGAGCAGAATAAACGATGAAATTTGCTATCACTTCCAAAGGTGACTCACAATCGAACACGCTAATGCACAAGATGAGAACGTATCTACTGGACTTTGATTTAACTTATGATGAAGATCAACCAGACATTGTTATTTCCGTTGGTGGGGATGGCACGTTGCTTTATGCTTTCCATCGTTATAGCAGCCGATTAGACCGAACTGCCTTCGTTGGTGTTCACACCGGACATTTAGGCTTCTATGCGGATTGGGTACCAGAGGAAATAGAGAAATTAGTCATTGCTATCGCCAAGACACCTTATCAAGTAATTGAATATCCCTTATTAGAAGGAATCATTCGCTACCAGCATGGTGGAAAAGAAACCCGCTTCTTAGCTCTAAACGAATCAACGGTCAAAAGTGTTGAAGGGACTCTTGTTATTGATGTGGAAATTAGAGGACAGCATTTTGAACGTTTCCGCGGTGACGGGTTATGCTTATCAACTCCTTCTGGGAGTACCGCTTATAATAAAGCATTAGGTGGAGCCATATTACACCCGTCTTTACCGGCCATCCAATTAGCTGAAATGGCTTCTATTAATAACCGAGTATTTCGAACGGTAGGGTCTCCATTAGTTCTGCCTAATCATCACACTTGTATGCTTAAACCTGTGAATCGAACAGATTTTCAAATAACAGTTGATCATTTGACCTTACTTCATAAAGATGTAAAATCAATCCAGTTCAGAGTTGCGGACGAAAAAATCCGATTTGCAAGATTTAGACCGTTCCCATTTTGGAAAAGAGTACACGATTCTTTTGTCGCTGATAATCGATAGGAGTTACCAAAATCATGTCGAGGTTTAGATTGAGATGGGATATTGATTCCCGCGATGAAGGTAGTCTTATTAAAGAGTTTTTGAAAGAGCATGAAATTTCTAAGGCCGCTTTAACGGATATTAAGTTCAAAGGCGGATATATTTCGGTTAATGAATTAGAAGTCAATGTCAGGTACCCATTGAAGATGGGTGACAAGTTAGAAGTTATTTTTCCAGAAGAAGTACCAAGTGAGGGGGTTAAGGGGGAGAATATCCCTCTAACCATCCTTTACGAAGATGAATATCTTCTTATAGTCGTAAAACCTGCTGGAATGAGTACTATCCCGTCAAGGGAACATCCAACTGGGAGTCTCGCAAATGGACTAGTTGGTTATTATATAAAAAATCAAATACAAGCAACCTCACATATAGTCACAAGACTGGATCGAGACACTTCTGGTATCGTGTTGATTGCTAAACACCGTCACGTGCATCATTTGTTTAGTAAGCAGCAAAAAAGTGGAAGGGTCAATCGAACATATGAGGCATTGGTTGAAGGTACTTTTTCTGAAATAGAAGGCCGAGTTGTTCAGCCGATTGGAAGAAAAGCAGATAGTATCATTGAGAGGGAAGTTAGACCTGATGGACAATATGCCAGTACGAGGTATAAGGTATTAAGTCAGTTTCCTAATCATGCCCATGTAGAGTTGAAACTTGATACGGGAAGAACTCATCAAATTAGAGTGCATATGTCTTATTTAGGCCACCCATTGTTAGGTGATGATTTATATGGCGGTTCGGTTGAATTGATTAACCGTCAAGCTCTTCATTGCCGAGAGATATCATTCTACCACCCGTTTTTGAAAAAAAGTTTCTCCTTTACTGCAGCTTTACCTATGGATATGCAGCAACTATTACTAGAAGATAGAGAGGATGCTTAAAGCGCATCCTCTTTTCATATGTGACAACTAATCAATTGACCTAAATTTCTCTGCCACAAAAGGCAAAGAAGAGGGGACCTCCACTATTTCTAACTCCGGGTATTTTAAAGCTGTTAAATTACCACCAAAAACGGCTCCAGTGTCAATATTATAAGTATTATTAATGATTCGCACCTCGCTGACTGGGGTATGTCCATATACAATGATTCGGTCACCATTGTATTTTTTTGCCCAATCTCTTCTAACAGGGGTGCCATCTGGATTTTGTTCTCCCGTTATATCTCCGTACAATACAAATGTTTTCACTTTCGAATTGTTCTTTCCAATTAAATCACCACGAATCCCCGCATGAGCGATGACTAATTTCTGGTTGTCGAGGACTTGATAAAGAGGGGCTTTCTCATACAGTTCGATAAACTTATTCCTAATACTTGCTTGTTCGCTCTTTGATAAGGCTTCATATTCAGCGACTGTTGTTTCTAATCCATGAGTAATTTGGACTTTATTCCCCTTAAAATAACGATAAAGCTTGTTGCAATGGTTACCTGGAACATAATAAGCGGCATCATGTTGAACAACGAGACCCCATACGATTTCAATTACATTTAAAGATTGTGGCCCTCGATCTGTTAGGTCACCTACAAAAGCTAATTTCCTCCCATCTGTATGGATAGGGAAGCCTGAGTCCCATTCATAACCTAGTTTCTTAGTTAGTATATTAAATTCCTCGTAGCAGCCATGTATATCCCCAATAATATCGAGTCTCATATGTATCCCTCCTGAGCGATAATTATATCTATATCTTGTCATAATCAATATCAAAAAATAAGTACAGGATTTTATTATAAGGCTTGATGCATGAAACCAAGTACAAGTTCTGCTAGTATAAAAAGAAGGTTTAGGGAAGGAGGGAAGTAGCACAGTTGCTTACCATTAAAAAAAATCCAATCTTTACAAAATGTGGTTTTAATAAAGTGGAAACGATAGAGACGAAAGCGATAAATTTGAAACAGTTGGTATAAGCTTCATTTTTTAAGGATTTGGATCCAATGTTTGAGTAACAATAATCAGTACTAGCTAAATAGAGTAGAGAAACGTTTAAATCTGGAATAATAACGGGTATAAAGAGTTCAATCAATTTTTTGAAATAAGATGATAGGATTGAAATCTTCCTGTATTTTTTTCATAAAAGCAGATTAGTCCAAGTTGTCCTGAAATAATAATAGATAGTAATGTTTCCTCTTCTCAATAGTCAGTATAAAATACTTTTTTGTTAGCCCTTATTTTAATCTAAGGAGGATTTTATTATGGAGCATGGTGCATCAGTTGCATCTCTTGTTATTGTAATCATAGTTGCTTTTTTAACTCCAATCCTTCTGCATCGTTTCAAGTTGAATTTTATCCCAGTTGTGGTTGCAGAAATTATTGTTGGTTTAATTATAGGAAAAAGTGGTTTTGATATCGTTCATGATGATATGTGGTTAGAGACCTTATCGACTTTAGGATTTATCTTCTTAATGTTTTTAAGTGGATTAGAGATTGATTTTTCTGCTTTTAAAGGTGGAAAGAAGAAGGGTGCCCTTCCAAATGGAAAGCCAGAACCAAATACATTCACCGTTGCTATGATAGCCTTTATTGGAATATTTGTCGTGTCACTCGGTTTATCTTATCTATTTGTTTTGGCTGGGTTTATAGAGAATGCCTTTTTAATGACATTGATCATCTCCACCATTTCATTAGGGGTTGTTGTACCGACTTTGAAGGAAGCCAACTTAATGAAAACGAATATTGGTCAGATTATCTTACTAATTGCTGTTATAGCCGATTTAGTCACGATGATTTTGTTAGCTGTCTTCGTTTCTCTTTATGATGGTGGGGAAGGAAACACTTGGCTTCTCCTATTATTATTTGCGGCAGGTGTTGCACTGTACTTTGTTGGTAAAAGGTTTCAGAATAACCAGTTTGTTGCAGGTCTTTCAACAGGAACAACACAGATTGGAACAAGAGCCGTTTTTGCTTTAATCATTGTATTAGTCGCGGTATCGGAAACGGTTGGAGCAGAAAATATCTTAGGGGCCTTTTTAGCCGGGGTACTCGTTTCTTTACTTTCTCCAAATCAAGAACTTGTTCATAAACTAGATTCATTTGGCTATGGATTTTTAATCCCCATTTTCTTTGTAATGGTTGGTGTGGATTTAAATATATGGGCTCTACTAAGTGATGAAAAATTACTTCTTCTTATTCCATTGTTATTAGTAGCTTTATTATTATCTAAAGTTATTCCTGTATTGGTTTTAAAGAAATGGTACGAAATGAAGACTGTACTAGCTTCAGGCTTTTTGTTAACTTCCACTCTTTCATTAGTGATTGCTGCTGCTACCATTGGAGAGCGTATGGGAGTAATTACAGCGGAAATGAGTGGTACACTTATTTTAGTAGCGGTTCTAACGTGTGTAATTACGCCAGTATTCTTCAAAAAATTAATGCCAAAAGAAACGATAAAGGAAAAGAAATTAAAAGTCGCCTTTGTCGGTGCTAATCAATTAACTTTGCCAGTTTACAGAGAATTACAAACTAGATTGTATGAACCGGTTCTCTATCATACGAAGCAGGAAAAATCAGATAAACAAATTGCTGAATCTTTGTTTGATATCGTTGAAATTCCTGACTTTACTATTGCCAGCATATCTAAGACCGAGGCGATAGAGGCTGATATTGTCGTTATATCTACAGGTGATGAAAAAACAAATGAATCTTTAGCTATTGGTGCGAAGGAATTGGGAGTGGATCGAGTTATTGCTCGAATAGAAACCCCAGAAATTGAGGAAACGTTAAGATTAAAAGGAATAGAAGTCTTTTCTGTCCTTCTATCACAGAAATCTCTCCTCCGTGCACTTATTGAATCACCTAGCTTAATGAATATTTTAACCAATCAAGAAACAGGTCTTTATGAGATTCGCTTAATGAATGCACATTTCGACGGGATGACATTAAGAGAATTTCCATTTACAGGAGATGTCATTTTCGTTCGGATTTTTAGAGGTCATGATTCAATCGTCCCTCATGGAGATACGGAGCTTCAGATGAATGACCGACTGATTGTCACTGGAACAAAAGAATATGTAAATGAATTAAGACGAGAACTAGAGTTTTGTGAATAAGAAATAAACGAGTCAGCTGCATTTAGCAGGGCTCGTTTATTTTTGTCCTCTTTTCAATGAAAATGAATTGTATGCTTTTCTTTTTTACTAGAATATTGTAGTATTAGTACTAGGTGCTAATAACATGTATTAATTTATAGGAGGATATATTCATGACACTTTCTTTACAGGGAAAAAACGTTGTCGTTATGGGTGTTGCAAATAAACGTAGTATTGCATGGGGAATTGCGAGATCTCTTCATACAGCTGGTGCTAGACTAATTTTTACATATGCAGGTGAAAGATTTGAAAAAGGTGTTCGTGATTTAGTAGAGACACTAGAAGGCGCTAATGACTCTATTCTATTACCATGTGATGTGACAAGTGACGAAGATATTGTAAAATGTTTTGCTAGTATTAAGGAACAAGTAGGAACGATTCATGGGGTTGCTCACTGTATAGCTTTTGCTAACAAAGAAGAGTTGCAAGGGGAATATATGAATACGACTCGTGATGGCTTCTTATTAGCTCATAATATCAGCTCTTATTCTCTAACAGCCGTTGCGAAGGAAGCAAGAGGATTAATGACTGAAGGCGGAAGTATCCTAACTTTAACTTACTTAGGCGGAGAGCGTGTAGTACAAAACTACAATGTCATGGGAGTGGCAAAAGCTTCTTTAGATGCTAGTGTAAAATATTTAGCTTCTGATCTAGGCCAGTACGGAATTAGAGTGAACTCTATTTCTGCAGGACCAATCCGTACATTATCAGCAAAAGGTGTCAGTGATTTTAATAACATCTTAAAAGAAATCGAGGAAAATGCACCTCTAAGAAGAATTACTACCCAAGAAGAAGTGGGTGACGCTGCATTATTCTTATTTAGCGATCTTGCACGTGGAATTACTGGGGAAAACCTTCACGTCGACTCAGGTTATCATATCCTAGCTCGATAATTTAAATGGCCCGCTTATTTTTATAAGCGGGCTAACTGTTTTTATCGGGGGGTAAAAACAATTTATAACATAAAATTTTAGACAATAGCTTTATAATAAACGATTTACAATCGATTTTTTCAATATTTCATGTTTATCCATAATGATAATGGTGTCATTGAGCCCAACAATGTGGGTTTTTGTCTCAGGTTGGACAAACATTCGAGTATGAGAAATTTCCTCTTTAATGAAGTTAGGTATTTCCATTACAGGATAGTTAGGTTGAGCAAGGTAAAATCCTTGGCCACAATCTATACCGAGTTCAATTACTTTTTTTAATTCCTCAGATTTTTCAATTCCTTCTGCAATAATCGTACTTTTCATTTTTTTAGCAAATGTCACAAAAGCATCTAATATATTTATTTTTATATCATTTTGATGGATATCACTTATTAAGGACCGGTCTACTTTAATAAAGTCAGGCATAATTTCCGAAATGGCTTGCAATGAGGAATATCCCGCACCTGCATCGTCTACAGCAATTTTAAAGCCCTGAGCTCTATAATGGTTCAACACTTCTCTAAATGCAGTAAAATCCTCAATAGCACTTCTCTCCGTAATTTCAAATACAACATTAGAAGGGGAAAGATTGTATTGCTTTAGTAACTGGATCGTATGTCCAGGAGTAAAATCTGGATCATGAACCACTTGAGAATTAATATTTATGAACAACTTCTCATTATTATTTAATAAGGTAGGACTATGTTTAATAGCCAGTTCTCTTGTAGTTTTTTCTAATGCGTATAAAGAACCGCTTTGTTCTGCATATCCAAATAACTCTAATGGTGAATGAAAGCGACTGTTTTTTGGACCTCTAGTTAATCCTTCATAGCCAAAAATAGTTCCATCGGTTAAATTAACAATAGGTTGAAATAACATACGTAAATTTCTGTTTAGAATAATGCTGCGGAATTCCCTCCTGCTCTCTAATTCCATAGGTATATCTGGATCAATCAAAGAACTTTGTTTTTCCATGAATAAGCTCATAGCTGTTTTCCTCATTCCTCTTATAATTCCATAATTCGACATTAACAAAAATTTGTTAAGAAAAAATGACCGAATTGTAAATTTTTTGTAATGACTTTTTTAAATACATAGGCAATGGGAAAACGGGACATTTAATTAAATCGAGAAAGAACTTCAGTAAACGAAAAAGCTGTTGTTGCATACATATAGGAAGAACCAGTTGTTTGGAGGTGTGTAAAAATGAAAGAACATACGAAAAAGAGAGAGCCCCTATTATATATTCATCAGCCATCCTTTCAGCCCCCTAAGCCAATGATGCAAGAAACCTATTCTGCCCAAAAAGCAATCAAGCAAAAGAAAGAATGGTTAAAGAAGCAGAAGGAACAAGAACAAAGGGAGTTAAAGTTTAAGGAGCAAGAATTACAGATACAGGAAAAGCAGGAAAAGAAAAAGGAGCCCTTTAAAGAAGAACAGAAAGTGTTAGAGGTAGGGAACTCCACACAAGAAACTGCCCCAATTAAAGAAAAGAAACGGAAAAGATTCTTTTTAGAAAGCTTAGGAGAGCCAGGATTTTTTGGAGCTCCTCTATCGGAAAAAGAAGTAGTTGTTCAAGAACCGATTTTTAGCAAGATCAAAAAGGAAGAAGCAATTCCAGTCACAACAAAAGAAGAAGTTCAGGAGATTGTTCAAAAGTATAATGAACAGGTAACCATGAAAGAAGAACCGACTTCAACAGAAGTCAAGCAAGAATCGTCTGTTAAACGAGTCAAAAGCTTTAGAGAAATGACAACATTAGAAAGACTCGATTACTTATTGAATTTCCCAAAACAACTTCCTCCAGTTCCTTGTCTATTCCAAACAGAAGCTAAAGGTTTAAAAGGATTCCTTGTAGGAAAAACGGAAGATTCGATTGAAGTAAAGTTAATGGATAAGTCGAAAACGCATGTCGCTATAAGCGAATTAAAAGAGGTTAGAATGTTAGGGTTTTAAGATAATGAAACAATTTATATGAACAAAAGCTAGCCAGTCTACTTTGTATGACTGGCCAGCTTTTTTGTTCAAAAAGGCTCTTTTCTAAAACTATATTGCTCATTACTTGTTAAAAAATACCTATTAAGAATTTATCATTCACTGGTTTTAAAAATTTTATCTGTTTTAGAAAAAGCCTTACCATCAAAATTTGTAGTACTCTTTAGCTACAATAGGGTAAAAATTGGTATTAAAATTTTTACAATATTAACAATCAATTACGAAAACAGTTAAAAAAAGAATGCGTAAGAGCTATCCATCTCTTACGCAATCTTTTCTTCTATTTTCATGATTTAACTACTAATGAATTAGTTGTCGCAGATGTTTAGGTCTACGTCAGCGATACATTGGATAGCACAGAAGCATGTTAGATCTACTGTGATACAGTCGTTTGTAGCTACAAATCCTTCTACTTCACATACTGCGTTTAAGTCGATGCAGCATTTGTCTTTGTAGTCACCTGTTAAATCAACTGTTCCACCGCCAGTTGTGATTGGGCGTAATACTCTTAAAGTTGCACAGCAGTTATCAAAGATGTCTTCTACGCGGAAGAAAATAGACACACATGAGCAGTCTCTTCCTCTGAAGAATGCATGGAAAGGAGAACCGTCAGCCGTCTTTAAAACAAATACACGAGTATCTGCTCTCTGAGCTCTTGCTGGTGATACTAATGCTCCAAGGGGCTCTTGGAAACAGTTAGTAGGACATTCACATACATCCTCTGCAGCATCCTGAATATCTTTTATCGCTCTTACAACTTCGCATACGCAATTTGTTCTGGCGCCTAGTACATCGTTATCTTTTTTTCCACAACCCATTTATAATTCCTCCTTGTTTTTCTAGTTGTGATACTTACACTAATAACATATTGCACTAGGGCCTGTATGGTAACGGACAAACGCCTTTTTTTTAAAATTGGGCGTGTAATTTGACTAGGAGATGATCTGAAAATGAATTTTTCCTTATTAGAGTTACTCATCATTTCACTGGCAAGCTTTCGTCTAACGAGGCTACTTGTATTTGATAAAATTACTGAATTTATAAGAAATCCTTTCTTTGAAGAGATTACGGAATTAGACGAAAACGGAGAGGAGGAGGTTTACTACATTCCTAAGAAGGGATTCATTAAAGGGTTCATCGGAGAGTTGTTGAGCTGTTATTGGTGTACAGGAATTTGGTCCTCCATTTTTCTTTGTGTATCCTATCTACTGTGGCCAACAGTAGCCACCCCTTTATTGCTGATTTTGGCTGTTGCTGCCGTTGCTGCTATTATTGAAACTTTAGTTCAGCGGTGGATAACCTAAGTTAATGATTTTTTAAAGGAAGTAGACTCTCGTGTATACATGTAGAAGGGCTTTAACATAAGCTAATTTATCAGTAATTTTTTACGTAAATAGCTTTTCTTATATATAGCCTAAAACGGAGGAGTCAAGAATCATGATGAATAACAATAAGAAGAAAACATCAGCGCCATCACCAACACCAGCCAAAGTAACACCGACAAAAAAGGAGAAGAGAAAAAAAGGTTGTGGATGCGGGAAGAGGAAAACGGATAAATAGGTTCACTACACCCTGCTTAATAATTAGGCAGGTGTTTTTTTGTTTAGAAGATTTTAATAGCTAATTTTTTATTAAAACCAATAAATCCCCCCTTTTTACAATAGTTGGAAGGTGATGCTTAATGATATCATTCATAATTTATTATGGTTTCGAGGAAAATATATTTTATATTAAGGCTTTTTAAATAAGACAACAGGAAGGGAAGCTAATGAAAAAAACAGCTACATTAATGCTTACTATTTTTTATCTTGTTTCACTGTCAGCTTGTAATAATGATGGGCCGAAAACAAGTGGACTGGCGCTTTTGCAGACCACCCATCCTAGTCCAACCATTTTATCAGAGAATAAAGATAAAGAGATGGATGTTGCTAAGGATGTTGAAAGGGAGATATCAAAGTTTAAAGAACTTTATGATGTGGCTGTCATAAAGAAAGATAAGGAAATGTTAGTAGCTTATAAAGTAAAACATTTACAACGTTTCCGTATGAAGCAAATTGAGAAAAAAATGACAAAATTACTTGAGGAAAAATACCCAAAATACACGTTTATAGTTTCGAGCGATTATAAGATATTTTTAGAAGCAGTCGAGTTACATGAAAGTATGAAAAACCCAAATTATTCTAAGAAAAAAGCGAAGGAACGCTTTGATCGAATTGTGAAATTAAGGAATGAGTTAACATAGAAAGGAGGCCCTAAACTTGGGTAAAAAGAAAATGACACCAGAACAACAAAAATATAAAGAACTTGAACAAAAGTATGAATTAAAAAGACCGGTTCTTAAAAATTGTTTAAGAGCTTTTTTAGTGGGTGGACTGATTTGTACCATAGGACAAGCCATTTCTTATTTTTATATATACTTTTTTAATTTTACAGAGCAAACGGCAGGGAATCCCACGGTTGCAACTATGGTTTTTATTTCGATGTTATTAACTGGCTTTGGCGTATATGACCATCTTGGGCAGTTTGCTGGTGCAGGAAGTGCTGTGCCTGTTACTGGCTTCGGTAATGCAGTTATTTCAGCAGCGATTGAACATCGAACTGAAGGATTTGTCCTTGGAGTCGGTGGAAACATGTTCAAGCTGGCAGGGTCAGTCATTCTTTTTGGTGTCTTTTCTGCCTTTGTGGTTGCGCTCATTAAAACCATTTTAATGCAGTGGGGGGTGTTATAGATGCTACAAGGAAAACAATCATGGGTATTTAAAACCCGTCCTGTCATAGTTTCTACAGGGGTAGCAGCTGGTCCATTTGAAGCAAAAGGTCACTTAACCGAGGACTTCGATATTATTCATGAAGACCTTTGGATGGGGGAAGACTCTTACGAAAAAGCCCAAAGAGTGTTAATGGATGGAGCAGCGGAAACAGCTCTTAGAAAGGGAGAAGTATCGAAGGAGCAGGTGCAATTTTTTATAGCAGGTGATTTGATTAATCAAATTACTCCTTCAAGTTTAGCTGCAAGAACTCTTGCCATGCCGTATTTTGGGATTTTTGGTGCATGTTCGACCTCAATGGAGGGCTTAGCTTTAGCTTCATTTATTATTGATAATAACGGTGCGAACTACATTCTAACAGGAGCTGCCAGTCATAATTCGGCTACAGAAAAGCAATTTAGGTATCCAACTGAATATGGTGGTCAAAAACCACCAACTGCACAATGGACGGTTACCGGTGCGGGTGCTGCCTTACTAAAGAAGAATGAACAAGAAAAAGGCATGTTGGTTACCACTTCTGCTACAATTGGTAAAGTCATTGATATGGGAATGACTGATCCATTTAATATGGGCGGAGCGATGGCACCGGCTGCAGCAGATACCATTACCGCTCACTTTAGAGATTTAAATATTGATCCTTCCTACTATGATCTAATTGTAACAGGAGATTTGGGGAAGATTGGACAGGAAACTACTTATGAATTATTGATCAATAATGGTCTGAATATTGACGAACAAAAATTTAGAGATTGTGGATTGATGTTATATACGGAAGACCAACCGGTTCAATCAGGCGGAAGTGGGGCAGGATGTTCAGCCACTGTTTTATATGGACATCTTGTTAAACAAATGAGACAAGGGGTATATAAAAGAATCCTCGTTGTTGCAACGGGCGCCTTATTATCACCATTAACCTTTCAGCAAGGTGAAAGCATTCCATGCATTGCTCATGCGGTTTCAATCGAAATGAGTTCATAAGGGAGGAAATAAGAATGTTACCAATGTTTTTTTGGGCCTTCGTGGTTGGAGGGACTATTTGTGTCATTGGACAGTTACTATTCGATGTGGCTAAATTAACTCCCGCTCATACATTAAGTCTTTTAGTTGTCATTGGTGCTATTTTAGATGGGCTAGGGTTATATGAACCTCTAGCCGATTTTGCAGGAGCGGGAGCAACGGTACCTATTACGAACTTTGGAAATACACTCGTTCATGGTGCTTTACAAGAAGCAGAGCAACACGGAATTATTGGAGTTTTAACAGGAATGTTTGAAATAACCAGTTCAGGGATCTCAGCTGCCATTGTATTCGGTTTTATTGGTGCATTAATATTTAAACCAAAAGGATAATTAATTTTTGTCCTATTTTAGGACAGTGCCTATACAAGCTTTTGTCCCCTTACATAGATTATATTGAGTCTAATGTAAAAGTGAGGTGACATACATGGGCTACGGATATGGCGGATACGGCTACGGCGGTGTTGGTGGTGCTGGTTACGGCGGTTCAACTTTTGTGTTAATCGTTGTACTATTCATCTTATTAATCATCGTTGGTGCAAGCTTTTACAAAACTTGCTAGTACCACAGAATAGATAAACACCATTCTTGATTAAGAGTGGTGTTTATCTTTTTTTAGCCATTATTGTAAAATAAGTTTTTTACAACATTTAAATCACTGAGTGGATTGTAGCGGAAGGCACTTGACTCCAGCAGGAAATAGAGGAAAGGTCGAGACCCCGCAGACCGGAACGGCGAGGAGGCTCGACTTCCTCCCTGCGGAAAGCAAGTGCCTGGAGCGGAAAGGAACGGGCAACATATATATAAATCTTTTATAGAGATAAAATCTTAACAAAGTTAATAAATACGCCTTGTCCAAATAAATCACATTTTTCTCCTTGCTTCATAAGATAACAGTAGTTCGAAAAGGAGGCGTGGTTTTACAATATGGATAATCATTTATTTAAGAATATTGAAAAGAAAACGGGCGTTAATATGAAGGATATTTTTGACTTAGCTAATTCTTTGCAAAGTGCAAATTTCAAAGATGAAAATACGGTTCGAAACGTAATAAAAAGAGTTTCACAAATTGCTAACAAACCAGTTCCAAAAGACATGGAAGACAAAATTGTAAAAAGCATTGTTGCAGATGGAAAGCAATTGGACTTTAACACAATTGCAAAAATGATTAATAAAAAATAATAGTTAATCATTATATGCTCTTTTCAACAATAGAATCGGAAAGAGCAAATTACTTACTTGGATGGTAAAAAAAATCGCCAGCTATAAACAAAGGAAGAAGCTTACCTTGTCGAGGAAAGCTTCTTCTTTTTAATCACTATTTTTTTACTGGTTGAAGGAATCTTGACATGTAGGCTTTTTTGCCTCGGCGTTTTTCTGGTACAGAGATGTAGAGCTGCTCCATTGCCCGAGTGACAGCCACGTATAAAAGACGTCTTTCTTCTTCTAGTGGCGCTTCGTCTCCATTTCGGTATGACTCAAGAGCATAGTCATGAGGAAGGCTGCCATCAACAGCTCCAACAATATAGACAATTTTATACTCCAGCCCTTTGGCTCGATGGATGGTACTTAAAGTAATGGCATGTTCTCTTTGCTTGCTTAAATTTTTTATTTCTTTATTCATTGCCGTCATATGTGCAACGTGATCTAAGAAATCATCGATGGATTGAAAGCTTCTTGCTGCTACCTTTAAATCACGGATGTCATCTGACCCTCGTTCTAATTTATTTCCTTCGTTTCCACGTTTCTTTATAAAGTCACCGTATCCAAGCTCTTTTTCTATGACCTCAATGGCTGACATAGGAGATAGCTTGGAAAGTGATCGTACAACCGAAACGAGCTTTTTTAATTTTCTCTCTTGAAAAGCGTAACCAGTCTTTACCTCTGTTAGACATTCTAATAGGGAACAGTCTTTTAGAATGCTATTTCCTTTAATTTCAGTTAATACACTTTGTTTAACAAATAATGAAGGCAGAATATCTTTAATGGCATTTTGATCATCTTCATTAAAACTTAATCGTAAAAAAGCTAGCATTCCTTTTACGATATATCGCTCATAAAAAGGTTCAACATCTTGGTCAATCCTGAAAGGAAGGCTGGAGTTGGCTAGCCTTTCAAAAATGGCTCGGCTTCCTGTATTTGTTCGGAAGAGAATGGCAAAATCATTGGGCTCATATCCAGCTTCTATTTTTTCTTGGATATCCTGAATAACCATCGTAGCTTCTTCTTCTTCATCATAAGGAAAGAATAAAGTAGGAAGGCGGTCATTCAAGAATTGAGCATTCATTTTTTTGGGACGACGTTCTTTATTTTTATCAATAATACGATTAGCAGTGGAGACAATTTCATGACTTGAACGATAATTCTCATTTAAGATCACTAACTTGCCATCTGGAAAATCATTTTCAAATTGAAGTAAATACTTCGGATCACTGCCACGAAAGGCATAAATGGATTGGTCATCATCACCTACTGCGCAAAGATTCTTCGATTGATTTGAAAGCATCCTCACTAATTCATACTGCACCTTATTAATATCTTGAAATTCATCAATAAGAAAATATTGAAAGCGATTTTGATAGGTTTCTAGGAGCTTCGGATTCTCTATAAATAAGTGATAACAACCTAACAGCATATCATCAAAGTCAAACAACTGTTGCTGTGTCTTTAATTTCTCATAATGCTGATAAAGAAAGACTACTTTTTCTTCCCAGTCAGATTCAGGTTTTACTTCATGTGGAAGAGTTAAGGAGTTTTTCCAGTAACCGATTTGCTGTAACGCTAGATCGTAAGCAAATTCCTTTTCATCTAAATTAAGTTCTTTTCCGCCATCTTTAATGATTTGTTCTTTTTGCCACTCTTTCTTTAAGAGTTTATTAGATGACCACTGATCAGGGGAATGAAAAGAAAGGATGCGATAGAAAATACTATGAAACGTCCCTGTTAGTAATTGATGAATTTGTCTGTTGTTCATTAGCGGATAGTTTGAAAGTCGTGATTTCATTTCTGAGGCTGCTTTTGCTGTAAACGTTACAAGCATCATTGTACGCGGGTCAATTTGTTTTTCGTTTAGCATATATGCCGTCCTTGTGGTTAATACACGAGTTTTCCCACTTCCCGCACCAGCAACAATTAAAAGTGCGCCGTCTACATGAGTAACAGCCTTTAACTGATTGTTATCAAGATGTACTCCTTGCTCTAAAAGAAGTTGAAGGTATGGTTCTTGTCGGTTTACAAGATTAGTAGTTTTCTGTTCAAAGGTTTGAACGGATTTTACTTGTCTAGCTTCTTTAAACACATTCGGTACCTCAGTCGAACTGATTGATCTTGAAACAGGAATTTTAAATCCGTTTCTTTCAACATATTCAGTCTTTTCTGTTGTTTGGTTACTAGTATGTATAGGATCCTGGCAGGGAGCATTTTTCGTAATGATGTGATAAAAATAAGGTTTTTTTTCAATACCTAAATATAAACGAACTTGTTCTCCACATACTGGACACTTAAGTTTACCCTTTTTTCCTTCATCAAATATGGTTTGAAAGGATTCCCTATTCAGTTCGTCAAGTTTGATTAATGAAGGTCCATGATTGGCTGTGTTCATTTTTTAACCCCTTAGAAGAAAAGTTCTATATGATTCAAAAATACTATATGTAAATATGAATTAATTACTATTAATTAAGAAATCACTATTTTATTGCTAGTTCTAGAGATGTGTTTTGCGAATATACATAAAAAATAAGACAAACCTTATCATATCAAAACGTATACATATTCTAAAGGGATAATTAGAAATGTTTCATTTTTCCAAAAGGGTAAAAATATATATAACTAATATTAAAGAATTGAAAGAAGGTGAAGAGTTGGGGTATATTGCACCGGTAAACCACTATCAATATAGTCAGTACGCTGAGAGAGATTTAAGAAAGCCTCATGATCCTTTTCATTTTGTACCAATAAATAAGATTAAGCCTTTAAAGAACCAAGAATTTCAACCATTTACAAAAGAGGAAGCCGTTAGAAAACCTCACAACAAATCTAAATCTTTACAGAAGAATAGAAGATTTGACATAGAAAAGGCTTATAGTGAAATAACAGGGAAGGGAAAGTATTTTAGTGAAAGTGTATAAGGTTAGCTTCCACTTTCATACTTTTGAACGTACAAATCTTCCCCTTCTTTCCATTCAGCATAAAGGACATCTTTTATTCCATGTGCCCCAGTAATTCTCACTTCCGTCTCTAGTCTTTTCGCATCCCAGTTAACAATCCTAAGATTGTCATGTTCAATTTCTCCGTCTAGTATTAAAGCTAAAGGTAAAGTTTGCGGTTGTGTAGGCAAATTTAAATCTGTTGGTGTAACAGCAGAATATTGTGATTTCTTTATCACGCTCAAAGAACCATTTGCTTCTAGAATCGCATATTCACATTCACGTATTGAAAATATATCTTTCCCTCTGAGCAATTGCTGTAACTGATTTAAATCCAGTCTACATTTTTTTAATAAGTTATAATCAATCTTTCCTTTATAGATAATAATGGAGGGGGTACCTTCGAGAACGCTTCTGTATTTTCTAGACTTCTGGGTAGCCACTTCGGTCGTGTATATTAACAATCCCCATGCTGTAACTGCAAAAATAATTTTAGAAATTCCAATGTTTTCGTCGTATAATGCATTTCCTACTAGTTCGCCAAGAACGAGTGCAGAGATAAAATCGAATGGTGTTAATTGAGTAATTTGTGTTTTTCCTAACAACTTGGTTAAGAGAAATAAAGCGAAATAACCAACCACCAATTCTACAATTATACGGACAAACTCCATCTCCAAAACCCCTTTAATTTTTTCTTATGTATAGACCCAATTAGTTGTTATTTTTGGCAAAAACTTAAGATATTATTGGAGAAATTAAAAACTCTTGCCTAAATAGACAAGAGTTTTTCTAAGTAAGTAAATCGATTATTTGAGGAGAGACTCCATGATTATAGATTTTTTTTCATTGTTCTATGTGGAATGCCTGCATCCAGAAATTCCTCTGATACAACTTCGTAACCTAAGCCACTATAAAACGGGATGGCGTGTGTTTGAGCGTTAAGCTTTAAAGAGGAAATTCCTTTGGCCTTAGCAAAATCTTCAATCGTATTCATGATAGCTTTACCGGAACCACTTTTTCTTTTATTAGATAGCACACAGATTCTCTCTACTTTTCCATATCCGTCAAGAACTCTAAATCTTCCCGCACCAATAGGTTCATTATTATCATAAAGAACGAAATGGTCGGATTCAGATTCATGCTGATCAATTTCTTCTTCCATTGGTACTTGTTGTTCCTCAACAAATACAATTTTTCTAACAGTAAAAGCATCTTCTAGTTCTTGATCGTTTGTTACTTTTCTAACTTCCATTGTTACTTATTCCTTTCCAAAACGAAATGTTTCGTAGACAGTCCAAGAGCCGTTTTCTAATTGATATAAAAGGTGGAAGCGGTCAACAACCTCTTCGTGATTAACCATTTGCATTCGAATGGACCCATAAACATCTGAATGCTCATCATTAGAAAGTTTCTGTCCAACTGTAATATGAGGAACGAAGGAATACTCTGAAGTTTCTCCGATTTGTAAAGCATCAATTGCCTCATGAATATCTTGTAATTCTTGAGTTGGCTCAACCTTTAAATAAATGACATTGTTTACTGGTTGAAATGAACTAAACTTAGGGACATTGATATGAAGTGGATTGAATCTTTTCGCAACTCCATGTAATTTCTCTGCAATCTCCTTAATTTGTTCCTCAGAAACGTCAAATGGTCCTTTTAACGTTAAATGCGGTGGAATTAAGGCATAATGTGGATCATATCGCTTTCGGTAAGAATTCGCTAAGTCTTGCAGTTTTTTTGATGGAAAAATAACAATTCCAAATTTCATAGCAATACCTCCAATTACTATCATTTTTAACTCTAATAAGCCCATGTAAAAAGTTATTAAATATTATAACAAATTTTCAAAAAATATTATATTAATTATACTCTTATATCATTTTAAAAAGCACGGGTTCTTATGACTAATTTGTAATTTTTTCCTAGTCCTTACTAGGCAAATCCCTTAGTAGTGTTATCTAACGTATCTATACGCATACACCAATATATTAATCACCCTAGAACATTTGCTTAAGAGCACGTTTTAAATCTGGTTGCCAATATGTCCAAGTATGATTTCCATCGAACTCTTCATAGAAATATGGAAACCCTTTATCTTTAAAAATTTTGGATAACTCACGATTTGGTGTTAAGAAATCCTTGTTCTGATCAGTAGAAGTTTTAACTTCTGTTTCTTCCTTCCCGATTACGTGGTAAACAGAAACGAGGTGAGGTTGATTAAACTTAGTTATATTAGATATCACGTTTTCATTTACGTATGGTGATTGAAGAATCACTTTACCAAATGTATGTGGATATTCAAGTGCTGTCATTAATGAGACGGTTGCAGCAAGTGAGTCACCGATTAAGGCTCTGCCCATTCCCATTTGGTAGGTCGGGAATTCCTGGTCCAAGAATGGAACGAGTTCATGAGCAAGGAAACGTATGTATGCTCCGTGTTGATCCCCTTTAGGATGATATTTACGGCGGCGATCTTCAATGTTTTTATAAGGCACACCTATAATAATGGTGTTCTCCATTTCTTTATTTTGTATTAGTTCATCTGCTAGACGTCCAATTCTTCCTAATTGGAAGTAATCGCGTCCATCTGAAGCTATCAATAAAGAGTATTTATATAAAGGTGAAAAATTAGCAGGAAGGTAAACGAGTATTTGAATATCCTCTTGTAATTCCTTACTATGAATGGTTAAATCTTTAATCGATCCCTTTGTGTATTCCATTTTTAATTCCTCCAGAAAGGTTATAGAAAAATACCTAAAGTTGTATTCCAGTTTGTACTGGCTTTTAACACTTTTTAACAAGATTGTAACATATGTGTGGGAGAAATGCCTTTTTTCCATACTAAATACACCTTACTAATGAACTGTATGTTATAATATGGTATTTACTGTGTTACATTTTAGCGGCCAAATTATATAGAAGAAAAACGGATTATTTAAGGGAGAGATATTTAGAGATGAAACGTGTACATAGTCAACTAGTAACTGAAGCTGCGAAATCAGCATTAGTAGAACGAGGAGTATCTATAGAAGCAATCGCTGAGATTGTCTATGAAATGCAAATTCCATATAATAAAAATCTGACTTTATTTGATTGCATTGAGAGTGTAGAAAAGGTTCTACTCAAGAGAGAGCTTCAACACGCTATTTTAGTTGGGGTAGAATTAGACAAGCTTGCTGAACAAAAGAAATTATCAGAACCACTTCAATCCATTGTAGAATCAGATGAGGGACTATTTGGTGTAGACGAAACCATTGCATTTGGAGCAGCACTTGGTTACGGAAGTATTGCCGTTACTACATTCGGCCATTTAGATAAAAATAAGATTGGGATTATTAAGGATTTGGACACAAAACGAGGGGATAAGGTACATACATTCCTGGACGATTTAGTAGGAGCAATAGCCGCAACCGCTGCTGCTAGGATTGCACACCGCATACGTGATATAGAAGAAGCGCAGGAAACAGAAGCGGAAGTAGTTAATAGTTAAAATAGCATTTACATTATTAGCTGGGAAAAGGTGTTAGTCATACGGTAAATGCATAATTTATGTATAAAAGTCCCATCATTATACATATAGTAAGAGCTACTAAAGTAACTTTTTCATATAAAATCAGTAGATTTGACAATTTACTAATATGTTGTGATAGAATAAAATACGTAAGTCTGTAACTTTATAAAAGGGGGAATTGTCATGAAAAAGAAAAGTTTTCTATTAACGACAATCTTACTGTTAACGCTTTCAATGGTTCTTGCAGCATGTGGCGGCGGAACTGACAAAAAAGAAGGCGGCGGAGCAGAGGGTGGAGAAAAACCGAAATTCATCAGCATCGTAACTGGTGGTACGGGTGGTACATATTATCCATTAGGTGGTTCATTTGCTTCTATCGTTCAAGATGCAACTGGCATCGACACGAATGCTGAAACATCTGGTGCATCTGCAGAAAACATGAACACGTTAAAAGATGGTAAAGCAGAAATTGCTTTCTCGCAAACTGATATCGCATCATATGCAAAAAATGGAGAGTTAATGTTTGAAGGTAGTAAAGTGGAAAATGTTCAAGCAATTGGAACACTTTATCCTGAAACAATCCAAATTGTTACAACTAAAAAATCTGGTATTACTTCAGTAGCAGATTTAAAAGGTAAGAAAGTTTCTATTGGGGCTCCTGGTTCAGGTACAGCAGCAAACGCACAGCAAATCTTAGAAGTACATGGAATTACATTTGATGATATTCAAAGACAAGATCTTTCATTTGATGAGTCTGTAGCTGGAATCCAAGACGGTACAATTGACGCAGCATTCGTTACTGCTGGTACGCCAACTGGTGCAGTAGAAGGTTTATCTGCAACTACAGAAGTAGTAATCCTTCCAATCGAGCAAGACAAAATCGATGAACTACTTGGTAAATATCCATTCTACATTCAAGATGAAGTACCTTCTGGAACTTACGGTCTAGCTAGTGCTGTTCCTACAGTAGCGGTTCAAGCTATGTTAGTAGTAAGAGATGATCTTTCTGAAGATGTAGTATATGACATTACTAAAGCTATTTTTGAAAATTTAAATAAAGTAACTCATGCTAAAGGTGCTTTAATTAGTGCTGAAAAAGCTCTAAATGGTGTTGGTATTGAAGTACACCCAGGAGCTCAAAAATACTATGATGAAAAAGGTATTAAAGCTGAGTAATCGTTAAAGTTTTAGCTGGATATGACCGGTGTAGCCCTTGTATAGGTAGCTTACACCGGTCAAATTCAATTTTAAGAGGTTTTTTTCAGAACTTTTTAAACTTATTTTGTAGATTTTTCTTTGTTCCACGAAGTATTGGTGTTAAATAAACCAATCCTTAATATATTTAGGCGGGGTTTACATGAGAAAGAAAATTTATTGTAAATGGACTATTTTGTTACCCCTCATCCTTACAATCATCGCAATCTTGTTTTTCATTCCTTATAAACAAGCACTAGTTTTTCAATATCAAAACACTGAGGAAGTGCTTGTCTATCTCCCTTTCTCAAAGGATTATGAATTTAAAATTAAATACACACACTCCATCCATTTGTCAGATGTGGTGGAGTACTTTACAATAAATGATAAAAGCCAAATGAAACTATACGAGCTCGAATATGAAGATTTTGCAATAGGAATGCCAGAAAACGCTTCTGGTGATGAGATTTTCGAGCAAAAAAATGGGAAATATTATATAAAAAATATGAACCGTGAGTTTGATTCCATTGATATGAGAATTGGCCAAGTAAAAGCAAACCATACTCTCATCTATAAGAATGGAGAATTTCCGCTTAAAAAAGTTATAAAACCAGGAACATGGGTACGTATGAAAGTAGAAAAAATCAATCTTTTTGAACAAATGAAAGGAGTGAGCTTACTTGAGTAAAAATGGAGAAATGTTATCTCAGGAAGAACAGCAAAAATTACTTGAAAAATATGATCCAGAAGCCGGTACTAGGAAGTTAAAAGGTATACTTGGTTGGGTTGTTTTTTTAGGTTTATTATCATTTTCCCTTTTCCAATTGTACACAGGAATATTTGGAATGCTAACCGCTCAGTTGCAACGCTCGATTCACTTAGGGTTTGCTTTAGCACTAGTATTCTTACTATTTCCTGCTCGTAAGAAGGACCGTGGCAAAAAACATAAAGTAGCATGGTATGATATTATTTTAGCAATTTTAGCAATTGGTGTGGGTGCCTACTGGCCGTTAATGATTGATGAATTAGTCATGAGGGTAGGACGATTAACGGAATTAGATTTTTATGTTGGTTTAACTGCGATTATATTAGTATTAGAAGCTACTCGTCGTGCTGTAGGTTTGCCAATTACAATAATAGCTGCTGTTTTCTTGGGCTATGCTTATTTCGGACCTTACATGCCGGGCTTCCTTGCCCATCGTGGATTAGAGCTTGACCGAATTGTACAAACAATGTTCTTTACAACAGAAGGAATATTAGGAACTCCACTAGGGGTATCCGCTACATTTATATTCCTATTCTTGTTGTTTGGTTCTTTCTTAGTAAAAACAGGCGTTGGACAATATTTTAATGATCTAGCTGTTTCAATCGCTGGACGAAGTGTTGGCGGCCCGGCGAAAGTAGCCATTTTCTCTAGTGCCCTACAAGGTACGATTAGTGGAAGTTCTGTTGCCAATGTTGTAACTTCGGGATCTTTTACTATTCCAATGATGAAAAAACTGGGTTATAGAAAAGAATTTGCTGGTGGAGTAGAGGCAGCTGCTTCTACAGGTGGACAGCTTATGCCACCAATTATGGGTGCTGCAGCATTCTTAATGGTTGAGTTTATTGGTGGTATCACATATTGGGAAATTGCTAAAGCGGCTGCAATCCCGGCTTTACTTTATTTCACTGGAATTTGGATTATGACTCACTTCGAAGCAAAGAAAATTGGTTTACGTGGATTATCCAAAGAAGAAATGCCAAACCGAAAAGAAGTACTAAAACAAATATATTTATTGACTCCAATTCTGGCTGTTATCGTGTTATTAGTTTCTGGAATGAGTGTTACAAGAGCCGCATTATGGTCCATTGTAATTACCATTTTAGTAAGTGCCATTCGTAAAGAAACTAGAATTGGTTTTAAAGGAATGATTGAGGCACTAGTTGATGGTGCAAGAACAGCGCTAGGAGTTGCAGCTGCTACTGCTGCAGCCGGAATTATTGTTGGTGTTGTAACAAAAACAGGTCTAGGTTTAAAGCTAGCAAATGGATTGTTAGACCTTGCAGGTGGAGCATTAATTCCTACATTAATGTTAACGATGGTAGCTGCTATAGTGTTAGGTATGGGTTCACCTACAACAGCGAACTACGTTATTACATCAACTATTGCTGCACCAGCCATCATTTTGTTAGGGGTACCTGATTTATCAGCACACTTATTCGTATTCTATTTTGGTATTATTGCTGACATTACACCTCCTGTTGCCTTGGCGGCATTTGCAGCAGCAGGAGTTTCAGGAGGAGAACCAATTAAAACAGGGGTTGATGCTGCTAAACTTGCCATAGCTGCATTCATCATTCCTTATATGTTCGTTTTATCACCTGAATTATTAATGATTGATACAACATGGACTTATTTAATTTGGATCATATTCACAGCACTAGCTGGAATGACCGCAATTGGTGCTGGTGTTATCGGTTATTGGATGAGAAAGCTACATTGGTCGGAGAGGTTATTAGGAATTGCCGGTGGATTGTTACTCATTTATCCGGAAGGTTTCTCAGATATCATTGGTTTAATCATCTTTATTGCAATGATTGTACTTCAGTATGTCATTAAAGGGGATAAACCAAAAGCACAAACAGCGAACTAAAAAAGTAAATATGTTTTAAAGAAGCTTGAGGAAAACTCCTCAAGCTTCTTTATTTTCTAATCATGGTTAAAAACTCAGCAGAGTCTGTAGAAAATTCACTTTGTTTAACAAACCCAAGCTTCTCATACAAACGTATTGCTCTTTTGTTAAAGGATGCCACCGTAAGTCGAATGGGAATATCTTTATTTGATTCTTCTAATTGGCCTAGAAAGAATGTGCAGAAATCATACCCATTGCCTTTTCCTACAAGATTAGGGTCCATACCAAGACCAATATCGATAAAGGGATCATCATAGACACCATACTGTTTCCCCGTAGGGACTTGTGCTGATAGACCCGTGCAGAAAAAACCAATTAGAGCTTCTTTTTCATCGATTACAGCGCGATAAGAACCATTCATTAGCTCTTTCAACGACTCCTCTGTCACTTCATTATTATAAAAGTCATAAGGTTTATCATACTTCCAATAAAGAATTTGTGTAGCGAGATTTTCAGTCATCTCATTGACGGCCAATAGCATAATACATAATCAACCTTTCTACCTTAAATTGTCATTTTAAGTTTATCATATTGATATTTAAGTAGAAATGGCTTTTCGATCTTGAAAAATAGCTTAACCAAGATTTCTTCTATAATTTGTTAGCGGCATTAGCGATAGGATATTTTCTATTTTAAACAGGCGTGTTTGTTTTCGTAAATGGCAATATGCACGGATGGTGAACTCATTTATTTCCCTGACTATAATCCTTCTTTGAGTAATTTGGTTACTTGATGAAAGATAAATCATTTCAAGGGGAAGGTTTTCCTCTACTGAACGAAGGAATAATCTTTTCATTTAACCACTTCCTTACTAAGGAGTAAATTAATATCTTACTCTTATTATATGCGAACATTAGTTCTTTATACAATATTTTTACGAATGTTTGTTCTGTTTTTTGTATTTAAGGAAATACGGCTCTGTAAATTTGACATTTTTATAGATATAATGAAAAATATGTCATTTAGTAGGACTATTTGCGTGAGTTTCTTATAAAGTATTTAGGACCTAATTTTCATAACCGATATTAGGAATATAGGAGATATTCTTCAGAAGGTAATAAATTATCAGCTTTTAAAGATAGATTACGTTCTTACTCTTAGCGACTAGTTTACTTCGCTAAACAAGGGCTCTCGCGCTTTTCTATGTGGAGGTAGGTGTAATCTGCTTCTAACATACTAATCTATTTGTCTTTAGGATAAAAGTCGGTCATCAGTGATTATGTGTGTATTTGATAAGAAGCAAGAAAGGTGTGAATGATATGAAAAAAGTGGGGAAATCTGTCATTTTAACAACGGGTATTCTACTAGGGGGGACTCTATCTTCAATTTTTCCAGTAGGATTAAACCAAGTTGAAGCAGCAAGCGAGCAGATTAAGTTTAGTGTAACCTCTTATGAAACTACTACGAATTTGAATTTAAGAGCAGGTGCAGGAACTCAACATAAGCTACTATTGACCATTCCTAAAGGAAAAACAGTGACTTCCACTGAGAAATTGGGTAGTTGGTATAAGGTAACATATAAATATAAGGTAAATGGATCGGATGTTTTAAAAACAGGATGGGTTTCAGAATTATATTTAAAGAAAGTAAAACCAACAGCTGGAGTAGCTTCAAGCAGTACTGAAAAGTTTACAAGTACGAAATTTAAAACTACTGCTGGTTTAAATTTACGCACAGGAGCAAGTACGAAAAATAAAACCATTCTAACCATTCCTAAGGGGAAAGTTATTTCAAGTAAAGAAAAGAAAGGTAATTGGTTTAAAGTTTCCTATACTTACACTTTTAAAGGTAAAAGTGTTACGAGTACGGGTTGGGTTAGTGGAACGTATCTGAAAGAATACTACAAGACATCTACTGTTAGTGAAACATATTACTTTACTAAAAAGTCTTCAAACTTATACCCAAGTCCAGACACAAAGAGAAAATCGTTGGTTAATATTGAAAAGGATAATGGTTTTTTAACGAAACAAAAGGTTGTCAATAGTATTGGTCAGACTTGGTATAAAGTTTCATTTAATGGAGCTAATTACTATATTCGTAGTACGGATGTTAGCAAAAAAACAAAACAGTCGTTTCAAGTAATGAGCCTCCAAGCTAGTGAAGATACCTTTCTCTATCAATCTTTTGGTAAGGTACACGGTAAAATCAGTAGCATTCCAAAGGGGACGATCCTTACTACGCAAAAAAGTATCGGGGACTGGTTTGAAGTAGAGTTCAATGGACAAGCAGGGTATATTTATAAGGGAAATGTTCAAACTTATTCAAAATATAATGAGGAGACGATATTAATCGTTAAAAATTATGTAGCGATAGCGGATGTACTTTTAAGAGATGTTCCTAATGATAGTGCCAACCCTTTAGTAACGATACCAAACGGGTCAAAATTAATCCCTACTCACCAAACGGAAAATGGTTGGTTAAAGGTTCAATACGAAGGGAAAATTGGTTATGTACACCCATCTTATTTAGAGGAAGTTGAGGGACCGGTTAATCCTACAGAACCACCAAAGGATTTTACCGAGGCATCTATTCCGGCCAAAACATATCTTGTCACTAGTAGTCTAGAAGTGAGACAAGCAGCTGATACTGCTACAAATAGTTTAATAGTATTACCGAAAAATACAATTGTAATTCCAACACATAAAACCTCAAATAACTGGTTTAAGGTAACTTACGGAGGAAAAACAGGATATGTCTCTGGAACTTCTATTCAAGAAGTTAAAACAGGTGATCCTCTAAACGGTAGAGAAGGGTATCAATTTATCGATTTACGTACGAAAGCACCTGTAATGGCATCCCAAATTGATCAGTATATTGCGAGTTATGTGAAATTAACTGGGAAAGCAAGTGTATTAACAGGTGCTGGGAAGTATTTTATTGAAGCAGGGAATAAATATGGCGTTAATGCCTTATATCTGGCTGCACATGCCATTCATGAAAGTGCTCATGGTACTTCAGAGCTTTCATTCGGTAAGAATAATTTCTTTGGTTTTGGTGCTTATGACTCAGCTCCATATTTGTCAGCACAACGTTTTCCTGATGTCCAATCAAATATTGAGTTCATTGCTCGAGAAATGAAAGCAACTTATTTAAATTCAAAGAATTGGAAATACAACGGAACATACCTAGGTTTTACTACAAAATCAATGGATAATAAGAGAATTGACTCATATAGTGAGGGCATGAATTTTTACTATGCAACGGATGAGAATTGGGGTAAAAAGATTGCTAAACATATGGAGAACATGCTTCCATTCGATAAAGCCTATTACACAAATGCATCAGTTGATACAACTGTTCCGTCAGCACCAGCAGTTCCAAGTGGAAGTGATATTTTTGCAGCCGATATTACAGCAACCGCTAAAACAGATCTTATCCTTCATAGCAAAAAGGGAACGAAGGATTCTGTAGGCAGGATAGTAAAAGACTCAAAGTTTACTATACATGAAAAAACGAATGATTTTTGGGTTCGTGTTAGTGTGGAAGGTAAGGAATACTGGATAAGTGATATTAAATTCTATGAATATCAAAAGTATTTATCGGTCCATAATCTTGGTAGAGTATACAATACTTCAACCCTAAATGTACGTTCAACACCAAATATACCTTCAAATAATGAAAACTTAATTGGTTCCCTTCCTCTTAACACCTATGTTCATATCGTTTTACAAAAAGATGGAACATTAAAGATGGATAGTACGAAAAAGTGGTATGAGATTAAGCTTAACGATGGCTCGACTGCATGGGTTAGTTCTTCATATATTAATAGAGAGCTTAAATAGATTAACAAATAGCTGATAAAAGGCTTTGTCCTTTTATTGGCTTTTTTTGTATGATTTTAATATAAAGGAAGGAAAAGGAGATACAGGAATTTATTCTTATTCGAGCTTAACAGGTTACTCTAAAAAGTGCTTAGCTAAATAACTATACCTAGAAAAAATTGTATAATTTATCTCATAAAAGTGTTGTTTGAAGAAACATTATACGAACATTGTCGTTATTTGCTCTATAAACCTTTAAATCTATATTATTTTGTAAGATAATAGGAAAGGTGCATAATGAAAGACTATGGAGGTGTTGCGATGGTCCCTGTTACTAATACTATTCTGACGATGGAACTTTGAGACGCTACGGTAATAGGAATGTAAAGGGTGTGAATGCATGATGAAAAATTTGTTAAAATCAGTCGTATTAACGACCAGCTTGACCATGGGGATAACAGCAGCAACAACTGGATTGGTAGGCATTCAGTCAGTTGAAGCAGCTACAACAGTAAAAATCTCCAAAACAGCTTACCAAACAACAGATAATTTGAATCTGCGAAAGGGAGCTGGCACAAATTATAGTAGAATACTTACGATCCCTAAAGGGAAAACGATCTATGCCACAGAAAGAAAAGGTACTTGGTATAAGGTATCTTATACCTACAAGTCAAACAACAAATCAGTTACAAAAACAGGTTGGGTTAGCGGTTCTTACATAAAAAAGAAAAGTACAAGCAGTGCCTCAACCAAAGCTAGTTCGACAACAACTATTAAAAAGACAACCTTTCAAACTACGGTAAACTTGAGAATGCGTACAGGGCCTAGTACGAATTACAAACAAGTCTATGTCATTCCAAAAGGGAAGACAGTTACTTCAAAAGAAAAAAAGGGTACTTGGTACAAAGTTTCTTATACGTATAAATCAAACGGTAAAAGTGTAACAAAAACGGGCTGGGTAAGCGGTAAGTATATTAAGGAATACTACAAGTATACGAGTACTAGCTCTGCTTACTATTGGACCAACAAACCTACTAAACTATATTCTACTCCGGATAGGAAAAAGCAGGCCCTAGCAAGTGTAGGTACTAACAACGGATATAGGTCTACTCAACAAGTCGTCAATTCTCTCGGAGAAACATGGTACCGAGTAACATATAACGGTAAAAATGCTTATGTCTACAGTAAAGATGTAAACAAATATTCAACTAAAAAGATTGATCAGACAAAATTAACTGCTACCGAAGATACATATGTATATGCATCTTATGGAAGAGGTTCAAAAAAATTAACCAAGGTTACAGAAGGTGATACATTTACTTCAACCTATATGGTCGGCAAATGGTATAAAGTTTCATTGAAGGGTGACACAGGATACGTTTTCAAAAGTGAATTTAAGGCTACTGAAATGGAAGTATTAAAAGAGGAAGAAATCGCTAGTAAAACACATATCGTTGATGTGAACCTGAACTTAAGAAAGTCTCCAAACGAAGATGCTACTATTCTTGGTACAATTCCAGCTTATAAAATAGTATTTCCTACTCACAAGGTATCTAACGGTTGGTATAAACTAACTTATGGTGGGAAAACAGGTTATGTTTCAGGAGATTATATTCAAGAAGTTAAAACGGGGAATCCATTAACTACTAAAAAAAGCTATCAGTTCATTGATTTAAGAACAAAATCACCTGTAAAGGCGTCACAAATTAATAATTACATTGAGAAATATGTTGAATTAACAGGCAAGAAGAGTGTATTAACAGATAAAGGCCAAGTATTTATTGATGCGGGTAATAAATATGGTGTTAATCCATTATTCTTAGCAGCACATGCTATTCATGAAAGTGCTTATGGTACATCAGCTATTTCACTAGGCAAATACAATTTATTTGGCTTTGCAGCTTATGATGCAGCACCATATGTTTCTGCTTATCGTTTCAAAAATGTTGATGCAAACATTGAATATATTGCTAGAGAGTTAAAAGCTACTTATCTAAATTCTAGCAACTGGAAGCATAACGGATATCACCTAGGATTTACAACAAAGACAATGAAGAATGCTAGAATAAACGAAGCTAGTGAAGGGATGAACTTCTATTATGCTAGTGATCAAAATTGGGGTAAGGCTATTGCAGCACATATGCAAAAAATGCTTCCATATGATCACAGCTATTATAGTAAAGCTGAACCTAATACAACCGTTTATACATCACCATCCATTCCATCTGGAAGTGACAAGTTCCCAGAAGAAATTTTAGCCGTTGCTAAGCAAAGCCTAACTCTAAAAGAGAAAAAAGGAAGTAGCACGACCGTTAAAACGATTAAAAAGGGAACTGAGTTTTTCATTGCTGAAAAGACAAATGATTTCTGGGTAAAAATAGTCTTAGAAGACGAAGTGTATTGGACAAATGATATAAAACTACACCAATATAAAGAATATCTTTCTGTCATCAATCTTGGAAGATCTAAAACGGAAGCATTAAACGTCCGTGAAAAAGCAACGACAGCGAACAATACGCCAATAAATAAGATAAAAATGAATCAGTATGTTCACATCGTACTGAACAAAGATAACAAGCCTACAATGGATAGCTCAAAAACATGGTATAAAGTAGAATTACCTGATGGGACTAAGGGTTGGGTAAGTGCTCAATATATAGCATTAGAGCTAAAATAATTTGAAAGCACTACTCTTAAACGGAGTAGTGCTTTTTAGTGTTAATAATTTAGTATCTATGAGATGTAATATTATCCATTTTTAAAATTAAATGATAAAATAGAGAAAATATATTATATTTCTAGAGGAATTATATGAGTAAAATTGTATTTGAAGCTGTAAATGCTGAGAAAGTAGTGGAAGGTTTTCCAATATTAAAAAATATAAACTTACAAATTAGAGCTGGTGAGGTAATCGCTATTGTAGGTGCAAATGGTTCTGGTAAAAACAGTCTTTTGAACCTGATAGGAGCCATCTATGATCAAACCAGTGGTGTGGTAAATCGTTATGCAAAAAAAATTGGTTACGTTCCAATGAATTTACCTGATAGCATTGAATTTAAAGTGGAGGAATACCTATCTTTAGTGGGGAGAATGAGTGGTAGGGCTATTAAAACACTTGTTAAAGATATTCATCATTATGCGGATATTTTTAAGATTACTCCTGATTTAGTCTCTACTTTGTCTTCGTGCTCGAAATGTACGAAACATAAAGTCTGTATCATACAAGTACTTCTAAATAATCCTAAAATTCTCTTATTAGACGAACCTTTTTCGTTTATCGAAAAAGAATTCCAATTTGAATTATTCCACCAGTTACTAAGTATTAAGGGGGATAAAACAATTGTCTTTACCGTTAGTGAGGAGCTAGTGTTTGATAAACATGTAGATAAGATTATTAATGTTAAAAATGGAGAGATTGTTTCCATTCAAGAGACTCAATTGAATCACTGAATTTTCATGTGAAGAAAAGTTGATTCTTTCTATATGGACGAGCGGGTCCTTAGATAGAGTTGACTTTTTTGTTATAATCAGTATAATTATTACATATTCATTAATTTAGATCTGATAGTTCAGTGGGAGAATACTTCCTTGACAGGGAAGGGGTCGGGGGTTCGAATCCCTCTCAGATCATAAACACAGTTGTATCAATGGTTGAAAGCAGTTTCACTACATTGAAAAGTAATGTGGTCGCAGACAAACCTATTACAACCCCGATAAACCACTTCACAAATTATGTGAGGTGGTTTTTTTTATGTTATTAAAGTTTGCAATTAATGACTTTCTAGACGACAGAGAGTTCAAAAATGTTACCCCTAATACTTTGAGTAATTACAAAAATATCTTAGGACAATTTCACGATTTTTGTGTTGAGAATGAAGTTGTAAATGTTGAAGATGTTACCCTTAATGTTGTTAAAAAGTTTATTCTCTTCTATCAGAAAAAAGGGAATAACGCTACTTCCACAAACTCAAAGCTTCAGCGGATTCGTGCCTTTTTTAATTTCATGATTGAAACAGAGGTTATACAAAAGAATCCTGCCAGTAAAATTTCAAAGGCAAAAGAAGATATTCGTATTGAAGTCTTTTCTGATTACCATATTAAGCAGATGTTGAATTATTACAGACGTATTAAACAGAGAGAGAAAGTGTTTTGGGCTTATAGAGACCATACTATCATTGTGATTTTACTAGGTACGGGAATTAGACTTTCTGAACTTACCTCATTAAAATGGGCAGACATTGATTTTGTAAATCAAACACTATCTGTTTTCGGGAAAAATAGGAAACTGGAGTCTATTCCTTTAGCAGAAAAAGTAATAAAAGAATTATCAGCATATAAAATTTACTGTGAGCAACAGTTCGGTACTGATAAAGTTAAATCCTTTGTTTTTACTGATAGAGACAATCAAGGATTAACAGCGAACGCAATTAAGTGTATGTTTAAACGATTATCTAAAATAATGAATTTTAAAGATGTTCGTTTATCTGCTCATACGTTTAGGCACACCTTTTGTCAAAAGTGTATACATGCAGGTATGTCTACATTCGCTATACAGAGATTAATGCGTCATAGTTCGATTGTTGTTACTGAAAAGTATGCGGCTATGTGGGGGAATGATCTAAAGGAACAAAACGAAAAATTTAATCCTCTTAACACACTCAATCTTTAGCTTATTTATGAGTGATTATTAATTTATGACCTCAGCTTACAGTAGGATAATTGTAGGCTGTTTTCTTTCAATTCGCTAATCTTATATCACTTTTATAAAATTAGGTGGTACAATATTCCTAATAACCTATTGTCAGTTGCTAGATGGAGAGGAATATAATGAGAACAATACAGTTAGTAAAGGATTTACAATATAATAAAAAATATGAAACAATTAATGGTCAATTAAATTATGACAATTATTCATATTACCTTGACAAACAAGACCGAATACTCTATGAAGCAGAAGAAGTATGTGAATTATCTGATCAAGGTATTCTAATTGTAGAAAATATTGTTGAAGGCTATAAACAATTATTCATAGAGAGAAAAATTATCCCAACAGAAGCACAACTTAATTTTGCTAGGACTACTGCTAAAATTCTTATAGGGAAATTGAATAATAAGAGAACAGTACCAGTAATTCCTGCTCCTTGTGGATTTGGAAAAAGCACTATTACCTACGTCTTTTTAAGAGAAGTGTGCAAAGCAATGAGCAATGGATTAATTACAGAAGGGTTAATTATTGTAACTGACAAATTAAGTGAACTAAAAAAAACTCATTCTGATTTAGAGAAAGAAATCGGATTTTATAAAATAGAAAAAACAGAGAACGGTAAAGAACTTGAAACTTCTTTTACATATGTGTTAGAGGGTTGGACTGATAGAAGTTTTGAGGAAGGAGTTTGCTTAAATAAAAAAGTTAAGTATTATAAAAATGGAATGTGTAGTAATGAAGAATGTTCATTTTATAAAGACTGTAAGATGTCTAAGCAAAGGACTATACAACAATTCTCACCAATACTTTTGATGACAAATGCTCGACTTGAAACATTTGGTGAAAGTATTAATCAGTATAACTATTACATTGATAAAGAGGGAAATAAGCAATCTAGAACAATGATTATTAATGACGAAAAACCCAAAATGATAAATAGTATTCGAGTTTCTATTCCACTAATAAATGATATAGAAAAAGAGTTATTTACCATTCCAGTTAAGAATGAGTCAGAGCAGAAAGAGAAAATTCAATTAATATCAAAATGGGACTATATAAGGTCAAGAATTAGGGACACTATAAATCTCTATTCTACTAGTTATGAGAGGTTTTTAGTTTCTAATATTAATGATGATGAAATACTATTAAATGATAATGATTTTATGTATCTTTGGAACAAGCTTATGAAGAATAGATATAAAAATGAATTGGAGCATATTCACACTGTATTAACAAAGGGTGGAATGTTTTGTGATTCAAAAAATAAGAACGGTATTTTTATAAGTACTATTTCAATGAAAGAAATTATTAATGAAGATTATAAAACTGTAATATTTGATGCTACAGCATTAGTTGATCCAGATTATTCAAGCGTGGGTGTTTATGAACAAATTATAAAGTACATTGATATTGAAAGTGTTAGAACTTTTGAGAATGTTACTTTTAATTTCTACCAAGCTCACAAAATCAATAAATCAACATTGAGAACTAAAGAGTATTTAACAGCAGCTTGTGTGAAATTTATAGAAACTATACCTAAAAATGTTATGACATATGTTGTTACCTATAATGAGGTTGCTCCTAAAATGCTAAAAAAATTAAAAGAAGGGAATAAAATCCTTATTAAAGGAAATGAGAATGAATACTGGGGTAATTCAAACAAAGTTGAACTAGTATCCTATGACGATGATACTTTATTTTATTTTGGTAATACAAAAGGAAGCAACAAAGCAAAAGATTGTTTGCAAATGGTTCAAATTGGATGGAATACACTACCTGATTACGAATATTCAATAAGATATCTTTGTACTAATTTCAGTCAGGAAAGAATGGATGACATCTTTCAAAAATGCTCAAAACCTGAAATAGCAGAGAGATTTTCAAAGTCTTTGGTTCATGGAGAAGATTACAAATTTGATAATCCTAATTTGTACCTTTTACAAAAATATTCAATGGTAACAGACTTTATCCAAGAAGTATTCAGAACAAAACTTAGAAATTATAATTTTAATGGTAAGGTAGAAATCCATTGTTTTCAGTCAGACTCAGTTTTAATTGGAATGGTTGAACAATTTTTTCCTAAATGTAATATTAACATTTTGTATAATGAATTAAGTTGCTTCCAAGAGGAAAAGGTTACTTCTAGGAAAAACGGTGACAAAGCAACACTATTGCTAAATTTTGTTAATAATTGGGAAATTGGTAACCAATATACCACTAAGGAAATATGCAAAGCAACGGGATTGACAACTAATGATATTGATAATTTAAAAAGAAAGAATACATTTTTTAAGGAAACGTTTGAAAAATATAAAGTCAAAAGAGGTATTTTTATTAAAAAATAATAGGTTAATAGTTATCGTATATTTTCTTATTATATAAATATAAAGGATTGTACGATAGCGACTTTTACAATTGAATTGTGTTTGTTATCGTTAACTTGGAAATGGATTTGGAATGGGGGTTTGGGGGAAATACCTAGCGTAAAGTTTTGAATGTTCTTCTCAAAACTGTCGCTTTCCCCCAAGGTCTAGTTTATGCTTTTACGCTACAATTTAGATTGACAGTAAAGTTATAGTTTGTATTTGTAGGGTATGAGCAATTAGTGCTTGTGTCCTTCTTTTATTTGTTCAGATAATAGGTCGACTTTTCATTTTAGAGGGAGGGGACAGGATTGTTCCCAAGAGTGTTGAATTGTATTAATTGAGAAATAATGTCTTCCAATTAAGAATGGCTGTTACGATACGATAGATGAATCAACTTAGGAGGATGCTAAGGTTTTTAATTCTTTATTTGTAGGGGTTTAGGATTCAATATCGATACTCTTTGCGAAAGATATGCTCGTAATATAAAAGTGCATTTCTCCTTTATATATTGCACTTTTATAGGATCAGTCGTGGTTTTATATGATGGTACTGGTTAATCAATAGGTTATGAGGATTTGCCATGTATAAGTGTGAGTGTTCATGCTATGTATTTAATACTTACTGAAATGTAATTTGAACTTTTTTGGAATTTACTCTTTGAAGCAAACACATTAAGAAAAAAATTTAACTCAATGGCTAAATGCTGATTTGCTGATTTAATCTTTTAACTCCTCTAAAAAAGTTGATAAGAATAAGACTTGTCGGTTTATTTCATAAAAGATATTCATGCCTTTGTAGAGGGTTTAATAGGTGATAATAGGCATGGTTAGAGGTTTGCTTCAACTGTCAGTCAGGGGTTATTGAAGAAAATAATGCAATAATGATCTTAATTTTTATTGAGAAATCCTCTATAAAAACTGAAAGAATTTCATATCAATAATCATTTCTTAAATTATGAAGTAAGTTTTATAAGAAAATATTTACAGTAATACTAAAGAATTGTATAACAATATATGTGGCAATTTGGAAGTATTAAGGGGACATGATGGTATGAATAAATTATTAGTATTGTTTTATTTAATTGTGATTGGAGCATTAGTTGGTTGTGTTTCTACTGGAACGTCGAACCCAACACAATTAACTCCTGAAAAAATAATAGAACAGAAAGATATAAAAGCTGGTATAGAGTACATACAAAAACAAAAAAAAATAGCTAATAATCAGGACTTGTTAGATGTGTATAGTTTTATGTTAGAAGAAGAGTCCATTGAATTTTCCGAATTCATAGCAACCTTTATTGTTGAAGGGCTGTTTAGTCCAGATAATTCTAATATTCTTTCACATATTAATTTATTGAAACAACTAAATAATTCTTTTGGGGAAATCGAGAGTTTAGTAAAAGTTTATGATGAAAATAACAAACAGATTCAAAGTCAACAAAATAATTTGAAAGAATTGAAGGCACTAGAAAACAGTTTAAGAGATAATATCCCGTTTGAAGAAAACATAAAATTAGGTTGTTGTGGTATATATACTGAATATGCAATGCAACCAATTCAAAAAGTTTCATCTAATCAATATGTAATAGTACCAGCTAGGGGGTATGATGGTAAAAAGTCAGTCCTTTATACAAATACTACAGAATTAATCTCTAATAATGAAGTTATCATGGATATTCTTCATATAGGGGAAAGAAGTTTTAAAATGGAAAATGGTTTTAATGAAATGTTACCCGTGTTATATGAATTAACACCGGAATTAAGAGAAGATATAAGAGAACTTTTAAAAGCTTTGGAAGATATTCAGACTTTAGAGGCATCACTTAATTATCTAAGAAACCTAGTAGAATCTCAGAAGAAAGATATAAAAGTAAAAACAGAGAATTTAGTAGGCATTACAACAAATAGTAAGGAAACGTTAAAAATTAATAGCAATATAAAGGTTAATTTCGAAGATTTAGAACAAGCAGTTCTATACGATGTGGATGTAAACAAAGTTCAATGGTACTTGAAAACTTATAATGATATTGAAAAGCTATCAAAACTACTAAGGGATGTCACTTATTTAAGCACTGATCGAAACGGATACCTATACAATGAAATAGGAAAAATGTTAATTGATAAGGGTGCTGACCCAAACTATATAGATGAACAGGGTTACTCGCTACTTTCCCATACAGTTTATAGGCAAAATATCATCTTAACTAGGCAATTAATAGAAGCTGGTGCAGATAAATCATTTATTCAATCTGATGGAAAAAGTTTAATTGAAAGTGCGGAAGAAACTGAAAATGAAGAGCTAATTCAACTTTTTCAATAAAAAGATGAGGTAATTACCTTATCTTTTTTTTACTTCTCCTTGAAAATTTATACTAACAAGTGAGAAGTACAAACACTTTATTAAGGATTATATAACAAAGAGAGTGTCATAACTTAAAAGTATTGACACTGATTTATTGATACAGTATTCTCAAGGTATACAACGGTGTCATAACTTAGTGTCTTAAATATAAAGTGAAATGAGAGTGAATATCATGACAATTTACGGATATGCGAGGGTGTCCAGTAAAAACCAGTTAGACGGAAACAGTTTAGAACAACAAGAGAAAGAATTAAAGGAAAATGGTGCGACTGATATATATAAAGAACAATTTACTGGAACAAAAATAGATAGACCAGTATTTAATGAATTATTATCTAAACTAGAAAAAGGAGATACGTTAGTAGTAACAAAATTAGATAGATTTGCAAGAAGTATGACACAAGGAAGTGAATTGGTCAGTGAATTAATAGAAAAAGGGATAAGGGTGCATATTGTTAACATTGGAATTATGGACAATACACCCGCAAGTAAACTTATTAAAAACATATTTTTTTCATTTGCAGAGTTTGAAAGAGATATGATTGTTGAGCGTACTCAAGAGGGGAAAGCTGTTGCTCGACAACGTGAGGATTTTAGAGAAGGTAGACCAAATGTATATAGTAGGAAACAAATTGAACACGCTTTAGGTTTACTAGAAACCAATTCTTACAAACAAGTTGAAGATATGACAGGTATTAGTAAGAGTACATTAATTAGAGCTAAGAGAAAACGAATACAAAAAAACATGTAGTTTAGTTTTTCGACTAAATTAAATTCGATTTTTTTTGTAGTACCAGAAGGTGTGTCGAAGATTCTACATTGTTTATTAAGTAGTTATATTTAACAATAAAACCACATAATTGGTTTGTTTTATCTAATAATATTGGTTGCAAACTTTTACCAAACATAAGATATTACGTGGAAATTCAAATAGCTTTATAAAATTATTATGACTAAACATATAGAAATCTTTATAGTATAATTTAGCCATAAAAGGGAATAGGAGGTAGATAGGTATGGAATGTAAAAATTGTAATAGAGAGATGGCACTAATTATAGAAGAAGATGGATATAGACAATGGGAGTGTAGGGGTATAGACCAATTTGAAACAGATGAAAATTGTGGTACATATTTAGAACAGAGAGAAGAGAATGGTTGGAAAAAAGAATGGAGAAAAACTAAAGATAGATAATGTGTCCATTCAGGAGGGATATATTCTCTCCTCTTTTTATGGATTATGGGACTAACTGTATTAAAAACAATTTATAAAGTTAGTAGGCAGAAAGATGGTTACATAGGATATTAGTAGGGTTGCACCTGTTAATCCCGATTTTGATTTAATGGGATACTTAAATGCTATAACTACAAGTTGCAAAAACGCTAATAGTGGGCAGTAAATTTATTAGTCCTCAAACTATAGATAAGTGAGAGAATTTAGCACTTAAGATAGAAATAATGGATTATAAAAAAACTTAATGGAATCTTAGTAGACTGTTAAAAGGGGTATGACACTATTTATTAGATACAATATAGGTAAAATAGTTGGTTAGTTCTATGGGAGAGACCTATTTTGTAATTAATATTAAATTTTATTATGGGGGATTAAAAATGAGGGAAAGAGTATTTGCAAAGGACAATTTTAATGCCTTTGATTTTTCTATTGAAGATTTAAAAAATGGAAATATAGATTCTGAGTATATCGATGAAATTGCTAGTAAAACGTGTGTGTATATTCAATATACCTCAGATAAGAAGAAATATTACATAGGTGAATCTGATCAATATTTAATTAAAGGAAGTAAAAAAGGTCGTTTTTATGAACACCTTCAAGAAGACGATAGTGTAGCTGGAAATATAACTTTCAATATGTTTGATAGGGTATTAATAATTAACAGTCGATTTCTTAAAGGAAATGGTAAGGTTTTAGAAACAAAGTTATTAAAATATATTGATACAGAGTTTAAGGTAATCAGTGGTAGGACATTAGTGAATAAAAGAATAAATCAGCCGCATGCAGAAGAATTATCTCAAGATATAGAATTGAAATTATTTCCGGAATTATGGGTATTTTTGAAGGAGAAGGATTTTGTTAAAAACGATTTAACAGAGGTTGAAAAAAATCCGATAAAATATTACTCTCCTTTTGGTAAATCATTCGATGATATTCAGAAGAAATCTATTGAAAGAGTAATAGAAATTGGTCAACTTACTAGTAATGAAAGTCGATTTTTAATAAAAGGTGAGCCAGGAACTGGTAAAACATTTATAGTTGCTACTGCTGTAATTGAATTAATAAGATTAGGTAAGAAGGTTGCGATAATAGTTAATCAGTCTTCTATGTCAAAAATATATAAGGAATTATTTAACTTAATTCCAAGTTCTAAAAAACCGTTTATTGGTTCCTTAGCTACTTTTGAAAATAACCTTAAAAATAACCACATTGTATTAAGTGATTTTTCAATGATAATTGTTGATGAAGCCCATAGGTTAAAACAATCACAAGGAAAACATAACTACTTACCGGGTACTTATGTATTAGATAGGAATAACATGGAATTAACTGAATTAGATGTCATTGAAAGATACGGTCTAAATATTATTCTAATGTATGATGAATTCCAATTGATTAGAGACAGCGATATAGATATTCAGAGATTCAAAGAACGTGTTAGAGGTTACGAAGAAATAGAATTGGAAGTTCAATATAGAATACAGTCTACAAATATCTCTGCAGAGAATTATACAAAGGGTTTGAGAAATCTACTCCAGTTAGAAGATGTTAAATATGACAATTCAATATTCGGTAATGGGTATAATTTTAAAATTGTGAATTCTTTATCCGAATTAGTAGACTATATAAAGCAAAAGACAAATTCAAGTAATAAGAATGCAAGATTATTAAGTGGATTTTATAAAGAATGGATCTCTAAAGGAACAGATGCATTTGAATGGAGGGAGGCAATATATGGAGTAAATCTCAAATGGAATACACCTAATGATAAGTTAGGAAAGAAGAATTGGCTTACTTATACTTCAGAGAGAGAACTACAATTTAAAGAGGTAGGATGTATCCATATAGCTCAAGGTATGGATTTGGATTTCGCTGGGGTTATAATTGGCAAAGATTTAGACGTTATAACAGATACTAATGGAGAAGAGATATTAGTTGCTAATAGAAAAAACTACTTTGACACTAATGGTATTCCTATTAATGGAACAGATGTAAATAATGAGAGATTAACGGAATATATAAAGAAAGTATATTATATTTTATTAACTAGGGGGATTTATGGTACAGCTGCATACTTTGAAAACCCTCAAGTTAAAGAGTACTTTCAAAAAAAACTATTTGACCAATAAAGAGTAAAGTAGTATAAAACGATAAAAGTGTAAGGCACATTAATTATTAATGTGCTTTTCTAGTCTCCTATAAAACACAGAGACCTCAAAAGGGAATTAATCAATAATAATACTTTACTGTCATTAGTAGTATTATTGCAAAATGAAAACAGGGAATTTGAGAGTTTTCCTAACGATTCTAATAATAACTCTTATTAACTTCTATTAAATGGCATTTAAATAATAAACGAAATAGGTGTAATAATGGAAATAAGAGAACTAACGAATAAAGTAATTCAATTTAGAGATAACCGTCACTGGAAACAATTCCATAACCCAAAGGATTTAGCGATATCGTTATCACTTGAAGCAAGTGAATTATTGGAGAATTTTCAATGGAAAAGTAGTAATGAAGCAGTGGAAACAAAAATTGAAAATATAAAAGATGAACTTGCTGATATACTTATATACAGTATGTTATTAGCGAATGAACTAAATTTAGATATAAATGATATTGTTTCCAAAAAGATTGAAAAGAACGAAGTGAAGTATCCTATTGAAAAAGCGTATGGTGTAAATACTAAATATAAAGACCTATAGGAATTCTTTGCATTTTCTAATTAAATGGAGTTCCTAACAGCCATCCAGCATACAATGCAAAAATGGATCGTGACAAGGACGGTTATGCTTGTGAAAGATAAATATAATTAGTACATTGAGGTATGTCTATAAGGCATATCTTTTTATATCCTTTCAAACTAATTTAAAGCATGCTACAGACGTGTAAGACCTTCAGGTAGTTACCCTATAATCTTAACGTATAGCGGTTGAGGAATGAAATGATAAGCAGAATCGACGTTGAATTGATTCTATTAGTAACATATCTTACTTGAATGCATATAAGCGTCATAGAGAAGACGTTATTTATTAAAATATTATATTGTTTTAATAGGCTTGATGGCTTAGAGCAAATCTGAAAATTAAATAGGGGGCAAAAAACAACATTGTGGTATGTCTATTCACTGCAAAAACTTAGAGCAGTTTAGGGAACACCGACGGAGTAATTTTGAGTTTATACGATATATTATTAAATTGACACACTTAAGAATGGGATAATTTGCTATTATTAAGTAGTTCTTATTAACTAGTAAAAGGGAGGAGAATAAATGATGAATAAAAATTTATTTAAAAACATCATTGCAGTAGTAGTTCTACTAAGTGTTTTATTACAAATGACAACTTCTTCATCTTCAGCAGCAACCAAAAGGGAAACGAAGAGTTTTTTAAGGGACAGAACATTGGTATATACATATCAGTATTTCGACGGAAATAGTAAAAGTTATGAAAGCTTTAGATTTTCCTATGAGGAAAACAAGTCTTATAACTGGTTTACCAAGGATGGGATTGAATTATGGGAATCCCAAACCAAAACCGAATATTTTCATGGTGGAGGTTATGGCGGAGGTCATTACATGAAGAGAAATGCTAGAGTAGGAGATAAAATATATTCGTATGGTTCTTCTGAAAAATACTATGATGGTAAAATAATAAGTGTAAATGCAAAGGTAAAAACGAAGGCAAAGGTCTTTACAAACTGTACAATTATTAGGGAACAAGATGGAGATAAGAGATATTATGCACCCGGACATGGCATAGTAAAAGAAGTCAATGCTAAAGGTGAAGTAGTAAAGCAGCTTTATTCTTTGAAAAAGGTCAATTAAGTTCAGCACGATGATAAAATAGACTTAATTAAAAAGAGCTACTTATATTGATGTTAATCGGATATCACCACCAATATTGAATGGTTCAAAAGAGTAATAAGGAGATAGTTTATGAAGAAAAGTATTGTTTTAAAACTTACGTTAGTACTTGTATTAATGATTAGCTTGTTTTTACCTTATTCAACTACAACAACCAATGCAGCAAGTAAAGAGACAGCAACAGTTAATGTAAAGGCAGCGGATGTTAGAGAAAAAGCATCAATTAAATCTAAGAAACTAGGAACGTTAAAAAAAGGAACAAAGGTAACTGTATACGAAAAAACAAAGAGTGGTTGGTCTAAGATCAATTATAAAAAGCAGTATGCGTATGTAGTAACGAAGAGTTTGGAGTTTACGAGTAAGAAACAAAAAGAAAGTTATTTAATGGATACTAAAAGAACTTATGTTTATAAACTAGGTATTGATAAAAATTACGTAACATTAAGTTATGGTAATAAAAATAAAAATGGATATAATCTTTGGACGGGTAAAGATATACGCCTAGAAACTCATGCAGAATGGGCAAAAGAAACATCAGAAGGTCTTTTTTTTGGATTGGGTGATATAAATGCCCCTAGAGAAGATGTTAAATATATTTCATATCCTATTAAAGTCGGTAAAACGTGGTCGAGTTTTGATCTTACTTTTCATATTAGTTCTATAAATAAGACTATTAAAACCCAAGCAGGTACATTTAAAAATGTTATCGAAGTAGAATGTTACGCTTATGATCATACAGATGATGAAGTGAAACATTTACAAACTTACTATTTTGCTAAGAATATAGGCATAATTAAATTAATAGACAGTGATAAAAATATGATTAGTGAACTAGTAAAAATAAGTGAATATGATTAAATTTATATGAGTAGCATGAATTGGCTACTCTTTTAGTTGTGTCTTTGAAACTAATTTAATGCGTGATACAAAAGAGACTAAAAAAAGAGTATGAGAGGGGGTAACATATCGGGGAGTATATTACACATTGGGTATATCTACCAATACAGCCAATTGTTATGCACTTCATGCCAAAGTAAGTAACGGAGCGGTTATGTTTAAGTGTTTAATAGTTACATTTAAGGGGTATTTTGGTAAAATATATTAGTTAAATATAATTAGTAAAAAGGAGAGGAAGTAACATATGAAAAATTTATGTATATTCCTATTATCTATTGTATTGTTTGTTAGTGGTCAAACCATCACTCATGCGGTAGACACCTCTAATCCAAAGCCTACAATATTGTTGCATGGTTTGAATGGAGGTTCGGATACTTATAAGGTAATGAAGAAATCATATGAAGATATTAACTATGCTGTAGGGGAAGTATTAGTCAACAAAAATGGAGGTATCAAAACGACTAAGGTTGCAAAGGTGACGAAAACAATTATTCATGGCCCTGGAAATGAAGATGGAAGGGGAGTAGTAACTCCACTAGTTGTTAGTGTAGTATTTGAAAATAATAAGGATTCCATAGCAAACCAGGCAAAATGGGTTAAAAAAGTTTTAACTGAAGTGAAAAAGACATATAGAACAAATAAAGTTGATATAATTGCTCATAGTATGGGTGGATTAACTGCTACAAAATATATCTTAGATACTGGTGGAAATGATATTGATACCTTAATCACGTTGGATTCTCCAATTCTGGGTTCAAAATTGCCTAGTTTTTTAAATGCCCTTAAGATAGTAAACAGAGATTTACGGGTGGCTATAAAATCAGCACAAGAAACATTCCCTTCTTTAGTAGACCTTCAAATAAACTCTAAAGCCATACAGGATCTTTATAAAAGAAGAAGTAAGTTTAATAAGAACATTAAAGTGATTAGTTGGGCAGCTACTAAGAATGATTTTAAGATAATTAATACCGTTTCTACAGGGAGTGCTCATGGATTACAGCATTTCACGAAGAATATAAAATTATTTGTCATGGATACTAATCATTCTGGGATTCACGATCTTCCAGCAGATCCATTACTAGCTTATTCAAGAGGTAATTAATATTATATTGATATTGGTGCTTGTATAAGGGCTTTTACAACTGATTAAATCTGTCAGGTTCTCCAGTCCTAAAGCAGTAATACAACAGGAAAGCAAACTGCCAATGACTATATTATGTAAAACAGCAGCATTACTAGGAATCTGATTACAATACTAATGCATTATTCCCTAAGATAACGATGGTGATAATGATTATGATCCTACCTGGAAAAAGAGAAAAGTGATTCTTAAATTTGGGTGATATTTAAGATGAGAAAATGAGGTAGAAATATATTTCAAGTACCAGGAAATCCAGTTTCTTTAAAATTCAATTGGGATAAAATAGTTAGGATCAACATTGTAGAATATTTTTATGTTGTAACATAAGCCTTTAAAACTCCTAATAAAACAAATTAATATATTATAAATAATAGTAAAAGGTTCTTATTGAAAGTAATTATATTGACTTCCGAAGAACCTTTTATAATTTTTTCTATTTATACATACCCTTATTATTCTTCTTCGCATAACTCATAGCAGAACGAATTTTACTCTCATACTTATAAGTTCCGTAGTCATAAAAACCTTCTACTAATCCTGCCTTAGTAATCATTTCTTGATGTAGTTTACCATCAATCCATACCCAAGCTAATAAACGATCATATTTATCATAAACATCTTTACCATCTGTTTCTAAAACTATCTTTTTAGCTTTCTTTAATTTAGAACAGGTATAGCTAGCAGCCTCTTTCCCAAATGCTTCTTTTTGAATTGTACTCTCTGGTGTATCAATGAATAAAAAGCGAGTTTTATAGACTTTACCGTTGATTTTGAAGTTAGCAGTATCTCCATCAACACATTTATCTAACTTAACATCAGTATACTTTTTATTAATAACAATTTTACCCTTAGGAACAACAGTTTTAGGGGCTGTACCTGTACCAAGTTTATATCCTTCTAGACTAAGTTTACTTGTAGTTAGAGTGTTTTTACATTTGTTACTACTGTACTTCTTAATTAATGAAACTAATTCACTCTTAGTCTTTGCTTTTTTTGCTAGAGATGTAGGCTTATGTAGTTCATAAACACAATCAGCAGTACGGAAATGTCCCCCTAATTTGTCCAGTCTTCCTCTATGTGCTTCAGTCTGCTCAGGAAAAATGGATAACAATAAGAGTGAAGTGATGATAATTAAGGATAAAGTTAACTTTTTCATTTTATTCTCCTTAGATTTAATTTACAAAAATTCTACCATAAAAATGGGGAAATAACAGATATTCTAATATTAATATTCATAATTTGGTCACAAGGTTTTTAATAATAAATGTCAAATATATCTTCTTAAAAAGGGAGGTATGTTTATGAAACATCACTGTTCTATTTGTTTAAAGCAGCTAAAGAAGGATCAACAAGTTTACATGGATGATTTTTACGCAATTAAACATCCAGAGTGTTTCGAATGGAATCCTGAATACATCCTAGACAAAGGTACTTTTCAAGAGATTGTTATTAAATATCCCAAGTATTTTAAAGACTTCAATGTATAACAAAAAGCCCTTCCGTTTTGGAGGGGCTTAATTTTAATATTACAGTTACCTGGACTCGTAGCCTTCAACGTAAACTATAGGTTTCATTGGGTAAAGATGGACTCTTATTGGAATTACAATTCCATATCCTAAGTCCTTATCTCGAGTATATGAGGAGTTTGAGTCCAATGCTTCGATAATAATATCAATTATAGAGCTTGCTAAAGCTTCTCGTATATATTTATTTGTTATTATATCAGTTAGAACAGAATCAAATAGTTTAACCGGTTTCTCTTGAAATTTAATAAACTCCTGTGTGGCTGAATGACTAAGATAGAGGTTAAATTTCAAAGTTATACCTTTTTGGTATGTTTTAAAAGCTACTAACTCTTTGTTTGATTCAAAACCAATCCACCTATATCCACGATCGGTAATTATTTGATTCCATTGGTACGAAGATAATACATTCCCTGGCTTAATATAGCCATCTGCTTTTTTATCCTGGGGACTGCTAAAATAAGGTTTTTTAGTTGGAATTTGTAGCATCCAGTCCTCCACTTTTAATGGTAACTCCGAGGTATGAAATTTGAGCCATTTCTCATAAATTTTTTTGTCTTTTTTTATAAATATTTTATACATTTGTTGAGTTACCTTTACTTTCTGTGCACGCATAATAGTATCTTCTTTTGTACTCCATGGATATTTGTAGATTGGTGTAGGTTCACTAAGTGTAAGTGTTGGTAGGTCATTCACCGATTCAGCAAAAGCGTTCAACTTTGGAGAAATCCCAAATAATAACATTGAAATCAAAAGTAAAAAAAAGAATTTTCTCATCCTATTTCCCCCTTCAAAAAGTCCCTTCAAGGTAGTTATATTTTAATGGTTAGAAATAAATGCTTTGAATTGTAAAATTCCAATTTATTTACATATGCTGTGAGTTTAGTAATAAAATTCCCTATATAAGAATATTGTGAGAATGTAAATAGAATACATAAGGGGGAAGGATTTATTGAAAAAGCAAATAAATTCATGGTTCACTATCTGCATTATTGCTATGTTGTTGTTCTATATCCCAACTGCATCTAGTGCAAGTGGTGACAGTGTGTCCGATTTAAAAAAACAAATCAGTACCTTAAAGAAAGAATTAGCAAAGGTGAAGAAAGAAAACGCAGAATTCAAGAAGGTAACAAAACCGTTTTCTGGTGGTATCTATATTGATGGGGTAAAAGAGAGATCAGCCTCATTCTTAACATACAAAGGGAAAAATTATGTTTCGTTAGAAGATGTAGTACCTGCCTTAAGAGGTGGAGGAGAAAATGGATATAAGTTTGTTAGCAGCAAAAAACAATTATATGTAGGGGTATTTCCTGTAAAAGGTGCAATACAATTAACCAACTACCCTTATTACAACTATTATGGTGGCGTAGTTTATAATAATGGAGGGAAAGGATACACGATAAACGGAGAAAGGTATATAACTGGAATAAGTGGTGTTAATTATATTGACCCAGAGGGGATAATATTCAAAGTAAAACAAAAATACAAATACTTAAACTTTAAAGTAGGAGCCCAGGATGGTTCCAAGCCTTACAAATCACAAATATCGATTAAAGCCGATGGTAACATAATCTACAATAGTGGAGATTTAGAAATACAGGAAGATGCAGTGGATGTTTCGCTCGATATCGCTGATTATGATGTTCTGACTATCGAGTTTGATGGTTGGGATTATTCACACCCTGTAATGGCAAGTCCAATCCTAATACCTAAGTAATACAAATACAAATACAAATACAAATACAAATACAAATCCTAAAACTAATATCAAGTAGCCCTTCTCATCCGAGAGGGGCTTATTACATACCCTTATTATTCTTCTTCGCATAACTCATAGCAGAACGAATTTTACTCTCATACTTATAAGTACCGTAGTCATAAAAGGCTTCCACTAATTCCGCTTTTGTAATCATTTCTTGATGTAGTTTACCATCTAACCAAACCCAAGCAAGTTATTTTATTGAAAAGAAAGAAATGAATTGTCCTTCCTGTATGAAGGGCGTTCTTATACAAAATTTTTTAATAACCATGGATCTTATCGTAAGCATCATAAACTATCCAATTTGAATCTTTATTATATAAAAATGCATATTTTGTTCTTTTACCTATCATTCCGCTGTCGGAAAAATATTGGGAGATAGTTAAATAGATGGTTCCTTGTTTCTCATAATAAGAAATCTTGGGTTTAGTTTTTGCGGAACTATAATCCAAACTCAAGTACCAATCAAAATGTGGAAGCATATTACTTTCAATCTCAGTGGGCTTTTTTCGATAAGTATTGTTCCCGTTTCTATCTTTGCCTATAACATAAAAGTAATCTTTGAAAAACTTATCAATATAAGGTTTAGTATGGTTTGGTTTCATTATTTTATAGATATCTTTTTTTGTATTACCTTTTTCAAAAGCTGAATATTGTATTTCATTAATATTATCAATTATTTTACTAACCGATTTAATAGATATCTTTAATGGAAATATCAAATACTTATTACTAATATATGCTGTCTTTTTCTTATACCTAATTTCTGCCCATTCTTCAGTTTGGGAATATATTTTTACTTTAGTTCCATTTTTTAAAGTTCCAATAATTTTATATTTTGCACCTGCCCCATTTCTAACATTAAGTTTCCCATTTTCGAGGCTCACAATTGCCGTTTTAGTAGTATTTCCTTCAACAATAGTTCCATAGTTTAACAGGTTAAATATAATTAAAAATATAAATAGTAATTTTATATTAAACTTCAAAAATAAAACCTCCCAAATCCTAATCAAAATATTGGTTGTATCTTATATGTTTAAGTTCTTTATTAATATTATCTAATTTTTGATTCACCTTTTTTATTTCAATAATTCTGTCATTTAGTTGTTTTTCCGCCTCCAGAAGGTTTACACATTCTTTTAAGGTATCTGCTCTGTGGTTATTAATGTCTGAATAGAATTTATTCAAAATGTTAAGATTCCAATACGTTTGTGGAATTTTACTCCAGAGATGAAGGGAATTAGCAACTATATTTAGTTCCTCCCGTTTTCTTTTTATATCCTTTGCATGAATCTTTAATAGTTTCTTTTCCCTTAAATGCTTATATGTTTTATCAATGATAAAAAGTACAACAAAGTTAAAAAATATAGTGATTATAAAGTATGTTACTATTTCATATTTCTTACCGTGAAAATTGAAAAAGAAATAAACTATAGCAATGTAGGAGGTTACATTCAGCAATGTAAAGAAAGGGGCGTTACCTGGGGTTGTTAGTGATTTAATTTCTTTCTCCTTATTTATATATTCTATTAAACATGAACTTGTAAAGTCGATATTTTCGAGTAGCCCACTCCTAGTTTTAATACTAGGAAATAGGGACTTTTTACAATTCCCACAAATCGCTTTGTTCTTCATCATATCATCTGTAATTCGCAATCGATTTAATTTATTGCAATGGACACATTCTATCATTAAAACACCTCATTCCTTATTGTATATATAAGTTTAGTGATAAATTATATGCATGCTCTTGGTAAATATTTCATTTTATTATGTTTAGTGGGATTGATCAAAGTAATGTAAAGATTTAGCCGTTAAGTATGAGTTAGTTGAAGTAATCAGTTAAAATATCTCTCTAATGAGTCTGTATATTAAAAGTAATTAATAATCCAATGAGATAAGTGAATCAGTGTTAAGTGCGATGCTTCTTCTGTATTAATTTGAATATGTTGATAGTTACATAATATATATTTTATGTATCTTAAAAAATAGAAGGGATTCGATGAGAAAAGTCATTATTATATTTCTATTGCTAATGATAGTTACATACAATTACCACCTAATTAAATTTCTATTTCATGCTACTCTATTACTAGAGGTGGTAAATTAGATGTTCATTTCACCAATGTTACTACAAAAATCAGATCATCCTCTTGATGATTATAATTATATAACTGAACTTAAAGCAGATGGGTTTAGATGTATCTGGACTAAGTTTAATAATAAAGTAAGAATATATACACGTCACAACAATGAGATAACCGCTATGTTTCCTGAACTTCAAAACATACCAATTCCAGATCGAACAGTATTAGATGGGGAGATTATAGTAACAGATAACGAAGGTAAACCAGATTTTGAAGCGGTTATGGAGCGGTTTAAGTCGAAGAAATCAGTGCATGAGATAACCTTTTTTGTATTTGATATCCTTTATCATAAAGGTGGGAAAGTAACAGATAAACCTTTGGTTGATAGAAAAGAGCTTTTGGGAAAGGTTATTCCTGAGGACTCTACACTTCTTACAAAAGTAAAATGGATTGAAGGGAATGCTATATCCTACTTTGGTCTGGTAAAGCAGAATGGGCTAGAAGGTATAGTTATGAAACGAGCGGATTCAAAGTACGCTATTAGCAAAAGGAGTCATGAGTGGCTTAAAGTCATTAACTATAAATACACTAATGTTGTCATTTCTGGTATGAGAAAAGATGAGTTTGGTTTATTACTGTGTTCAGAGGATAACGGAAAGATAAAGCCAGTAGGTGTAATGGAGTTTATGCCACAGAAAGACAGAATGAAGTTTTACCAACAGTATCAAGATTTGATTGTTGACGAAGATAAGAAGTTTATCTATATAGAACCTAAACTTAAATGTAAAGTTAAATTTAGAAACTATACAAAAGCAAGGTTGTTGAGGATACCTTCTTTTGTTGAATTTATATCCTAACGTCTATCTAACATGGGTAGGCTTTTTTTGTTTTATTAAATAAAATGAGGGAAATTATGCCATTGATTTTGTTGAATTATGGTATTAATATATTAATAGTTCTAAAGAAATGGGTAATAGTAACTATATATTATAGGTTAAGGATCAGGTTTATAATTTTTAATAAGGGGATATTAGGAATGTTTTTTAATCGTTCAAAATCATTTCAAGTTAAAAAAGCAAGACGTTCTGCAATGTTCAAACGTGCATTTCAGAAAACAGTTACAGCAAGTGCTATAACAGCAATGCTAATGGGGACAGCTGCACCAACAATTTCACACGCATACGTTCAACCTCAAATAGTTCAAACTGTGAATGGTGACTATGAATTAAAAGTGCCATCTGGAATGAGGGTAGACAATCTTCTTGGTTTATTAGAGGAAATTCCTAACGCAATTCCTAGCACATCAGATGTGATTGATGAAGATTCAGGCGCAATTTATGGGGGAGATACACTAGTCAGAAGAGGAATGATAGCAACCGTTCAAGTTGACATGACACTTGTAGAAGTTAAATTAATCTTCCCTGACGAAAAGGCATACTATACCGATTCAAACGGAGTTATGCAAACATCTATAAATGTTACTCAAGGAATGACGGTTAGTCAATTACAGGAACAGGTAACTCAACAAATCTTAAAAGGTCAGACAGCAGTTTATCCATTGATATATGACCCTCAAGGTGTTGGTGGTGAACCTAATCCAAATGGTTTGGTCAGATCTGACATGGAATTATACCTGCATTTTGCAGACGAAACTTCTCATACTCAAATTTTATTAAACTTCCCTTCAACACCACCAACCCCTACACCAACACCGACAACGGGTGACAGTAGTGGAGACGAGGGTGGTAACACAGGTGGAGAAGACAATTCTACATTACCTTCATACCAACCAATCAAAGCACCGCATGGAATGACGGTACATCAAGCACTCCAAAAAGTAGATGAATTAAATATCCTTAATCAAAGTGGTGCACTTGTAGTCAATAGACTTGATGATGACAGTTTTGTAGATGGCGATGCTCTTGTACAAATGGGGTATGCAGTTTTAGTTCAATTAGAAGGTGGACAAAACATTTATATCGATTTTGTATTCCCACACCTAAAAGAATACTACAGTGACAAAAATATCAATATTCCTGTAACTGTAGGGATGAAAGTTTCTGAATTGCACTCGTACATTAGAGATAGTTATCTAGACGGTAATATTAGTCCAGGGATTATGATTAAAGATACGAACGGTGATATGGCATTATATGAAGAAACTGTGACAGAAGGATTCACTGCTACAGTTATGTATTTCTTAGGTGGAACAACAGACCTTAATTTAGTATTTCAAACCAGCAGTGACATCGTGACATCACCTATCGAAGTTTCTGTCGATAAAAAGATTATGATTATCGATAATTTAGTTAATCATATCCTCGAAATTGTAAATACAGATAGAAATGTTGCAGAGCAAATTACTCAGGATGCAATTAAAGTATACAATAGTACCGATACTTTAATTGAGGAATCTGATTATGATAAACCAATAAAAAAATCTGACAAAGTCATCGTTACAATTGGTGATTCAGAAATTGATATTGACTTAAAGTTCACTGAATACTGGACTTACTATAATGGAGATAAAATGACAGTCAAGAGTATTAAAGATATGTACAAACGTGATGGGTTAGATGCAAGTATAGTACTAATCTCTAACACTCAAGAAACTGTAGCTGACGATGTAATCTTTGATAGAAAAATACATGCTATTGGAGTTGAAAAAGCTTGGGAGTATCCAACTAGAGTGTGGGAACTCTCAATGGAAATCGGTTCAACAACAACTGTAAAAAATGTAAAAGATAATATCCTTGCTTGGTATGGATTTGATGATGTCACAATAACAGATTTAACTGATAGTAGTGATGTTACTTCTCAAGACGAATTAGTTATTGATATCGACAAGCACTTAATCACAGTTAAGATAGTAGATCCTAGACAGTCTGAACCTGACATATTTACATTATATCTAAACTCGATTGACGATGGGGCTGACAACGATACACCTACAATTCCAATAGACCACCCAGACCTAGAAGTCCTAGTTCCATTAGGAATCTCTCAAGTAGGTGGGTTAAAAAATCAACTAGAACAATCACATCTTTTAGTAACAATTGAAGATAAGAATGGTCACATTTTAGCGGACACAGACCTACTTCAAGATGGTTTAGTAGCAACACTAAATGGCGTAAAGAAAGACATAATTCTTGAACTAGATTTTTCTGCCCCAACAACAGTACAACAATTGAAAGGATTTCCACCTGTTGCAGCTTCAACCGTAGTGGTAAAAGACCTAAATAACTTGGATGTTACTGGAGTAGAACAAATCCAAGGAGGATTCAAAATAATTATAAATGGGGTAATGTTTATTGCTAAAGTAACACCTACAACTGGAGGCGGAGACACAACTACTCCACCAACTACAGACCCAGTGATAACCGCTTTAGATGCAGTAAACAATGCTACTACAAACCTTGAGATGAAAACAGCAATTGAGGATATGGCTTTAGGGTTAAATTTAACTGGTTATGTCACTTTACTATCATCAAGAGATGTTGACACAGTACTTGAATTTATAATAAACCATAAAGGTGTAGGTTATGCTGACATTAATGCTGTTCAACAAGCATTAAACAATGCAATCGCTAGTTTAACTTTACCACCTACAGGCGGAGACACAACTACTCCACCAACTGATGGAGGAACAGGCAGTGACACTGGTGGAACTTTACCAACGACAACACCGAGTCCAACACCAGTGCCGAGTCCTGTTGACCCAACTCCGACTGAGCAGGTAAAGGAAGAACCAGTTAAAGAAGAACCAAAGCAAGAGACCAAGAAACCTGAACCAACAAAGAAAGAATTAGACTCCTTTATTGTTACTGTTAATAAAAAGCAAAGAGAGGAATTAAAAGGAACTCTTGATAAGCAAAAAACAGTTTCACAAGTAGCAACAATCTCTCTAAAAAATCAAGCAGATTTAAAAGATGGTATTGCAAAGCTAAAAGAAGGAGAGCAACTAGCTAAATCCAAGGTTATCTTAGTATTAGGTACTACTAGTGCTGTTGCAGAAAGATATTCTGATCTAAAATCGAATAAAAATGCTGTTAAAGTAACTAAAAAAGTTATGAATAAACTTTATGGTAAGACTGAGGATTCTTATTTGACGGAGTACCTTATTGATATTGCTAAAAAAGATAAGAAGTTTGCCAATGAAGTTTTAAAAGCACTCAAAGTTGATGTAGATAACAATAAAGTTAAAACAAAGTTATCTAAGTCTTATTACAATAAATTAAGTAAAGCAGTCAAGAAAGTAAAGTAGTTATTATTAAACCCTTCTCGTAAAGAGAGGGGTTATTTCATTAGGATTTAGTATAGTAGTTAAAATACAAAAAATACAGATTTAACAATCCACTTATAAAACAGCAATTTTATCAGGAGAGTTAAAAAATGGTGGATATGAATAGGAATAAACTATAGCTCCTTGTTCAATCTGTCCAAGAGAAGCACATCACTTATAAAACAATAAAAATGTTAATGTCTATTAAAGAAGATAGGCATTTTTTATATATAAAAAAGGAACGTTTGTTCTATAATTTATTTAGGAGGGATACATATGACTATTAGAGATCGTGGAAAAATGAAGTGGCAAGGAGCTTTCTTTATGCATGAACATGTAAAGATGCTAAATGATTTTAATGTAGACTACTACAGACATAAGAAACAGGTATTGGATGTTGATGAACTAGAGGATATTGAGAACAAGATACATGAAGCAATGGAGTTCACTCAGGTAATTATTTACAACTTGGGAAGATGGCTATGAGTGGGAATACAAGGGGTTATTAAATAGGTTAGATTCGCTTACTAGGATGGTGTATTTAGAAAAGGAAGATGGATACATTGTTAGAATAAAATTTGAGGATATTGTTGAAGTAGAGATAGTTTAGATGCAAAACAAGTATGGTTTTATTTTTGCTTAGTCTATATACAAATAAACTTGGCTGATGGGTGGTTAATATGACCACTCATTTTATATTTAGGTTACTTGAGTTAGACAAGTAGAGTTCCCTCTTTTTTTAAAAATCAGCTTGTAGCATACTCCATTACACACACGAAAAAACATTTACATAATATTCTAAAAAATGACACAAACTTCACAGTTACTTCCAAAATAATTTGATACTATAAATTTATCAAATTTGGAGGTGTTTAATATGTTTAGGTTAATGTTCGTTAATGCCTTCACCCAAGAGCCTTTAAGGCACACAGATAATTATAGTGAGGAACAAATATTAGATGTGATTGATGGATTTTCAGTAGCAAAAGGGGAAGAGTGCTTTATTTTTGATTATGACTTAAATACATTAAGTGCAGAGTATGTAACTCATAATAAATTTTTAGAAGATGAAACTACCGTATACAAGTTGTTCTTTAAGACTGAGTTAGCAGATATTCAGTTACCACTAATATAGATTCATTGAGAGTACGGAAATTCCCCTACTCTTTTTTACTTTTATGGACAAAATTACCTATTATTATGATAAGATTTTACTAAGGATAGAATATTGGGGGAGTTACATCTTCTAAAATAACAACAGATCAGATAAAAAAATTAACGCTGAGAATTACAGTAAATAGGACAGATAAGACTATTATTGATGTAATTTTTGCGGATTTTCAGTTCCCTGAAAAAAATAATCTGGGTAAGTAAAAAGAGTGTTAGAGGAAATAAAGTATCTTCATAAATTAATTAGTGTCTTAATAAGACAGAACGATAGAGAGAGAATCTCAAACTCGTCAACTGCCGATTAATTAAAGAAACTAGCAGAATTAAAAAATAGGAGAATGCTTTCGGAAGAAAAATTTAATCAGCAAAAACATAAGTTACTATAAAGTTAAATGGGTACTAGAAATTAGGAGATGGGATAAATTTATTAATAGTGTATATTTAGAAAATAAAATGGAATCCAGCATAGGAGACGGTATAAAGTATGGCAGATAAGAATTTGACGGGTGTGACAGGAGAATATTTTGTCTGTGCCGAACTGGGGAAACAAGGAATATTAGCATTACTTACACCGAAAAATAATCCACTGTTTGATATTGTGGCTACTAGTCCAGAAACAGGTAGAACAGTCTGGATTCAAGTCAAAACTATGGCTTTAGAGAATAAACAAGGGTTTCTTTTAAATAAATCTGTATGTGAAAAGAAGAAAAATGATAATTTGTATACAGTTCTAGTTAATTTAAAAGTTGATAAGAATGAGTATTTTATTTATAAGTATGATGAACTCGCAGAACTCGTTAGTAATAATTATAAAAGGTATTTGAGTATTCCTAAGCGTGATGGAGATCCAAGGAAAGATACTCAAAGAAGGTGGCATGATTTTAGAGATTTTACACAAGAAGATTGGAATAGAAAGAATAATTGGAGTTTATTAGGGTTTTAGAAATATACTATAAAAATTACTGTTTTTATCTCTTGAACATCTTATTTACCTACCGAAACAAAAGATTGAAATAAGTAATATAGGTAGTTCAGTAAGTTTAAAAGGGGTTAAGTCAGGCGTCTATACTTTAACTACCAATAATGGTGGGAAGATTGTTCAAGGGATATTATAGTAAAAAGTTTATGGAAATGAGGATAATTTTACAAACCACTTTACAATTTAGGGAAACCACTTTACAATGATACTGTAATCTGGTAAATAAGAAGTGGTCTATCGGAGAAAATAATAGAGCCACCAATTGATATAGCAATGTTTAAATTTCTCTTCCTTGACAGGGAAGGGGTCGGGGGTTCGAATCCCTCTCAGATCATACTTTACGATGAGGCTCAAACCTTTGTGTATCAAGGGTTTGAGCCTTTTCTGTTGTTTTTAGATTATTCCATTTAATTCTACTTAAATATTCTATCTTTACAAAGAGATAAAATTTGATAGAATATTTAGAAAGACGAAACATTTGCAAAAAGTATAATAATTGGGGGAAAGTATCATGAGTTTAGAGCAATTTTTACAAGAACAAAATGAAATGCTACAAAAGTTACATATTAATAGAGCAGAGTCTTCTTGGATGTCATCTACAACGGGGGATGCTGATTGGAACAAAAAGACGGCTCAAGCTCAAACAGAAATGAGTGTTTATTTTTCTAACAAAGAGCGTTTTGAGCAAGTTAAGAACTTTTTAGCAGGAGAGATTGAAAATCCGTTACATAAACGTCAACTAGAATCACTGTATGCTAGTATGGTAAGAAATCAGTTACCAGAAGCTGATTTAAAGGAAATGGTAGAATTATCTACTGAGTTAGTTGGTGTGTTTAACACTTACCGTGCAACACTTGATGGTGACCAGGTTTCAGAAAATGATGTTCGTCAAATTTTAATCAAAAGTAATGACCTTGAACTAAGAGAAAGAGCTTGGCACGCAAGTAAACAAATTGGTAAAGAAGTCGAAGAAAAACTACTAACACTAGTGCGTAAACGTAATGAAACAGCGCGTACATTAGGTTATGAAGATTACCACCAAATGAGCTTTGAATTACAAGAGTTAGATAGAGAATATGTATTTAATACATTTACAGAGTTGAAAGAACTTTCTGATGAACCGTTTCGTTTATTAAAGAAAGAGATGGATGAAGAGTTAGCAGAGCGCTTTAACCTTCAGGTGGAAGATTTACGTCCATGGCATTATGCAGACCCATTCTTCCAAGAGGCACCACCGTCAAAGGATTTAGATTTAGATCCTTTTTATGAAGGGAAAAATCTTGAGGAATTAACAATTGAAACGTTCAAGAGTATGGGCATGGAAATTACAGACATGCTTGAGAAGAGTGATTTATATCCTCGTGAGAAGAAGAATCAACATGCATTCTGTACGGACATTAATCGTGAAGGGGATGTACGTGTCCTTTGTAATAATGTGGAATCAGACTACTGGTCTACTACTATGTTACATGAATTTGGACATGCGGTTTACTTCAAATATATTGACCGTGAATTACCGTTTATTTTAAGAAGCCCTGCGCACACTTTGACAACGGAAGCGATTGCCATGTTATATGGTCGTTTCGGTAAGAATCCAGCTTGGATTCAGCAATTTTTAGGTTTGGATCAAGAACAAGTTGATGCATTAAAACCATTAATTAATCAATCTTTAAGAAAACAAATGCTAATTTCAGCTCGTTGGATTATGACTTTTGCTTTCTTCGAGCGTGAATTATACAGAAATCCAGATCAGGATTTAAATACTCTATGGTGGAAAATTGTGAAAGAGGTACAATTCGTTAACCCACCAGAAAATCAAGATTACCCACATTGGGCAGCAAAAATTCACTTTACTCTTGTTCCGGTTTATTACCAAAACTACTTACTAGGTGAGTTAACCACTTCTCAACTTCAAAGATATATAGAGAAGAATATCTCTGAAGATTTGTTTACAACAAAAGTTGGGGAGTTCTTAGTTAACGATTTCTTTGTACCTGGTGCAAAAGACCATTGGAATACAAAAATTGAAAAAGCAACAGGTGAAAAGCTAAATCCTAAACATTTTGTGGAGCAGTTTGTTAGTGTAGAATAGAGAAATTACTAAAGAGCGATCTAATTGTGATCGCTCTTTGCTATTTGAATAAAACCTTTTTTAAAATTATTGAAACTATTTTAGTGTATGTTTCGACTAATAAGAAAATAAAAAAAGGGTTGGCTCAGAGCGGTTTAACCAACAAACAGAAGGGAAGATATTATCATGAAAAGAAATAGCACTGGTGATACAAAAATAGATAAAAAGAGAAAAGACATAACTAACAAAACAAATAAAAGAACTATTATTCAAACTGTAGGTATCTTACTGTTTGTTCCAATTTTAATGTTTCTAATCTTTTCATATGTAGAGTGGAAGTATTCAGTAAATACTAAGGCAGTTGAAATGAAACAACAAGTTGAGTTTAATAGTCTAGAAGATTTATTATATGTTTCCACTTTTGATGAATTAATAGCTGTACTTCCAAAGCCATCAAAGGTGGAGAAAATTAATGGACAAAGAGCATTGCATTATCCTGTTCATAAGAACCCAGGTCCGGGGGTGCTTGTAAATGTAAAGAATGAAGCTACGATTTCATCAATCGATTTTATTTTACAAAATGTTACTACTAAACAGTTTCCTATGTTACCAACTAATTTTGTTGAGATGGAATCCTTACTTGGAAAAAATTACGATAGTACAGAAGTAAGCTGTTTTGATGTAGCTAGTTGTGACCGATATATTTATAAATATAATAATAAAGCCATATCATTTACATTCGAACCTAATAGCAATAACATCCATGTTATTCAATTCAGCATGGAGTAAGGAAAATTAGTAATTTTTAATAATCCTTAGATCACCTAGACCACCTAGACCACCTAGACCACCTGCCTAGGGGTCTTTTGGATAGCAAAGACACTCATTATAAACCTAATTCATCTTTTATTAGCACACTTTCAAATTCAGTAGAAAGGCAGTCCATAAAAATAGTATCCCAATACTTACCGCCTAAAAAATGTGCTTGGCGTCTACGTCCACACTCTTTAAAACCGGCTTTTTCATAAGCATGAATAGCACCCTTGTTATATTCAAGTACTCTTAAAAAGATATTATGTAACCCTAGTATTTGAAAAGAGTAGTCCAAAACCAATTTAGTTACCTCTGTTCCATAACCTTTTCCTCTGACAGAATGGTCTCCTATTACAATATTAAATTCTGCTTTCCGATTTTTAAAATCAATATCCGATAAGTATGTATTGCCAATGGGGGTTAATGTTTCTTTTTCATAGATGGTAAAAAACAAATATTCTTTAGCATTCATAATCTGATCAAAGGCAAGAATTTCTTCCTCCAGTATGACAGGTCTCATGGAGGCGAGGGTACGAGTAGTTTGAAGATCATTATTCCATAGGTTATATAAAGGTAATAGCTTCCTATCTAATGGTCCAAGGCAAACCCCATTTCCTACCATATTAATAACTGGTTCTCTACTTTCCATCCTATTAGGTTGTGGCATTTTAACACTCCGTTCCAAGATCCTTTTTGATTATTATCTTACCTTTTGAACCGAATCAAATACTAGTTGTACCATGTCATCATTATATAACGAAGAGATTATCCACGACGATAGTTCTTGTGCAGCTAGACAACCAGCTGCTGTTGCAACGTTACCTTGAAGTACAAAACTTTCTTTCACAACATCAACTCCAAGTTCTTTTAGTTGATGTACAACGGTCGGATAGGTTGTAGCTTTTTTATTTTTGAGTAATCCTAATCCAGCTAGAATTAAGGCACCTGAACACATAGAACCAATCAATTGTCTTGAAGGGTCCAAGGAAAATTGGGCTAAATAATGCTCATTTTGATATAAATCTTGTACACCTTTCCCACTCGCAAATAGAACAGCATCCGCTTCATTAGCTTCTTTAATTGTTCCACTCATGGGAATCTCTAGGCCAGCCATAGAAACATGACTACTTTTTGTACCAATAAGCTTCACCTCTAAATCTGTTTTTCCACCTACTAATTTAACACGGTTTAGAATATCCCAAGGGAAGAATACATCTAAATCGGTGAATTCATCAAACGTTACAATTACTATTTTCATTTTGTATCTCCTTTAGAGTTAATATAAGGATGTTTATTTGTTATTTTTACATTTTTAGGTATATAATTCCAATATAAGTATTGTGTAAAAGGTATAACAAAAATGTTATAGGTGGCATTCTATGAATATAAAAAACTTAGAAACATTTTTAGTTGTTGCAAAGACAGGAAATATATCGGAAGCGGCCAAAACTTTATTTATCAGCCAGCCTTCCTTATCCATGAAAATGAAAAGATTAGAAGAACAGTTAGGTGTCCCTCTATTATCAACACATTCTAAAGGGATTAAGTTAACAGATGCAGGTGAAGTCTTTTTTAATTACGCGGAAAAAATTACTTTCATGCAGGATCAATTAATGAGGGAATTATCACAATTCCGCGAAGGTAAAAAGGGACATATCATTATAGGGGCTCCATATGAAATATATAGTTATATACTTCCAGAGCTAATCGCTGAATTTATAAAAAAACATCCTGGTATCGAAATTGAAAATAGGTTAGTAGAGGAAACAGATACGGAGAGTTTTGTGAAAAATGGAGAAATTGATTTAGCTTTTACTATCAACGAAGAAATCGATCACTATGCTTCTAGAGTATTTTTGTATCAAAAGGATGAGTGGGTGGAGGTAAGCACAAATTCACGTGTTCCTGTAAATCAAATGTACTGTACAAATAGAACTCATTTAGTTTTAAATAAACAAAGTATAAACAACAAAACAATCATAGTTGAAAATATAGATATTGTTAAACGAAATGTACTAGCTGGGCTAGGTAGTGGGATTGTTTTACGAGGGGTTGTAGAAAAAGAAATAAATGAATCCTCACTAACAGTCACAAGATCAATCCGGGAAGTAAATATATCCGTTATTACAAGGCCAGCAGAAAAGCTACAATATAGTTTAAGAAGATTTATAGAATTCTTAGTAAAAAAATAGAGGGAGTCGGAAGGATGGATTTACCATTTTTATTTAACGAAAAAGTGATTGAAACAAAGGAATTAAGTCCCGGGTATGAGGATCATGCAAGTGATGTTTGGTTAGTAAAAACAGATAAGAGAGAGGTAGTTGTACGTTCTTCAAGAATGGTTGAAGAGCCAAATAATGATTTTTGGTGGGGCTGTAAACATTTATTTGGAATCGATCCGAGGAGGGTGTATTCACTAGAAGCTGTTAATAATATATTAAGTGAGAAAACATCTATTCCCATTCCACGAGTATTAATCAAAGAAATCCAAGCTGGAAGAGAGTATATAGCAGTTGAAAAATTAGAGGGACAACTTGTAAAAAGCTTTGTCGGCCAACCTTCATCGGTTATGAGGAGTTTAGGAGTAGGGTTAGCTCAAATTCATTTACACCGAGAAATGTATGTTGGAAATCCAATGGGGAGCTTTCGGATAGAACTTAAAGATTTTCATCAACATTTGATAGAGGGTATGAGTGAGCTAGTAAAGAAATTCTATTCTAATTCAGAGAAAATAACTAACAAACTTCCAGAAATTATTGATTGTTTAAAAGAGTTAGAGGAACCGGTATATTCCACCTTTATTTTAGTTGATATGGACCCTACTCAGTTTTTATCAAATGGGAAGGTCATAACTGGTTTAGTAGATACAGAAGCTTATGTGATTGCACCCCGAGAATTTGATTTTATCGGTTTAGAATACATTTTAGATGAAAAGGCTGCAGCAGATTTTAAAGAGGGGTATGAAAGTGTATTAGAGATACCTGATTTAACTAACTGTAGGCTGCCTTATCGTTACTTATACCGTTTATTATCTGTTCAAGGTGGAGTGGATCTAGATAATTGGTTAGGTACTAGAAAATTATTCTAATAAAAGCTTGATTGGGCATATTTGGTTGCAAGATAGATAGGAATCCCGATTCTTATTTGGGTCGAATTTTTAATGAGGGTGATAAAGGATGATTGAACCGTTGATTCACGGGTTTATTCTCGCACTAGGGTTAATACTGCCTTTAGGGGTACAAAATGTGTTTGTATTTAATCAAGGCGTATTACAACCAAGGCTGGTGAAAGCATTACCGGTTGTTATTACGGCCTCCATCTGTGATACGATCTTAATTTTAGTATCTGTTTTAGGAGTTTCATTAATCATGTTAGGGTCTTTCTGGTTTAAGACGATTTTAATGGGTGGAGGATTTGTGTTCTTAATGTACATGGGCTGGAGTACATGGAAGAGTAAGCCCAACGTTGGTGGATCAGAAGTTGCAGAGAAATTTACGTTTAAAAAACAAATCATATTTGCAGCATCTGTTTCGTTGCTCAATCCACATGCCATTATGGATACGGTAGGGGTTATCGGACCGAGTTCCTTAAAATACGATGGAGAAGAAAAAATCATTTTTGCTGCCTCTTGTATATTGGTTTCATGGCTTTGGTTTTTTTGTCTCTCTTTAGTTGGTAGGATGAGCGGAAAATTAGATAAGTCAGGGCGCTTTGTTTTGATATTAAATAAGATTTCAGCTATTGTCATGTGGATAGCTGCCCTTTACTTAGGTTGGTCATTTTTCAAATAACTCCGAGGTCCTAGCTGCTTTGCTAGGGCTTTTTCGTGTAAATAATAATTAGTTGTTCAGAATTTGGACTACTTTGAATATAAATAAAATGACTAGAGTATCCAAATTCATACATAAAGGTGGTATAAACAACATGAGAATAGAAGACTCGTTTTTATTACATGCATCAAAAGAAGACATTTGGAACTTGTTTATGAATGTTGAGAAGCTTGGGAGTTGCGTTCCAGGGTGTGAAAACGTTAAGGCACTTAGTCCAACAGAGTACACGGCAAAAATGGAAGTAAAAGTTCAATTTATGAAATTTAATTATGAAGCTAAAGGGAAAATGAAGAATATTGTTGAAAACGAGAGTATTGAGGTTGAAATGAATGGTAAGCCATTATCTTCTTTAGCGGGTCCTTTTCAAAATAACATTTTAATCAAACTAGAGGAAGTGGAACCGAGGAAAGTTAAAATCCATTATATTATGGATGCCCAAGCAGAAGGAAAACTTGCCTCCTTAGGGGATGTTCTAATGAAAGGCTCCATCCAAAAAACCGCCGACCAGTTTTCAGAGAATGTACAGAAGTTGTTTGTTGGGGAAAATGTTTAAGAGAATGAGTAGCCAGTTATCCTTATTGAAGGTAACTGGCTATTTGGTTACGAAAAAGGATTGTAAAATCGATCTCCATTTTGAAAAGTGACAAATAAGGAGAGGATGAGTAAAACTCCTACAAAAAATAAAGCGATATAATCTTTACGATTGAAAGGACGCTCGCTGTACCATGTTCGCTTTTTGTTTTTCCCAAAACCACGTAACTCCATGACATTACTTATCACTTCAATTCGATCTAAACTAGACAGAATTAGTGGCAGTATTATTGAAGAAGCATTTTTAATTCTCGTCGGTAACTTTTCTTTCTTAGACATGTCAAGTCCACGTGCCTGTTGGGCTAGAGCAATATTACGATAATCTCTTTGAATGTCAGGGATGTACCGTAATGCTAAAGAAACAGAAAAAGCAATTCGATAACTTACTCCAATTTTATTCAAAGATGCAGCAAACTCACTTGGATGTGTGGTAACTATAAAAAGAAGTGCGGCGGGAATAACCGTAAAGTATTTTAATGTCACATTCATTTGATAAAAGAGCTGCTCTAACGTAATGTTATACCTTTCTGTGAAGCTAAATAAAATATGCTCAGATCCATATATTTTAACTCCTTCTTGAGGAGAGAATAAATAGATAGCGATATTATTTATAAGTAGAAAGATTAATATAAATAATAGAACAAATGAAACATCTCTGAGCTTAATTTTTGATACGACAAATATAGTTACACTTAACATAAATAATAATAAGAGAATACGAGTGTCATAGGTTAACATTGCGGCAAATGACCACATGATGAAACAGAGTAGTTTAGTAGCTCCAGTTAAACTATGTATAGGGGATTTCTTATCGATATAAGATAACATTTCTACTCCCATTTACGTCCTACCCCCTTTTCGTAGGAAATAAAACGATGCACAAAATCTCTAGGGTTCTTCACTCCAGCGCGTATGGCTAATTCAAATAAGGAGGTTTCCTTTAAATTAGCTTGCTCAATGATTGTGTAATCCGTAAGTATGTCAGCTGACAGTGCGTCTGCTATTTTCTTCCCATCGGCAATGACAATGGCACGTGGAGTATATTCCAACATTAAGTGCATGTCATGAGTGATCATGATAATCGTCATACCTAAGTTGTTTAGCTTGACTAAAAACTCCATGATTTCTGTATAATGTCGGAAATCTTGACCTGCTGTTGGTTCATCCAGAATTAATACTTGCGGTTTTAATACTAGGATGGAAGCAATAGTTACTCGCTTCTTTTGACCAAAACTTAATGCTGAAATGGGCCAGTTGCGATAGGGTAGGAGCCCGCATATTCTCAATGCTTCTTCTACACGTTGTTTAATTTCTTCATCAGGTAACCCACGTACAACAAGCCCTAGAGCTACTTCGTCATAAATCATATGTTTAGATATCATATGATTTGGATTTTGCATAACCATCCCTATTGTTAAGGAGCGTTCCTTAATCGTATCATTCGTTAAATCACGACCTTCTAAAAGAATTCTCCCAGAGGTGGGCTGCTCAAACCCACATATTACTTTTGTTAGAGTGGATTTTCCTGCACCATTCTTTCCAACAATACTGACCATTTCTCCCTTTTCAATGGAAAAAGATATGTTATGTAAAATAGGACGATTCGGTTGATATCCAAAATCAATATTTTCTAATTGAAGAACAGGTGCAGAAATAGGTGCTTGGACTCTCTCATTTGTAGATTCATACCAATGTAATAGCTTGTCTTTATATAGATCAAGTTTCATTTTATTAATATGTTCAGGATTGGTATCAGGCGAAATTTTACAGCCAGCAAACTTTAAAGCGCGAATATAGAGCGGTTCACGGATGGAGCAATCTTCTAAAATACTAGATGCTAAAAGTTCATTCGGTATGCTGTCACCTACAATTAGTCCATCTCTAACCACAATAATTCGGTCTACATGGCGGTGTAACACATCTTCTAACCTATGCTCGATGATGACAATGGTCTTATTCCATTCTTGATGAATCTGATCAATGAGTTCAATAGCATGTTTGCCAGTGGCGGGGTCAAGGTTTGCTAGTGGTTCATCAAAGAGGAGGATATCAACGTCATCTACCATGACACCTCCAAGTGATACACGCTGTTTCTGTCCACCAGAAAGTTGATGAAGAGAGTGACTTAAATAATTATCCATATCAACCATTTTAGCTACTTCATCCACTCGAGCCCTCATATCAGGTTGTGAAACACAATCATTTTCTAATGTAAAAGCGATATCTTCCCCAACAGATAAGCCGATAAATTGACCATCTGGGTCTTGTAGGACCGTTCCCACCATTTTAGAAAGTGCAAAAATTCCTTCGTTTCTTGTGTCTTTGCCATTAATTTTTAAACTTCCTGATATGTCCCCACGATAGGAAAAGGGAACTAAACCATTAATACAATGACCAATGGTACTTTTACCAGAACCAGAGGCACCAACAATGAGAATTTTCTCACCTTCATAGATTGTTAGATTGATCTGGTTAAGAGTTGGTTTTGCTTGGCTTCTATATTTAAAAGTAAAATCAGTAAACTCAATGATTGGTTTTTTCATAAGTGACTCCTAAACGTTCATATGTTTCTATATTATACCAAATAAATCCATAAAGTAGAGAGGCCTAACTCCAATTTAGAGTTAGACCATAAGAGTGTTCCTTATAGAGTTTCTTCCTTCTCTAAACTTCCTGCTTTACTACGTGTTTTTGCGTAAGCTACTAATAAAATGGTACCTAGGACACCTACTGTTACAATGTTTGAGGCACCAGCAACTAAACCTTGTACGTATACTTTATTTGCTGGTTCTGCATAAATGAGTATGTCTAGTGATGGTGCAATCAGGAACCATCCTATTGCCTGAACAATTGCCTGTGAAAGGTTAAAAGTGAGGATTTGTTTTCCGCCAAACTCTCCATCTAATAGGTTAATTTTTCTAGTAGCTAGGCCAATGAATAATCCAACGAAACCTGAAACTAACACCCAGCTCCACCATGGTGAACCGTAGAAAATTAAATCTTTTAATCCGTGACCAATTAAGCCGATTAATCCACCAGCTAGAGGTCCAAATAACACGGACATTAATGCCAAGAAGGCATAAGAAGTTTCAATATTAGTATTTGGAATACCTGAAGGGATGGAGGCAAACCTTCCTAATATCACGAATACAGCTGTTCCTATTCCTATTGCTACGATTGTTTTTGTCGATAACTTACTTCCTTGCATGAGACTCGTCTCCTTGAATATATTTTTTTTGCTGCTTTTTTTATGGTTAATGTCCAATTGTTACCAGTACCTACTTTGTAAATACTCGCAAATGAACCTTGGTTAATGGCGATACCTAAATTATCTAATGAATTTACATAGACAATCGGCTCACCAATTCCACTGGCAGCAAAGGAACGACCGAATATCATGGTGTTTTTATATACTTGCTGAGTTCCTTTTTCAATGGTTACTTCCAACATGTCGCCATATTGAATATCTAATTTTTTTAGTAATTGACGATTAATATTAGTCCACAAATTCCCAAATCTAATATCTAAAATTTCAATGATACCAGTTAAACTTGAATCTTTAATATAGGCACTTGTCACTGGCAATTTAACAACTGTATCTACTTCTACAGAAGGTCCTACTTCCCCAAAGCTTATGACACCAGAAGCTAGTCGAGCCCCCGTATAGGCATAAATATCTCTCCCATGAAAGGTATAAGATTCGCCTGAATTCGGTAATCGATTAACATTTTCGTCAATGATCCTTGCTTCTACTATTCCGCTTAATTCAGCGATATGTGTTAGAGTACCGTTATCTGGAGTAATAATGAACTTACCATCAGATGTTTTGACAACAATACTTCTTCGCTCAGATCCTACTCCAGGATCGACAACGGAAACAAATACCGTTCCTTCTGGCCAGTATGATACGGTTTGTAAGAGACGAAAAGAGGCTTCCCATATGTTGAATGGGGGAATATCATGTGTTAAGTCAAATATTCGGATATGGGGATTGACTGAATTTGCCACCCCGTACATAGCACTTACTGCACCATCACTAATCCCAAAATCTGATTGTAAAACTAACAGGTTACTAATAATTCCCACCCTTTCATATGTAGATTGTTATTGTTTGCATCTTTCGCTTTTACGTAACTTACGGTTATTTAAAACCGTAGTTCTCCTTCTAAAATCACATTAAAAAAGAGAAAATGCCAAGTTCCTTTTCCACCTCCAAAATTCTATTTTTAAATATATGAATTGGCTCAATCTATTGATGTCTATTTTATTTACTAAGCCAATAAAAAACACCACGCCTTATCAAATGATAAGGACATGATGTTATACACTTGAACTTTTTAAAAAATATGAAAATATTTAGTGCAATAGTACAGTAAAGCGTTAGTATTTTCAATACATTTTTGTAAAAAAATTCATTTTTTGGATTAATTAAGAGTTATAGATTTTCGTTATTTCTGTTAACATTTCAGAAGTCAATTGTTTATTAAGCCTTTTTACATTTTCCTCCACCTGTTTTGGAGAGGAGGCACCCATAAGAGCACTAGCGATATTGTTTTTCCGTAAGACCCATGAAAGTGCCAATTCAGTAAGGGATAAATCAAATTCTCCAGCTAAATTTTCTAACTGTTGTGCTTTCCTAAGAGATTCCTTAGTAAAGAGACTTGTAAAAAACTTATTAATGTTCGGATTAGTTGCCCTACTTAGTTCAGGAATTTGTTTATTATACTTTCCTGTTAAAATCCCCTGAGCTAGCGGGCTAAAGACAATTTGTGATAAGCCCAGTTTTTCTGAGTCAGGGATAATAGTATCCTCAATATCCGGTTTAAGTAAGCTGTATTCACACTGATTTACGATTATTCGATTGAATAGGAACTTATCGGAAATCTGAATAGCCTCTTGTAATTGTTCTGAGTTCCAGTTGCTCACTCCTACGTACAAAATTTTACCCTGTTTTATTAAATCGTCTAACGTTCGCAACGTTTCTTCAACCGGAGTTTCATAATCATAGCTATGACAGTAAAAAATGTCTACATAATCTAGCTTCATCCTTTTTAAGCTTTGATGTACCTGTTCAACAAGATGTTTTCTAGATAGTCCTCTACTATTTGGACCTTTGCTTGTTGCCCAAAAAGCTTTTGTAGCTATAACATAGTCATCTCTAGCAAAAGATTTTAAAGCTTTAGCTAAAATTCTTTCTGCTTCACCTTGTTGATACACATTGGCCGTATCAAAGGAGTTGATACCTAAATCAAAAGCTTTATGTATGGTTCTTACCGAATCCGATTCATTGACTCTTTCTCCAAAAGTTAAATAGCTACCTAAACTTATTTCACTTACCTTTAACCCTGATTGCCCTAGTTTGTTATACTGCAAGAACTAAACCCCCTTAATACAAGCAATTAGCCAGCTACAAAAGCTGGCTTTAATCTTTACATTAATTTATTTAAATAAGGAATTTTTCTCCAGACAAAATGGCTAATGAAAAAGCTTAGAATAATCCCTAAGATAGCACTAAGTAAAAATTTTGCTAATACTGAGACACGTAAATCTGATAATGTGTACTGCAAAAAAACTACTACCGGTACATGGATAAAATAGACGACGAAAACATGTGAAGAAAGTATTTTAGCTAAACGATTCGTCTTGTTGAGTTTTTCTCTAAACAGTGTAATTAAACCAATAACAAGTGCAAAACAAAGAACTGTCTCAATCAATGACCGAGTAAATGAACCAAAATTCGCTCCTCCTTTTAAGAGGTATGGATATAATGAATTTCCTCCAAGATACAATGCCCCTGCAATGCCTACACCAATCGCTAGCCAAATATAGCCTGTTCGTTTATCTAATGTTAGAAGCCAATTTCTACGATAAGCCATAATCCCTAATACGAAGAAACTAATATACTGTGGCACATGAGCATACTCCGTTTGTATAAAGCCAAGAAAACCTGTCCATTCATCGATAGGATACCAGATTCTAACGATGTAAGTGGATAGTGTCACTACTAGTAAGAAGATAAAAATTTGAGTTCCCTTTATTGGATAATAGCTATCCCGACTGGATTCATGCTTTGAAAAATAAGTCCAGGCGGATAAAACAACTGCATACACAAGTAAATGCTGCAAAAACCATAAATGGCCAAATTGCATATCAGGCCAAGAAGGACCTGTCCAATTCGTCGGCTCATCACTTAAACCGAAAAAAATATTTGGATAATATGATAAAAAAGAGATAGGTTCATAAGGTCTAAAATTTATATAGTACAGATACATAAGGATTGGAATCATAACTAAAAAACCTAAAATTAATGGTACACCTATTCGAATGAAACGTTCCTTTAAGAATCTCCATTCGCCTTTGCGTTCAATAGACTTTGGAAGGAAATAAGCAGACAAAAAGAAAAATAAACTCATAAAAAAAGCTGCATTAACAGCAAAAAACCTTCTCAACCAATCAATCGATTCTCCCTCTTGAAAGTACCACCATCCCCCAGGACCATATGCCTGCCCCGCATGATGAGCAACTACTAACATAATGAGAGTAATTTTTAAGTGATCAAGGAAATATAAGTGGGTAGTTTGTTGTTGTTTCAAAAAATAAAACCTCTTCCTAGAAAATCGTTATTCTAGAGAAATATTAACATATTATTGGGTATTTTAGGAAGAAAATACAAAAGAGAATAAGTATTTACAGGAGTAAAGACTTAAAACTACTATTTTAAAATAATATGATTATATTGTTATTTGATTATCCAATCCTGGTAGTAATATAGTAGGCCATAATACAAAAATAGCCCTTTTTAGGAAGATTGGTGTCCTAAAAATACTCAGTGAATATATTAAAAACTGTATATAGGTAAAAATAATTATAGGCTGTCTGATAGTTTTTGTGTCTCTAAAGACAAACTTTTATCGGAATTAAAAAAAGAAGGCTTTTAGAACAGTAGAGCAAGTCATTTAGGTTACAGTGTTATAAAATCGTTCTCTATCAAGCTTAAATAAATGCTGTTAAAAGAACGAGTGGTGATGTCTCCTAGCCATTATCAAAGGGAGGTACTCGGTCATGCTGTGGGTTAAAAAACCTTAGACGCAAGTCGTCGGTAGTGTGATGTGAGGTAGGGTTAGATGCCCAATATTTTTAGTGTTTTTATGGGAGTGTTTTTTGCAAAGAACATTACCATAAATACATTAATGTTTCCGAGAATGTATTAACTAGTTAAGGAGGTAATTAGAGTTGAAATGACCTACCAACAAAGAATCTCTTTGTTAATCATATTAGATACTTTTATCATTCTAACTTCCATCTTCATTAGCAGTTTGATATTAAACAACGTAGTTCAATTTCCCATATTGATAAGTACTCTATCGGTAATAATCTTCCATCATCTATTCTCAATTGTTTTAAAACTATATAAGAAAGCTTGGGAATATGCAAGCATAGGAGAATTAGTTATTATTTTAAAGGCCATTACCTTCTCCATAATCTGCACAGCCTTTTTACAAATTATTTTACTACAAGACACATATATTCGATTCTTAATGATCACTTGGATGATCAATGTTTTATTCATTAGTGGCTCCAGGCTCGCTTGGAGATTACTCCGTGATTCATTAATAAAAAAATACAAAAATCGAAAAAGAACATTAATTATTGGGGCTGGAGCAGCAGGGACGATGATAGCCAGGCAACTTCTTTATAATATTAAATCAGAACTCCTCCCTGTGGCGTTCATTGATGACAATAGTACGAAACAAAAACTAGATATACTTGGTATCCCAGTTTACGGGGGAGTAAAAGATATCGAGAAAGCGGTAATGGATTTAAATATCGAAAACATAATTATAGCCATTCCATCTTTAAGCAAGAAAGATCTAAACACTATATTTGAAGAATGTGTTAAAACATCAGCTAAAACAAAGATAGTACCAATGTTAGAGGATATTGTTACTGGCAAGGTTTCTGTAAGTCAATTCAGAGATGTCCAGGTAGAAGATTTATTGGGGAGGGAGCCAAATGAGTTAGATATAGAGAGTATATCTGAATATATAACTAATAAGGTAGTTTTGGTAACTGGTGCTGGTGGATCAATTGGTTCTGAGATTTGCCGCCAAGTATCAAAATTTAATCCAAAAAAACTCGTTTTATTAGGTCATGGCGAAAACAGTATTTATAACATTGAGATGGAACTTAGAGAATCATTTAAAAACAGTAAAATTCAGTTTATAACTGAGATAGCTGACATACAGGATTTTAATAAATTAATGATTTTGATGAAAGCTTATCGTCCTAATGTGGTTTATCATGCCGCTGCTCACAAACATGTTCCACTCATGGAACATAATCCCGAAGAAGCGGTAAAGAACAATATTATAGGAACATTAAATATCGCAAAAGTGGCATGTGTGAATAGTGTAGAGCGGTTTGTCATGATTTCTACAGATAAAGCCGTTAATCCAACTAATGTCATGGGTGCGACTAAAAGACTAGCAGAGATGATGATCCAGCATATGGATAAGAACAGTAAAACTAAGTTTGTTGCTGTTCGTTTTGGAAATGTATTAGGCAGTCGCGGTAGTGTCTTACCACTATTTAAGAAACAAATTGAAAAAGGAGGGCCAGTAACGGTCACCCATCCAGATATGGTGAGATATTTTATGACCATTCCTGAAGCTTCGAGATTAGTTATTCAAGCAGGTGCACTAGCTAAAGGTGGGGAAATTTTTGTTTTGGATATGGGTGAGCCTGTAAAAATAGTTGATTTAGCAAAAAATTTGATTAGACTGTCAGGAAATTCATTAGATGAAATAGGGATCGAATTTACAGGGATAAGACCAGGTGAGAAACTTTATGAAGAATTACTAATGGAAGAGGAAGTACATGAAAAACAAGTATACCCGAAAATTTATATAGGAAAAACAACAGAATTATTTATCGAAGAAATTGATGAAATTATATCAAGCTTTCAAGACATGGATAGAGAGATGCTAAAGCAAAAACTGATAGCTTTAGCAAATAGAAAGTCCACGAAGTAAATAAATTTATCTTAATTTAAATAAGTCTTGGACAAGGGAAGTGATTTAATGATTCTAAAAAGAACTTTTGACTTTTTCATATCCACAATGGCAGTTGTATTATTGCTCCCTTTATTCCTCTTATTAGCTTGTCTAGTTAAATATAAATTAGGCTCTCCTATTTTTTTTAAACAACAACGTCCAGGGTTACATGGAAAGCCTTTTCATCTATATAAATTTCGTAGTATGAGCGATAAAAGAGATCGTGATGGTAAGTTATTACCAGATCTTCAGCGGTATACGCCATTTGGAAACTTCCTTAGAAGATACAGTTTAGATGAACTCCCCCAATTGTTCAATGTGATAAAGGGAGATTTAAGTTTAGTCGGACCCCGTCCATTATTAATGGAATATCTTCCTCTATATAATCAGGAACAAGCTAGGAGGCATTTAGTTAGGCCAGGAATAACTGGTTGGGCACAAGTGAATGGTCGGAACGCTATTTCTTGGAAAGAAAAGTTTAAATATGATGTTTGGTATGTTGATCACCAATCATTCATTTTAGATTTAAAGATTATATTAATGACTATAAATAAAGTCATTCATTCAGATGGAATTAATCAACCCGGCCATGACTCGATGCCGGATTTTAAAGGTAGCAAGGAGAATGATAGGTAACGTTAGTATAAAGAGTTGTCCTCAGTGAAAGAGAGGTGAAGATAATGTATGAGGTAATATCCATAAATGAGGAATTGAGATGGGACAACAAATTAAAGCTTCTCTCCAATTCAGACCCTTTTTATTTTAATAAATATTGTAAATTATATATGGAGTTTGGTGATGGAGATCCTTATTTATTCATCTATCATGCCAAAGATGGAAATAATATTTACTATGTGTTTTTCAAAAGATTGATTAATTCTTTAGAATTTATAGAGAACAATGATTATGAAAAATGGTATGACATTATTACTCCACCATATGGTTACGGTGGACCTCTATATGAAAAAACAAATGAAAAAACCATTGAGGGATTTAGAAAAGATTTTGAAACCTATTGTCAGGATGAAAACATAGTTACAGAGTTTGTTAGATTTCATCCATTATACAAGAATGCTAAGTATTTAGATAAATGTATGGATGTTTTCTACGATAGAGAAACCATTTATATTGATCTGCTAAAAACTGAAGAAGAAATCTTTAATAATTATCATAATAATCATAAAAGGAACGTGAGAAGAGGGTCTAATAATGGATTGGAATTTAGGGTTTTAAAAAGAGATGAGGCCTTACTCGAAGTTCATACTTTTTATCTTTTATATAAAGAAACGATGGATAAGTTAGGTGCTTTAAGTTATTCTTATTTTTCTGAATCATATATAAGGAACCTTCTTTCTGATTTGGATAACAATTCGGTTATAGGAGCTGTATTCTTCGAAGGAAAAATGGTTGCAGCAGCTATATGTTTGTATGAAAGTGGTTGTCTGCATTATCATCTTGGTTGTTCTAAACAAGAATTTTTACATTTAGGAATTAATATATTTCTTTTTCATCACTTGGCTTTATGGGCTAAGAAATTGGGATTTCAAAAATTTCATTTAGGTGGAGGACATGTAGGAAGAGATTCTCTTTTTCAATTTAAACAACGTTTTAATAAAGAAGGCGTTCTAAAGTTTTATATTGGTAAAAAGATTCATAATGAATCCATATATAAATCATTATTAAATCAATGGGAACGATACTATTCACAAAAGGTGGATGGGCACTATTTTCCACTCTATAGAAAGGCTTATTCAAATTAGGGTTTTAAATTTAATAAAAAGATTTTTAAAAATAAAATCTTTTGGAGAGTGAGATATGAACCACACTAGAATTCATCTTTCCATACCACATATGAGTGGGAAAGAACAAAAATATATTAAAGAGGCATTTGAAACAAATTGGATTGCTCCTTTAGGCCCTAATGTTGAAATGTTTGAAAAAGGTATTGCATCATATGTTGGAGTTGAAGATGCTGTAGCTGTAAGTTCTGGAACTGCTGCTATCCACTTAGCTCTAGAGTTACTGAATGTTAAAAGAGGAGATAAAGTATTTTGCTCAACACTTACCTTTGTAGCGAGTGCTAATCCAATTCTTTATCAAGGGGCAGAACCGGTGTTTATTGATTCAGAGTCTGATACTTGGAATATGTCTCCAATAGCTTTGGAACGAGCCTTGGAAAACGCAGTTAAAGAGGGGGTCCTACCTAAAGCAATCATAGTTGTACACTTGTATGGCCAAAGTGCAAAGATGGAAGAGATTATGGCGATATGTAATAAATATAAAATACCTATTATAGAAGATTCTGCAGAGTCGCTAGGTTCTTTATATAAAGGTAAGCCTAGTGGAACGTTAGGAGAGTTTGGAATCTATTCTTTTAACGGAAATAAAATAATCACTACTTCAGGTGGAGGAATGATTGTATCTAACAACAAAGATGCACTAAAAAAAGCACGTTTTCTTGCTACACAAGCAAGAGATTCCGCTCCCCATTATCAGCATAGCTCCATGGGTTACAACTATCGTTTGAGCAATATCCTAGCTGGTGTCGGGAGAGGTCAGCTAGAAGTATTAGATAAGAGAATAAGTGCAAGAAGAAAAATATTTAATATATATAAGGAAGAGTTATCAGGTTTACCCGGTGTATCTTTTATGAAGGAATTAGAAAATACATTTTCTAATCGTTGGTTAACAACATTTACTATTGACCCCGAATTCACTCCACTAACCAGCCAAGACTTAATCAAATCTTTAGACAATGAAAACATTGAAGCTAGACCGGTCTGGAAGCCACTACACTTACAACCACTTTTTCAACAATGTAATTACTTCCCTCATAACGATAAAGAAAGTATATCTGATAAGCTTTTTAATGCGGGAGTTTGCCTTCCATCTAGTTCAAATTTGGATTATGAAAGTCAAAAAAGAGTAATTCAGTGTATAAAAAATAAATTTAAGCTAAGGAAATGATACTGGAGGTCTATATGATGAACACAATCAGTATAAATGAAGTGTGTATTATCCTCCTGAAACGGTGGAAGTTAATAGCCCTATGTACTTTAATCTCGGCATTCATTAGCATCATTCTATCCAATTATGTCATTGCTCCAAAATATCAGGCTTCCACACAAATACTCGTTTATCAAAAAGATTCAAATAATCAATTTGATATTTCTCAAATTAGAAATAATGTTGAGTTAATTAATACTTATAGTGTAATAATCAAGAGCCCAGTTATTTTAGAGAAGGTCATTGAAGAGCTAGATCTTCCTGAAAGTATAAAACAACTTAACGAAAGCATAACTGTTAGTAGTCAAGAGAATTCTCAAATTATTACGATATCAGTTAGAGCAGAAAATGCTAAAAAGGCAATAGAAATAGTAAATGCCCTTTCTGAAACTTTTCAGAAAGAAGTTAAAGAGATTATGAAAATTGATAACGTAAGTATTCTTGCTAAAGCAAAATTAAATGAATCGGAAGTACCTGTTAGTCCCAAACCTACAATAAACTTAATTATTGCAATTTTTATCGGATTTATACTCGGGCTGCTTTTCGTTTTAATAATGGACTTTTTTGATAATACATTAAAAGAGAGTAAGGATATTGAGAGATATCTTGGTTTTCCTGTATTAGGGAGTGTTAAAAATATCATAAACGATACAGATAAAAATGCTGGAAAAAATAAAAATGATAAAGGTAGGTTCGTAGGAAGGATAAGTAAAATTAAGAATGAAGCACAGTTATATGCTCACAATAACCCCAAGGACGCTGCAACAGAACAATATCGTCTAATTAGAACCAATATTTTATTCTCTTCAGTGGATAATGATATTAAAACGATCATGGTTACATCACCAGAACCTTCTGATGGTAAATCAACTACTGCATCTAATTTAGCGATTGTTTTTGCACAGATGGGAAAGAAGGTATTACTCGTGGATACTGATTTACGGAGACCTTCCCAACATTACGGATATAAAAGAAACAATTTTCAAGGTTTAACAAGTGTTTTTACTAAAAAAGTTCCATTAAATGACGTTATTAAGAAAACCCACATCCCCAATTTAGAACTTCTAACTAGTGGTCGAACACCACCAAATCCTTCTGAACTTCTTAATTCAAAGGCAATGGAAAGAGTATTAGAACAATTAAAGTCAATGTTTGACTATATTATTTTTGATACCCCTCCTATCCTTGCAGTTACTGATTCTCAAATACTAGCAAATAAAACCGATGGTGTAATATTGGTCATCTCGAGTGGGAAGACAAAGAGAGAAATAGCGTTAAAATCAAAAGAATTACTAGAAAAAGCTAATCCAAGAATTCTCGGTGTTGTAATAAATGGAGGAGACTCAGATGTAGAGCAATATAACTATTACTATGAATGAGTAAATAGGTTGTTGAAGTGAAAATGAAGGAGAGGTTATATGATTGACATACACAGTCATGTTTTACCGTTCCTTGATGATGGGCCAGATAGTTACGAACATTTTAAAGAGTTGGCAAGGCAAGCTGTGAGTTCCGGAGTTACCCACTTAGTTGCAACCCCACATCATAACAGAAGATATGAAAATCCAAAAGATAAGATAATCAAACATATCTCCCACTGCAATCAATATTTAAAAATGAAAAATATCAATCTTACCATTTATCCAGGACAGGAATATAGGATTCATAGAGAAATATTAAATCCACAAAAAGAAAATGAAATACTCACGATAAATCAAGGTAACTACTTATTATTAGAGCTACCCCCACATGAAGTACCCGATTATACAAATGAAGTAATCTATGAATTATTGTTAAAAAGTATTACCCCCATTATCGTGCATCCAGAAAGAAATAAAGAGCTACAAAATAATCCAAGTATGATTTATGAATTTGTTCAGGAAGGGGCATTAATACAATTAACAGCAGGGAGTGTCATTGGAAAGTTTGGAGGAAATGTAAAAAAACTTGCTAGTAGACTGATTGATCATCAGCTTGTACATGTACTTGCGTCTGATGCTCATAATATTCATACAAGAGGGTTTTGTTTAGATGAAGCTTATAAAGAAATATCAAAATCATTTGGACATCAGTGTACAACATATTTTCAAAAAAATGCTAAAAATATATTAGAAAATAAAGAATTTCAAATTGAATCCCCTCGTCATATTAAAAAAAGGTTTTTTAAATTTTTCTAATTTAGTATTCATGCTTTATAGAAGGATAACTCACACGTAAAAAAGTTAGCCAATTGGCTAACTTTTTTTGTTTAAAAGAAGGGAGGGCCGATAAAAATGAAAATTGCACACGTGTGTACTAGTAGTTATAGTCACAAAATCTTAATGGATAAATTAAGCCTATTAGTTCAAAGTGGCTATGAGGTTCATATAGTTTCTTCAAATGATGGCTACGACCAACATCTATTAGAAAAGTTTAATATTAAACCTCACTTTATTAAAATGAACCGAAAAATTAACATAAAGGATGATATTATTTCGATTTTTGAAATGATTAAATTCTTTCGAAAAATGAGATTTGACGTTGTTCATACACATACAGCTAAAGCAGGTATCATCGGTAGAATTGCGGCTAAGCTCACTAAAACCCCGGTCATTATTCATACTTCCCATGGATTACCGTTTTTTAGAGATCAAAACCCGTTCACATATAGGATGTATAAGACTTTTGAAAAAATAGGAAGTTTCTTTTGCGATGCTATTTGTTCCCAAAACGAAGAAGATATGAAAGCTCTAAAAGAAATGGCTCCAAACAAACTGGTTTTTTATGAAGGCAACGGGGTTGATTTAAATAAATTAGATCGTAGGTTAACGAGTATTACTGCAGAAGATATTGAGCAGTTAAGAATGTCTCTTGAAATAGAACAGAGCAGAAAAATTATTTTAGTTGGTGCAAGGTTTGAGCCAGTAAAAGACCATGACTTTTTGCTAAAGGGATTAAATATTTTGAAAGAAAACTATCAAAATTTCACATGTATTCTTGCGGGTGATGGACCCTTAAAAAGTGAAATTATTGAAAAGGTCCAAACGTATAATCTTGAAAAACATATAAAGCTAGTAGGTTATCAAAAGGATATCTATCCTTTAATTAAGTTGGCGGATATTGTTTCTTTAACTTCAATAAAAGAAGGTATTCCTAGAATTCTTATGGAGTCAATGGCCTGCTCGAAGCCAATCGTAGCTACAAATGTTCTTGGTACAAGAGAATTAGTATTAGACCAGTATACAGGTTTATTAGTGAATAACAGAGATGAGAATGCTTTAGCAAATAGCCTGAAGTATTTATTAGAAACTCCTTTAATGGCAATAAACTTTGGAGAGAACGGGAGAAAAGTAATTGAAGAGAAGTATACAGAAGAGATGGTAGTAAACCGATTAATAAATATTTATAACGATTTAATGAAAATAAATACTAAAGTAAATGAGGGGGAAAATTAAAGCATTAGCTACTTTTAGAGATTTTTATTTTAAAAGTGTTATAAATAGGTGGGAGAAACCAATGATCAATATTCTTTTTCTAATTACCGGTTTAAATGTAGGTGGAGCTGAAATGCAGGTTTACCAATTAATTAAAAAGCTGAAAACAGATGAAAGATACAATCCGATAGTTGTTTCAATGCTTGAACCTGGACCTATCGGTGAAAAGTTACTGGAAGCTAATGTAAAAGTGTACACCTTAAACATGCAGAGAGGGAAGGTGAATATTTCCTCCATTATAAGGTTAATAAAATTCATTAAAAATGAACATATCCAAATCATACATTCCCACTTATTTCATGCAAATATATTAGCTAGAATGATAAAAATAATTAATCCTTCTCTGAAAGTAGTAACAACTATTCACAATATAAATATAGGAGGAAGGTTAAGGGAACTTTCCCTTAAATTCACCAACTTCTTTTCAGATATAAATACAGTCATAAGTGAGAAAGCAAGAAATTATTTTGTTAATGCTAGGATTTTCTCTGAAAAAAATTTAAAACATATTCCTAATGGTGTTAATTTAAATGAGTTCCATCTTAATAGCGATCTTAGAGCTGATACAAAAGAAAAACTTGGAATTAGAGATGATTTTACGTTTTTGGCAGTAGGAAGACTTGAACAACAGAAGAACTATCCTAGTCTTTTAAAAGCCTTTTCAATCGTCTTAGAAACTAACCCAAAAAGTAGATTACTAATAGCAGGTACTGGTCCTTTGGAATATGAGTTGAGGGGGATAGCGGATGAACTAGGAATTTCCAATCATATAACATTCCTTGGATTTAGACGTGATATTCAAGCCTTAATGAACGCATCCGATGCATATGTGATGTCATCAAGTTGGGAGGGGATGCCGATCGTATTACTGGAGGCTTCAGCGGTAGGCTTGCCCATTGTATGTACGGATGTTGGAGGGAATAGTGAGGTTGTTGTTAATGGCTATACAGGCTTTCTAGTAAAACCAGACTGTCCTATTTCTCTAGCAAACATGTTGAAAGAATTAATAAAGCTACCGGAGGAAGAGAGAAGGAAAATAGGGGAAAAAGCGAAAACACATATAAAAGACAACTATGAATTGGATGTAATAGTTGATAAGTGGAAAGCCGAATATAATAGAGTTTTGAAACAAGAGGTTAGTAATTAAATATACGTAATTTAAATCATAAGAAAATCGGGTGGATATAGTGTTTCAGTTAATCAAAAATAATGCCTTCATCAGAAACGTTACCATACTAATCTCGGGGACAACAATTGCTCAAGGGTTAATGATTTTAAGCGCTCCGCTCCTTTCTCGTTTATATGAACCTGAAGTATTTGGCGTTTTTGCGTTATATTCTTCAATCATTGGAATTTTATCGGTAATGATGTCGTGGCATTATGAACTCGTGATTGTTTTACCTAAACAAAACGAGGATAGTATAAATGTAGTTGCTTTATCTTTATTTTTAGTAGCTTTAATGACTGGAATGGTTTCAGTCATTATTTTTTTTGCAAAAGATTTAATTGTTAGTTTGTCAGGAACTCCTGACTTAAATTCACTGTTGTGGTGGATTCCAATTAGTATTTTTTCCCTCGGGATATACCAGATTTTTAACTACTGGAGTATTAGAATGAAAATGTTTAAACAGCTTTCACTTTCACAACTTTTTCGAGGGGGATCCGTTGCATCCACTCAAGTTAGTGCTGGGTTTTTAGGAATGGGGAGTGCAGGTTTAATAGGAGGTCAGGTTGTCGGTCAAGTGACAGCTAGCATGATTTTAGGTTACCAAGTATTTAGGAACTTTAGTAAAGAAATATTAAGTCATATCAATTTTACAACAATCAAGAAAGTAGCAATAGAATATAAAAGGTTTCCTATGTATAGTGCTCCCCAGTCCTTGACTAATGCCATTTCTAGAAATATCCCACCTATTTTGTTAGCTGTTTTTTATGGCCCTGCAATGGTAGGATTTTATGCCATGGCTTTGAAATTAATTCAAATGCCAGTAAATGTGATTGGTGAGTCTATTAGAAGTGTACTTTTTCAACGGGTCTCTGAAAATTACAATAACAATGGTAATGTATTTTCCTTACTTGTGAAATCAACTATAAATCTTGTGAAAATTGCAATAATACCTTCAGTCATATTGTTTTTATTTAGTCCAAAGCTCTTTTACTGGGTATTAGGGGCGGATTGGTATACTGCAGGAGTATATGCAAGATGGATGACTGTATGGTTATTCTTTGGATTTATTAATATTCCTGCCTTTGTAACTGCACAAACCGTTGGATTACAAAAATATTTGCTTATTTATGAAATTTTTTTATTAATTTTTAGAAGTGCAGCATTATATGTTGGACTAAAATTTTTCAGTGCTTTTATTGGGATTTTATTATTTTGCTTAATTGCTAGTCTATTTAATTTGCTGCTAATTTTAGGTGTTGCTCTCTTTACAATGAAAATGCAAAAACGAGAACTCAACCAAAGGGGTTAATGTTGTTATGAAGGATAAGTTAGTAAAGCTCCGGTTAAATACCTCAGGAAAAATACTTAAAAATTTATCAACACTCCAAGATACAGAATGGTTAAACAAGAATCAAGTCAAATCAATCCAACAAAGGCGTTTAACAGACCTCGTGAAGTATGCACACGAAAACGTTCCATATTATCGAGAAAATCTTCCTTTTCATTCAATTATCAATAATGATGGACTTATTGATTTTAGCCAATTATCCAAAATTCCGATACTAACAAAATCGATCATTAGAAACCATTTCGAGGAATTAAAGTCAGAAAAACTAGACGCAATGAATTGGTATCAAAATACATCAGGAGGTTCTACTGGTGAACCAATTTTATTTATACAGCATAAAGAAGTTAAAGAATGGGAACAGTCGGTTAAGTTACTATTTGATGAATGGTCTGGAAAATCAATTGGGGAAAAACAAATAAGATTATGGGGTTCACAAAGAGATTTACTTGTTGGTAACGAGAACTTAAGATCAAAGTTTGGAAAATGGATGAGAAATGAAGTCTGGTTAAATGCGTTCTCACTTTCAGATGAACGAATGTTAGATTATGTTGACCAGATTAATTCAATAAAACCAGTTCAAATATTAGCTTATGCTGAGAGCATTTATGAACTCTCAGTATTTATTGAGGAACATAAACTCAAAGTCCACTCACCAAAATCAATAATGACTTCAGCTGGAACACTTTATCCTCATATGAGAGAAGTGATTGAAAGAGTGTTTAAGACAAAGGTTTTTAACCGTTACGGTTCAAGAGAAGTTGGAGATATCGCGTGTGAATGTAATCACCATAACGGTCTGCATATTTCTTCTTTAACTCACTATGTAGAAATTTTAAAAAGTGATCATTCACCTGCTGATAAAGGTGAAATGGGAGAAATCATCGTTACACCTTTAATGAACTTTGGCATGCCTTTAATCCGATATAAAATCGGAGATATGGGTAAATGGGCCGAAGAAGAATGTTCTTGCGGGAGAGGCTTACCCTTACTTAAAGAAGTTTCTGGTAGGGTGACGGATACTTTTATTACTAAAGAGAAAAAGCCAATATACGGAGCTTATTTTGCCATGTTATTTTATCACAAGGATTGGATTAAGAAATTTCAAATTATTCAAGAAGACTATGAATTAATTAAACTCTCACTTGTGTTAAAGAATCAATACGTAATGAATCCATTTGAAGTATACAGTGAAGAAATAAGCAAAATTACAAAAGACATAAAGGACGTTATGGGGCCAAATTGTGATGTTAGCTTTGATTTTTTACAAAAAATCGAGAGTTCACCTTCTGGAAAACATCGTGCTTTAATTTCAAAGGTTAAAAGAGATTAACACATATTTTTACAAAAGGAGGCAGAAATGAGAAGGAAAATTATGTTTATTGTTCCCTCACTAAGAGGAGGTGGAGCGGAGAAGGTAATGGTCACTTTATTGAAACATATTAATAGACAGAAATTTGAGGTCTTACTTGTACTCTTAACAATAGAGGGAGAATACATGAATCAGGTGCCTCCTGATGTTAGAATAATAGATTTAGGTACAAATAGGGTAAGACATTCACTTTTTTCATTGTATAAAATCATTGGTAAAGAAAAGCCAGATATTGTTTTTTCAACACAAGGTCACTTAAACTTAGGCGTTATTGCATTAAAGCCCTTTATTGGAAAAGACATAAAAATCGTTGTAAGAGAGGCTAATACACTTTCAGAACTTATAAAATACAGTTCAAAAAGGTGGATGTGGATATTTATATATAAGAATCTTTACAAAAAGGCTGATTTAGTCATCTGCCAATCAAACTATATGCTACAGGATTTAATTAAACATTTTAAACTTCCCACTCAAAAACTTGTGCAGGTCTATAATCCAGTTGATTTTGAAAACATTTGTTACTTTGCCAACAGAGATGAAAATCCATTCAAAGGTAAAGAAACTTTAAATATTGTTTCAATTGGGAGATTATCACACCAAAAGGGATATGACCGACTAATTAGATCTTTCCCACAGTTGTTGGAACTAAAACCAGAAGCAACGTTGTGGATCATTGGTAAAGGTCCATTAAACGAGGAGTTAGTACAAATTCGGGATGAGCTTGGCTTAACAGATAAGGTGTATTTTAAAGACTTTCAAGAAAATCCTTATAAGTGGTTAAAACATGCTGATCTTTTTGTTCTTTCCTCGTATTATGAAGGTTTACCAAATATACTACTTGAAGCTATTGCTTGCAGCTGCCCAGTTATTGCTCTTCATCACCCTGGGGGTACTCATGAAATCATGGAGATAACAAACCAGTTAGAACGATATATTCCTGATTTTGACTGGAAGGAAAGTTGGTTTAATCGTCCCGATGTAGATTGTAAGGAATTACTGTTTGAAGAGTTTAATGTGGAAAGAGTAGTTAACAAATATGAAAAGATATTTGAGAATTTATAAAAAAATAAAGTTAAAATTTCTTATTTTAAAAGGTTACTAATCGAGGTCAGGCAAACTTAGATATATAGGAGGAGGTAAAGATGATGTTAACCTTTAACTATAAAAACCGTTTCCTAAATTTTCTTGAGGGGACCGGCTCCGTAAACATCAATTCTTATCATAATAGCCCCTTGGATGTGCTAACAAAATATGAGCTTAAACTTGAATCTGAAGAACCTATGGTTAAGAAAGGTGAATATAAGAACTCGATTGAATTAGTTATCCCAAATTTCTTAATAGATTTAAAACCTGAAGAAGAAATTATTTTCAGAAGGATTCAAAAAAGCACAAGAGCTGATATTAGAAAGGCTATTGATGTGGATAAATGTTGTTTCTACGAAATTGAGAATCCTAATAATGAGCAAATAAAAACTTTTTCTTCTCTTTATAATTCGTTTGCAAAAGAAAAAAAGATAGCAATCTGTAACATAGAAAAATTAATAGCAATTAGGGATAAAAATTCGCTGATTATGACATATGTTACTGATATCGATAAGAACATTCTTTGTACAAGTATGTTAGTAGTCGATCGAGATTCAAGTCAGTTGTATGGTCTATACGGTTTATCCACTCATTTTATGAAAAGTAATCCAGATGAAAAAAGAAAAATAGGAAGGGCTAATAAGTACCTTCAATGGAGAGAAATTCTTTTAGCTAAAAGCAAAGGACTAAATTGGTATAATTTCGGGGGAGAAGTTAACCAAGAAGGAAGTCTCGGTGTGAATGATTTTAAAAGGAGGTTTGGCACCATAAGAGGATATGATCATAGACTGTATATACCAGTAAGTTTTTTAGGTAAAATATATGTTTATTTAATCAATCTAAAATGGAAGCGGTGCTTACGAACAAAATAATGAAGTAATTCTACTTTTGCTGTTAAATCTAATATTTGTTAGTAGGGATTGTATGGGTTACTATTCGGTTGTTTTCTCATTAATTAGTGCATCTGGAGTATTAATATTTGAAATTTTTAGACCAAAAAATCGTATTATAGACTTTTTAACGGGTGTAAATTTTGTATATTGGATGACATTTGGTATTGTCCCACTATATATATTTCTTTTTTATGAATATACGACTTGGAGTACTATTAGAAAGTTGGAATTAACTTCAGTCTCTTATTTATTGGCCTCTATATATAGCCTAGTTGGTTATCTTTGTATCATTTTTTCTTATTATTACGCTAGTAGATTTTCTATAAATGTATCGATTACGACTTACTCGATGAAAAAATTCAATAACATTAGAAGCATTCACATATTTAAAGTAGCATTAATCCTTTTTGTCCTTGGATTTACCTCATTGGTGGCTTATATTAGGCTTTTGGGTGGTCTAGAAAGCTATTTAAATTCAGGGCTAATAATCAGAAGTGGATTTAACACCACTTTTACTTCCCCCTTTATGTTTTTGAAGAATCTCGTCCCTCTACTTTACATTTCATCTTACTATTTCTATTGCTTAATGATTGAAAAAAGAGAAAATCTAACGTTGAATGTCATCCTTTTCTTAACTGCATTCATAAGTTCTCTTATGCATTTGTATCATGGGGCAGGAAGAATGACTTTTTTTATTTATTTAATCTCCTTCCCTTTAGGGCATATCGTATTAAAGAACAGGATTAACTTTCGTTTTATCATTGTTTCGATTTGGTTATTTTTTGTTATGGTAGTTTTGGGAGATCATCTATTAAGTCCTTATTCGACCCAATCTATTTGGGAAGTATTTAAAAAGGCTCTGTTAAATTTAGGTGGAACAGTTGGGGGAATTATTGAAGAATTCTCATCTCCATTTGTTAATCTAGCAAATAATATTGAACAACTTTCCATTCATTATCATTTTAGATACGGATTTAAAGATTTTATTATTGGGCTAAATGGTATTTTACCAAGCAGATTTCTTCCCTTTGAATATATGAAACAACCTAATATAGATGAATTAAATACATTATACTTTCAATCAGCCGGATCCATACCGGTAGACCTCATAACGTTTGGTTATATTACATTCGGTTTAGCTGGTGTAATAATAATCACTTTAATATTTGGAGTTCTTATTAGGTTCATAGAAGGTTTGCTATCTAATACAAATAACATCATGATGTCTATAACTTATTCTTCATGGATGATATTCATTGCTTTTAGAGTCATGTATGCAGAACCAGGTTTAGTTTATAATACAGTTTTTAAGCTTGTATTAGCACTATTCTTATTACTCTATTTCATAAGAAATAATGAGAATGAAAGAAATTAAGTTAATCAAAAAAATGATAATTAGTAATATATAAACTAATTGACACCTCTCATTTTTATACTATATTTATTTTTTTTTTGTCTTTTTTTTGATTGAAAAAAAGGTGGAGAAAAACATGTATCAAATCATTCCTTTGGAAAATAAGCATGAATGGGATTCAATAATCGATAATCTTGAGAGTAAAGATATTTATTTTTATCAAGCTTATAGTTCACTTTATAGCAAGCTTGAAAGTGGGCAGCCCTTCCTATTCGTGTTTCACAATAAGTCTGGAAATACCATTTGTTATCCATTCATTAAAAGATCGCTTAACACACTTGACTTTTTAAAAGCAGATTCTTCTTTTGAACAAGTTTACGATATAACGACCCCATACGGATACGGAGGACCACTCTATGATGTAATGGACGAGGAATCTATAAATAAATTTAGGGGAGAATTTCAAGAGTATTGTAGGGAAGAGAACATTGTAAGCGAGTTTATTAGATTCCATCCTATGTTGAAAAATCATGAACACTTATCTAACTCGCTTGAAGTATTAGCAGTTAATCAAACTATTTTTATTGATTTAACTCAAAATGAAGAGGATATATTCAATCATTATCATAAAAATCACCAAAGAAATATTAGGAAGGCTTTTGGAAATAAGCTTGAATTTAAGATATTTAAAAATAATGCGATAGACTACCTTGAGGATTTTTACCAATTATATATAAAAACGATGGATAAAGTAAATGCCCGCTCCTATTATTATTTTTCGAGGGACTATGTTAGACAATTAATCACAGGACTAAAAAACAACGTGATTATTGCGGCGGTTTTCTTTGAGGGCAAAATGATAGCCGCAGCATTATGTATGTTTAATGACAATTATTTACATTATCATCTAGGTTGCTCTAAACAAGAGACTTTAAGATTGGGAACAAATCCGTTTTTGTTCCATCACATTGCAATGTGGGGAAAAAAGAACGGCTTCCAACGATTTCATTTAGGTGGTGGGCATTCAGGAAAGGATACATTATATACTTTTAAAAATAGATTTAATCCTAAAGGTGTCTTAGATTTTTATATAGGAAAAAAAGTGCACAATGAAGATTTATATAACGAACTTGTTAGAAAATGGGGAAACTACTATGAACAACATGCTGACCATAGTTATTTTCCTGCCTATAGATATCCAATGCTTTAGGATATTTAGATTTTTACTGAATCCGTATAAAAACTAGTCTCTAATAGGAAAGAGACTAGTTTTTTCTAAATCATTTTTACTACTACTTGCACAACCAAACTAAAAATAATAAACACTAACAACTTCTTGGCCAACTCTAAAGGGATCCTCTCCGCATACTTCATCCCTAGCTGTGACCCAATAATGGAACCAGTAGCCAAGCTTAGTGCATAAAACCAATTGATGTACCCCGTACTTAAGAATACAACAAATGCCCCAAAACAACTTCCAAAAATAAGAACTCTCGTATAATGAACCGATTTTATGTATTCAACTTTCTGTGTCAGATAATAGATAATGGAGAATGTTGAAGAACCAGGACCGAATCCTCCGTCGTAAACTCCAATAAATAAAGGAATAACCTTAAATCCCTTTGAATTCAGAGCATCCTTTTTCTGATTAAAATATTGAATCCAGCTTTTGCTTTTGACGGTGACTGCTAGTGCAAAAAGTAATAGGATTAGTGCGACCATATTTATGCTTGCTTCGCTTATGTGAGAAGTGATTAACGCCCCAAGCATTCCTCCAAGAATGGTCAACATTAAGCTAGAGTTTAATATTTTAATTGAGATTTCTTTTCTTCTTAAAAGAAAAAAGATGTTGACTAATGCCGAGATTCCTGTTGAAAATTTATTTGTAGCAATTCCCATTTGAATGGGTATACCGGTTAATGCCATGATTGGTAGGGAAATGAGCCCTCCTCCACCTGCTAGTGTCCCAACAAAGGCTGAAAAAACTCCTATTATGAATAATGTTCCTAGTTCCAATGAATTCACTTCCTAATTTTATCTATCATTTATCATAAATGTTATATAATGATAAATAAAATATATATAAATTATAGATACATAAATAATATTTATAGATAGGGGATTAGTAGTGAACCTATATGCACTAAAAGTATTTGTAACGGTTGTCAAACAAGGGAGTGTTTCTGGAGCGGCGCAACGTCTCCATATTAGTCAGCCCGCTGTTACGATCCAAATTAGAAACTTGGAACGAGAACTAGGTTTTTCAGTATTTAAGAAAAAAGGTAGAGGAATTGAATTAAATGAACCAGGAACTTATGTGTACAATGAGGCTGTAAGATTATTTGCTTTAGAAAATGAGATTGAAAATAAAATTAAGTTGTACATGGAGGGACAAAATGGGTCACTAACTATCTTTTCTACTAATTTTCCTGCCACCCATTTCATGCCTCATTGGATATCACAATTTAAAAAGATTTATCCTGACATTAAAATACATATCCAATCAGGAAATACGACGACTGCCCTTGAAAAATTAAGCAACGGGGAAGTTGATTTAGCTATTATTGCTAGTTTTCATATCCCGAACGAACATGAACATTTAGAAATTATAAAGATTTTAGAGGACGAGCAATGTTTTATCGTCCCGAAAGGTCATCCTTTTGGGTCGAGGACGGTAAATCTTCAGCAAATTGTAGAAGAAGGATTTGTGTTAAGAGAAAAGGGAAGCTCAACAAGAGAGCTGATTTTCTCCCTTTTTCAAATACATCAGCTGCCTACGCCTATTATTCATGTAGAGGTAAATCGGATTGAAGAAGCGATTATGACGGTAGCTGGAGGATATGGAATGACCCTAGCGCCTAAAAAGGCAGTCATACCTTATATCGAAATGGATCTTGTTGAAGTGGTCGATGTGAGAGGAGTAAATTTAAAAAGACATATCAACTTATGTACTTTAAAAAGTAGTTCGCCTTCTCCTAGTGCAAAAAACTTTATGAGTTTGTTGTGTAATCAAAGATAACGATGAGAGGAAGGGATTAATTTGGAAGTTATAAAAGGGTTTAAAGATAATGAGAAATTAAGAAAAAGTTTTAACGAACTATCAACTACTACTTTCGGAATTAATTTTGAAAGTTGGTATCAGAAAGGATATTGGACGGAGAAGTACGAGCCTTTTTCTATTGTTGACGGAAATCAGGTTGTTGCCAATGTATCGGTCAATCACATTGACTTAATCATTGCTGGTGAGATATTACGAGGGTTACAAATAGGAACTGTCATGACTCATCCTGATTTTAGAAATAAAGGACTCTCTAGAAAACTAATGAATCATGTGTTAGAGGAATTTGAGGGGCAGTATGATGTCATGTATTTATTTGCCAATCAAACGGTGTTAGACTTTTACCCGAAATTTGGGTTTAAAGCTTTACCTGAATATCAGTATTCTATGGATTTACCTTTGGATAGTCTAGTTTATTCGAATGTAAGAAAGCTGGATGATTTGAATAAAATCTATGATTTTAGTAAAAATAGGATTCCTGTTTCGAAGGTTTTGGGGACGGAAAATACTCAAGAACTACTGATGTTTTATTGTATGTATGTTTTTACTGAAGATATTTATTACATAGAAGAGTTAGATACAATCGTGATATATAGAGCTAATGATGAGGAGCTTCATTTATTTGATGTTATGAGTCAGAGCAAGGCTGAAATCACAGAAGTATTAAAAAGAATTGTGAACGAGGAAACTAGGAGAGTAGTGTTTCATTATACACCTGACAAGGAGAATATTAATCTTAAACGTGAACAGGTAGTAGACGGTGATGTATTGTTTGTAAAAACTAAAGATGGAATTAGTTTTCCGGAATTTTTTAAGCATCCAATTACTGCGCAAGCTTAGTAGATGGTTTTGTAACTAACTTGGGTTCGCGGATAAAAGAAAAATAACGCGGATAAATTAAGTTTTTCGCGGATAAAACAAAAATAACGCGGATAAATTAAGTTTCGCGGATAAAAGAAAAATAACGCGGATAAATTAAGTTTTTCGCGGATAAAACAAAAATAACGCGGATATATATTTTTTTCCGCGGATAAAACAAAATAAACGTCGATATAACTATTTTTCAGCGAGTAAAACAACCAAACTTCTAAAAAGTTAATCAAGATAGTTAGTCTAACTTAGTAGGTTTCGCTCTTACATAACAAAAAAATAGCTGTCACTCAAAAGTGACAGCTATTTCTCTAAATAGGCATTAAAACTATCCACTAACTCCTCCATCCCAAGCGGACGATAGACGAAGGCTTCACTACAGCATTCACTTGTATGATAGGCACTTATTAATCCGGCTGTGCGGAGTAACATAATGTGATGGTGAACGGTACTTTTAGAAATATTAAAGTGCTGCAAAATCTCCGTGAATGTTTTCGGACCCTCTTTCACGAGCTTCAAAATACGAAGGCGGTTGTCGTCTCCTAGTGCTTTGGATAATCGCAGTAGTTTTTTTGAAGGTTGATCCGCCGCTGTTTCTGGTGCATCTACAGGATATTGTATATGCACAATATTTTTAAATTTCCTTGTCGTTATTAGCGGACTTGTGTGATAGGTTGGCGTCATAATTATTTGTTGCAAACCTTCGTAAGGCTCCACTTTTAATCCACCTGATACTTTTTCTACAAATACTACAGGGTCTTCCTCGTGTTCTCTTTTGTCATCCCATTCCATAACGGATTCTCTTAAAATATCCAAAATGTCTAAATCAAATGCTGAAAAATATACTTCTTCCCAAACCTTTAGTAGCTTCACATACTGATTACGTATTTTTTCTAAATCAGCAGGTAATGGATCAGAAACATAGGAAAATAATTTTTCATACAGGTTTCCTGGTTGAAGGGTTTGGAGCCAATGTAAAAATTTATTTATATCCTCTTTTTCTGGTGATTGCCAAATCAATAAATATAGATAATTGAAGCAAGGTATTGCCTTTGCATCTCCTAGCTCAACGCTGGCTGCATCTAGGTTTTCTTGCACTTTCTTTACCCAATCTACACCTAAATCAACATTTTTAATTCCTCGCTTATGAACAAACAGTTCAAGACTATTTACTAGCTCATAAATTGGTGAAAACTCAAACTCTACTTGATAACTCATCTGCACGAACCTCACGAAATACATTTTATAATCATTCTAACATGATAGAAAAAAATAATAAATGTGGAAAAATGTTGCATTTATTTTATGGTGTAATATAATGAACTTATAAATTTGTTCTATTTTTATAGAACAAAATAAAATCGGAAATGAGGCAACCAAAATGAACGTATTAATTGTTTTTTCTCATCCTTCACCCACATCGTATAACGCAGCTTTAAAAGATGCAGCTGTTGAGTCTCTAATAAGTCGGGGGGCATCTGTTAAAATTTCTGATTTATATGATATGAAGTTTAATCCTGTAGCAAGTCTTACTGATGTATCCGTCCCGAAAAATAAAGAAGACGTCCCAGAGGATCTAATACTTGAACGTGAAAAAGTGGCTTGGGCAGACTATATTATATTCCAATTTCCAATGTGGTGGACATCCATGCCTGCTATTTTAAAAGGTTGGTTTGATCGAGTATTTGCAGCTGGTTTTGCTTATGGTCCTGGTGTCTATAATCATGGTAATCTAACTGGTAAAAAAGGAATGCTGTCTTTTACAACAGGAGGTAAAGATTTTTCAAGTTATGGACTGGATCGAATCAAAGGGTCCATGGATGAAAGAATTTTTAATATCCAGCATGAAATTTTATATTTTTCAGGTTTGACGGTCTTAGAGCCTTTTATGGTTCCTTCTGGTGCAAGTGGAGAGGAAAGAAAGAGCTACATTGAAGAATTGAAAAATCGAATGGAAAGGCTTGAGGAACTTCCTGTAATCTCTTACCGTACGATTGAAGATTATAAGAAAGTACTAGTATAGAGTGGAGGTTTTATTCATGATGAAAGCAATAACAATAAACCGTTATGGCCCTTTATCTGAAATGCATGTTCACAAGCTACCCATTCCAGACGTAGGAGAAAATGATGTACTAATTGAAGTACATGCAGCTGCAGTAAATCCAGTTGACATTGCCATACGAAATGGCTGGCTTCAACAGAGGATTCCTCACCAATTTCCACTTGTATTAGGATGGGATGTCGCGGGAGTAGTAAAAGCTGTTGGTTCATCCGTTTCATCTCTTCAAGTAGGGGATGAAGTATACAGTTATCCTGACTTAGCCAGGAACGGGACTTACGCTGACTACATAGCTGTTAATCATAGATTCGTTTCGCATAAACCGAAAAATATAACTTTTGAAGAGGCTGCTTCTATCCCGCTCGTTGGAACTTGTGCTTTTCGTTCATTAGTGGAAGTAGGAAACATTCAAGAAGGGCAACGTGTTCTAATTCTGGGAGGTTCTGGCGGAGTGGGAAGCTTTGCTATACAACTAGCGAAAAGCTATGGTACTCATGTTGTTACAACTACTAGTACAAAAAATATTGAGTTTGTTAAACAACTAGGGGCAGATGAGGTCATTGATTACACTAATACCGAGCTTTCATCCTATGGAGGTTTATTTGATATCGTATTTGATGCCGCTGATAGAAAGCCCTTTGAACAAAGCTTTGATTTAGTAAAGAAAGGTGGCAAAATCATTTCTGTTGCCACTTTTCCTAATGAAGAGGACCTGAGAAGAGCAGCTGAAAAAGAGATATCGGTCCAATTTTTAATTAGTAATCCTAGTACGGATATACTACCTAAAATTAGCAGTCTGATAGAATCTAACAAAATAAAACCAGTTATCGGGTCTGTATTTTCAATGGATGAAGCTCAAAAAGCACATGAACTAAGTGAGACCAATCACGCTAGAGGAAAGATTGTTTTAAAAATGAAATAGGGTAAAAATAGAGCCGGCTTAAAGGGACCTGCTCTATTTTTACCTATTAAAATCAAGGCTTATGTTTTTACAATGTGTTAGGCAGCATATGCTTCCTTTTTAACAGACCTTTGAGTTGTCTTCAAGGCAATTTCATTTTTATAATAACTAATCACTTTTGCGGTAACAAAAATGGATAAAATAGAGCAAAGTCCTCTTATTAAACCTACAGAGTAAATACTTGAAACCACAACAATTAAGTCAAATATAAAATTAATTTGCCCAGGGTTAACGTTATATCTCTTTTGAAGGAATAGAGCAAGTATGTTAGCTCCGCCAAGGGAAGAACCATTTATAAATACAATGGAAAGCCCAATTCCTATCAATAATCCTCCTAAAACTGCACCCACTAGCATCGGTATAGAAAAGTTAGGCAACCATTGGTCCACTGCAGTCATTAAAGACAGAATGGAAACAGCCCCTATTGTTGATATTGTAAAATTCCAGCCCATTCTTAAAACGGAAAATACATAAAAGGGAAGGTTAATTAGAAAGAAAATAAGGGCAAATGGTAGGTGAGTTAAGTATGTAATACTTAAGGATAGTCCAGCGGTTCCACCAGTTACAATATTCGAATGCTTTAAAATAATCACTCCAATGGTGGTTATTAAACAACCTAGCAAGATTAACGATATTTTTTTCATGTTGCATTCACCTTCTTTAAATCTAGTAACTTTTTTTGACTTATTTAAATATAAAAGATAAAACTAGCGATTTACATATCTTAATGAAGGTATTAATATGTATTTAGTTTCATTTTGAACTATTTTTTCAAGATTTCATTACATAATGAAAGGAAACGTTTACATGGATAAAATAGACATCCAACTATTGGAACTTTTGCAAAAGAATTCTCGCATCTCAATCAGCGATTTATCAAATGAATTAGCCCTAAGTCGACCAAGTATATCTGAGCGCCTTCATCGTTTACAAGAGAAAGGAATTATTGAAGAATTTACAACGAGAGTCTCCTTAGCAGCGGTGGGTAGGGAGATACTATTAATTATTCAAGTTGGTGCTTTAAAAGTTTCCGTCACAGAGTTTGAGGAAATGATTAAAAAGGAAGAAGAGGTAATCGAGTGTCATCGTGTGACAGGGGAGGTAAGCTATATTATTAAGGCAGCTGTTTCAAATATGAATAATATGAGGATCCTCATTGATAGATTAATTCCTTACGGGCAAATAAACACCTCAACCGTACTAGCCTCTCCTGTTTCAAAGCGCTATATCCTACCGATTACAGAAAAAGAGTGAGATGGCAATCCAACTCACTCTTAATTAGACGATATAAAAGGATTTCAGGTGCTATTCATCCAACTAAGAAAAACAATTTTTCTGGAGGTAAGTACACATTAAGTTTTTTTGCCAATATCCTACTGATATCATTGTTTGAAACAGCTGTATGTAACAGTATTGAACCTACTCGAATCGTTACCGAAGACTGTTTTAACCCTGTTACTGTATGTATCACTTCAAATGGAAAGGTATTAGGTTCATTTTCTTCGTTTACAAACCTGATATCCTCATCATGGATTCCAATATGGGTGACCAGCCTACCTTTAAGTGACTGTGGATTCAACCAAATCCTCGTATTTTGAACAAGGCACTCAATCCCGTTGTCCCATTCCTTTAACGAATCAATCTTTAGAATATTTTTACACCCGATAATTTTAGCTGCTGCTACATTTTCAGGGCGTCTAAAAACAGCATTCTTCTGTCCAAATTGAACAACTTGTCCTTCATGTAAAAGAAGGAGGTCGTCACATAACCGGTAAGCCTCCTCCATATTGTGAGTGACTAATAAAACGACACCCGTAAAATTCTCCTTAATGATGTGGAGCAATTCTTGTTCAAGTAAATCTTTCACATGATAATCTAACGCGGAAAAAGGTTCATCTAGTAAAAGTAAATCTGGTTCTGTAATAAGTGTTCTGGCTAGTGCAACACGCTGTTGCTGGCCGCCAGATAACTCATATGGATAACGTTTTTCATAACCTTTTAGTAAAACTTTTTCGAGCATTTGTGAGACTTTATCTTTGATATCTTGTTTGTCCATTCCCTTTAGACCGAAAGCGATGTTTTGTTCAACATTTAAATGAGGGAATAGAGCATAATGTTGAAAAACATAGCCTATGTTTCGATGTCTCGTTTTGATATTCGTTTTGCTATTAGAATCATAAAACACTTTTTCCTCTATCATAATCTTCCCTTTATCGGGTGTGACAAGGCCAGCGATACATTGTAAGGTCAAACTCTTCCCACAGCCAGAAGGTCCAATGATACCCGTGATCCCATTTCTAGCTGTAAAAGAGGTATGTAGTTCGAAATCGTGTAATTTCTTTTCAATCTTTACTGACAACATCATGGTTTGTTCACCTGCTCTTTAAAGACGTTTTCTTGTCTAAGCGATTGATCATATAGAGAATTATGAGGGATACGGTTGTCATAATGATAACAAGTAGATTGGCGAGTTCCCTGTTTCCTGCTAGTAAAGCATCATATATGGCAATAGGCATCGTCATTGTTTGGTTAGGTATACTCCCAGCTACCATTAGAGTAGCACCAAAGTCCCCAAGTGCTCTCGCAAAAGCAAGTGTAATACCAGAAGCAATCCCTCTCCAGGCTAAGGGAATCATAATCGTAAAAAAAATGTTCCATTCCGAACGCCCTAATATCCTTGCCGCCTGAATAACGGAAGGGTCAATGGTTGAAAAGGCAGACCTAGCTGATTTAATTAAAAAGGGAATTGAGACGACTAAAGCCGCAATAACCGCACCCTTTGGAGTAAAAACAATCGTTATATGAAAGTGCTTTTCAAGTAGTACTCCTATCGAGCTTTGCCGACCTAATAATACTAATAAATAATAGCCAAGTACCGTCGGAGGTAAAACAACTGGTAAGGTGATGATGGTATCAATCATATCAGATGTTCTTCCATTTGAACGATTTAAGTAATAAGCAATCGGTAAACCAATGAGAATGGCAAAAAGAGTTGCTGTGAATGCAACCCTTAAAGAAAGAAATAGTGGAAATAAGTTTAAATCTGCCATTATTCATTCTCCTTAGGAAGGGAAAAACCGTACCTTTCCATAACTGGTTGACCGGTTGGACCTAAGATAAACTTAATAAATTCTTTCGCAGTTCTTTCCTGTTCCGTCCCATTTATAACTGCAATGGACTGTTTAATCGGCTCATGTAACTGGCTTTCAATTAAACTAAAATGAACATCTTCTTCTTTTACTAGTGACAAGGCGATAATACCTGCCTCAACATTGCCTGTTTCAATAAAGGTAAGGGTATCTGAAATATTTCTTCCATATACTAATTTAGTCTCTATTTCATCCCATATTCCTACGGCTTGAAAAGCTTGCTTTGCCGCTAGACCATAGGGTGCATGGTCAGGATTAGCAATCGCTATTTTTTTAACTTCTGGTTTTAATAAATCTTCAAGATTTGTAACTTTCAGAGAAGAATCCTTTACGGTTGCAATACCGATTCTTCCTAATGCGTACATTTTTTGTGAATCCGGCATCACATGTCCTTTAGCTTTTAAATCATCAACAAACTTTACATTGGCAGCAGCAAAAACATCAAATGGTGCACCATTTGCAATTTGATCTGCTAATTGTCCTGTAGAGCCAAATGAAAAAGTCACTTTTGTTCCTGTTTCCTCTTCAAACATTTTCCCTAGTTCGGTAAAAGCCAAAGTTAAATCGGAAGCAGCAGCTATTTGCAATTCAGCTGAGTTCGAATTTTGTTCATGATTGTTATTACAACCTACGATAAACAAAAATACGAATATGATAGGGAGTAAAATTATGAATGTTTTTCTATTATGCATGTTCTTGCTCCTTACTTTCACTCATCTTTATCATTATATACTTCTATATGTCTGCATACAATGAAGGAGCAAAGTTACAGTACAAACAAAAATACACTTAAGAAGTGAGCTAAGCTCCCCAGCAAGATAAAGATATGGAAGATTTCGTGAAATCCCATATGTTTGAACTCAAGGAATTTAGGTTTTGCCCCATAAATAACACCACCAATAGTATAGAACACTCCACCTAAAACTAGTAAAAATAAGCCAGCTGAACTCAGGATTTCAGAAAGAGGAGAGGCAACGAATATAACCATCCAACCCATTCCAATATAAATAGCCGTTGAAAGCCACCGTGGACAATTAAACCAAAGCATTTTAAAAATAATCCCTAAAATAGCCATTCCACTAATGATGGAAAATAGTATCCAGCCAGTCACACCATTTAGACTAATTAGACAAAAAGGTGTGTAAGTTCCGGCAATTAAAACAAATATCATAGAATGATCCAGTCTTCTTAGAAAAGCAATAATTTTATCTCTAGCGATAACCATGTGATAAGTAGCAGATGCAGAATAAAGAAGCATCATGCTTATACCGAAAATGACAACCGCTGTAATGGCAAGGGCAGATTGTGTAGTAATAGAAGCTTTTATAACCATAGCAAGAAGTCCAATGAAAGATAGGATTGCTCCGGCAAGATGTGTTAAACCATTAATCGGTTCGCGAATATAGGTACCCATATTAAATTACCTCCATATTTCTTTACGTAGTTTTAATAACTATATGTAATTATATTTTAACTACCTAAAGTAGTCAAGGTTTTACTTGTCCATTATTTTAGGGTAGAATAGGCATATGATAACTAGAGTCGAGGTTTATAAATGGAAAAATTAATTGAAATGATTGAAAAGCTAGAATTAGAAAATCAGCTTTCATTAGAAGAAATGCCTGAAATAGACTTATACATGGATCAAGTCATACAACTATTTGAAAATAAATTTGCTGCATCAAAAAGAAATGAAGATGAAAAAGTACTTACTAAGACGATGATTAACAACTATGCAAAAGGGAAATTATTTATTCCTATTAAAAATAAAAAATATACGAAGGAACACCTTATATTAATTAGCTTGATTTATCAGTTAAAAGGGGCATTGTCCATTAATGATATAAAAGTCACCTTAGAAGAAATGAACAAGCTTGTATTAGAAGGGGATGTAGATATCAAGAATTTCTATCAGACATTCCTACAGTTATCTAGTGAGAATGTAGAGAAGTTCCAGGATGATATAAAAATTGGAGCTGATCATGTTGAAGAGAAGCTTGCAAATCTTGAAGGTAATTCAGATTATCTACAAAAAATGTTACTTATCACGTCATTTGTACATATGAGTAATTTGTATAGAAGAGTAGCAGAAAAATTAGTAGATGAAATAATAGAGGAAAAATAATAAAAGCTGACAAGTACGAACATTATAGATGTCCATACTTGTCAGCTTTTTTAAAAATTATTTGTTTCCTTGTCCAGGAGGTGTTCTCTTTCCACCTTCCATGTTATACCCAGCTAACTGGGCAATCATTTTAGACAAATTAGTATTGTCTAAAACCCCTTCAAAATTATCAGCGCCAACTCCATATCCGAAAATGGGGACCATATTAGCGGAGTGACCGCCAGTTGGGCTTAATGAACGGATTTCCGTATTGAGAGCACCAGCATGGTAAGTTTCAGCGATAATAGTCCCTATTTCCCATCCTAATATATGTGGAGGTACTTGTTTTCCTTGGCTATCTAAAACTCTTCTGTTAAACTGTGTAATTTGCTCTTCATTCAGATTAATATTAGCAAATCGACTAAATACATCTTTTACGCTCTCAGCTGTAAAAACATTTTTATCTTTATCCCACTTTAATTGGCTTCCCATATATTCTGGAGAAACAGCAACATTTTTTAGTTGAGCTATTTGCATAGGTTCCGTTGCTGTAATTCCCATGGTTTCATGATCTGCAAGTGCAAGTACTAGAGTATTTCCATCCTTCTTTGCCCATTCAACTGCGTATCTAACAGCATCATCAAATTCTACTGTTTCTTTCCAGATGCTAGTAAAATCGGCAGCATGGGCTGCATGATCAATTCTTGCCCCTTCAATCATAGCAAAGAAACCATTTTTCGCTGCATCCTTAGATAAAAATTCAATCGTCTTAGCTGTCATTTCGGTTAAAGTGGGCTCCGTACTATTCAATTCATCTCGGTCAATTTTATAATTCATAAACGAATCATGAAACAGACCAATTAATTTTGTTCCTTCTGCCGCATTGAGCTCACCACGATTCGTGACGTACGTATACCCTTTTTCCTTAAATCCTTGAATTAGATCAACACCATTCTGTCTTTTCGGTGTGAAATAATCCCGGCCTCCGCCTAGTACCACATCAAGGTCTTTTTGAAAAAGCTGTCTAGCGATTTCATCTTGTCCCGCACGAGTTTTTACACTTGCATAAAAAGCAGCTGGAGTAGCATCCGTTACGGTGTTTGTTGAGACAACACCAATCTTTTTCCCTGCCGCTTTAGAGGCATCTAATATAGTACTCAAATCTGTCCCATCTGGTGTAATTCCAATCATCGTGTTATTAGTTTTATTCCCAGTAGCTATTGCTGTACCGGCTGCCGCTGAATCAGTAACGGTATTATCTGCAGAGTACGTTTGGGATAGGGCAACATGTGGAAGCCCTTGCATAAATAATCTGCCTTCTTTTCCATGTTCGAATAATCTGGCAACCTCCATCTGACCCATTCCCATACCATCACCGATTAAAACAATGATATTGCGAGGTTTCTTACCTGGCGCTACATTTCTAATACTCGCTTGATTATTATAGTCATTCCCTAGACTAAAATTAGAATCCTTGTTATTTTGACTATTTCGGCTTTGCTTAGGATTTTGATAGGCTTGCGTTTTCCCCGAACCTTGTTCATTAGTTAGGTTAAGTCTACTACCTTGATCGTGTGAGAATATCTCATCTTTAGTATCGTTAATAAAATTAGGTGAGTTAGGATTATGTCTAGGTTCTGGAGTTAGACCTATTTTTTTGCCCTTCTGGTTACTAGTAGTTTGAGCTGTTTTCTCGTCTTTCTTTTTGTCTTTGTTTTTCGCTTCATCCTTATTATTACAAGCAGTCAAACTAAACATAAGAGTGAAAATAATTAGTGCTTTAAAAATGCGTGCTGTCATGATTTCCCTCCTTTTGTTGTTACTTATACTTTTTGCAGTTACAGGAAAAAACTATATGGGAATTTTTGCTTTTACCTGTCCGGGGGGAATGAGAGAACTCAATTGATATTAATTAATTGACATTTATGTAAGATAATCTAACGTAGTATTTCAGAATATTAACAAAAGTCTATTGAATTTAACCAAAATTCAAGTTAAATTAAATTTAAATATTAATATATGTAACATTTCCTTACATTAAGGAGTAATTTAAACTAACAGCAAAACTAAATTAAAAGGAGGAAGTCAAAATGGATATTAATTATTTGATGAATAGCTTGTGGGTGATGGTGAGTGCGGTTTTAGTCATCTTTATGTTAGGTGGATTTATTTTGTTGGAAGCAGGTTCGACTCGGATGAAAAATGCTGGTCATATTGCAGGTAAAACCATCTTTACTTTTGGTCTCGCATCGATAGTGTTCTGGGCTGTAGGTTTTGGGTTTATTTTTGGAGAACAAGCTAATTTTCTAGTCGGTCTTTCTAACTTCTTTTATTCAGGCGCCGAACTTGCTGACCTGGGTCTTTCATCTCCTGTATTCTTCCTCTTTCAACTAGCTTTCGCCGGGATAAGCATCACCATTGCATTAGGGGGCTTTGCAGAAAGAGCAAAGTTATCCGTCTACTTAGTTTTCACCATTTTATTTTCTGCCATCGTTTATCCAGTCGTTGCTCACTGGATTTGGGGAGGCGGATGGTTAGCTGAACATGGTAAGCAAGATTTTGCCGGTTCCACAGTGGTTCATTTAACAGGAGCCATGGCAGCCCTAGCTGCAACCATTCTACTGAAACCTCGTATTGGAAAATACAATAAAGACGGTTCCTCCAATAATATTTATGGACACAATCAAGTTTTTACAGCTTTAGGAGTATTGATTTTATGGGTTGGTTGGTTTGGATTTAACGCTGGAAGTACAGTCTCTGTTGATGAAGGATTTTTCGGATTTGTCGCACTTAACACCAATTTAGCCGCTGGAGCAGGTGCCGTTGCTGCTTTATTAATTTCTTGGGTGGTTTTAGGAAAATCGGATGTTCCAACGATGTTAAATGGAGGCTTAGCTGGACTTGTTGCAATAACTGCATCTTGTGCATTTGTTGATACTTGGGCGGCTGTTGTCATTGGATTTGTTGCTGGTTTACTAGTTTTCTATAGTGTAAGATTTTTTGAAAAGCGAAAAATCGATGATCCAATTTATGCTCTTTCTGTTCACGGAGCAGCAGGAATTTGGGGGACCTTATCAACTGGCTTCTTTGCCACTCCTGAGCTGGCGACAGTTGGGTTGCCTGGGCTATTCTATGGTGGAGGACTTACACAATTAGGAGTTCAAGCTATGGGCGTTGCCGTATCTGGCATGTATGCATTCGTTGTTTCCTTTGTGATCTTAGTGATTACGAAAAAGGTATTGAGTGGTCTACGTGTTTCGGAAGAAGAAGAAACTATGGGCTTAGACATTAGTGAACACGGTAGCTATGGCTATCCTGAAGTATTTACTGTCATTGAAAGTAAGAGTGTTCATTCATAAGACCTTGGAAAAGGTATACTGAAAAAATACAAAAATGCAATTGTCACGATTTTATTAGATGTCTATTTTCAAATTGCTAAATTATAAATTAATGTCATTTTTCGCTGAAGGTTAAAATATAGTATTTATCAGACAATCTAAGGTAAGTTGGGCAAAAATAGGGGCTAGTCTAAAATAGCTAATTTCTCATTCAAAATAAAAATTTTCAAAAAAAGACTTTACAAGTAAAAAATCCCTGTGCTATATTTATCCATAATTAATAAACAATTGATTTGGTAACGCGTTAATACAATAAAGATTTCTTATCCAGAGAGGCGGAGGGACTGGCCCGATGAAGCCCGGCAACCGATTTTCATTCAATGAAAACACGGTGCCAATTCCTGCAGAACAAATTGTTCTGTCAGATAAGAAGAGTGTGTCTATTCTACCCTCTTCTTATGAAGAGGGTTTTTTGATGTAATAAAAAAATCTTTAGTAACGATAAATTCCAAAACACAAGGAGGTATATATGAGTTCACTAAAAGTAGCACTGTTAGGTCTTGGTACCGTTGGAAAAGGGGTATACGAATCCATTATCCAAACACATGAGAAAAAACTAACAGAAGCAGTAGGTAAAAAAGTTGAAATCGTTGGCGTACTAGTGAAGGATCACCAAAAGGAGAGAGGAATTAAGAAGGATATCCTAGTTACTACAGATGTAAACCAAATATTAAAATTACCTCATGTAGATATTGTTTTTGAAGCCATTGTTGGGATTGAACCAGCCAATACTTATATTCGTCAATTTTTAGAAAAAGGTAGCCATGTAATTAGTGCGAATAAGCAATTACTTGCCTATAAAGGTAAAGAACTAGCTGAAGTGGCAAATAAATATAATCGATTTTTAACTTTTGAAGCTGCAGTAGCCGGTGGAATCCCATTACTAAGAACGATTATTCAGTTATTGCAAGTAAATGGAATTACCAAACTTGAAGGAATACTAAACGGAACTAGCAACTATATTTTATCTAAAATGAGAACGGAACAATCAAATTTCAATGAAGTGCTAAAAGAAGCCCAAGATTTAGGCTATGCTGAGGCAGATCCTTCAAGTGATGTTTTAGGAACAGATGCTTTCTACAAATTAATGATTCTTAGTAACTTAATTTATCAAAAACAACCAAATTGGGAAAATGTCAATAAGGTGGGAGTAAATGAAGTTTCTCAAGCTGACATTTTGATTGGTGAAAGATTAGGGTTTAGATTGAAGTTGGTGGCTACACTGCAGAAAAAGGAACAAGATGTGCTAGCTGAAGTTAGACCTGTTTTTGTTAGTAACGAGCATCCTCTTTACAATGTCGAAGGAGTAGATAATGGTATCGTATTAAACACCGATCTGGTAGGAACCTTGCTACTACAAGGACCGGGGGCTGGATCTTTAGCGACAGCAAGTGCGATGATTGAAGATTTAGTTTACATTAGCCAGAAAGGGACACCAAACATACAAACACCGAGATTTAGCTATAATAGCCTAGTGGAAGGAAAGGAAGAACCCTCGATTTGGTTAACGATAGTTGAACTGCCAACAGATGAGTTGGTGAAAGAATACAAGCAATATTCTTCTATAAACTTTGCTAATAAAGATTTGACAGCCGTTCATCAAGAAGAAATTAAACATAATGATGGCTACATTATAGGAGAAATACTTGTTGGAAAAAGTGAAAATGTAGAAAGATTCATAGAAGAGTTACCACAAAAAATAAGAATCTATCCGATTTCACCAAAGGGAATTAATATAGCAACTAAAAATGTAGAGTTAACGAGATTACAAACGACAACTTCATAGGCTTCTTATCAAGAGAGGTGGAGGGACTGGCCCGATGAAACCCAGCAACCATTTGAACATTAAGTTCAGACAGGTGCTAATTCCAGCAGAGTTTTCTGAGAGATAAGAAGGGGTAACCACACCTCTTCTTGTCGGGGTGTTTTTTTATGGGAAAAAATCAAAAAAAAGGAGATTAATACAATGGCAAACCATTCATACGATTTAGAAACATTATTATTACATGGAGGGCATGCTCCAGATCCAACAACCGGCTCTCGAGCTGTACCCATCTATCAGTCTTCTTCCTATGTTTTTCATAGTACAGAGCATGCACAACGATTATTCTCACTGGACGAACCAGGAAATATTTATTCTCGAATCGGAAACCCAACAGTAGATGTACTAGAAAAAAGAATCGCTCTTTTAGAAGAAGGAGTAGCTGCAGTAGCAACATCTTCAGGGCAAGCAGCGATTTCATTAGCGATTATGAACCTAGCACATGCTGGTGACGAAATTGTCGCATCTACTAGTTTATACGGAGGTACATATAACTTATTTGTAAATACTCTTCCAAACTATGGAATTAAGGTTAATTTTGTTGATTCAACTGATCCTGAGAACTTCCGAAAGGCAATTACACCAAATACAAAGGCTGTTTTTGCTGAAATCATCGGAAATCCAAGTTTACAAGTTTTAGATGTTGAAGCTGTTGCAGATATCGCACATGAAGCGGGAATACCATTGATTGTGGATAGCACTTTTGCATCACCAGCACTTTGTAAACCGATTAAGTGGGGAGCAGATATCGTCGTTCATTCTGCTACGAAATGGATTGGAGGCCATGGAACTTCCATCGGTGGTTTAGTGGTAGATGGAGGACGCTTCAATTGGAACAGCGAAAAGTTCCCAATGTTCACTAAACCTGATCCAAGCTATAACGGAATTCGTTACGCTAATGATTTTGGTACATTAGCTTTCATTACTAAATTAAGAGTTCACTTATTGCGAGATTTTGGATCATCCTTAAGTCCATTTAACGCCTTCTTAATACTACAAGGTTTAGAGACATTGCAATTAAGAATGGAAAAACATACACAAAATGCAAAAGAGGTTGCTGAGTACTTAGTTAATCATCCAGCCGTAGAATGGGTTACATATCCTGGCCTTGAATCACATCAAACCCACCATTTAGCGAAAAAGTATTTGAAAAATGGAGACGGGGCGGTTGTTGTTTTTGGAATTAAAGGAGGAAGAGAAGCAGGAAAGAAATTCATTGACTCGCTTTCACTCTGGTCACATCTCGCAAATGTTGGGGATGCTCGTTCATTAGTCATCCATCCTGCCTCGACAACCCATCAACAATTAACAGCTGAGCAATTAAAACAAACAGGAGTGTCTGAGGAACTTGTTCGTTTGTCAGTCGGGTTAGAATCGGTACGTGACTTAACGAATGATTTAAATCAAGCACTTATCAAAGCAAGTGGTGTTTCTAACGAAGGAAAAAAAGAGATTGTCATTAATGATGAAGGAGTCATCCGGTGGGCTTTAAATTCTGCAACAGAAAAAGTCACTGTTGATGGTGTCGAACAAACGAGGAAAAAGAATTTAGCCATTGTTGGTTTAAGTAGCAACCCATCAAGACCTAGTCATAGATTAGCATTTAAAATGCAGCGTTTAGGGTATCGAATTATCCCAGTTAATCCTAGGGAAACGGAAGTTTTAGGTGAAAAAGCTTACCCAGATTTACGCTCCATTCCAGAACCAATTGATGTGGTACAGGTGTTTAGAAGTCCGGAAGCGGCAGTCGAGCTTGCTAAAGAGGCAACGGAAGTAAAACCAAAAGTGTTCTGGCTTCAAGAAGGAGTCATTTCAGAAGAGGCAGCATCCATTGTAAAAGAAGCTGGAATTGAAGTAGTTCACAATCGCTGCACCTATAAAGAAGCACAACGTTTAAGAGGAACCATCTCTACATTTGCTTGTGAAATATAGATTGTTGTCATAAAAATTAGACATCTAAAGGGGAGTTATAATACTATGAAAAACCTTAAACTTAAACATCTTCTAACTTTAATTCTGAGTATAACCATCTTAATACTAGGAGCTTGCAGCAGTAGCTCTTCATCAGATGGTTCAAATGAAGATAAACCGAAAAAAATCCGATTAGATTACGCTTTTTATTCCCCTACTAGTCTAGTGTTAAAGGATCAAGGCTTGCTTGAAGAAGCCTTAAAAGAAGACGGAGTCGAAGTAGAGTGGGTTCAAAGTTTAGGAAGTAATAAAGCACTTGAGTTCTTAAACAGTAACAGCATCGATTTTGGTTCAACAGCAGGGGCGGCGGCATTGATTGCTAAATCTAAAGGGGCACCAATCGAAAGTGCCTATATCTATTCAAAGCCAGAGTGGACCGCATTAGTGTCAAAAGGTGGTTCTAGTCTAAAATCGGTAGTTGATTTAAAAGGGAAGAAGGTAGCTGCAACATTAGGAACAGATCCTTATATTTTCTTACTCCGTGCTTTAGATGAAGCCGGTTTAAAAACCACTGATGTAGAAATTGTAAACCTTCAACATGGGGACGGGGCAAATGCATTAATTGCTGGTCAAGTGGATGCTTGGGCTGGACTTGATCCACATATGGCAAAGTTAGAAGTAACGGAAGGAACAAGTTATATATATCGTAATCCAGATTTCAACACGTACGGTACGTTAAATGTTCGCTCAGAGTTTGCTGAGAAGTATCCAGAGTATGTTGAAAAGGTCATTGCTGCATATGAAAAGGCTAGAACTTGGACCGTTGAAAACCCAGATAAAGCAGCTGAATTGCTGGCAAAGGAAGCTCAATTAGATTTAGAAGTTGCTACACTACAAATTTCTAGAAATGATTTTTCAAACCCAATACCTGGCCAAACTCAAGTAGATGCATTAATATCAGCAGGTAAGGTTCTTCAAGAAGGTGGAGTAGTAGAAGGAAATGTTGACATAGAAAAACTAGCAAAAGATTTAATTCAATCTTCTATTGCAGAAAAAGTAATCAAGTAGCAGAGTCAATTTAAGTTAGGGAGGAATACAACAAATGTCACAGCAAACGGAAAGAAGTATTCTTAAACCAGTCCGAGTGCCCTTTAGATTATCTACACCCTTTAAGGCTTTAACGGGTTCTCTTAAGCCGGTGTTATTAGGGAGTATTATCCCTGTGATCCTTATTGCTTTATGGGAGTTATTTGGAAGGTTAGGAGTTCTCCCTCCTAATCTCCTTCCAGCCCCGTCCATTATTATTCAAAAAATCATATCAATGATTCAAGATGGTAGCTTATGGGGACATGTAGGAATTACTGCCTACCGCGTGTTTGCTGGATTTTTACTAGGAACATTGGTTGCCGTTTTATTCGGCTCAGTTGTAGGCTTCTTCCGTTTAGCAGAACATTTAGTGGATCCCCTACTTCAAGCTTTCAGATCCATTCCTTCTCTAGCATGGGTACCGTTATTTATTTTATGGCTTAGCATTGGAGAAACATCAAAGGTTGTATTGATTGCTGTAGGAGTGTTCTTCCCTGTGTATCTTAACATCGTAAGTGGAGTGAAGGGAGTAGATCGTAAATTAATTGAGGTCGGAAAAATATACGGATTTACTACTTTTCAATTAATTAAGAGAATAATTCTCCCTGCTTCTCTCCCTTCCTTCTTAGTAGGTTTACGAAGCGGGCTAGGACTTGGCTGGATGTTCGTGGTGGCAGCAGAACTAATGGGTGCAAGTAAAGGACTAGGTTTTTTATTAGTCTTTGGTCAAAATATGAGTTCTCCAGATATCATCATTGCGAGTATTATTCTTTTTGCTTTACTCGGTAAGTTTACAGATTCAGTACTAAAAAGTGTCGAGAAAAAAGCACTACATTGGCAAGATACTCTTTCAAATCAATAGGGGGGATTCACTTTGGTACTAGTAGTAGATCAAGCAACAAGAGAATTTGATAATGGAAACACTGCTTTCCGTAACATAAGTTTTTCGGCTGAACATGGCGAAATTATTGGCCTTCTTGGAACAAGTGGCTGTGGGAAAAGTACTTTATTAAGAACTATTTCTGGTTTAGACACCCTTTATGCAGGGAGCATCCTTTTAAACGGATGTGAGGCTAGAGACTGCGATGTAAACATTGGGTACATGTTTCAAGAGCCGAGATTAATGCCATGGTTAAATGTCCTTGAAAATGTATTGTTCGGTGAAAAGAATCAAAAGAATCAGCGAAAAGACACCGCCTTGAATTTATTAGAGCTGGTAGGCCTAAAAGGATTTGAAAAGAATTACCCAAAGGAATTATCAGGTGGAATGGCTCAAAGGGTAGCAATTGCCCGAGCATTGTTCACTTCACCGGATTTTTTACTTCTAGATGAACCATTTAGTGCTCTAGATGCTTTTACAAAAATGCAGCTTCAAGATCTTTTGCTCTCTGTATGGGAGAAAAGTAAAGCTACCTTGTTATTAGTGACACATGATATAGATGAAGCCCTTTATTTATGTGACCGTTTATTGATATTTAGAGGACAGCCGGGTGAACTTTGTAAGGAAATTAAAATTAACCATCCAAGGCCAAGGTCAAGAGGGGACGAGGAGTTAGCAAAGGAGAAGAAACACATCTTGTCTTTATTAGACTTAGAAAAATAGTTTAAAAGAGGGAGTTCAACATGACAAATAAATTCATACATTTGCCACCAACAGAAGGTGAATATCAATTAAGTCATTATGAAGGAACAAGAGATGTTTTTTCATGGGAGTCGGTGCATGCTCAGTTTAGCTGGAACAAAACGGGTAAAGTGAACATGGCATACGAATGTATTGACCGACATGTGGATGACGGATATGGAGATAAAACAGCATTAATATATATAGAAGGAACAAAACGTGAAGAACTTACTTTTCATGAACTAAAAAAGAGAACAGATCAATTGGCTGCATTATTAAAGTCTAGAGGAGTTAAAAAAGGGGACCGGGTTTTTGTCTTTTTAACGAAGCATCCGGATTGTTATGTAGCGGTACTTGCTAGTATTAAAATTGGAGCCATTGTTGGTCCATTATTCGAAGCGTTTATGGAAGAAGCCATCTATGACAGAATGTATGATTGCGAAGCCTCCGTTTTAATTACAAATAGTGAACTTTTAGAAAGAGTTCCAGTGAATAAACTACCACATTTAAAATCTATTTACATAACGGATGAGAGTGAGGATGAGTCTTTACTTTCCATCCCGAAACTTACCAGCAATGATACGGAAATAGCAGATGTTATTGAGTGGGTTGACTTGAATGATGGGATGATTATTCACTATACTTCTGGGTCAACAGGTAAGCCAAAAGGGGTATTACATGCACACCGAGTGATGGTTCAACAGTATCAAACTGGAAAATGGGTGTTAGATTTAAGGGACGATGATATTTACTGGTGTACAGCCCATCCAGGTTGGGTCACAGGAAGTTCATACGGAATTTTTGCTCCTTGGTTAAATCGTGCAACGATCGTTGTCCACGGAGGTCGGTTTGCAGCAGAAGAATGGTTTGATGTGATTGAGCAAGCTGGTGTAACGGTATGGTATAGTGCACCGACTGCTTTTCGTTTATTAATGGATAAAACAGAATTGGTAAAGAATTATAATCTTTCGAGTCTTCGTCATATTTTATCTGTCGGTGAACCGCTTAATCCTGAAGTAATTACATGGGGTGTGGAGACATTAAATCTACGCATACATGATACATGGTGGATGACGGAAACAGGCGGGCAATTAATCGTTAATTTACCTTCCCAAACGATTAAACCAGGTTCAATGGGTAGACCACTACCAGGGATTCAAGCAGCCATTATTGATCATCAAGGGAATGAGCTAAAAAGAGGTGAGCTTGGGTTATTAGCGATAAAAAAGGGCTGGCCTTCCATGATGAAAGAAATTTGGAAAAACGAAGAAAAGTACCATTCCTATTTTATTCATGATTGGTATTTATCGGGTGATTTAGCTTATATGGATGAAGAGGGATATGTGTTTTTCCAAGGTAGGGACGACGATATGATTAACTCTTCGGGAGAAAGAATAGGACCGTTTGAAGTGGAAAGTAAACTCATAGAACATCCAGCTGTATTAGAAGCAGCCGTCATTGGGAAGCCAGATCCCGTTCGAGGTGAGATTGTGAAAGCTTTTATCGTACTAGTGGGAGGCTACACGGACAATCCAAAACTGAAAAAAGAGATTCAAACCTTTGTTCGATATAAGCTGTCTGCTCATTCTATGCCAAGAGAAATTGAAGTATTAGACGAGCTTCCGAAAACGCAAATAAGCGGAAAAATACTAAGAAGAGAATTAAAACGAAAAGAAATAGAAAAATTGGTAGTTAACTAATATATAAAAAGCCTGGATGTTCCAAACTTATATAATAGAAGAAACTCGGTCATTCTTCCTTATATGTTGGAAATCCAGGCTCATTTAATTAGAAGAGGCGAATTTTTTTCCCGACCTTATGAGTCTCTCCACCATCTCTTGTTGTGAATTCAACTTCATCAAAAACTAAATATAATTCTTTTGGATAGTTAAAGTAAAAGCTTTCAAACTGTGGCCTTGTGTTACCTAAGTCTGTTAGTATTTCGTCTTCTATATGGTTGTAAATTTTACCGTTTTCATCTTCAAGGTGATAAGTATACAAGATTCCTTTTCCTTCATCGAGTTTTGACAACAAGTCAATTTTCATGGATGTCATAGTAGGATACACTTTCACATAATCTACTGAAAGATCAAGGTTCTTTCCACCTGCTTCAATCGAGAACTTTTTCCCAGCATGAGTTTTTGGTTCTTTTGCTACAATTGTGTTATCTAGCTTAACACCTAAGTTCCAATTTCCATCAAAGTTAATGTATTCACGATTTGGTTTTTCCGTACGGTTGGTTGCTTCGTACAGATTTTTTATGGATATTCTCAATTCCTCAGGAGTGTAGTTTGTCTCACCATTGTTAACGAATTCCATAAAACCGTAGAAGTCTTTTTGGTCTTCTGTTTTAGTAGGTGTTTGTATATAACGTGGTAGGAAGTGTGCCCCGTTCGTTTCCTCTCCATATTCTGTTAAAGAATCTTTTTTCTGCTTAACAATTAATCTTCCTTTTTCATCTGTCACCTTCAACTCTTCAAACCATAAATCTTGTAGATCTTCTATGTTTCCGGATTTCTCCTTATCTAGTGCTACATGATAGACAATGAAAACGCGCTTTTTATCAGCAATTACTTCATCAACAGTGAAAGAAACCCCGTTGTTTTCTGTAGTTACCCCACCAGCAAAGCCACTGTGTTTACTAGCTTCTGTTAACCCATTATCATCTTGATAAGGACTTATACTCCAAATCACTCCTAGACTCTCCATGATTTTACCAAAGGCAGGTGTCATAGAAACATTCCATGCTAACAATAATCCTGCCGCAGTTGCACCAATAGTTGTGAACGTTTTTTTCCATTTGAATTTCTTTTTTATCGGACTAGAAAGTTCTTTCTCAACCAAACTTGGTACATTTTCAGCAAATCTAATTAATGATTCTGGAACTTCTATTGAATCGAGATTCGTTTTGATTTCATTTTTTAATTGTTCATCATTTTTTACCATGCGGAATCACCGACTTTCTTAAATTCGTTTTGAAAAGGAATGACCTTGCCTAAACTTACTCGCGCCCTAAATAATCTAGTTTTAATGGTGGAAGTAGGAACGTTAATCAATTGTGAGATTTCTTTTAAGCTTAAATCTTGATAGTAATAGAGAATAGTAACAATTCTTAACTCATCGGGTAAGGCCATAATCATTTGTAAAAGTAAATTGTTTCTTTCTTTTTTTAACAAATGTTCTTCTGGTTCTGTGGTAGCACCATTTAACTCTAATTGACTTTGGTCTAGACTAGTTTCCGTTGTTGTTATTTTTCCTGTTTTTCTAATGGTATCTAGTGATCTACTAGACACTAGTGTAAGAAACCAACCAGAAAAGGAGCGTATGTCTTTCTTTTCCATAATCCCTATGTAGGCTTCTATTAAAGCGTTTTGTACGGTATCTTCAGCTAGTTCTTTTGATCTTAAAAAGGAGAGGGATATCGCGTATGCTTTTTGTAAATAAGGCTTAACGAGTTCTCCGAATGCAGACTTCTCTCCATGTTGACACCGAAGAATCAATGCTTCATCTATGTTCATTTTCAACATCCTGTTCAATTGTTTAATTTAAGACATTAAATCCATAATCCAGTAATTTTCTAGTTTCAATAAATCTTTCATCTCTAGATGAGGTTTTCATCACAACCGTGATCAGTCTTTCTCCATTCTTAACGGCTGTACTAGCAAAAGAGTATCCACCATCTTCTGTTGACCCTGTTTTTAAGCCATCCATACCTGGATATTCGTATTTTTGCCCCGTTAACATCCAATTCCAATTTTCCATTTCAATTGAATGGTTTGTACCGGCTTGAAAAATCAGCCTAGGTATTTGAGTTACTTCTAGAATCTCAGGATAATCTTTCACTAAATGTAAAGCTAGTAGCCCTGTGGACTTGGCAGACATCACATTTTCGTCATCTTTGTCTGTTCCCTTAGGATGCATTCCTTTGAGATCTCGATTGTTTAGCCCTGTGCAGTTAATAAATTTATAGGTTTCTAACTCTAGTTCATTAGCTTTTTTATTCATATGATTGATAAATTCTTCTTCTGTACCTGTTAGTTTTTCAGCTAATGCAATGGTTGCTCCATTAGCTGAATAAATCAACATGGCTTCAAACAACTCTCTAACGGTGTAAGGATTTCCTTTTTTTAATGGAACGTTTGATAAGCTTAAATCTTGCGATATCATCTCAGCATAGGAGCTTATTGGGACAAGGTCGTTCCAATCTAATTGTTGATCTTTTATCGCTTCTAGAATTAAATAGGAACTCATCATTTTTGTCATGCTTGATGGAGATAGTGCTTGATCTGCATTTTTTTCATAGATCAACTCACCATTGTCGGCGTTCAGAACAACTGCAGCTTCTCCATTGATGTGTAATTGAGTTTTTAGGTTAACAACGGAAAGTAGCTTATCTGAAACATTATTCATGCCTAGTAAAACAAGAATGGTTGCTGCAACAAAAATCTTTTTCATATCATCTCACCACTTAGTCACTCTTTCTCGCATTCATCCCGGGATATAAATGTGGAAAGGCTTGGAAAAGTTTGTTTCGTAAATATGACGAAGGAAAAGAGAGAGAGGTTCTCATTTTTTAGAAAAAATTTAATTAGTTCAAGAAAGCATGTACAAAAAACACATAAAGGAACTCGGACAAGAATAAAAATAGGAGAGACTAGCTTTCGAGTTGGGATGGATGATATGTATAATTTTTTTAGGAAAAATGGTTTCGTCATAGCAGGTGGAGCAATTCAAGGATTTGGAATGGGGTTATTCCTCTTTCCGCATGCCATCCCTTCCGGAGGTGCAGGGGGATTAGCCGTATTATTAAACTACTTTCTTCATTTAGATATGGGTTTTTCGTTATGGATTGTTAATTTTTCTATGCTCGTATTAGCAATAAAATTTTTAGGAAATCGGTGTGCCATTTGGACAATGGTCGCTATATCGGTAACATCGCTTTCTATTTATTTTTTTCAAAATACGATTTCGAAACCGCTGGGGAATGTTTGGGTTGATCTCGTGATAGGATCCCTATTTCTTGGGACTGGTGTTGGGTTGCTTTTAAGAGAAGGGGTATCTAATGGAGGGGTTGGTGTAATTGCATTAATTATTTCAACGGAAAGAAATATCCTTCCCGGGAGACCTTTATTTTGGATCAACGTTAGTATTTTCTTTATTACAGCATTAATTATCAGCTGGGATATCATTATTCAGGCGCTTATTAGCCAATGGATATCTACAAAAGTGGTGGACTATGTGTGTGGAATTCGTTTTCACCAAGTATATACATTAGGATGGAGGAAGAAATAAAGAATACTTCCTCCATTTTTTATTTTTTAAACGTAGTTATAACGGAAGCCATTCGTGTTATCTTTATGACCATCTTTTCCTTTTACATGAATAAGAGCTAGACAGAGGAGCCCCACTGTAAGTGTCAGACCCGCAATAGTAAAGAACATCCCAGGTCTAGACCATTCCATTAAACGTGTGAAGACGGGTGGACCGACAGCAACTCCTAAGAATCGAACAGATCCATATAGGGAAGTGACAAACCCTCTTCGCTCTTTTCCAACAGAACCAGTTATCAGACTGTTAATACAAGGTAAAACGAGACCTGTACCAACGCTACTGATGGATAGAACAAGAAGGAACATGACTATGCCTTTAAAGAGGACAAGCAATGAATAGGAAAGAGTCATTAGTAAAAAGCCTAATACAATTAACCTTTTCATCACCACTAGGTTTTTCCCGATTTTGCTACCAGTAATATAAGAAGTGGTTACCATGACGAGAAGGGGTACCGCTAAAATTAAACCTTTAATGATTCCGTCAATTTTATACGTTTTCTCAAGAACGTCAGAAAGATAAAATAAGATACCGAATAATGTAAATAGACAGGTTGCTCCGGCTAAGTATGTGGTAAATAACCAGCGTCCTTCATATTTAAAAACACTTAGCAGACCCCTAACATATTTTCCAAATGGAGGGGGAGCTTGGCGATTTCGTTTTTCTTTAATGAAAATCCAAGTAAGAAGAATTGAAATCGTACAAATCGCAGGGAAGGCGAAAAAGACAGCATACCAGGCGATCAAACCAAACAATGATCCTAGGATTGGTGAGAGTACCTTTCCTAATCCATTTGAGGCCTCCACTATCCCGAGTACCCTACTTTGTTCCCCACCCTTAAATAAATCTCCTGTAAGAGCCATAGCAATCGGAGCTGTACCTGCAGCACCAATACCTTGAAGGGTTCTCCCCACTAAAATCCATATGTATGGGTTGTCTATCCCCGCAGCACTTAACCCAGCGAGTAACCCTCCTAATCCATATAAAACTAGAGCCGGTAGGATGATGATTTTTCTGGAAAATCGATCGGATAAATACCCGAGTATTGGGATAAAAATGGCTGCTGAAATCGAAAAGACTGTAATTGTCATACTCACTTGTAATTGAGATAACTTCAATGCTGACTTCATCTGTGGCAAGATGGGGATAAGCATTGAATTTCCTAATGTCATAATTAAAGGAATTGACCCAATGGCTGTGATTAGCATGTTTTTATTCTTTGAGGCCAATTAATTACACATCCTTCTGAATAGCTCTTATTTAAGATTTAATGGTGGTAGTACTAGCCAGCCTTTTTCTTTGCTGATTTTTAATAGCTTCTCTTCATATTCCGCCTTTTGTACATGAAATTCTCCGTACATTTGAGCAATATCTTCACGAGTCGCAATACTGCTTATATAACTGCATGCAATTTTTCCTGCTAAAAGTTCCTTTTGTACAAGCAAGGCTATTTCCGGATCATTAAAGCGTGCTCCTGCAGGGATATCCTCCACTTGAACATCAGGTCGTGCAGGAGGCGCTGGAGGTAATCGGATACCATTTGTTTTTAAGATGGCTTCTGATTGCTGCTCTTCTTGTTTAATACAGTTTTCAAGTAGATCCTCTAGTAACACTTTTAAATCATGGTCACCAGTATGGTTAATCAAAACTTGTAAAGTTACTAGATAGGCTTTCGTTGCATGTAAATGAGTCCAAAGGTTAAATACTTCCCCAGAATGTAATGGTTGATCTTGCGGTTTACCACTGAAAATTCCCATCATATTTCCTCCCTAAACTAAACAGACATAACAAGGAATATTGTTTGTAATTCATTTGCTTTTTATGATTATAATTAAATTTTTACTGTCTCTAAACCTGAAAAAAGCTACCTCAAGATTAAAGGTAGCTTTTGCCGTTTATTGACTTTTGACTCCATATAAAATGAAACCGACACCGCATAAAATCCAAAACATTTTCATAAAAGATACTTTTTCAGCAATGCCGAAGAGTCCAATCGTTGTTGTGGCAATAAGGACAAGGGGCCCAATTAAGGCGAGAGAACTGTTAATAAGAAGGGCTTTTTCGACTTCGTTATACTTTAATATAAAGACTGCCGCCAGAATCTCCAAGCTTCCAGACATTAATCGTAGAAACGCCATCCCTAAGATAGCCTTTTCAAATAGACCGAACATAGTTACCTCCATAATGAAAGATTGCTGTACTAATATATGCTGTATATGTATAGAGAAGGACAAGTTTTTATTTAAATTTCCGTATAAGGCTGGATTCGCAAATAAAAATGAATTTTTACAAAATAAATTCTAATATCGCAAAAAAAGTGTCATTTTCGCAAAAAAAATTAGAATATCGCAAAATAAATTAGATTATCGCAAAATTAATCTAGCAGTCGCATAAATCCCAAAAGTTGCCAAACAATTTTTTACTAATTATAGTTACAACGGGACATACAACATCTAATACTATTTGAATATATTGTAACTGTTCATAATAGTGGAGGTGTGCTGATGTTTTATCATATAAAAGAACTTCAATATGAATCTAAGCCAAGTAAGCCTGACCCGGTGTATGCAAAGAAACTACAAGAAATTTTGGGTGGGCAGTTTGGAGAAATAAGTGTTGCCATGCAATACTTATTCCAAGGTTTTAATAGTCGGGCGGATGCTAAATATCGTGACCTTTTATTAGATGTTGGAACGGAAGAGCTGGCTCACATTGAAATGTTAGCAACCTTAATTGCTAGGTTATTGGACAATGCTCCTGTAAAACAGCAAGAGGCGGCTTATAAAAGCAATCCTGCTTTAGCGGCAGTGATGGGTGGAATGAACCCGCAGCATGCCATTGTTTCGGGACTTGGAGCTCAAGCAGCGGATAGTGTTGGATACCCGTGGACTTCAAGATACATTATCTCAAGTGGAAACTTACTAGCTGACTTTAGAGCAAATTTAAATGCAGAATCTCAAGGTCGACTTCAAGCTGTACGTTTATATGAGATTTCTGATGATCCAGGTGTTAAAGATACTTTATCTTTCTTAATTGCACGTGATACAGCTCACCAAAATCAGTGGATAGCAGCAATCGCCGAATTAGAGGCAAGAGAGAAAGATATAGTTGTTCCGACAACATTCCCGAGAGAGCTTCAAAAGCAAGCGGTAGCATATGATTTGTACAATTTATCTCGTGGGGAAGAAAGTAGCCAGGGAAGATGGGCTAAAGGTCCAAGTATGGATGGTCGAGCAAACTTCAGATATGTTTCAAACCCAGTCCCATATGGTCCGAAACCGTTCTTGGTACCTGCCCCTGTTTATATCCACAACACGATGCCTCCAATGTTCAAATAAATACAAAAGCATATATAAAGATTACGGGCTATATAGAGTCCGTAATTTTTTTGGCCATTCACTTAATTCCAAATAAAATACACCCAACTCCAAAAAATATCCAAATTAATTTTTTCCCTCTGACTTGATCTGCTATCCCATAAACGCCAATTGAAATAATGGCAATGAATAGAAGTGACTCAATAAAAGCAAGAGAACTATTTATAATTAGAGCTTTTTCAATCGCATTAAATTTAACAATGAGATAGGCTGCAAAAATTTCAATACACCCGGATATAAAGCATAAGATAGCCATTCCTAAAATGGTTTTTTTAACACCTTCAAACATATGAACCTCCTTAACTCCTACCTTCCTAATCTATGCATACAAGCTTTAAGAAAGGACAACTTATAAAAATACTTTAGCGTGATGTAGAATTTCTGAAGATTTTTATGTTTTTTTGGTAGATATGATTAAAAAGTCATAATTCTATCAAATTTGAGGTCAGTTATTAGGTAAATCTACCTTGTTTAAAGTGGTAAACTAAACATATGAAATGAACATCATATGTTTACAGTGGGGACGGGGATATGAAATGAAAAAAATCAATAATCTATCTGTAAAAGTAAAACTTTTAGTGACCATCTTAATTGTAACTTTGTTGCCATTAATGGTTGCAGGTTATCTTTCTTACGAGTCTTCCTACAAAGGAGTCTATGAGGTTACGAAGCAAGATTTAGATTATATTGTACGAGTAGAAACTAGATTAATTGGAACTTTTTCTGAAGATGGAAATATTACAGTAGAAGAAGAAACAGGAATAAATGAGGCACTAGCTGATTTAAAGAAAAGTTTTTATGAAGATAATGGAATGTCCGGCTATGGATACATATTAGATGAAACTGGTACGATTCTTTTTCATCCGGATGAGTCAGTCATTGGGTCTAACATAGGAGACCAAGAGTTTGCTAAGAAAATTATCAGTGAACAAAAGGGCTATACGGAGTACGAATGGAAGGGAGAAATGAAGGTAGCGGCTTATGAAAAACTTCCGAATGGATGGTCGTTTGCTGTTTCTAGTTATTTAGAAGATATGATGCTACCAGTTGAAAAAATTAAGCAGCAAATTTTTATCATAAGTGTGATTGGTTCATTAGTTGCCTTACTGACAGGCTGGTTTATTATTTCGCAAATTACTAAACCCATTAAGTCAGTAGTAGCTGCAATGGAAAAAGCTGAACAAGGGGACTTGACCGTTCAAGTACCTATTTATTCAGAAGATGAAATTGGTCAAATTTCCGTCATGTTTAATAAAATGATGGAAAAATTGAAAGGGATATTAGTAACGATTCACGAAGCTTCGGAACAAGTGGCTGCATCTTCGGAAGAATTAACGGCAAGTGCTGATGAAAATAGTAGAGCATCGGAACAGATTTCATTGGCTGCTGAAGAAATTTCACGAGGTTCTCAAGATCAAGTTGACCGTGTTGGAGAAGTTGTTGCATCCATTCATCAAATCTCTTATTCTGTTAATCAAACAGCGGTTAATGTCGTTAAGGTCAATGATGATTCTAAAATAGCAGATCAATTTGCAAAAGAGGGAGTAGTCAAACTCTCTAAAGTAGTAGATGAAATGAATGATATTACAAAAAAGGTAAGTCAAACGGAAAATGTCATTCGGGAGCTAGGAAAGCAGTCTGAATCAATTATGGGAATCATTACAGTCATACGCGAATTAAGCGAACAAACGAATCTTTTAGCTTTAAATGCTGCCATCGAAGCAGCTAGAGCAGGAGAGCAAGGGAAAAGCTTTGCAGTAGTTGCAGGGGAAGTAAGAAAACTAGCAGAGCAATCTGGAAAATCAGCCAATGAAATCGCCGAGTTAATTTTAAAGATAAATGATGAGATTAAGCAGGCAACAAGGATGATGGGAGAAAGTTCATCTGCTGTTAGTGAAGGGGAGTCAGTTGTTCAAGAAGCGGCACAATCATTTAGAAAAATTGAAAATGCTGTTAATGATGTTTATGTAGAGATGGAGACGTTAGCATCCGCTATCCAAAATGTGAAGGAGAGTACCACTGTCATTGTGGAGCATTCAGATGCCATCTCTAAATTAGCTGAGGTAGCTGCTGGTGATACGGAAGAAGTTGCAGCGGCTGCAGAACAGCAAAATGCATCGATGCAAGAAATCAACTCAGCTTCGCATGTTTTATCACAAATGGCTGAATACCTTCAAGCACAAGTTAATCATTTTAAAGTCAAGTAATATCGAGAAGAGGTAAACATCGTTTATCTCTTCTTTAACATATAAAAACCTAATTGAACTACAAATTTCTTATTAAATTATGAAAAAATTCTATTAAAGTTGGGGAATTTAGTGGTATGTATGTAACGTCAAAAATAAAATAGAACATTAGAGGTGCTAAAAATGAATATTCTATGGGACTTTGATGGAACTCTTTTTAATACATATCCAGCATATACAAAGTTATTTCAGGAAGCTGTTCCAAATGCCACTCAAGAGGAAGTATTCAAACAACTAAAAGTTTCTTTTTCACATACGTTTAAATATTTTGAGCTTGGTGAAGAAATGCAAAATCAAATTAGAAAGAAAGCTAGAGAACTAAAGCCAAAAGAATTGTTTCCGTTTCCAGCTGTGGAAGAAGTATTAAAACAGGCAGACTTGAACGTCATTATGACACATAAAGAAAGAGAAGATGTCTGGAACATACTAAAGTTTCATAAGCTGGACCACTACTTTATTGACATGGTCGCGGGGGATGATGGCTACCCGAGGAAACCAGACCCGGCATCCTATAAGTACTTACATGAAAAACATCATATTGATTTGGCCATAGGGGATAGAGAACTAGATATCCTTCCGGCAAAACAGCTAGGAATAAAAACATGCTTATTTCAGAATAGAACGTCTGGAGCTGATTACTATTTAGATGATTATCATGATTTTGGGAGTGTTGTCAGGCTTCATGATTAACATGAAGCCAACTTTATTTTAAGGGGGACTAACTTTATGTTAGAGCAAGTGGATTTAGATTTAAAAATGGAAAATAAAAAAGAATATAAGCAATTACTAAAGGAAAGCCAATTAAAACTACTAACCTTACAAAGAACGTTAGTAGATAACCAAATCGGCTGCATTATTGTAACAGAAGGCTGGGATGCTGCCGGTAAAGGTGGGGCCATCAAAAGAATGACGGAGAAACTTGACCCTAGAGGACTAGAAGTACATGCGATTGCTGCTCCGACAGCAGATGAAAAAAGATATCCATATTTACACCGCTTTTGGACCAGGATTCCGAAATACGGAAAAATAGGGATCTTTGATCGATCTTGGTACGGTCGTGTATTAGTGGAACGAGTTGAAAAGTTTGCAAAAGAAGAAGAGTGGAAGAGAGCATATGATGAAATCATTCATTTCGAGAAATTACTGAATGATGAAAACTATATCATTATTAAATTCTGGTTCCATATATCCAAAGATGAACAGCTAGAGCGTTTTAAAGAAAGAGAGGACAATCCTTTAAAAAGATGGAAAATTACAGAGGAGGATTGGCGTAACAGAGAGAAGTGGGACGATTATCTAGTGGCAGTAGAGGAAATGCTTGAAAGGACAAATACTCCATATGCACCATGGGTAGTTGTTGAAGGGGAAGATAAGAAGTTTGCTAGATTAAAAAGCATACAAACTCTAGTTAAACAAATAGAAAAACACTTAGAAGTCAAGGGAATTCAAATAAAATAAACCTGCTTTTTGTTTTTCATTAGTCATAAAAAATTCGTAACCACTATTATATTAGGCATCTGTTCTGATGGTAAACCATGGATCAGATGTCTTTTTAGTTTATAAATTATCTTGTTAATAGAGGTATCTAATTTAAAAACATACTGACATTTGTTGATTTTAGGAATGATTTCATCATTTTGGCAAATAATAAGTCGCATATTTACAATTTTTTATTGGGAGAGAAATCATGCAACTGATGAATGAACAGATTAAAAAATACTTTAAGAGCAAACTTGAGGACTCTCTTGATGTAAAGTATCAGGAATTGTACTTTTTAGGACAAAATGTTGAATTAATTTACATAAATAGTATTTGCGATACTGATAAGATTCAAGAACTGGTCGTCAAACCATTTTTTGAAATTCAAGATATTAGAAAATTTGAGACGTATTTAAAATCACTTCAATCCTATCAAGAATTTGAGGATATGGAAAAAGCTTTAAAAGAAGTGTTAAGGGGAGGTTTAGTCCTCTTAACGTGCAAATCTGTTCATATCCTGTCATTAAAGAATTATGTGAGTGAAGGGGTAAAGAAAGCGGAAGTAGAGACAACGATTCAAGGTCCGCAAATGGCTTTATCAGATGATTTACAACAAAACATAAATATGATTCGTCATCGCTATCATCAACCCTCTTTAATTGTTGAAAAAGAGGAAGTAGGGTCAGTTTCAGCATTAGAATTAATGATTGTTTATGATAAGAAAAAAGTAGATGAGAGCATTTTAAAAAATATAAAAGATAAGATTAACGAAATTAAAAGCAGTAAAGAAATGGTTCAATCAGCAGGTGAATTTCAAAGGCTGTTAACTCCACAAGAAAGAACCCTCTTTCCGGTACATATGATTACCGAACGTGTAGATCGTGTAGCCTTAAATATTTCCCAAGGAAAAGTGGTGCTTATGATAGAAGGGGCACCATTTTCACTCGTACTTCCTGCTGTTTTTTATGATTTTATGAGTTCAATGGAGGATTTGTATCAACCATTTTGGGTGGGTAAGTTCCTTGTGTCATTAAGGTACCTAGGGTTGTTTATTAGCTTAACATTACCAGGTGCATATGTAGCAATAACAGCCTATAATCCTGAGATTTTCAAAGTACAGTTAGCCCTAGGGGTAGCCGGAAGCCGGGCATCTGTTCCGTATCCTGCATTCTTAGAGGTTATTTTTATGTTAGTGATGATGGAATTACTAACAGAGGCTTCCATTCGTCTACCGAAGTCGATTGGATCGACCGCGACAACAGTTGGAGGGTTAATTCTTGGTCAAGCCGCTACAGAGGCTGGGTTAGTATCAAATATTATGATTATTATTGTTTCAGCTGTAGCCATTTCAAATTTCATTATACCAATAAATGAAATGAGTTTTGCCATGAGGGTGGTCAAGTATATCATTCTTGTTGTTTCAACACTGGGTGGCACAATTGGTTTAATTGTGAGTCTGTTTGCACTCATTGCATATTTAGTATCTTTAGATAGTTTTGGTCAACCGTATTTACGTTTATTTATGAATGAGGCAAAAGGAAAATAATCGGGGGGGGGGGGGGAAGGCATGTTTAAGAGTAGATATTATTACTATTTAATTTTTTTAAATATGCTTGCCAATATTGTTGTGTTTGTTCCCCGAATCCTGCTGGATGACCGAAGAAATGGTGCACTAAGTGCGATGTTGATTGCCATCCCTCTAGGTTTGATGATTTCTTATTTCTTCACTAAGTTTATGTCAAAATTTCCAGGTAAGGGATTACCAGAGGTGCTAAAGGAAGTGGGTTTTCCTAAATTTTTAACGGTTCCTCTAATTGGCTTAACGGCTCTTCTATGGTTCTCTGCTGGCATATTGGCACTTTTGGCATTTACCGATATTACAAAAAGATTTATTAATCCAGATATTGGTGTCCTCTATATCGCTTTACTTTTTCTATTATTAGTTGTTTGGGCTTCCAAGCTACCAACTGAGAAGGTTTTGTATCTACTAGAGATCGTCCTAATCGTCAACGTTCCAGTGATTGCGTTTCTCTTTTTAAAAGCAATCATGAATGATGCTCTTAGTTGGCCAGATATGACTGAAGCAAGTACTTATATAATGAATATTCCTTCATTTGATTCACTTGCAGCAACTACCTATATTTTCACAGGCTATATTAATATTGTTATCTTCAATCGTGTTTTCAATGAAAAAATAAATATGCGCCCATTTATCTTTGTGATCTTTATTGGAATTGGCGTTGTTTTAACAACCTTTTTTATACCTATCGGATACTTTGGATTTGATGGAGTAGGTGAGTTTAACTTTCCGTGGATTACAGCAACTGACGCCATTCGGATTGAGTTTGGCTTTGTTGAACGCGTATTCTTTGTCTTTTTATTACTCTACATTGGTGTTGCTCTAATCAATGTCATTGTACATTGGCATGTTGGCCTAGAGTTAATCTTAAGCATTTTACCTGAACAGAAAAAAAAGAAAAAATTTAAGTGGTTAACTAAAGACTTGATTGTTTTGCTTATCATTGCGTCAATTTATATGTTTATTCAATTTTATATGGATGAAACAACGGTCTTCAAACTTGGTGAGTGGTGGCTAAGATTGAGGATGCCTAATGAGTATATATTAGTTCTTGCCATCATTCTGTATGTCTGGAGGAAAAGAAGATGAAAAAAGAAAGATTCTTATTCTTATCTTTGATCTGCTGTCTTTTTCTTAGCGGTTGTGGCTATAAGGATATAGATAATCGCTACTTTGTCGTTGGACTAGGGATTGATATACCAGAAAATGAAGAAATGAAATATAAAGTAACCTTAAAGTTGGCCATTCCAAGTGCACAAATTAAAGCGGGTGAAAATGAGTTTGTCTTAGAAAGAGAGGAAGCAGAATCATTAGCAGAAGCAGTTCGTTTGATTAAGTCTAGAGTAAACAAGGAACTAGATTTTGGACATGCCAAATCCATATTGCTTGGAGACGGAATTGTTAAACAGTATGTGAAGGATGAACTAGAATGGTTGATGAGAAGAAGGGATATTCAAAAAATCGCTTGGATTATGAACGCCTCTCCATCAGCGGATGAAATTTTAAAGCTAAAGCCGAAATCGGAAAGAATTCCTGGAAATACATTGTTCTTAATGTTTGGTGAAAATGGTACAGAAACAGCTTATATACACCCTAAATTTTTATTCGAATTTTACAGAGAAATGAAGAATGAAGGTGTAAGTGCAGTGCTACCTACTGTAGTAAAGGATAAAGATGATGAATTAATGGCTGTAAAGGGAGCCGTTATTTTTGACAATGAGAAAGAGAGTTTACGTTTAAGTAAGGAAGAAGCGATGCTATATAATGCCTTATGTAAAGGAGAGGATAAATCAGCTTTTAGAATTAAAGCGGATGACTATTTCTTTGTCATATCTACTGACACGATAAAAGGTACTTACAAAATCAATAATGGTAATAAAAAAAGTCCTTATGTTGACTTTAAAGTTAATATTATTGGCACTTTAGAAGAATCAGATAAAAATCTATCAAATGAGCATTTTGAGAGATATAACCGTCTTGCAGAAAAACAATTTGAAGACGAAGTAAAGAAACTTTTGGAAAAGTTTAGAGAGAATGGAGTAGATCCATTCGGGTTTGGCATGAAATACAGGGCTAATCATTTTAATAACGATACAGAACTTAAGGAGTGGGAGGAGTTATATCCAAAAATAGAGTTTAAAGTGAAAGCGGATGTAAAGATAAAAGGTACAGGAGTAATAGAATAATGTATATTGTCTTACGATTGAAAAACACTATTAAAGAATAATTTTAGGGGTGTTTTCATGCGTAGATATATTTTGATCGGTTTAATAGCTGGCCTCGTCATAGTAGCCGGAGCTTGGTTTTTAGTACAGAAAGGCAAACTAGAATATGCGTTTGTGCCTTCAAATAAACAAACGGTAAACCATGAGCAAAATTCATCACAAATAAAAATAATGTCCTCTAAGGAAGAAACGGGCTCAGACCAACAAATTGAGCTTGGAAAGAAATTATTTTTTCAGGAAACTTTCGGTAATGAAGTGTTTTTTACTGATGTTCTTGGAATGTTTGATGGCCCTTTCACTTTAGGTAATGTTGCAAAGGCTATTATTAAGCTAAGGGGTGAAGGAACAAATAATTTACAGGTAGAGGCAGCTAAAGAGTTTCATCTAGGTGATATCCAGATAAAAAAAGGTGAATTGATTGATACGGGCTTGGATGTTGCTAAAGGTTCAGTTACACCACTCGGAGTCAAGGTGGTTTTTGATGAAGGGAGACTAAAAGCTGGGATTAGTTGTGCCGTTTGTCACGCTACGGTTGACAACAAAGGACGTGTAATTGAAGGGGTTCCGAATAATGATCTAAATATCGGTCTTAGCTTAGCGATGGGAACGAATACAGCAGCCTATTTTTCACATACAGAAATGAAAAATATTAAGGATTATGTGAAAGTTGTTAATCGTACAGTTGAAACTTCTGACGGTAAAAAAGAAGCCCTACCTGATCCAGATACTTTCGAGCAATTCGTAGACTCTGAGGTGCTGAAATGGCCCCTTGGGTCAAACGATACAACCATTGATTTCAAAAATAACCCTGTGCAAATTCCAGATAGTATGACATTAGGTGACCAGCCTTATGGATGGAGTGGACAAGGGCAAGTTGGACCATTTAAAGGGTTAAGTGCTGCCATTAATAATGCGCATGCACAAAATATGGACGCTTTGTCAGCTACCGAAATTAGTGGTCCGGTGTTGAAAATTGATAAAGAAGTATATTTAGGTACGGCTTTACAAAATGCTGCCAATCCAAAATACCGTTACGATTATAGAAGTAAGGAGAAACCTACCGAGTTTTTTGCAAAAGTGGATCCAACACCAGGAGTAGCAGGAGTGAATCAATTAATACCTGCTTCCACTTTCCCAAGAGCCTCTTTTACAACAACAGTAGGTTTATTCTCAAGCTCGCCTGGATACGATACATGGGAGCAGCTTAATGCTATGTCTGCGTATATGAATTCATTACAGCCTATCCATACTGGTTTAGACAATAATAAAGATAAGTATGAGGAAGGTAGAAAAACCTTTATCAATGCTGGATGTATTTCATGCCACGGAGGAACCTACTTATCGAGTAATAAGGTAATTAAAAGCGAAGAGTTAGGAACAGAGCCATTTCGTGGGAAAGCTTTAAAAGGGCATACTAAGTTCTTTGCTGAGCCTAGCAAATATGCAGATCATACGCCTGTTCCATTACCAGAAAATCCGAAAATTGAACAGATTAAGTTAACGGACAAGGAACGTGAACAGTTGAATATCGCTTGGGCAATGGGAGAATCTAATGGTGGCTATAAAACAATAAGTTTATTCAATCTCTATTGGAGCGCCCCTTACTTACATGATGGGGGAGTTGCTGTCGGTCCTAACATGGAATTAGGGTTAACCAATACTCTAATGAAAGGGAAAAAAGCTGACCCCTATAATAGCTTAAAGGCAATGCTTGACTCTAAATTGAGAAGGAAAGTCATTGATTCTAACTCTAAATCCAGTAAATTGCGTACTGCACATATTACTGGGGAAGGTCATACTTTCTGGGTAGATGAAAGTACTGGATTTACGAAAGAACAGCAAGATGCATTGATTCATTATCTATTAACCGTAACAGATTAATAAGGAGAGAAAACAAGGTGAAAGCTGTTACCTATCAAGGACTATTTAATGTCAAAGTAAAAGAGGTTCATGATCCAAAAATTGAAAAAGGTGATGACTTAATTGTCCGTGTAACAGCTTCCTCCATTTGCGGCTCAGACCTTCACTTGTACCATGGAATGATACCAAGTCTAGAAAAGGACTATGTGATTGGACATGAAGCGGTAGGCATTGTTGAAGAAACTGGACAGAAGGTGGAGAAGTTCAAAAAGGGAGACAAAGTGGTAATCCCTTTCAATATTGCTTGTGGACAATGTTTTTTCTGTGAAAACGATTTGGAAAGTCAATGCGATGTAGCTAACCAAGAGGACCAGGCTGAAATTGGTGCATTCTATGGATGTTCCCGAATCTATGGAGATTACTGGGGAAGCCAAGCTGAGCTTGTTCGAGTTCCATTTGCTAATTTTTCCCCTTTTTATATACCAGAAGAATGTGAAATTACTGATGATCAATTAGTCTTATTGACAGATGCCCTTCCTACTGCTTATTGGGGGGTCGAAAATTCAGGAATGAAACCTGGGGACACGGTGATTGTTTTAGGAAGTGGCCCTATTGGACTTCTTACTCAAAAAATTGCCTGGTTAAAAGGAGCAGAACGGGTAATTGCAGTAGATCATATTCCTTATCGGCTACAACATGCCAAGAAAACGAACAAAGTAGAGGCATATAACTTCGATGAAATTGATGAACTCCCAAGCTTACTAAAAGAGATGACTAAGGGTGGGGCAGATGTTGTGATTGATTGTGTTGGTGTTAGTGGAAAAATGAAACCAATAGAATTAATAGAAACGGCGATGCATTTGCAAGGTGGTGCTTTAGGTGCCATTAACACAGCAACTCAGGCTGTCCGAAAAGGGGGAACAGTACAGTTAGTAGGTGTGTATGGTTTACGGTATAATTCATTCCCTTTAGGAGATTTTTTTACAAGGAATGTTACATTAAAAATGGGAATGGCCCCAGTCATACATAAAATAGGTTATTTATATCAACTTCTACAAAATCAAACATTAGATGTTAGTGATTTAATTACTCATTATATGCCTCTAAATGATGGTGAGGAGGCATATAAAATATTTAATAAACGTAAGGACGAGTGTTTAAAAATTATTTTAAAGCCTTAAATGTAATCATTCACTAGGCTAATGTAAAGGAAATGAAGTTTAGGGCTTGTCAAAAAACTAGTTTTCAGTAAATACTAAGACGCCTTCAAAGTTTGTAGCATAGCATGTAGTAAACATGAAAGAGGAGTGCTACAAATGATTAGAGTCATGGGCAGGTATTTGGAAGGCGTCCCTTTCAATTTGTCAGTTAAAGAAGAAGAAATTTTAAATCATTTACAAAATAGCTCATTCATATATGATTATTCCTCATTAAGAGATCTAAGATTTGAATTACATCTTAGATCTAAAATTATCGAAGCAGCTATTCAGCTAGGGAGAAGTGGAGCTGAATTTACTGTTTTTAAATACTCTAGATTTAATCCATTATATTGGACTAAAACAAGTCGAGGATATGTATTAAAGCCCAATGTTCTTCCTTCAGTAGCTATCAATGATGTGTTTATAAATGGTCAAGAGTATGCTTTTGAATGTTCCACAGCGATAGTATTAATCTACTATTATGCTGTTTTAAAATCTATTAACGAGGTGTACTTTAATCAATTATTTCAAAGTTTGCTAGTCTGGGATTGGAGCTATGATGAAGACTTGGGTATTATCACCAAGGTAGGAACAGACTTTATCCCAGGAGATGTGATGTATTTTTATAATCCAGATTATGAAAATCCTGTTTGGATTGGTGAGAATGTTGTGTTTTTAGGAAACGGTTTATATTTCGGACATGGTGTAGGCAGCAAAACAGCAGAAGGAATGATAGAGGCACTGAATACTTTAAGAAAAAGTAATGCCACTCGTTCTGCTCACTTAATTCCCCAACACAGTAGATTGAATTTTCAATATTTATCTCAGTTTGCTAGGTGAGAAAAAATAATATTTTCCTATTCTAGTTATTTACCCAAGAACATTAAACTGTTTTAGCATATCTTTTATTGGGTGGAAAAATAAAAAGAGGAGGATTATAGAATGAATACAGCCTATCAATATGTACCGCAACAAATGTATCGGCATGATGATTCAAGATTTTGGGGATTTGGTTTTCGTCCATGGGGATTTAGACCATGGGGCTTCGGCTTCGGGTATCCATTCGGCTTTGGCTTGGGATTTGGAGCACCGTTTTTCCCATTCTTCCCGTTCTTTATCTAAAATAAATTACTAATTGAATATGTTAAGTAGCCCTGTCGTAGATGACAGGGCTATTATCATTCATAGTTACTTCCAATTCTTATACTGAACAGTTCCACCAGTTAAATCAATTTTATTTCGTTCCCCTTCATAGTACATTTTCCCGTTTTCCTCTACAATTAAGTTTTCGTACGTATAGACTTGCTTTCCACTTGGTAGGTCTATCACTACTTTTCTTCCGAGTTCTTTTTTAGGAGCCTCAATTTGGATGGTCTTAATAGAATAAATGTATATGGAAATTACACCGATGCAAAGAAGGGTTGTAAAAATAAGAATCCCTTTGAAGAAGCTAGGTGTTTTCTTTTCTATATGTCTATCTGATCGATTCATCTTTTCCCCCTGATACTCAAAACATTCTTTTCTAGCATTCAGATACATGCTTTTTATACTTATTCACGTCACTACTGGAATATTTCTGTTTTTTTTAGATAAATTCACTCACTAAGTCAAAATATGCTAAAGAAAATTATTTGTTGATAAAAATGTGCATTTATTCATAGTTGTTCGTCAGTAAAAGGAACAGTGTGATTGATTAGTTGGAAACTGTTTCATAATACATCAAACAGAATACCTATAAATAGAGAAGGAATTTCCATAAGGAAAGAGGGGGAATCTACAACTCTAGTTCATTTGCCCAATGTTATTACTAGAAGTGACATGGTATGGTTATTGTCGAAACATGTAAAAAATGATTAATCTGTAGTAATGGTTTAGTTATATAAAGTGAGGGAATACATAGTGAATTTTTTCAGCGAAAGATTACATATATTAAAATTAAATCACCAACTTAAGAAGCTTGCTTTATCTAGATCCGATTTGAAGGAGCAATTAAGGAACAATTCATTAGTGATACAGTTGCCGCCTAAAAAAGTCAGAGAACTTTCAAGTCAGATTGAAAAGGAAGATTTATTAAGACAAATTGAACAATTGGATGGGTTTGAAACATTAAAACTTTGTCTTTTGGAAAATTGTAAGCCAGTTTATAAAGAGCAACTGACACCTTTTGGAGTTGCTAGGCGGATTGAAATTCCTTTAGAAGACAGAACAAAATATGAAATTAATTTTTCTAAAATGAAACAATTAAATAAAAACCATTGGCAATTGGCGCAATCATGAGACTATTCTTTAGGGATGGTCTTTTTTTGTGTCTGTATACTAATACATAGTTGTTTTTTGTTATATTTTGCCCGTTCCTTTCCGCTCCAGGCACTTGCTTTCCACGGGGAGGAAGTCGAGCCTCCTCGCCGTTCCGTCTGCGGGGTCTCGACCTTTCCTCTATTTCCCGTAGGAGTCAAGTGCCTTCCGCTACAATCCACTCAGAGACTTCTAATGTTGGTTAAAGCAACAATCCTTTCGAAATGAGCTATTTTTTCATTTAAAGAGCACAAAGAGCCCATTTTTTATTAATCAAATACTTTCAAACCAATGTTTAGCTTATATATTTTAAGGTGTTCCTAAAAAATGTACATTTGCCCAATAGCACATTTTAGGCAAAGTGAATAGGATATATTGACTTAAAATTAAGGAGGTTTTTAATATGTCAGCAGGTGCTGGATATGGATATGGCGGAGGTTTCGCTTTACTAGTTGTGTTGTTCATTCTTTTAATTATCATTGGTGCTTCTTGGGGCTGGGGTGGCTACGGCTACTAATTTAGCCTAACTTTTAAACAGTACTCGGAAGGAGGGATTTTATGTACGGATATGGTGGCTATGGCTACGGTTGTGGATATCCTGTAGGAGGCGTTGGTTTTGGCGGCGGCTTTGCCTTAATCGTAGTACTGTTTATTCTACTAATCATCGTTGGTGCAACGGTATTTAAATGGTAATTGCCTAGGATCGGGAAGCAGGGGTAACCTTGCTTCTTGTTTTTATGATGATTTATTAAAAGATATTGACAATAGATAGGAAGTTAAATATAATCATGATGAAATTATTGGTAAAGGAATGATAAAAGGGAATGAAGTTCTAATCTTATTTTTTTGAAAACGTATTTAAATTAATTTTTAATTTGAATAAAAACGTTTTTTCCGAAAATAGGATTAGTATGCCCTTTTTTATATATGTGTGGAGCAAAGTATAATGGTTCTCTCCTTTAATAAGGGAGTGTTTTTAATCATATACGTGTCTTTTTATGCTCTTTCCCTTATTTTATTTGGTATACCGTCCTCTTCGGAAGAAAAACGAAGAGGACTTTTTGTGTTATATTCCTAAAAAATCCTCTTCGTACAAATCAATCGAGGAGTGTTTAGTATGACATTCATCCGCGTAAAAGGAATAAACAAAAGTTTCGCTGAAAAACAAATTTTAAATGATATCTCTTTTGACATAAAGGCTAATGATCGAATTGGTTTAGTTGGTTACAATGGTTGTGGTAAAACGACACTTGCCAATATTTTATTTGGAAAAATAAAACAAGATACTGGTACGATTGAAATGGTTCATGGTTCCATCCGAATGGGATATTTATTACAATCCATTGATTATACGGTGAATGATTTTCAACAAGTGTTTTCGAGTGTAGAAGATCCTGACCTCCTGACCCATTCCAGTCAATTAGGTTTAGGAAAAATTTATGAATGGGAAGACGAGAGGCTAAATCATTTAAGCGGTGGGGAAAAATTAAAGCTTTCATTGGCAAAAGTCTGGTCATCCAAACCGGATATGCTAATCTTAGATGAACCGACAAACCACCTAGATTTCAAGGGTTTACAATGGTTAGTGGAACAAATAAAAGCATTTATTGGACCGATTCTTATTATTTCTCATGATCGTTCATTTTTAGATCAATCCGTCAATCAAATATTTGAAATAGAAGAAGGAAAGCTCCAAGCATTTAGTGGGAATTATTCAGCCTATAGGGAAGAAAAGAAGAGGCAAAGAGCAATTCTAGAGCACCAGTATACAGTCCAGCAGCGTTATAAAGAGCGAATTGAGGGGCAAATGGTCCAATTAAGACAGTGGTCTGATAAAGCTCATCGTGAATCAACAAATCAAGGGTCTCCATCTGAAAAAAGACAAATGGGCTTTAAAGAATATCATCGGAAAAAAGCTAAAAAAATGGATGTTCAAATTCGTTCGAAAATGAAAAGGTTAGAAATGGAGCTTGATAAAAACAAAATTGACAAGCCAAAAGAGGAAGTGAAAGTCCGCTTCCAATTTGATGCATCTGGAAAAAGGGGAAAAAGGTTAATTGAAGCGATTCATCTTTCGAAAAGTTTTAATGAACGGACCATTTTCTCTGATTGTAATTTTTATATAAAGCATGGGGAACGTATGGGGATCATAGGTGATAATGGAGCGGGAAAAACCACTTGGATTAAGATGTTACTTGGTCAAGAGAGTGTTACTGAAGGTGACCTTTGGAAAAGTGAATCACTAAAAATAGCTTATTTAAGCCAGGATGTACACGATCTAATAGATGACTTAACAGTAATAGAGGCTTTGAACTTAACATTGAGGGAGGATATTTTTCGAGCTAGAACAATATTAGCTAATTTAGGTTTAAGCGAGAAAAAAATTGCCCAAAAAATAAAACAGTTAAGTCTAGGAGAAAGAATCCGTGTTAAATTAACAGACATATTAATGAAAGAGTACGATGTATTAATATTGGATGAGCCGACAAACCATCTAGACCTTCCTAGTAGGGAACAGTTAGAAGATACATTGTCTGAATTTACAGGTACTATCTTAGTTGTCTCTCATGATGCTTATTTTCTCGAGAGGCTATGTGACAGGTTATTAGTTTTTAAAGATGAGAAAATCATCCGAGTGGAAACGGGTTTAAAAGAGTATAACCAAAATAAATATCAAATAAAGGATAAAACTAAAGAATCGGCTGATGAAAAGCTCATGATTATTAATAACCGTATAACCGCTATCCTAGGAGAATTAAGTTTACTAACTCCAGGAGATGAAAAGTATCATCAATTAGATCTGGAGTTTAAAGAACTTATCGATCAAAAAAAGTTATTGTTAAATTAGAAAATCGAGAGAGGATTGAATGGATTAGCCAATAACTTCTGCAAGTAGAAAGTGAAGTGAAAAATTCTATTTGGAAGTCTCGAAGAAGCTATGAAATATCTAAAGAAGCGACCATAATTTTGATGGTCGCTTTTTCAGTGGCAAAAAGCTCCGCGAGAATGGAGCGATTAGTCACCTTTCTTCAGACAATTTTTCGCGATCTGGAACTTGAGGAGGTTGCTCCATCCAACCTCGGTTGATTAGAATATTAGAGCCATCCTCGGAGAACAACATTATTTGATTTGATATTTGAACATAACTTGTAACTAAATCTCTTCGGAGGGCCATAGATATTGAATATCCTACTTTACCCAACCCTATGGCATTCAATGCACTTGTAGTAAATAGCATCAATTGTTCTGAAAAAGGGGGCTCGGTGGACTTCGTTACTTTTGAATCCCATTTCATTCCGTTTGGAATTAACTCATCCTCGAGTACAACTTGAACAGTATGTACTATATCTGTGCTTAGCTTTCTCCCTCTTATCAAGTAATCTTTTATTTCCTTATCCTTAGTTACTTGGATAAAACCAGTAAGGAGTTCTTTTCCTAATTGATTAGAAATAGCCTGATCAAAAAGGTTAGTAGCTTCAATTGCTAATAGTGGTCTTCTTTTACCTAACCAGCCTACTAAAAAATTTTGCTTATCAACAAAATCTCGCTCTTCAGGGTAAGGAATGTAAGGAGGGCGAATAAAAATCCCTTTTCCTTTCATAACTTCAATTATTTCTATAAGTAAAGAACTGGTGTCTTGATAAAAGGAGCGAAAGAGCTCTGTAATATCATTTCTAGCCGACAAATTTAAAGCTTGAACATGGGAAACAAGAGCAAAACGACAAGCATTATATATGAAATCACTATAAAATATATCTGTGTACAATTTAGGTGCATCTAAATTGACATGTTCCTTGACGGGATAACCTTTTGGAAGCGGAATTTTCTCTTTTTCTAGGATTTTCCCAACTTTTTCAACATGGTCAATTGCAATATCAAGTGTTTTCTTTACGATTGTCTCAATATCTAAGTCCTCGGTATGTTTAGAAAAGTGGGTTAATAGACAAATGATGGCTGTATCATTTAAGTATGTACTCCATAGATTAGCGATTTCCGCTGAAGTTAGTTTTGGATGATGATGTAGCTCCATATCATTCAAATCCTCTCATTAATTTTCCTTGTTATATTATTTGTAAAGCTTTGTTAAATATTCAAATCATTGCATGTACTCTTGGAGTCTGTTTATTAGAAAAAAAGAGGCTTGGATTTAACCAGCCTCTTACTTACCCAAAATTATAAACAGAAGAACCTCCTGACATTATCTCTAACAATGGTCACTATTTGTTGTTCTGACATATTAAGCAATTCAGAGATTTGTCTGATAGAAGATTGAATCATCACGGGATGTGTCATTTTACCATGAAATGGTCCCTCGAAAGGCCAAGGCCCGTCTGTTTCGACCATTAGCTGGTCTATTGGATACATTTCTACTAGTTCCTGTATTTCTTTTTCATAACATACATCTGGAGTTACAGAAATAAAGTAGCCGTTATCAGCCATACGGCGAATGGTGCTTGAATCTCCTTTAAACCAATGAAAATGAGCTTTGCTAACAGAATGCTTTTCTAAAAGGTCACATACAATAGACGCATCTTTATATACAGCATGTAGAATAATGGGTTTATCCAGCTCTTTTGCTAGAAGAACAAACCTTTCTAACAATTCTACATATCCTTCTAGTTTTAGTTCAGGGTGTTCTTTTCTTAAGTAGTAAGGTAGGCCGACTTCTCCAATTGCTATCATGCGATGCTGATTCTGTCTAATCCATTGAAACAACTCCTCCGTTGAGGCTTCGTCGGGGAGAGACTGCTCCGGATGGTATCCAAATGCTACTTTTATCTTATTAGTTTTGCTTGCTATAAGCAGATTTTTTTTACAAGAATGTAGATGAAAGGATACAGTAATAAGTGCTTCTATAGAATCCAACGAACTTAAAAGCTGTTCAAGCTGTTCTTCCTGATATAAATCTAAATGGATATGAGAATCAATCATTTTTACCATTCGAGTCACTTCCTAATCCCTTAAGTACAAGATGGATGTCTCTTTTCCACTTGAAAAAATCTTCCTCTAGTAATAGGCTTTCTTCTCTAGGTCTTGTGAATGGAACAATCACTTCCTTGACCACGCTTGCAGGTTTATCAGAGAGTATGAGAATACGGTCCGACAAATATAGGGCCTCTTCAATGTTGTGAGTAACAAAGAGAACTGTTTTTCGGTAATCATCCAAAATGGATAGAAGCCAGTTTTGCATTTCATGGCGAGTAAGTTCGTCTAAAGCTGAAAAAGGCTCATCTAAACAGATGATTGAACCAGGGCTAAGTAAGGCTCTAATAAAAGCAGCTCTTTGCTTCATTCCACCAGATAACTCATCTGGATAGGCAGAGAGATAATCTCCTAATCCGGCTTTATTTAACATGTGGATGGCTTTCTCTTTGTCTGTTTTTCCATGTAGTTCTTGTCCAAGTAATACATTTTGTAGAATCGTTCTCCAAGGAAACAGAGAAGGAGTTTGTGGCATATAGCTAATAAATCCTCGTTTCCCATTGATTGTTTCTCCATTTAATAGGATGGAACCGGAGTCTGGGGCTAGGATCCCGCCAACTAGGTTGAAAAATGTACTTTTACCACTACCAGACGGCCCTAAAATAGAGACAAATTCTCCTTCTTTTATTGCTAAGTTTAAATTTTCAATGACTACTTGATGATCGAATTTTTTACTTAAGTTATGGACCGTTAATACATTCATTTTTTCGTATCTACTCCTTTCACTCGGTAGCGGACTAGATATCTTTCTATTGAAACAATAAGGAAAAAGAATAATAAACTAAGAATCATAATAGCAAAAATGGCTACAAAAACTCGGTCCGTCCGAAAAGAGGAGGAAGCAAGCGTCATATAGACACCAATTCCTAATTTTGCACCAAGCCATTCAGAAATAACGGCTCCCATTACACTATATGTAGCAGATATTTTTAAACCTGAAAAAATGGAAGGTAAAGAATAAGGCCATTCTAGTTTCCAAAAAAGTTGGCTTTTTGTAGCACCTGCCATGTTCATGTAGTGTTTTAACTCTGGAGCTGTTTGCCTAAAACCATCTAGTGCAGCTACAGTGATGGGGAAGAAACAAACCAAAGTGATCACAATGATTTTAGGTAGCAGTCCAAATCCAAACCAAATAACGAGAAGTGGTGCCAACACAATAATGGGTACATTTTGAGTTAGAATAAGTAAAGGATAGATTGATTCCCTAACAGTCGGCAGTAGGTGCAATAGGATAGCTGTCGCTAGTCCAATCACTGATCCAATAATAAACCCCAATAGAGCTAATTGTATGGTTGAAACTAGATGGGGCATGAACGGTTCCCAGCCTGAATATCCTTCCATCATGATATTGGATGGTGGGGGAAGTAACCATTTAGGAATATCGGCGAATTTTACAGTAATCTCCCAGATAATGAACAAAAGGAGGAGAACCATTAATGGTCTCCATCCCTTCTTAAAAAATTCCTTCATTACTTATACTTCTCCGTCAATTGATCCATTGTAATACCTTCAGGTTGATAGAGTACCTTAACTTGAGAGATTACGTTGCTACTTCCAAGTTCAATCATTTTTTCATTCATTTTCGAGATAATATTAAATAATTCCTGAAGATCTCCTTCCATGGTCGTCTCTAAAGGATGTACTTCATACTTTACGCCGGATGCTTCTATCACTGAAATTGCAGCATCTACATATGGAATGACACTTTCACCATTTTTTGTTTTGGGTATGATTTGAATACTCACTAATGCATTTGCCATGACTAGCCCTCCTTATTCAGGTAAAAATTCATTTGTAAAGGCTTTTTCCGCATCTAGCTCGCCTTCAAGTAGTTTGTTTTCTAACATCCAATTGGCGTAGTTTTCCCAGACCTCAAGCTTCTGTTCACCCCATCTAGGTGCATCATCTTGATATTTAGATGCTAACCATTCTTGGCTTTTTTTCACTAAGTCTGCATCTAAATCAGGTGCTGCGGCTAATAAGATATCTGCTGCTTCAGCAGGTTGGTCCATTGTATATTGGTAGCCTTTAGCTGCAGCCTTCATAAAAGCTTTTACTGTCTCTGGATTGTCTGAAATCATTTTTTCATTCGTAGCGAGTACCGGTGTATAGTAATCCAATTTCTCGGAGTAGTCGGTTAAATAAACCATATTGATTTCCTCTCCACGAAGCTCTGCTTCTACTCCCGTCCAACCGTAATAAATCCAAGCAAAATCAATGTCTCTTTTTACGGCAGTAAAGAAATCAGTGTCTCCCATATTAACGAAATCTACTTTTTCAACATTCCCATCCTCTTGTTGCATGAGAGATGCAATTACTGACTTTTCAACGGGAGATCCCCATCCACCATAGGATTTACCTTCAAAATCTTTCGGCGATTTAATATTTTTATCTACAGGTGAAGCAAAACCAGATGTATTATGTTGAATGATTGCGGCAATGGATACTAAGGGAACGTCTTGCACACGCGCTAATGTAATACTTTCTTGGTAGCTAACACCAAATTCAGCTTTTCCAGAAGCAACTAACTGGTCAGCACCTGCTTCCCCTGGCATAATTATTTCAACGTCTAAACCTTCTTCTTCAAAATATCCTTTTTCTTTTGCAACATATAAACCAGTGTGATTTGTATTTGGAGTCCAATCGAGAACAACAGATACTTTTTCTAATGATTTTTTCTCTTCTTTTTGTCCTTCAGAAGTTTCTCCATTTTGATTCCCTGCACATCCAGTTATCAAAAACAAAGAACATAAAGCAACTAACCATCCTTTTTTCATTTTGTACCGAGCCTCCTATGTATGTGAAAAATTTCTTAGGTAAGGGCTAAAGCAGCCTAGGAAAACAAAAAGCGCCCAAGGAAAAGACCTTTGGGCGCATACCGTAAACAATAGACATGTACTGTTTTTAGAATATGTTCCCTACGCTGGTATAAGCCAGATCAGGTTCAAAGGGTCAGCAACTAAAGGATGCAATCTCAACCGGCAACACCAGTTCCCCTACTATTCTTACCTATTTGAATAAGTTTCAATGTGAAGAAATTGAAATTTATTCTTATATTGTTAATTCCTCACTCATTATAACAGATTATTTTTAATTGACTACTAAAAGTATGTTTTTACTTGTAAAAGAAGTTTATTGTAATAAATCAAAATTTTCAGTACAATTTAAACTGACTAGTCGTTTCTAATAAAGGTTGTGACTGTTTAATAACTATGATTTAATAAAAAAATAATTTGTACAAAGTTACGGAGGAGAACACATGCCCCCTATTGTTTCTGAAGAGTATAAGCGACAGAAGAAAAAAGAAATTTTAAATAGTGCGCTTGCTTGTTTTGCAAAAAAGGGGTTTCAAGCCGCAACTATTGATGATATTGTTGCCCATTCAAGTATTAGCAAGGGTGCTATTTATAACTATTTTAAGAGTAAAGAAGAAATCTATTTAGAATTAATGAATGAACAAACGAATGAAACAAATGAGCTTTTAACAGAAAAAATAAACTCTTTTCAGACAGCAACTGAAAGACTTTTATATTTATTTGACTTATACATATCTATTGATCCCTTCGATCCAGATAGGAAAGAAACGATTGTGGTACATTATGAATTTCGTCTTCACTCCTCTAGAGATGAAAATTTACGGTTACTTTTACAAGAGAGAGGAAACAGGTTTTTTATTGATTTCGTAACAAAGATTGTAGAACAAGGTGTGAAAACAGGAGAATTCAAGAAGGATATCAATCCGATTATGGTTGCAAACCTATTCTGGACGATCATTGATGGTGCTACTGTCCAAGCTGTGCTATATAAGGAATACCCATACCAAAATATATTGGAGTGCATGAAAGGTATGGTTATGGATACCTTATTGGAGACAAAGTCTTAATATGAACGAACCTCTTGTTTCTAGCAAGAGGTTCATTTTAATAGAAAGAAGGTATTTTTAGTGTTATTAAAATGGTTAAAGGAATCTCATCATACGGTTTTATTAACAGGTGCTGGGATGTCTACAGAAAGTGGTTTACCCGATTTCAGATCTTCTCAATCTGGAATGTGGAAGCAAAAGGATCCAAGTAAATTTGCTAGCACGAAAGCTTTAAATGAAAATGTAAATGAGTTTATTGAGTTTTATCGTCATCGAGTGATTGGCTTAAATGAATGTAAGCCGCATATTGGTCATAAAATTCTAGCCCAATGGGAAGAGAAAGCTATAATCCAAAGTATTATTACTCAAAACGTAGATGGATTCCATCAACAAGCTGGTAGCAAAAAAGTGGCTGAATTACATGGAACGTTGCAAAAGGTTCACTGTCAGAACTGTGGAAAGTCGTATTCGAGTGAAGAATATTTAAGGGAACAATTTGCATGCGAATGTGGGGGAGTTTTACGACCATCTGTTGTTTTATTTGGAGAAATGCTTCCTGAAGAGGCCCTCGATTTTGCCGTTACAGAATCAGAAAAAGCAGATTTGTTTATCGTTTTGGGTTCTTCACTAAGTGTCACACCTGCTAATCAATTTCCTTTAGTAGCTAAGCAAATGGGGGCAAAGCTTGTCATCATTAACATGGAGCCAACAGAACTCGATGCGTATGCTGATGAAGTCATTCACAATAGAAAAATTAGGGAATTACTAGTGGAATTAAATAATCAGCTTGGTTTGTGAGAGTGTATAAAGAAAAAACGCTTGAAGTATAACTGGGAATGTTTTTTCAAGCGTTTTTTGTTGTATCACAATGAGGAGAATTTACGGGCTAAAACAACATTCCAGCAATTGCACCACTCAGTAAGGAAGCGAGGGCACCAGCAATGACAGCTCTAATTCCTAAACGGGCAATGTCTGCTCTTCGACTAGGTGCTAAGTTACCTAATCCTCCTAATAAAATGGCCATAGATGAGATGTTGGCAAATCCACATAAAGCAAAGCTTACAATCGCCACGGTTTTTGGAGATAAATTCGGGATTTCTGGAGCGAAAGCTGAGTAAGCCACAAATTCATTTAAAATGAGCTTTTGGCCAATAAAGTTTCCAGCGATGATAGCTTCATCCCAAGGAACACCGATAGCAAATGCGATAGGTGAGAAAAGATAGCCTAAAATCATCTCCAAGGAAATTCCTGAAAAGCCAAACAAGCTGCCCAACCACCCTAGTAGTCCATTGATTAGTGCAACTAAAGCGATAAAAGCTAAAAGCATGGCACCAATATTTAAAGCTAATTGTAGTCCAACACTAGCCCCTCTTGCAGCTGCATCAATTACGTTTGTTGAATCTTTATCCATCTCCATTTCAAACTCTTTTGGTTCCTCTGATTGATCCGTTTCAGGAACAATCATTTTTGCCATAATTAACCCTGCAGGAGCAGCCATAAAACTAGCTGCTAGCAAATATTCCAGGGGCACCCCTAATAGTGAATATCCTACTAATACAGAACCTGCTACTGATGCAAGCCCACCGGTCATAACGGCAAATAACTCAGATTTCGTCATATTATTTATGTATGGTCGAATGACAAGAGGAGCTTCTGTTTGTCCAACAAAGATATTAGCGGCAGCTGACATCGTTTCTGCTTTCCTAGTTCCAAGAAACCATGAAAGTGCTCCACCTATAATTTTTATGACCACTTGCATAATTCGTAAATAATAAAGAACGGATATTAAAGCAGAAAAGAAGATTACAACAGGAAGCACTTGAAAAGCAAAGACAAATCCTACACCAGACCCTTCTGCATACAAACCGCCAAATAGGAAGTTGATCCCTTGATTCGCGTAATTAATTATATCGTTAATGACCATAGTAAAACGATTAAGCCCTTTTTGACCTGGCTCCCATTTTAAAACAAGGAAGGCAAAAGCAAACTGAATAGCAAGCCCACCTAAAATAGTCCTTAGTTTTATGGAGCGTTTATTTTCGCATAGTAAAAAGGCTAATGCGAGGACAGTTATTACTCCTAAAATACCCCAGATAATATTCATAACCTACACCTCAAATACAAAAAATGATTTCCTGTAGGTAGGTTGTCCAAAATTACTATTAATAACTCGCGTATAAAAAATAAGGAGCTATTATAAGGCTGTTTCGCAAATGTGGTTATTAGGTTTACTACTTCTGAGTTTTTTCAATATACTCAAACAAGAATGACTGTCCATTTCGATAAAAGCGCGGATCATATATCCCAAGTTTGTTATCATCATCAACAATGACTACAAATGGAGACCATTGATAAAGGGTCTTAGCTTCTGGTTTTTCTTTAAATAACGTTTCTAAATCAGCCTCTTCACTTGAAGATAGTGAATACTGCTCTGTTTTCTTTTGAAACAAATTATCTTTAAAAATTTTAACAGTATCGTTATCCTTTGTAATAACCGAATAATTCCACGGTATAAAATCCGCTGAAAGGGCGACTTGTTCATAGTCATCCTCATATTGCTGGTACAGAATATAACCTTGCGTAGATTGAATCAAAATATGTAACATAATGAATGCCCAAGCGGCTCTAAAATAAATAGGCGATCGTGTGTTGTTTTTTCTAGATAGAATAAATGCTGCAATTATGATGACCCAAAACACAAAGTCAATGATTGGAATGGTGCCAAAGGTAACTCTGATGTTTGAGAAAGGTTCTAAATAACCGGTTCCCCACGCATTAAATAAATCACTAGTATTATGAATGACAACAGCAATCCATCCTAATAATAGCAAACGTAAATCAGTTACTTTCCAGAATAATTTACTAATAAAATAAAACAGGAACGCCCAAATAGGAGTTGAAAATATAGAGTGGGTGATCCCGCGGTGCCACATTTGATATAGGCCTTCATTGTCCCAAAATCTAGAGATGACATCGATATCAGGTATTTGACTTGCCCCAACTGCGGTCACCAGAAAAGCAGTTTTTGTCCGCTTATCCATGTCTCTTTTATCAACAGCCCCGTACAAGGCTAGACCAAAAAGCGTGTGAGTAATAGAATCCATCCTGACACCTCTTCTTTATGCATGCTATTTTTCCCATTCATTATAAGCGTTTTTAATTCCATTGAAAAAGGATAAGGCTCTTTTTGGGGTGATATAGAATAAAATGAAGGGATGAGGTAAATCAAACGTTGCAAACTCCTCAAAATCAAGATAAGATTGAAGTTATGAGATTTTTTATGCATGATTGTTTTCACATTACAGTTGTGTTAGGTAAATATAACGATCATTAGGTCTTTATTTTATAAAAGCAAGACAGCCTAAGCTGAAAAAGAGAGGAAATATTACATGGCTAAACAATTTAAGGATGATGTATTAACTCGCCGTACATTTGCGATTATCTCCCACCCTGATGCTGGTAAAACAACATTAACGGAAAAGCTTTTACTATTTGGTGGAGCTATTCGTGATGCGGGTACCGTTAAAGGGAAAAAGACAGGAAAATTTGCTACAAGTGACTGGATGGAAATTGAAAAACAAAGGGGAATTTCCGTTACATCCAGTGTGATGCAGTTTGAATATAACGGTTGCCGAGTGAACATTTTGGATACACCAGGTCACCAAGACTTTAGTGAAGACACATACCGTACATTAACAGCTGTAGATAGTGCAGTCATGATTATTGACTCCGCAAAAGGGATTGAGGAGCAAACATTAAAGCTATTTAAAGTTTGTCGTATGAGAGGTATTCCAATCTTCACATTTATCAATAAATTAGACCGAGAAGGTAGAGCCCCACTTGAACTTTTGGCCGAGCTTGAAGAAGTAATGGGCATTGAATCATATCCAATGAACTGGCCAATCGGAATGGGGAAAGAGTTCTTAGGAATTTATGACCGTTTTTACAAGCGTATCGAACAATTCCGTGTAGATGATGAACACCGTTATGTTCCATTAAATGAAAATGGGGAAATAGATGGGGAGCATAATCTGAAGAATTCAGGTTTGTATGACCAAACTTTAGAAGAAATTATGCTTTTAAACGAAGCAGGAAATGAGTTTTCAAAAGAAAGAATTGCAAACGGCGAGCTAACACCGGTTTTCTTTGGAAGTGCTTTAGCTAATTTCGGTGTGCAAACATTCCTAGAAACGTATCTGCAATTCGCTCCATCACCACAAGCTAGAAACTCTTCAGAAGGTGAAATTGATCCACTATCAGAAGATTTCTCAGGATTTATCTTTAAAATTCAAGCAAACATGAATCCAGCTCACCGTGACCGAATTGCTTTCTTACGTGTTTGTTCTGGTAAATTTGAAAGAGGGATGACGGTCAATATTCCTCGATTAGGTAAGACGATAAAATTATCTCAGTCAACACAGTTTATGGCTGATGACCGCAGTACGGTTGAAGAAGCGGTTAGTGGGGATATTATTGGACTATATGATCCAGGAACTTATCAAATTGGAGATACGTTAACCGTTGGAAAAAATAATTTCCAATACGAGAGACTCCCTCAATTTACACCGGAATTATTTGTAAGAGTAACAGCGAAAAACGTGTTAAAACAAAAACATTTTCATAAGGGTATTCAGCAGCTTGTACAAGAAGGTGCCATTCAGCTCTTCAAAACAGTTAAAACGGATGAGTATCTACTAGGAGCTGTAGGTCAACTGCAGTTTGAAGTATTCGAGCACCGGATGAAAAACGAGTACAATACAGAAGTACTAATGGAGAGACTAGGTTCTAAGATTACTCGTTGGATAGAAAACGACGAAGAAATTAATGAAAATCTATCTAACTCCCGTAGCTTGCTTGTTAAAGACCGCTATGATAAAAAAGCATTCTTATTTGAAAATGACTTTGCTTTAAGATGGTTCCAAGAGAAAAATCCAGATGTAGAACTTTTTAACCCTATGGACCAATATCAATAAAGAAAAGAAGCTCACTTGAAGGGAAAATCCTTTAATGTGGGCTTCTTTCTTGTTATAAGAGAAAAGAACTAAAAATGTACACTCCTAATTTCCTAACTCTAAATACTTTTGTTAAAATAAAGACAACAAAACTAAAGGGGCGGCAATCATGTTGAATCATAAATGTGTTGAATGCGGTGTATCCTTCTATATGGGTCATCAGGGCTATCTATTTGTTAAAACACTGAGTCCACTTCCTCACCCTCTTGAAAAACACAATGGGCAATGGTATTACCTTCCATATGAAAGTTTAGAAGAGTTAGAGAAGTCGTTGCTCCAATTACAGCAAGAGTTAGGGGATTTATTTGAGCATATTAAAGGTGGATTAAGTACAACCGAAGAGAGGCCATATATTACATTCCCTCTTAATCTATTACTCATGAGAATCGTTCAGCGTGATGTGGTAAACGTGATACAAAATGGAGAGTTAATGAGCTTTATCCAACCGATTATAAGCTTGCAAAAGAATGATGAACTGTACGGGTATGAATCGCTTCTTCGAACAGGGGGAAATCATTCTATTACACCAGGTCAGCTTTTTTCAACAGCGGAGAAAACAGGAATGCTTTCGTTATTAGATCAAAGAGCTAGAGAAGTCGCTATTCAAGCAAGAAAAAACTTTATTCAACCTGGTGTAAAGAGTTTTATTAATTTCTTACCATCCACCATTTACAACCCGGATTTTTGCTTACAGCACACTTTCCATTTAGTCACTCAATATAATATTGACCCGGCAGACCTTGTATTTGAAGTAGTTGAAACGGAGAAAATTGAAGATATAAATCATTTAAAAAATATACTTTATACATATAAACGAGAAGGAATGAAGGTGGCATTAGATGATGTTGGAGCTGGTTTTTCGACATTAGAAACACTTAAAATGCTTCAACCAGATTATGTGAAAATTGATCGCCATTATGTTGACCATTGTGATCAAATTTCTGAAAAGCAATCATTTTTAGCCCAAGTGATGGGGATAGCTAAAGACCTTGGTATTATCGTCTTAGCCGAAGGTATTGAGCGAAAAGAAGAGTTGGAATATTGTAGGGAAATAGGGATTGATTTAGCACAAGGCTATTACATTGGAAAGCCAGCGCTTCCTTCTAACATTTTTATATATGGGGGGAAATAGAGTGCAATATACTAAGGTAGAACAAGTAGAGAAAAGTAAATTACTTCATTTTTTTACCGAACATTGGGGAAGTCCAAAGATGGTTATTTCAAGTGGAGTATACGAGTGTGATTCATTACCAGGATATGTATGTCTCTCGGATAAGCAAGAAGTTATTGGACTAGTAACCTTTGTCGATCGGGGGAACGAAAGAGAAATCATCTCCTTAGACTCTATCCTTGAAAACAAAGGGATTGGCTCCAATTTAATGGAATTAGCTGAAACCGATGCTAAGCAAGCCAACATGGATAAAATAACGTTAATCACATCAAATGATAATATAAATGCGATAAAGTTTTACCAAAAAAGAGGTTATCGTATCGTCCAAGTTTTATGTGATGCCATTGATGAAGCAAGAAAGATAAAGCCGTCCATACCTCTTATTGGATATCACGGTATTCCGATTAAAGATGAATTAGTGCTAGAGAAAATGATATAGGCATAAAGATGAAGGACATGTTCAAATGAACATGTCCTATTTTTCTTGACATTAAGTAAAAAGAGTTTTATAGTTTACTAAGTCACTTTAACGCTAAAAAGCGTTTAAGTACATAAGCAAAAAACGTATACTAAATGTTTTGATTTTCTTGAATACTACGGAGGGTTTTACATGCAACTAGATCACGCAGTTTTGAAATTAAAACCTCTAGAAGCTTTAATACTATCTTTATTTATTTTAGGTAGTATAAGTCTATCTATTATTTATTTTGAGGTTGTACCACATATTCCGATTATCATCTCCATTTTTACTTTACTCTTTTATGGGGTCATAAGAAAGGTTTTGATTAAAGATTTAGAATCAGGTATGGTGGAGGGGGCTAAATCAGGCATTGGTGCCATTATATTATTCTTTTTTATTGGAATGCTTATCAGTAGCTGGATGGCGAGCGGTACGATTCCTACTTTTATCTATTTAGCCTTAGAGGTAGTTAATGGAAAGTTATTCTATGCTATCGTATTTACCGTAACGGCCATCGTTGGAGTTAGTATAGGGAGTGCCTTCACTACTTCAGCAACATTAGGTGTAGCCTTTATGAGTGTGAGTGGAGCGCTAGACCTGTCCCTGTCGATAACGGCAGGAGCAATCATATCTGGTGCCTTCTTTGGTGATAAAATGTCGCCTTTATCAGATACTACGAACCTCGCATCCTCCATACTAAAAGTGGATCTATTTGATCATATAAAAAATATGACTTGGACAACCGTGCCAGCTTTTATCTTTTCATTTATTTTATTTGCACTTCTTTCGCCCCAAAATAAATCAAGTAACTTTGAGAATATATCTATATTAAAAAATGCTCTACTATCTTTAGATCTCGTTCATTGGTATTCGCTTATTCCTTTTGTCCTTCTTGCCTATCTCGCTTTAAAGAAAGTATCAGCTATCTTTACATTAACAGCTGGTATATTATCAGGGATCTTCATTAGTTTTTTTGTACAGAAGGACATAAGTTTGAAATGGATGATGGAAGTGTTATATTCAGGGTTTAAATCAAATACCGGTATGGAAGAAATTGATTCTCTCTTATCGCGAGGGGGAATGGAGAGTATGATGTTCTCTATTTCTTTAGTTCTTCTGTCACTATCAATGGGTGGTTTGTTATTTAAGCTTGGAATTCTTCCTGCTTTACTAGAAGGCATAAAGGATGCCATTCAACGAGTGCCTTTATTAATTAGCTCGACAGCCGCTACAGCCATTGGTTTGAACTTCTTGGTAGGTGAACAATATTTATCCATTCTACTAACAGGGAATGCTTTTAAGCAGGCATATGAAAAAACAGGTTTACATTTGAAAAATCTATCAAGAGTGTTAGAAGATGCAGGAACAGTTATTAATCCTCTAGTTCCATGGAGTGTAAGTGGGGTATTCTTAACAGGGGTTTTAGGCGTTTCAACCATTGATTACTTGCCATTTACGTTTTTTTGTCTCCTTTCACCTATATTAACGATCCTTTTTGGTTTAACAGGTTTCTCTATTGTAAAAACTAGTCATAGAAACTAAGGCAGTCAAATTTTGACTGCCTTTAATTTAGGTCGATTGTATTACTGTTTAGTTGTACGGGCTAAATATATTGCTAATTAAGTTTGCGTAAAGATACTTAATGTAATAAATGGAATTCACAAGATTGTTTTATTTTTGAGAGTACTCTTACTTGCAACCGTTTTTTTAGTTCTATATAGTAGGGATGTACATGATAAATTCAAATTGATTTGACTGTCTGGTCAGTCATTAATTGATAGGTGAAAGGAGAAAATTACATTAATGAAAATAAGTAATTTTTCAATTAAGCGTCCTATTTTTACGCTAGTAACCATGATGCTTGTATTAATTTTAGGGACCGTATCCCTTTTGAATATTCCTCTAAAGTTAATTCCAGATATCAATCCTCCGGTTGGTGTTGTCGTAACCTCTTATCCAGGAGCAAGTCCGAATGAAGTGATGGAAAAGGTAACGAAGCCATTAGAAGCTAATTTAGCAACCTTACCTGGAATTAAAACCTTAACTTCAACCTCACAAGAAAGTGCCAATTTTATATTGATGCAGTTTTCTTGGACTACAAATATTGATGACATTCAAAATGAGATTATTCAACGAATTGATCAAACTGTTTTACCTGATGATGTGGATAAACCTAGATTTTTAAAGTTTGATCTTGCACAGTTTCCAATTATTCAACTTTCCTTAAGTTCACAAGAAGATGCAGATGTACTAAGAGAATTAGCTGACCAACTTAAATTAGAATTAACGAAAGTAGATGGAGTTGCCAGTGTTAACTTATCAGGTACTTCCATTAAGGAAGTTCGTGTAGAGCTTGATCAAGAAAAATTACGAGATTACGGGTTAAGTCAATCCGACGTTGTTGATGTAATCCAATCTAATGATATTTCCTTGCCAGGAGATACGATATTAACTGAAGGTAAAGAACTAACTACTCGTATCATAAGTACAGTTGATTCATTAGACACTTTAAAGAATTTAACTGTAACGGTTAATCCTTTAGATGGAAAGAAAATTAAATTAAAGGATATTAGTAAAGTTAAGCTTGTTAATCAAGATGATCGAACGATTACAAGAACGAACCAACAATCCTCTGTTTTATTAAGTGTCCTTCAGCAATCAGATGCAAATACAGCAGCTGTATCAAAAAACTTTATTAATGAATTAGATAAGTTATTAGAAAAAGAAAAGTATGAAGGAATAGAATCGGATATCATCTTCGACCAAGGTGATTATATCCAGCAAGCAATCGGGAATATCTCTAACTCCTTAATTCTTGGTGGCGCATTAGCGATGATTATTCTTTTCTTATTTTTAAAAAATGTAAAGAGTCCACTCATCATTGGAGTTGCTATTCCTTATTCAGTCATTGTTACATTCGTCCTTATGTACTTTTCAGATTTCACTTTAAATATTATGACATTAGGTGGATTAGCCCTTGGTATAGGGATGTTAGTCGATAATGCTATTGTTGTTATTGAGAATATTTATCGTCATTTATCAATGGGGAAAGATTCGAAGGAAGCCGCAAGAGATGGAGCGAAAGAAGTTGGTGCAGCAATAACCGCTTCTACTCTAACAACTGTAGCTGTATTCTTACCGGTTGTCTTTATAACTGGGATTATTGGTGAGCTATTTACTGAGTTTGCTTTGACGATTTCTTTTAGCTTATTTGCTTCATTATTCGTGGCTTTAACAATTGTTCCGATGTTAGCTAGTCGTTTGTTAAAGGCACCTAAGAAAAATGTAGAGGAAAGAAGGCAAAACTCAGGATTTCTATTAGCACTTGAGAAATCAATCAAATGGTCACTTAGAAACCGAGCTTTTGTCTTAATCATCACATTTGCACTCCTTATCGGAGGGGGATATGGTCTTACAACTGTAGGTACACAATTTTTACCTAATACAGACGAAGGCTTCTTTACAGCCCGCATAAAACTAGAGAACGGAACTGCTCTAACTGAAACAAAGAAGGTAATTGATGCACTTGAAGAAGAATTAAAGGGTAAAGAAGATGTAGAAACATATGTAAGTTTAGTTGGAACGACACAGGAAGGGTCATTCCGAGGTTCTAGAAATGCGAACATTGGTGAACTATATGTCAAAATGAAAGACTTTGACAAGCGAGAACAGTCTACATTTGAATTTGTTGATAGTGTTAAAAAAGATATGGAAAGAATCGCCCAAAAGGTTAATGAATCGGCAGAAATCACTTTTAATTTACAATCTTCTTCAGGTTCGAGTCCGAATACACTGACTTTTAGTGTAAGAGACATCAATGAAAAACGATTAAATAAATCAGTTAATCAAATATACGATGCTTTAAAGGATTTAGACGATGTAACAGAACTAACCACAGACTTAATGGATGAAATTGAAGAAGTGCAAATGACTGTTGACCGCGATAAAGCATTAGAGCAAGGATTAGCTCCGGGGCAAATTGCCATGATTGTTAATGACGTTACTAGAGGTAATCAGGCGACACAAATGATAGATGAAGATACTTCAACTATTTACGGAGTATTTGTTGAGTATGATAAAGAGATTACGAAGAATCTTGATAACTTGAAGGACCTTCTGATTAAAAAGCCTGACGGAAACTATATTACATTAGATCAAGTTGTAGATATTGAAAGAGGAAAAGGACCGGTAAACATACAACGAATTAACCAACAAGATGCTGTTCAGTTTACATTGAAATATAAGGATTCAACTAATATGGGTGCTGTATCAAAGAAAGTAGATAAGGAAATTACAGACCTTGAACTCCCAGATGAAACCGAAATTGTTTTTAGTGGAGACAGAGAGTTACTCGATTCTTCAATGGATGATATGTTATTAGCGTTTGTACTAGCAATTGTCTTTATTTACATTGTAATGGCAGCCCAATTTGAATCTTTTAAGTATCCTTTAGTCATTATGTTTACAGTTCCACTTATGGTTATAGGAGTTGCTATTGCTTTAACCATCACTAGAACGCCAATTAGCTTAACAGCCATCATTGGAATCATTGTGTTAGCGGGTATCGTTGTGAATAACGCGATTGTTATTGTTGATTATATTAATCAGAAGAAAGAAGCGGGAATGAAATCGTATGATGCAATAGTAAGTTCGGTCAAGGATCGTGCTCGTCCCATTTTTATGACAGCTTTAACCACTATTTTAGGCTTAATCCCACTTGCACTTGGGATTGGGGAAGGCACTGAAATAAACCAACCAATGGGAATTACAGTAATTGGGGGTTTAATCAGTAGTACTTTCTTAACATTGTATATCATTCCGATTGTCTACAGCTTCTTCGATAAAGAGACTAGAAGAATGAACAAACTTTATGCAACACCTGATGGGCATCTGATTCCAGCTTATTTGTTGGAAGAAAAAGTAGAGGATAGAAAGGGATCAGAAGAACAGGAACAACAAGAACAACAAGAACAACAAGAACAATTACTACCTTCAGGTGATAACCGCAATTACAGTAGAGAAGATATGACACAAATGCTTGAAGATTTATTACTATTAGTAAAAGATAACAAACAAGGGAAGAACAAAGAGTGATAATCGGAGTGTGTTGCTCTTTTAAATGGAAAGCGATCTAGTTTATAAAGCCGGGAACTCTCAATAAGGTTTCCTGGCTTTTATTTGTGTATGTCGAAATCTGTAGGAAAAATGTTTTGTTATTGATTGATAATTATTGGGAAATAGGAGCATTCTATCTTTATAAAAGTGAACAAAGAATTGTATGTTGTATAACCAAATGCTTCATGAACAAAAAGTATGAGAGTAAAGACCTTTGAAAAATGAGCCTCTTAAAAATGGACCCTGGTGATTCGGATGAAAAAAATGAGTAAATTAGAAGCTGTATTATGGAGTATTGCTTTACCTGGATTTAGTCAATTATTAATGGGACAATTCCTTAAAGGAATATCTTTAGTAACGTTAGAATTCTTGATTAATGTTTTTAGTCGTTTTAATTTAGCCATTATGAATAGCTTCCAGGGAAACATTCAAGAGGCTATAGCGGTACTGGATTTTCAATGGCTAATGTTCTATCCCTGTCTTTACATGTTTGCCATGTGGGATGCCTACCGGAGTGCTATGCCAGAAAATGAAGAATTATCATTTTTACCTTTTGTCTTTGGAGCATACTTTATTACCGTAGGACTAATGTACTCTACACAACTTAAAATTTTTGGGGTTCTATTTGGACCAGTCTTTCTCCCTATGTTATCCATAATCCCTGGATTAATGGTTGGATTTATTATTAGATATATTATATTAAAAGTAAGACGTAGTAATACATATGCATGAAAAACCTCTAAACTATTTAGAGGTTCTTTCTAGTTAAGGCAAAGAATGTCAGAATTTTAATTTCCAACAATTACAGTGCCTACTCTATTTAGATATAGAAATATTAATAAATGGAGGCGAATACAATGGATGCTGCAATGCTTTTAGAATATGGTTGGGTATTAATCGTATTAGTGGGATTAGAAGGAATATTAGCTGCGGATAATGCTGTTGTACTAGCAGTAATGGTTAAACACTTACCACCAGAGGAACAGAAAAGAGCACTCTTCTACGGATTACTAGGAGCTTTTGTGTTCCGCTTTCTATCCTTGTTTTTAATATCATTATTAGCAGATGTATGGCAGGTACAAGCATTAGGGGCACTTTACCTATTGTATATAGCCATACACAATTTATATGGCAAATATAAAGGTAAAAAAGATATTGATGCAAATGAAAATTTGAAAAAAGGGAAAAAACAATCTTCTTTTTGGGTTACGGTATTAAAGGTCGAGCTAGCAGACATTGCGTTTGCGATTGATTCAATGCTAGCAGCGGTTGCTTTGGCCGTAACTTTAACTCCAACAGGATGGTTTACGATTGGTGGAATTGATGGAGGTCAATTCATAGTCATGTTTTTAGGTGGATTAATTGGTTTAATTATCATGCGTTTCGCTGCCACTTGGTTTGTTAAATTGCTGCATACTCGACCAAGTCTCGAAACAGCTGCCTTTTTAATTGTAGGATGGGTTGGTGTGAAACTTGCTGTATTTACGTTAGCTCACCCTGATGTTGGTATACTTGATGAACATTTCCCTGAATCAACACCTTGGAAGTTAACTTTCTGGATTATCTTAGTAGGAATAGCTGCAGGAGGCTATTTCTTCTCAAATAAAGAAGCACAAGCTGCCACTAGAACCTAAAATGCGTAAGGGCCACAGCAATAGCTGCTGGTCTTTTTTGTTGTTTCTATAGTGGTAATTATAACCAAATGTCTTACAAAAAGATTTTGAAAGCCCATGGTTAGCGTCTTTCTTGTAAAAAATTTGTCATAAAATCTAACGAAGAAAAATTCTTTTTTTATTTCACCCCCACAAACCCCCAATAGGGTAGCGTAGTGATTTAATGAAAAAGCGGCCGCTTGAAAAATACATGAGGTGAAATTAAAAATGAAAATGACAAACTTTGACATGAACAAAATCGTAAAAAGCACATTAGCAGTAGTAATTGCAGGAACATTTACTTTCTCATCAACTTTAGCATATGCATCAGAGAATAACAGTGAAAATAATGAAACGGTTGAAGTTAATAACGATGTAACAGCAACGGATAACACAGAAGCAGAAGTAACGGTAACAGCAGATCAAGAAAAAGCAATTGAAGAAGCTGAAGGCAAAATTGAAGAATTAGAAAAATCACCATCATTAGTTCCAGGTAACTTCTTCTATTTTGCAAAAATTGCTTTAGAAAAAATTAAACTAGCATTTACTTTTGATGATGCAAAGGAAGCAGAATTACTTGCTAAATTTGCGGCTGAGCGTATTGCAGAAGCAGAAGTGTTAATCTCAGAAGGCAAAGAGGAAGAAGCTATTGAGGTTATCGAGAAGGCAATTGCTATCATCAACGATACAAAAGTAAAAGAAGATGTGGAAAAAGAAGAAACTGAAGTAGAAGAAGAAACTGAAGTAAAAGAAGATGTAGTAGCTAAAGAGGACGAAGATAAAGAAGAAGAAAAAGAAGCAGAAGTTAAAGTAGAAGATAAAGATCAAGATCAAGAAAAAGTTGAAGTTACTACAGAGGATAAAGAAGTAGAAGTAGAAGAAAAAGAAGAAGTTGTAGCTGAAAAAACAGAAATGGAACTAGAAACATTAATGGCTCAAAATATCATTGCATTGACTGCGGCAATGAATAAAGTGAAAAACCCAGTAGCTAAAGCAGCTTTAAAAAGAAATATCGAAAAAAGTCTTGCACGTCTAGCAAGTAAATTACAACTTGTAGATAAAATTGCATTTGGAAATGATCTAGAAAAAGAAGTTGAAGCTACCACAGAAGTTAAAGATGAAACGAAAACAGATGTTGAAAACACAACAGAAGTAAAAGAAGAAAACAAAGAGACTAGTGTTGTAACTGAAACAAGTACTGATACTGATACAAACAAAGAGACAGACGAAGTTGAAAAAGAAACAACAAAAGAAGCAAAAGCCCAGTTAAAAGCTGAAACTAAGTTAGCTAAAGCAGAAGCAAAAGCTGTAAAGAAAGAAGAAAACAAAGCAAGAGTTGAACAAAAGAAAAAAGAAGTAAAAGAAAAAGTAGAGAAGAAGAAAGCTGAAGTAAAAGCAAAAGTTGAAGCTAAGAAAAATGAAGTTAAAGCTAAGCAGGAACAAAAAAGAGAAGCAGCTAAGCAAAAGAGAGAAGAAAACAAGGGAAAAGGTCATGAAAATAAAAAGCACGGGAATAAAGACAGAGAATAATTAAATTCATTTCTCTTTTTCCAAAAACCTACCCTTAAAAAACATGACAATATAGCGTATGATATATTGTGATGTGGGGTGAGGCTGTGTTAGGTCTATTGTTTATGGCCAAGAAAAAGAAAAAAACGCTTGAAGAACAAGTACACTTGATACAACAGGGAGACGAAAGACTACATAATGAGCTAATCGATTCTTATAAGCCATTTATCGCTAAGACCGTCTCCTCTGTTTGTAAGAGATATATCCATGAAACCGATGATGAGTTTAGTATTGGACTAATTGCTTTTAACGAAGCGATACAAAAATATAGTTCTGATAAAGGAAGTTCACTTATTAGCTTTGCTGAGGTTTTGGTAAAGAGAAGAGTCATCGACTACATTAGAAAACAGTCAAAGCACCAGAACTTAAGCTTCGATATGACAAATGAAGATCCTGAAGAAGAAAGCTCACAATCTTCCATCGAAGCAGAGTTATCAATTGATGAGTATCAGAAAAAGACGGAGGAAGAACGTCGAAGAGAAGAAATCATTCAATTTACAATGGTGCTTCGTCAATTTGATTTAACATTCAAGGAATTAGTAGAACAATCACCAAAGCATGCAGATGCTAGAAAAAATGCAATGGAGATTGCAAATACCATTGTCAATAATCAAGAATTAAAAGAGATTTTACTAGATAAGAAAAGACTTCCAATCAAACAACTAGAGAGTGTAGTAAATGTGAGTAGGAAGACAATAGAGAGAAATAGAAAATATATAATCGCAATGTCATTAATTTTGATAGGTGATTATGTGTACTTAAAGGATTATATTAGAGGGGTGTTGGAAACGTGAGAAAAGGTGTTGTTTTAGAAGTTGATGAACGTTTTTTAACATTATTAACCCCTGAAGGTGAGTTTCTAAAAGCTCGAAAGCAAAACTATCATTATGAAATAGGTCAAGAAATTGATTTCTTTCCATTACCAGTAGAAGAAAAGAGGAAACAATCGTTCTTTTCTATCCTTAACTCATTTAGAGGGAAGTCAATTGTAGCAGCAGCTCTAGCCTTTGTTTTAGTATTTGTATCATTCTTATCTTTTAATAACAATGATGAAGTTTATGCGTATGTCTCTATGGACATTAATCCGAGCCTGGAGCTGGGGGTCAATGAAAAGCTTCAAGTAATTGATTTGATACCATACAATGAGGATGGAAAATCAATCATTACAGAAATAGATAATTGGAAAAAGAAAGACTTGGAAGTGGTCTCTGAAAAAATTCTCCTTCAACTGAAGGAAAAGGGATACCTTCAAAAACATAAAGAAATTGTAATTGGAACAGTTCATACAGGTAAAGTAAAAGAAAAAGCTGAAAAGAAATTAGCTAAAACAGTTGATGATATTAAAGCTGGAGCAAGTAAGGAGCAGGCAGTTGTTAAAACCATTGAAGCCAGTAAAAAAGACAGAGAACAGGCGAAAGAAAATGGTTTGACTGCTGGTAAATTTGTCGAAGCGAAACAAAAGGCCAAAAAGAAACCTAGTATTATTATTCCTACTAAGAAAAAAGAGCCTGAAAAGAAAGTAGAAACAAAAAATACCGCTCCTAACAAACAAAAATCTAAGTCTAATAACAAATCTAAAGAGAAATTAGACAATACAAACAAAAACTTACGCCCTAATGAAAAGAAACAAAATAATAAGAGCGAAAATATAAATAGTCAAAACAATCGTTTTAAGTCAAACAAAGGCAATGTTAATGGTAATTCAAACCTGAACAAAGAAAAAAAGCTCCCACCTGGACTAGAGAAGAAAAAAGTTCAGTTAAAGGAAAAAAAAAATAATCTAGCTAATCGACAAAACGCTACAAATGGTCAAGGCTTTCGCTTACAAAGAGAAACGAAAGCTATTGATCGAATGAAAAATTTTAGACATTCTATAAACAAAAACCAAAAGCAACATGTATATAAAAGCGTACCTCGAAAAAATAACGGAAAACATAATAGGATTCAGCACAACAAGAATGTGAAAAAGCATAAAGTTTGGGATAACAAGAAAAAGTCCGGAAATTAAATCCGGACTTTTTTGCCATTTATATTTAGTTTTATTGGTTGCGTCCAGACAATTGAGCCTGTGCTTGTTGAACAAGTCTTTTAGTAATCTCTCCGCCAACTGAACCGTTTGCACGAGATACTGTGTCTGAACCTAAATTAACGCCAAATTCTTGGGCGATTTCATATTTAACTTGATCTAAATATTGCTCAATACCAGGAACTAATAACTTATTGCTGCTCCTTGCCATATCATTCATCTCCTTATAAAAGGTTACAGAGTATGTCTCTGTATAAGTTATTATTAGAAGTATAGAGATATTTATTAGTGGTAATGTTTTCGTATAGAATTTAATTCTTCCAATAAAAAAGAGCTGAATAAATCAGCTCTTGTAAGATTTTAATTTAAAGTAGGAACCTCATTCACTGCTTCTAACAACAAATCCACAATATGAACAGCTCTAGCTTCTTGACTTAAATTTTCTCTTTCAATTCCTAATTTCATTTGCAATAAGCAGCCTGGATTAGCTGTTACTATCGTATTGGCATGAGTAGCCTTTGCTTGCTCCATTTTATGGTCAAGAATTTGCATCGACATTTCCGACTCAACAATATTATAGATCCCCGCAGACCCGCAACAACGGTCTGCATCTTTCATTTCTCTATATTCAATTCCTTCAATCGCTTTTAGAAGAACACGAGGAGCAGAGGCTGTTTTCATAACGTTTCTTAAGTGACAAGAATCTTGATACGTAACTACTTGGTATGGAAGCTTTAAGGTTTGTTTTTTATGAAATTCAACTTCGTATAAAATTTCAGTGATATCTTTTATTTTATCTTTGAAGGCTTTGGCTCTATCCTTCCAGACTGAATCATCTTTAAGTAAGTGGTCATAATCAACTAAAAACGCACCACAACCACCAGCATTTGTAATAATATAGTCTACATTTAAATCCTCAAAGGCTTGGATATTCTTCTTTGCAAGCTCTTTTGAACCCTCTTTTTCTCCACTATGTCCATGGAGAGCACCACAGCAATTTTGATTTTTTGGAATAACAATTTCACAACCTGCTAATTGCAATAGCTTTAATGTCGCGTTATTAGTATCTAAAAACATGGTATCCATTAAACAACCAGAAAAGAAAGCCACTCGCTTCTTTACAACACCCTTTGCGGCAACAAATTCAGGTCGATTGTTCATTTCTTTTATTGTAGGGACTTTAGGTAACACCTTTTCCATTGTAGCAAGGTTTTCCGGAAACAGCTTCATGAAACCGACTGAACGAACCGCTTTTTGTAGTCCTGAACGTTGGTAAAATCCTAATAAACCAGTCACAGCTTTCATTCTGTTTTGGTGTGGAAATAATCCTTCAAATACCACTTTTCTTACTGCCCGAACAGGTAAAGAATGTTTCTTATTTTGATTAATAATATCACGTGCTTCTTCTAATAAGTGTCCATATTTTACTCCAGAAGGACATACAGGCTCACAAGCACGGCAACCTAAACAAAGATCAAGCGAGCGTTCTACATCTTCATCTGGTTCTATTAAGCCATCAACTACTGCCTTCATTAAGGCAATACGGCCGCGTGGTGAATGGGATTCCTTAAAACCTGAAGTTACATAGGTAGGGCAAGATGGTAAACAAAAACCACATCGCATACAGTTCAAAAGTTCATCTTCATCCATTCGTGCTTTAAATTCCTCTTGTATCACTTGTTGCTCTTTCAATGTTGTCATTTTGTAATCACCACGCGTTTTCTACTATCTTTAGCGAACACCTTGCCAGGATTCATAATGTTGTTAGGATCAAGAGCATTTTTTACAGCTTGCATAGCAGCAATTCCTTCTTTTCCTAATTTTAGCTCTAGATAAGGTGCTTTCATGACACCGACTCCATGTTCCCCTGTGATGGTTCCGCCTAACTCGATTGCTTTCACAAATATTTCTTCAAACGCTTTTTCCACACGTTCCATTTCATCATGATCTCTAGCATCTGTTGGGCAAGTAGGATGTAAATTTCCGTCCCCAGCGTGACCAAATGTACAAATATTTAAATCATATTTCTTAGCAATTTCGTTTATTCCGTTTACCATTTTAGCAATCTCAGAACGAGGAACAGTTGCATCTTCTAAAATAGTAGTAGGTTTTAGTCTCGCAAGTGCTGATAAAGCAGAACGTCTTGCTGTTCTTAAGGCTTCGGCTTCTTCATCAGACGCAGCGACTTTTACGGAAATTGCCTGTTCTTTTTTACAAATCTCTTCCATTTTCAACATATCACGTTCAACAACTTCTGGCGGTCCATCTTGTTCAATGAGAAGGACAGCCTTAACATCTGTAGGTAATCCGATTTGTGCGTGTGCCTCTACTACAACAAGCGTGGGTTGATCTAAAAACTCTAATGTAGTTGGTATAATTTTATTAGCAATAATCTTAGAAACTGATTTAGCTGCAGCTTCAATATCTTGGTAAAGGGCAAGCATGGTCTTTTTCGTTTCTGGCATCGGTATTAATTTAAGAGTTGCTTCAGTAATAATTCCAAGTGTACCTTCTGAGCCAACAAATAAACGGGTAAAATCATAACCGGCTACATCTTTAGCCAGTTTTCCACCTGTACGAATAATATCACCATTAGCCAAAACTACTTCTAATGCCATAACATAGTCTCTAGTGACACCGTACTTTAATCCACGCAAACCACCAGAATTTTCATTGATATTTCCACCAATCGTAGAAATCTTCATGGAGCTTGGATCTGGCGGATAAAACAACCCCTTTGCTTCCACTTGATTTATCATATCTAGAGTTATAACGCCTGGTTGCACAGTGACTGTTAGATTCTCTTCATCAATCTCAATCACTTTGTTCATATGTTTAAATAATAATACGATGCCGCCTTCAGTTGGACAGGTACCGGCACATAAATTTGTTCCGGAGCCTCTAGGAACGATGGGAATAGAATTTTCGTTACAAATCTTAACAATTTTCGCAACTTCTTGTTTATTTCTTGGACTTACAACAGCGTCTGGCATAGACTGAAAATTAGGTGTTGCATCATAAGAATAAACAAGTCTGCCAGCCTTACTATCTTCAAAATTTTCCTCTCCTACAACCTTGATGAATGAATGTTTTACATTTGCATTTAGCATGTAAAATTCCCCCTGTATCACGCTATATAACAACCTTCAATTTTGTTTTCCATAGTTAATATATTAAGTATAAAAAAAAGCGGGATGGCCCGCCATGTATATTAAAACAAAAATAAAGGGGAAGATTGTTAATTTTTTAGATGTTTATCCAAAAAAAGAGTAGAGAGGTACAGTTTAAACAAATCCTCTGTTTTTCTAGGGTTTAGATTTGATAAATCCATGATTTTTTTGAGCCTGTAATGTAGGGTATTAATATGAATATGAAGAGATTCAGCTGTATTTTTCAAAGATAAATCCTCTTCAAAAAATGTCTTTAGTGTTTCAATTAGTTCATGATCCTCTACAAATGTTCCGATTGTCCTTTCGATAAAATCTAATTTTGTTTCCATTTTGATTTCTTCTATAATCATTTCTAAAGTTAATTCTTCATCATAAACAATTTCATTTTCAATTTTACTAGAATTTAGCGCTCTTTCAGCCTGTTGATACGTCTGATTTAAGTGAGTGGGTGGGGTTACGGAGCCGACGCCGATATTTACATTTACTTGTAGATGTTCATTTAGCATTTTTTGAAAACGTGATAGCTTCTCTTTAGTAAATCTGAGACTTTCTTGGTCAGATAATAGATAAATAATCCTATTGTTACCAAGGCGAACGATAAGGTCTTCTTTACTTTTCTCATTCCAGGAAAAAACAGACAACCAAATATCACGATGAGGAAGGAAAGAGTCTTGAGTAAATTCAGCAATGGCGACCCTGCGATTTACATTTAGGTCTACGTTAAGAAGTGTCGCTTTATGAATAAAAGTAGGGTTCCATTCTTTTATTTGTATCCATTCAAATAAAAGAGCTTCATACGCTCTTGATTGCCAGTCAAACTGTTCAGTAAAATAACTTTCACTTACAAGAAGTTCGGTCATTTTTCTAATCACTTCGCCATAGGGAGAAACTTTTTCAGGATTACCGGTTATTCCGATGACACCGATGACTTCTTTATTAAAAAAGACAGGTAGATTAATACCAGCTTTGACCCCCTTTAAGATATGTTCGTCTTCTTCCGTTATAATCAGTTTATCTTTTTGTACAATGGACTTTAAGGCTCCTTCATGAAAGGTATTAATCCGATGAGGATCCGTACTAGCTATAATAATCCCATTTGTATCAACTACAATAATATCTTCACCTAGGAGTTTTCGGACCTCGTTAACTATTTTCTCAGCAAGCTCTCGAATCAACATTAAGAATTCCTCCAGTAAATAATGATGGATTTTAGGAAAACTTTAAATAAATATATCATAACCCTTTTAATAGTGGGGGATATTCTTTATGATAGGGGATAGATAAAGACGTGAAAGGATTCTATCATGTGGACGACATTAAAATTGAAATTAAATAACTTGACACCCGCTCAAGCGATTGTTGGATATTATATGGGTGCTGTCATTATATCAGTATTATTACTCAGAATCCCTGCGGTGCATAAACCAGGTATTGAAATTCCCTTTATTGATACATTATTTACTGCTGTAAGTGCAGTTAGTGTCACCGGACTTACCGTTATTAATATTTCTGAAACCTACTCTGTATTTGGTTATTTCGTTTTATTATTTGTTTTACAATTCGGTGGGATTGGTGTAATGACTGTAGGAACTTTCTTTTGGTTGCTTCTAGGTAGAAAGATTGGTTTAAAAGAAAGACGGTTAATTATGGTAGACCACAATCAAACGAATCTATCTGGTCTGGTAAACCTAATTAAGGATATTTTAAAGATTATCCTCCTAATAGAGCTAATTGGAACCATCGTTTTAGGATTATATTTTTTGAACTATTATCCTAATTGGAAAGACGCCTTTCTACATGGGGTGTTTGCATCGGTTAGTGCAACGACAAATGGTGGATTTGATATAACTGGGGAATCCCTTCTTCCATTTGCAGGAGACTATTTTGTTCAACTAATTAATATTTTATTGATTACCCTTGGAGCAATTGGGTTTCCAGTACTTATCGAGTTAAAGCAATTCTTATTTCCAAAAGAGCGAGAAGGAAATTTTCGTTTTTCTCTATTCACTAAGTTAACAACTGTCACTTTTGCTTCTTTATTAGTCATTGGAACGATATTAATTTTATTACTTGAATTTAGAAATACTTTTCAAGGAGAGTCTTGGCATAAAGCGTTTTTCTATGCGTTTTTCCAATCCGTATCAACTAGGAGTGGTGGGCTAGCAACCATTGATGTTAGTGAATTTGCTGCACCCACTTTATTAATTATGAGCGGATTGATGTTTATTGGTGCCTCCCCAAGCTCAGTGGGTGGGGGAATACGAACAACTACGTTTGCGTTGAATATGCTTTTTATTTACCACTTCGCTAGAGGAAACCGCCATATCAAAGTATTTAAACGTGAAATCCACGAAGACGATATTATGAAATCATTGGCCGTTACGATGCTGGCAGTTGGACTTTGTTTTATTTCAATGGTGACTTTATCTATAACAGAAAGCCATTCATTTTTGGAGTTATTATTTGAAGTGTGCTCTGCTTTCGGTACGACAGGATTGTCAATGGGGATCACAGCAGACCTTTCCTCTGTGGGGAAATGTGTCATTATGTTATTAATGTTTATTGGTAGGATCGGCCTTGTATCGTTCTTATTTATGATCAGAGGCAAAGAGATTAAAGCTAAATATCATTACCCAAAGGAAAGAGTTATCATTGGGTAAACGAAAAAAATCCAGGAATGCATCCTGGATTTTTTTAATCTGTACCTTGGCTTACATCTTTTGTTGGATGCATAAATGGATATCCCTTAGGTCGCTTTTTGCTTTCTAGTAACTCGTTGTTTTCTGTCGTGTTCCAGCCAATATCATTTGTAGGATGAACCCACTCATCACCAGACATAATCGCAGGGTCTGTATCTTCCGACCATTGTTCTAAAGGTGAGTTAGGAGAAGAATATTTACTGTCCCCGATAACGACACCATGAGAGTTAATAAATGGAGGTTCCATTTTAATTCCTGTTCCTTTAAAGTCTGGTGCACTAATTTGATGTGGCATCGTTTCGTCTAAAGTAACTTTGTCTTTTAGTTCTTTTTTCTTTTTGGTCATAAAAGTCACCCTTTATCCTCGTTTCAATTAGTTTTTGTTCGAAAAGGTTTTTTATGAAACATTACTGGTTGAAAAATTAGGAAGTGTATTTATTTGTGGCCTAGTGAAAGATATAAATGTTTCTTATTTTTAAATAGGGGGCGAAACTTATGGCTAAAAGAAAAGCAGAATTTAACGCTGTTGAAAAATATAGTAAAACACCGAAAAAGAATGTTCAAGAATCTGAATTCTCTGCTGAGTTTAGTTCAGGTGAGAATATGATGAAGGGTGCCAATAGAAATTCCAAGCAAGGCAGAAAGGGACGAGCATAATGGGAAAAAGGAATGACAAGAAAGACGCTGCTAATGTAGAGTTTGGAATAGAATTTGGTGATTTAAATGCAGCGAAAAATTATGAAGTTCCTTTTATGAACCAAAACGCTAATAGAAAAAACAATAAAAAGAAATAAATAAAAAGCCGGCTTTTTGGCCGGCTCTTACTTATTTTACTGTTGCTTTTAGCGTGGTACCAAAGATGATGGTTTTTTCATTCGATGGATTAAAGAACGCTAACATACATGAAGGTTCACGCTTAATTACGCCCGTCTCTAAATACACCTTCAGGTGAATCGTCATTTTTTCAAGTACGGTATGTTTATAAAGGTCTTTTTCCGATAATTTTAATCCTTCAAAATCAGCCCCAAGTTGTGAAGGGGTTTCTAAATAAGATTGGTAGATGGCGGACTTTTCTTGTTTTTCAAAATCTAAATCCCACCAAGGCTTTCTTGGCTTATATTTTGAATTCGTTAAATAATCTAACTTCATTAAATCAGCAATTATATCTAGATCATTAATCCCTTTTTCTGCAAGGAATTGATACAAGCGTTTAAATAAATCTTCTAACTGATGACCAATTCTTTCCCAGCCTTTTTCTTCCCAATAGGAACCGAAGTCTTGGAAGAAGTCAAAAGGTGATGGAAAGGCTTTTGTAACTAAATACTCAATAGTATGATCCATACGATGGTCGTTCCAATATTTTTCAAGAACGTCTTCCACTTGTTTAATTCGAATAATATCATCGAAAGACAATGCGTTATTTCCTAGAATTTCATACGGAGAATGATCCATATAAATATACTTATGGTCATTCGCTCGTAATCTTAGACCTGTGCCTCTTAGCATTTTTAGGAATCCAAGCTGCAGTTCTTCTGGTCTAAGTGCGAATACGTCATTAAAAGTCTTCTTAAAGGTATGGTAATCTTCCTCTGGTAAGCCCGCAATTAAATCTAAATGCTGGTCAATCTTCTTACCTTCCTTCACTAAAGTAACTGTACGTGTCAGCTTTTCAAAGTTCTGTTTTCTCATAACAAGCTCATTGGTAGGATCATTGGTTGATTGCACCCCGATTTCAAAACGGAATAATCCAGCAGGGGCTTCTTTATTTAAAAATTCGATAACTTCTGGTCTCATGATGTCTGCAGTAATTTCAAACTGAAACACTGTTCCAGGTAAATGTTCGTCGATTAAGAAACGAAACATTTCAAGTGCATAGCTTCTGCTAATATTGAACGTACGGTCAACGAATTTAATCGTTTTTGCGCCGTTTTTCATTAAATAACGAATATCTTCTTTTACTTTTTCACGGTCAAAGTACCTTACACCTACTTCAATAGAAGAAAGACAGAATTGACAGCTAAATGGACAACCACGGCTTGTCTCAATGTAAGTCACTCGTTTCCCTAAATGGGGAATATCCTCTTCAAAATGAAATGGTGATGGAAGTTCACGTAAATCGAGTTTATTTCGTTGAGGATTAATGACAATTTGATCATCCTTACGATAGGCAATACCATGTACCGCTTTCATCTCATGGTTATTTTCAAGTTCAGTTAATAACTGTTTGAAAGTTTGTTCTCCTTCACCAATGACAATGAAATCAAACTCAGGAACTTTCTCCATCCACTCGTGAACATCGTAGGTTACTTCAGGACCACCAATGACAATCAAAATAGATGGATCGATTTTTTTAATCATTTTTACCACTTTGATGGTTTCTTCAATGTTCCAGATATAACAGCTAAAACCAATGATATTTGGCTTTTTCTTGATTAAATCTGTAACAATATTCATGGTTGGATCTTTAATTGTATATTCTGTAAGCTCAACGTCAAATTCAGGTTGGGCATACGCTTTTAAATAACGAATAGCAATATTCGTATGAATATATTTAGCATTTAATGTGGTTACAACTATTTTCATATATAAACTCCTTCTGTTAGGAATGATAAATTATCTATTAAGTTGCTTAAATTTTTTAAGCAACATCCCATTTTATCACATTTTAGCCAAGTTGGGTGAAGGGAAAACATAGTAAGGTGAATGGAAGGGGAGAAATAGCTTCTATATATAATGAAAAGGGGGAGGTCTACCACTTGTAGTCCTCCCCTAAAAGTTATTAAGCTGATAAATTCTGGCCTTTTAGATTGGCTGGTTTTCCTTTATGAGAAACAAAGTAATAGATGTAGATTAGTACGATTGCTCCGTAAGCGATAAACCAAGCATTAAATCCGTCTGCAATGATAGCCATTCCAAGAGTACCGGCTGCTAAAACATAGTAACTCATTGGAATTAGTGCTTTTCTTATTAGTGCTCCTTCTTTACCAACAAGTCCAACAGTTGCTGAAGCAGCCACTACGTTATGAACACAAATCATGTTTCCAGCTGCACCACCGATGGCTTGAAGGGCAACTACGAACGCGGCACCTGTAGCACCGAGTCCAATACTTTCGGCTGTTCCAAATTGGAATAAAGAAAACATCATATTACTAAATGTATTACTTCCTGCAATGAAGGCTCCTAATGCACCGATAGTTGGCGCAAAGATTGGCCATAGTCCTCCCGCAATATTAGAAACACCTTCAGCTAGAACGAGTGGCATATTTTTACCTGCTAAATGGCTAACTGTTTCTGATACAACTTGTGGATCTAGTGTTGTATTTAAGAATATTTTAATCATTGGTACGGCAAAGATTAAAGCAGTACCCGCACTTACAGCTGTAAAGAATGAATCCTTCCATGCTTTTGTATAATCGGAAATTTTCATTCCATGTAAGAAATATGTGATAAGGGATACTACTAAGAAAATAAATCCTGGTAAATATAACGGTGTTGATTTTGCTCCGATACCTGAACCAAACAAGTTATCAAATTGGATAGTTACACTTGGATGGGTAATAAGAGCTTTTATATCAGGCATAATTCGTGTAATTACAAGAATAACAGCTACTAAAACATAAGGTAACCATGACATAAATAATGAGATTTTTTTGTTTCCTTCATGCGTTTTAGCAGGCTCGTTGTTTGCACGACCAATCCATTCTTCTTCCCATTTATCACGAGTTTCAAAAGTAAATGTTTCTTCCTTTTTAGGAAGGAAAAGGCCAGCTTTTGCGGCTGGTACTACTATTAATAAACCTATTAAAGCACCAACTAAAGAAGGGAATTCTGGTCCTAAAACTAGAGCAATGATGTAATAAGGAAGTGTAAAGGCAATACCCGCAAATAAGGCAAACTTCCATACTTTTAATCCTTCTCTGTAGGAACGATTTTTACCAAAGAATCTTGTTAACATGGCAACCATAATTAAAGGAATCAAAAATCCGACAATTCCGTGGAACATTGCTACATTTGTTGTTATTTGAAGTAAATAATCAGCATATGACGTACTTCCAATCGCATCTAATACGCTTTTTTGATCGGCTAAACCACCATTTACACCAACGAGAATAGGCGTTCCAATTGCTCCAAAAGAAACAGGAGTACTTTGAATAATTAAAGAAACAAGGACAGCAGCCATTGCTGGGAAGCCAATTGCTACTAATAATGGTGCAGCAATAGCGGCAGGTGTACCAAAGCCAGCAGCACCTTCAATGAAAGATCCGAATAACCATGCAATAATGATGGCTTGGATACGTCGGTCTGGTGAAATATCAATAAATCCTTGTCTTATAGTGTTAATGGCACCACTTTCTTTTACTGTATTTAAAAGTAATACGGCTCCAAATACAATAAAAATGATTTCTATAGATTGTACTAGACCATTTACTGCAGCACCTGCAACTACATTTGTTTTTGTTCCCCAAGCAAAAACGGCAGTAATTGCGGTAACAATGAGCGCTACGGGCATGGCGCGGTTAGCCGGCCAGTTTAATATAACTAGAAAAATAAAGATGGCTGCGATAGGTAATAACGCAATTAGTGAAAGTGTTCCAATTCCCATTTGTTCGTCCCCTTAATTAATTTTGTATTTTCTACATCTCCCACTGAATCAGAATATTAATTATTCTGAAAACTGGAAGGATTTAAACACGTTTAAAACTGATTAACCGGTCATACAGTCATCAGATGACTTTATATTAATGTAAGCGTAATCATTTGACAATATATATTTTTCCGTCATTGCTATTTTTTCACTTTTTAACTTGTGTGTGTTGAAAAGTGGACTATACCACTCAGCTGCAAAGGAATACACATTTTTAGACTCATTCTTGTATTCCTGTGATTAAAATGAATCTTTATAGAATAAGTGTAATGGTTTTTCTAATGATATGATTCATGTATACTAAATGTATTCATATTGAATTTAAGTTAAATTAGCTAAGTTTAGAATAATAGTAATGTTTTATTAGTTAGATTACGATGAGGTGCTAAGGTTGGAGTATAAGAGAATAAAACCGAGAAAGATTTATGAGGAAGTTGCAGAAGTACTTCTGGAGTCCATTAAAAGAGGAGAATTAAAACCAGGGGACAAACTTGATTCTGTACAACAGCTAGCAGAAAACTTTCAAGTTGGACGATCAGCTATCCGGGAAGCATTAAGTGCTTTGAGAGCTATGGGGCTTGTTGAAATGAAGCAGGGAGAAGGGACGTATATAAAGGGGTTTGAAGTGGATCAAATATCGTCACCGATCACTACGGCAATTCTTATGGACAAAGGAGATGTAGTTAATCTTTTGGAAGTGAGAAAAATCATTGAAGCAGGTGCTGCAGCCTCGGCAGCTTTAAAAAGAACGGAAGAAAACTTACACGCTATGATGGTTGCACTTGATGAAATGAAGGAAGCAAGAGGAGATGAGGAAATTGGGGAGCAAGCGGATATGAAGTTTCATTTAGCGATTGCGGAAGCATCCCAAAATCCGCTCCTCACTAGCCTATTGAACCACGTTTCTGAGCTGATGATTGAAACGATGAAAGAAACTAGAAGGTTATGGCTGTTCTCTAAACAAACAACAAGTGAAAAACTTCGTGAGGAGCATGTAGCCATTTATAATGCTATTAAAGAAGGGAATGAAGCAAAGGCAAGATCGGCTATGCTTACTCACTTGGAAAATGTTGAAAGTATATTAGAAAAGTATTTCCGAAATGTTACTAAAGAAAAGTAGTATTAAATATAATATGTATCAACAAATGAAAAGTGTCTATTTTAGGGCACTTTTTTACTTTTATCACGATAAAGTTAGCGGAAAAAATAGTGATTGTGAAAAAATTACTTCTAGAATCTAAATAACTATAGTACTATAAACATTATAAAGAATGAATATTCTATTACCACATTTTAGTCATCAGATGACCGGTTGACTTGTTCGTTATTAAATTATAAAGTTAAAAACAGAAGATTATGGGAGAGGGGAATAGAAATGAGGGTAACCCTTTTTGCTACCTGTTTAATTGATATGTTCCAAGGAAATGTGGGGAAGGCAACCGTTGAGCTGCTCGAAAGACTCGGGTGTGAGATTGATTTTCCTGAATCTCAAGTTTGTTGTGGTCAGCCTGCTTATAATAGCGGATATGTGAAAGAATCCAAAGAGGCAATGAAAAGAATGATAGAAACATTTAGTTTAGCTGAATACGTGGTATCTCCGTCAGGTTCTTGTGCGTCGATGTTCAAAGAATACCCGCATATTTTTAAAGGGGACGAAGTTTGGGAACCAAAAGCGAAAGCGCTTGCAAATAAGACATATGAGTTAACAGAGTTTATTGTTGATGTTTTAAAAATCGAGGATGTAGGGGCTAGATTAGAAGGTAGGGCTACATACCATACATCTTGTCATATGACTAGATTATTAGGGGTAAAGGATGCTCCTATGAAGCTATTGAGTCATGTAAAAGGTTTGGAGTTTACAGAGTTACCTGGAAAGCATAATTGTTGTGGTTTTGGAGGGACTTTCTCAGTTAAGATGGCTCAAATCTCAGAGCAAATGGTGGATGAAAAGGTACAGCATGTTGAGGAGACAAAAGCAGATTATTTAATTGGGGCCGATGCAGGCTGCTTAATGAATATTGGTGGTCGTATTGATCGCAAAGGGAAACCTATAAAAGTTCTTCACATAGCTGAGGTTCTAAATAGCCGTTGATTACGTACGGAGGAGAGGGGGAAAAAATATGTCAATGAAAATCAACGCTGGAGATTTTAAAGAGAGAGTAGATAAGGGAATTAATAATGCTTTTATGCGCGGGGCAGTATCATCCGCTCAGGAAAGACTCCGCACTCGCCGATTAGGTGCAGCTGAAGAGCTTGGAAATTGGGAGGATTGGCGTTCTCACGGAGAAGAAATCCGTCAACATGTGTTAGAGAATCTGGATTATTATTTATATCAATTGAGTGAAAATGTAGCAAAGCGCGGAGGGCACGTCTTTTTTGCACAGACAGCTGATGATGCTAATCAGTATGTTCGTAGTGTGATAGAAAAGAAGGAAGCCAAAAAAGTCGTCAAATCAAAGTCGATGGTAACCGAAGAGATTCACTTAAATGCATGTTTAGAAGATGCAGGATGCGAAGTAATTGAAACGGATCTTGGAGAGTACATTTTACAAGTGGATGATCATGACCCACCGTCACATATTGTTGCTCCAGCCCTTCATAAGAATAAAGAACAAATTCGCGATGTGTTTGCAGATAAATTAGATTATAAAAAAACAGAAAAACCTGAAGAACTAGCCTGGCATGCTAGGGAAATGCTTCGTCAAGATTACTTAACAGCTGATGTCGGTATAACTGGGTGTAATTTTGCTGTTGCTGAAACTGGATCCATCAGTCTAGTAACCAACGAAGGAAATGCTGACTTAGTTACGGCTCTGCCAAAAACACAAATTACAGTAATGGGAATGGAACGACTGGTTCCTACTTTTGAAGAGATGGAAGTTCTTGTTAGCCTCTTAACGAGAAGTGCAGTTGGTCAAAAGTTAACGAGCTACATTACTGTATTAACGGGACCGAAAGATGAAGGAGATGTTGATGGGCCTGAAGAATTCCATTTAGTTATTGTTGATAATGGAAGATCGAAAATATTAGGTGGCGAATTTCAATCCGTTCTTCAATGTATTCGCTGTGCTGCTTGTGTAAACGTTTGTCCAGTGTACAGACATGTTGGTGGTCATTCATATGGTTCCATTTACTCTGGCCCTATTGGTGCTGTACTTTCACCACTTCTAGGTGGATATGATGATTATAAGGAATTACCTTATGCATCTACCTTATGCGCAGCTTGTACTGAAGCTTGTCCGGTAAAAATTCCTTTACATGAGCTGCTCCATAAACATCGTCAAGTGATTGTTGAAAAAGAAGGTCGGGCTCCTATCTCAGAAAAGCTTGCTATGAAAGCTTTCGGGTTAGGTGCAGCATCACCGTCATTATATAAATTAGGCTCAAAAATAGCTCCTACGGCAATGAATCCCTTTACAGTAGGAGATAAAATATCAAAAGGACCAGGTCCACTTAAAGCCTGGACTGAAATTCGTGACTTCCCAGCACCAAATAAAGAAAGATTCCGTGACTGGTTTAAAAATAGACCAAAAGGAGGCGACCAATAATGACAGGAACCATTCATAATCGAGATCAATTTTTAGACGTTATTGCGGGTCGTTTAGGTCGGGATCGTAATACGGCCGGAGTGGAAAGGCCAAAATGGAAGTATACACCACAGAATGAAGTTCTTAAAGATGCTACACAAGAAGAGTTAGTTGAAGTATTAAAGGAACAATGCACAAAAATTCACACCACTTTTCTAAAAACCAATCTAAATCAACTTTCTACAACGATTGATACCGTTGTAGGGCAGTTAGGTGGAGGACCCATAGTTACTTGGAAAGACAATCGATTTAAACCATTTGGCCTAACTACACTATTTGATAAGTGGAAAGTTGAAAATGTAGACGTTCATGTTTGGGATAATCAAACAGGGAAAGATAATATCCACTTTGCTGATAAAGCAAACGTTGGGATTACAATTAGTGACATAACTTTAGCAGAGTCAGGTACGGCCGTATTATTTAGTAATAAAGATAGAGGAAGAACAGTCAGCTTTTTACCTTCAACTTCAATTATTTTAATTCCTAAAAGCAGTATCGTTCCTAGAATGACACAAGCGGCTCGAATAATCCGTGAAAATACAAACAAGGGTGAACATTTAGCATCATGTATTAACTTTATAACGGGGCCAAGTAACTCAGCGGACATTGAAATGAACTTAGTCGTTGGAGTTCATGGTCCCGTAAAGGCGACATATATTGTGATTGAAGATATTTAAAAAGCTTCTAACGCCTGCAAAGGAAACCAACGGACAAGTACAAAAAAAGGAGAAGATGGTGCACCAAAAGTTATACTTTTGGGAGACCTCTTCTCCTTTTTGGAATTTGTAATGTAACTAATCATTCAAAGGTTTTCTATTTTTTGTAAAGGATGAAGCTCTATTTAAGACTTGTCTAATTTTTGCCGTACTAAGCTCAATAATTGGTTGAGTTAATAAAGTAACCGGTTTACTAGACAATAATAGGGTCATTAGTAAAGTCCCAATCGCTAGTACTAGGAACATCTCTAAACTATGAAAATACTCTTGAACTTGACTCTCCCTGAAAGTTCGTACAAAGAAACCGTGTAAAAGGTAAACATATAATGTATTCTTTCCAAGGTTTGTAAAAAAGTACTTCTTCCTAGGAATAAGACAATAGAAGCTCATCACCATCATAAAACTTAAGCAATAAAAACCTAGTCTAATGAATGGAGAGGTAATATAAGCTGCTCCAATCTCCTCATAAGGCTTTGAACCTAGTAACCATTCATAATTAATGTTTGGGAATAGGTAAAAACCTACGAAGACAAATGCAAAGATAATGATAGCTGTAAGTCTAAATCTAGCCTCAAATAATTTATAAAAATATTCTTTTTTCATGTAATATCCAAGCAGGAAAAACGGAAAAAAGACAAATGTTCTAGATAAACTTAAATAATTTGAAACCCAATCTAAATAGCCAATTCCAAGACCAATTAACAAGGCAATAGACAAGGAATAAATGGCTTTAAATCTAGCAAATAAGATGAGCATTATATTCCAAAAGAATAAACTAATCAAAAACCATAAAGACCAGTGTGGATCTAATACATCCATCGTAAATGTAGATTTTGAATATAGAATATAATAAAAGACTGAGTAAATAAATTGAAAGATTAAATAAGGAATAATTAGTTTTTTCGCTATTTTTCCAATGTAACCTTTCTTATAAAAACCTTTAGCAAAATACCCTGATACTAGGATAAATGCAGGCATATGAAAGGTGTAAATCGTTTTATATAACGAATAAACAGCCTCTGAATCACCTTTGAAAGATTGAATGAAATGACCAAATACAACGAAAAATATCAAAATAAATTTTCCGTTATCAAAATAATAATCTCTTTCCTTCATAATTCCTCCTATTTAAGAGACCCCCGTTAAAAGCTAATCTACTATACCACATAATGGACAAATCAAAACATGACAAAATATTCCAAAAAATATTAAATACTGTTATAATACAATGTTATTTCTGTTATATAACTAAAAATTACGTCATACTAGGATAAAATAACACTTTTTCTGAAAAATGAGAGCCTGTTATATAAAATTTTTATTCATGTTTGATATTTATCACAGCCAAGTTTGAAAACTTCACCTACAATATCGTTTGGGGAATGTCAAAATCGTATGAGTGATTACTCATGCTGGGAGGTAGAAATATGTCTATTTTGCCTAAAAAAAATAAACTAGGCTTTTTTGAAATTCGATTGGAGTCTATCGGTGGATTAGGTGCAAACTTGGCTGGCAAGATGTTAGCTGAAGCTGGTGTACTCGGACTCGGTTTAAATGGTTCCAATTTTTCATCCTATGGATCGGAAAAGAAAGGATCACCTGTTAAAAGTTTTGTGCGCTTCTGCGATCCTGATGTTGAAATCCGTGCTCATAGTCCAGTAGAAGAACCGCATGTCATTGGAGTGTTTCATGAAGCTTTATATAAAACTGTTGATGTTGTAAGTGGATTAACTCCAGATGGCATCGTATTAGTAAATTCAATGAGAGATTTTGATGATATAAAAAGTGATTTAGACCTTGAATACGGAACGTTAGCTATCGTTGACGCGCTTTCTATTGCTGTAGAAGAGAAAACTAAAGTAAATACTGCGATGTTAGGTGCTTTATATCGTATTTGTGATTTTCTAGATCCAGAAGAAATGAGAAACGTTATACGAAGAACGTTTGAAAAGAAATATCCGTATTTGGTTGAGCCAAATATCCGAACTTTTAACAGAGGTTACGCAGAAGTTAAGTTTAAAACCTATGAAACTCCTGAAAGTGCACACGGAAAAGAATTTACCCGTGAACTTCCTTTGCTAGGATATCTCACACAAGAAATAGGAGGAGTGATTACTTCTCAAGCTAATAGTATTCAAAAAGATTTAAGTGGATCTAGACAAGGTTTTCTTCCTAAATTCGAGCAAGTTCATTGTATTAACTGTGCAGCATGTGACACAGTATGTCCTGATTTTTGCTTTGTTTGGGAAAAAGGTGAGGATAAAAGAGGCAGGGAGCAAATGTTTTTAAAAGGCATTGACTATCAATATTGCAAAGGTTGTTTAAAGTGTGTGGAAGCTTGTCCAACGAGTGCATTAAGTGATCTAAGAGAAACAATTGGTTATGCTGAGGAGAATGGCGTGAAGCACAACTTTCGATTAGTAACAGGAGGGATTTCCTAATGTCTGTACTTGAAGAAAAATTACTTTTACATACAAAGGCTGAACAAGTAACCACATTTGAGTCGGGGAACGAAATGGCTGCAATGGCTGCCGCTCAAATTAATTACCACTTAATGGGTTATTTTCCTATTACACCTTCAACAGAGGTGGCTCAATATTTAGACCAAATGAAATCAAGAGGAGAACATGATATTACACTAATTGCAGCAGACGGAGAGCATGGATCCGCTGGTATCTGCTATGGTGCAGCCGCAACAGGAGCACGTGTCTTTAATGCCACTAGTGCCAATGGTCTTATGTATATGATCGAACAGCTTCCTGTACAGTCAGGAACACGTTTTCCAATGGTCATGAACTTAGTCACAAGGTCCATTAGCGGTCCTTTAGATATTCGTGGTGACCACTCTGATTTATATTTTGCTTTAAACACAGGTTGGGTTATTCTAACGGCTAGAACCCCTCAAGCAGTCTATGATATGAATATTATGGCATTAAAAATTGCGGAACATGCAAAAGTTAGACTTCCGGTAATGGTTGCGTATGATGGATTTTTTACTTCTCATCAAAAAAGAAAAGTAAATTATTTCAAAGACCGAAATGTGGTTCAACAATTTGTTGGGGAATGCCCTACTGATTATAATTTTGCCCGTGATCCGAAAAAACCTGTCACAATTGGTGCTCATATGAACGGGGAAGACTTAATGAATAATCATTATCAGCAATCAGAAGCGATGTATCAAGCTGGAGACATTTTTCAAGAGGTAGCAAAAGAGTATGCTGCCCTCTCTGGTAGAGAGTATCCAGTATTAGATTTGTATGGAATGGAAGCTGCAGAGGTTGCTTTATTCCTACTCAATTCTGCAGCTGAAACAGCGAAGGATGTTGTAGATAGTTTAAGGAAAAAAGGAATTAAAGCAGGTGTCATTAGTCCAAATATCATTCGTCCATTCCCAGCAAAAGAAATTAGAGAATCATTGAAGAACGTAAAGGCATTGCTGATAGGTGAACGTGCTGATTCATATGGCGCAAATGGTCCTAATCTAACCCATGAAGTTAAATCTGCTCTCCAAGAGGACAAGGAAAACGAAACATTAGTATTAAGTAGAGTGTTCGGCCTTGGAGGAAAAGATTTCTATGAGGATGATGCCGAACATTTTTTCCAATTAGCTTTAGATGCGATGGAAGCGGGCAATGTGGAAAAGCCATTTGACTATTATGGACAGATACCTGGTGACACAAATAATATATTAAAACCTGTAATTACTCCACAATATGGAGATGTATATAAATCAGGGTTAATCGAAGTTACGAAAGATGAAGATACAAACAAGTTAAAAGTAAAAATACCTCCTTTAAGAGCACTAACGAGTAAGCCGAAAAGATTAGCATCCGGTCATGGTGCTTGTCCAGGATGCGGAATTTTCTCTGGGTTGGAATTGTTTTTTAAGGGTATAGAAGGAGACGTTGTTGTACTGTTCCAAACGGGGTGTGCGTATGTTGTTACCACAGCCTACCCATACACTTCTCATAAGCAAACGATGATTCATAATCTGTTCCAAAATGGAGCAGCTACCCTTTCAGGTACTTTAGAAGCGTTCCTGGAATTAAAGCGTCGTGGAGAGGTTGATGTTTCTGAAGATACTACCTTTGTCATGATTACAGGTGATGGAGGAATGGATATCGGTATGGGCTCGGCAATTGGAACAGCCCTTCGTAACCACAAATTAATTATGCTTGAATACGATAATGAAGGATATATGAATACAGGTTCACAAATGTCCTATTCCACTCCTATGGGACATATGACAAGTACAACAAATGTTGGGAAATCTCAGCAAGGAAAGGCTTTTCATCATAAAGACACAGCGCAAATTATGGCTTCAACGAATATCCCTTATGTCTTTACTGGTTCCGAAGCATTTCCACAGGACCTAATTAAAAAAGCAGCGAAAGCCCAGTGGTATGCACAAAATGTTGGAACGGTATACGGGAAAATACTAATTACTTGTCCACTAAACTGGAAGTCAGAAGATCGTTATGGGCAAACCATTATGGAGGCTGCTGTGAACTCTTGTTTCTTCCCGTTATATGAAATAGAAGAGGGGATTACTAACGTCACTTATGATCCAGAAGCGAAAAAGAAAAGAATCCCGCTTGCCGATTGGCTGGCTTATATGGGTAAAACGAAGCATCTACTTAAAGAAAACAATCAACATATGTTAGTAGATTTTGAACGTGAAGTGGAAAAGAGATGGCAACGACTAAAGGCTAAACATGAACATCCCTACCTATGATTAAAAGGGCAAAGTGCAATCGTGTACTTTGCCCTTTTCCTATTTATGTAAAAAATTTCATATACTTTTACATAAAAATACATTTGAAATATTGGAAACTATTCCTTCAAAAGTTTGAATATTTCATTTATAATGGATATTAGTTATATAGACTTATGAAATCTATTAAAATAAACTTATTTTTCATTCTTTTGTACAACAAGTGATTCTTAATTTAGGTTCTTTTTACTCATGTCCGTCATGCAGTACATAGTGATCAACAGATTGATAAAAAGTAGAAAAAATTATGGTTAGTTAACAATTAGAGGAGGACTTAGTGTGAAAGGGGTCAAAAAATTATTACCAACTAGAAAGAGAAAAGAAAAGAAAGTGAAAGTAAAAGTAAAAGTAAAAAGAGAAAAAAGGGAATTTGGAAAAATATTAGGGGCCTTTTCGAATATTAGTTTGTGGAAAAACTTAAAGTTAGGCCAAAAGTATGGAGTTGCACTATTTATAACTATTGGTTTGTTTACCGTTTCCACATTGATTACTTTTACTTTGCTAACAATGGCAAATTCTAAAATGGAAACCGTTAGACAATCAGGTGAAAAAGCCGTTCTAATAACGGAAGTATCAGCCATGTTCCACCAAAAAGGGAGTATGATTGGAACGTACATTATAGATGAAAAGCCTCGATATTTAAATCAGTTTGAGGATATCTCTAAAAATTTTGATGGTTTAAAGAAAGAAATTCAACCGATATTAACAACTCCTGAAACAAAGGAATTATTTAGACAAATTGATGAAAACGATAAGAAAGTAACCGATGTGTTCAAAAATACGATTATACCTGAAATGCAAAATGACCATGAATATAAATTCCGTTTAGGTAAGCTTCAGGTAGATAATATTGTTTATGAAACAGTTTTACGAATTGATGAATTAAGAAAAAAACTAAAAGACGAGCAAAATGCAGCTATTCATGCTGCTAAAACTAGTATTTACACAACTCTAGTTGTGTTAGTTGTATCTATTATTGTTTCAGCTTTATTAGGAATTGCAAGTATCCTGTTAATAGGAAGAATCATTTCTAGAAAACTTTCTCAGATTGTTTCTCTTTCAAACGAAATTGCTGCAGGAAATTTGAATGTAGATTCTGTAGAATATAGTGGCAAAGACGAAATTGCCGAATTAAGTGTAGCAACTAATGCTATGAAAGATAGACTTCAAGCAATGATTCAAGAAATATCAGCTGTTTCTATTGATGTTACTGATCGAAGTGGTGAGCTTAACACAGCTGCTAACGAAGTAAAGGCAGCAAGTCAGCAAGTAGCTTCAACCATGCAGGAATTATCAAGTGGGGCAGAGGACCAAGCAGATTCAGCAACTTCTTTAGCACACTTAATGGAAGATTATCTTCACAAAGTAGAAACAGCTACAGAAAGTGGTACAAAAATTCAAGAAGTTTCAACTGAGGTTTTAACATTAACGAAGCAAGGCGATACTTTAATGAATGCCTCACAACATCAAATGGTTAAGATTAATGAAATTATGTTAGGCTCTGTTCAGAAGGTAAAAGGTTTAGATGACCGTACAAAGCAAATTTCATCACTGGTACAAGTTATTCAAGATATAGCTGCTCAAACCAATTTATTAGCATTAAATGCAGCAATTGAAGCAGCTCGTGCAGGAGAACATGGAAGAGGGTTTGCCGTAGTAGCAGATGAAGTACGAAAACTGGCAGAACAAGTTACCCATTCTGTAGCCGACATCACAAATATCGTAAAAGGTATACAAACCGAATCAAAAGAAGTTGTTTCCTCACTAGAGTTGGGTTACGGGCAAGTTGAGCAAGGAACAGAACAAATTAGAGATACAGGCCTAACATTCAATAAAATATACGAAGCAATCAATTTAATGACACGAAATGTAACCGACATTTCGACAAACCTAGAAAAGGTTGCTAATGATTCAGTAAAAATGAATCAGTCTATTGAAAATATAGCTTCGGTATCTGAAGAATCAGCAGCAGGAATCGAACAAGCTAGTGCGTCTGTCCTTCAAACGAACCAATCCATGGAGGACATCTCAAATAACGCAGCATCCTTATCCGAACTAGCAGACCAACTAAACTCAATGATTTCTAAATTTAAACTATAAATATGATTCTATTAAAAGGTCGTTTCTAATAAGAAGCGGCCTTTTGATATAGGCTGTGTAGTGTTTTTTTAAAAATATGTTTAGGGTAATGATCTGAGTTGATTGGAGCGGAGGGCACTTGACTCCTGCAGGGATAGAGGGAATGGGAGACCCCACAGGCGGCACGCCGAGGAGGCTCCCATCCCTCCCTGCGGAAAGCAAGTGCCCGGAGCGGAAATCAACGGGCTAAATTATATGTCTAAAATAACATGCTACTGACTCAAAAATTTTATATCAACTTAATAGAAATTTTAAAACAATCATAAACCTCTACTCTTAATTAATGATATTAAAAAGGAATTCTATCGAATGGTGTAGAAAATACATATTAACGAAATGAGCTTAGGAAAACAAAGTGGGGAGATAAGGTGAAAAAAGAGACACAAGCCAATTCAATGGACACAAATGAAGAAAATATAAATAATTATCAATTTGCTCAAGATGATCCATCTAATTTGATGAATACCATCTTTTCAAATATTACAGAAGGAATTATCATATTTGATTCCAAAGGAAAAATAGTAGATGTGAACCCTTCTATTTGTATTACATTAAACCGTACAAAAGAAGACCTAATTGGACAGACACTTGAGAGCTTAGTTCCAAAAGAAAAACAATTTAAAATAGAAAAGCAATGGGAAATCTTATCTTATAAAAAACATGTTAAGGGACATCTTCCTATAATAAATGGTGAGAGCATCATAGACTTTGACTTTACTACAAGTACTTTAGTAGATCATCAATTATATGTTTCTATATTAAGAGACGTCACAGAAAAACTGCTTTTAGAAAAAAAGGTAAAGAAAAATGCAGAGCTATATGAAGGGCTATTTTTAGAGGCACTTGATGCTATCGTCTTCTGGGATAATGAAACTAGAGTGGTAAATGCAAACGAAGCGGCGTGTAAGCTTTTTGAATGTAGCTTAGATGAATTAATCAATAAAAAACTAAATGACTTTGTTTATAAGAAAAATGCACCTTATTATAGTTTTATAAAAACATTAAAAGATACAGGTTCTGTTAGAGATGAAACTTTATTTTTAATGCCTAATGGCCAGAAAAAATATGTTGAATTTACTTCCAAGCTTTATGCGGTTGATGGGTACCACATGTCAATTTTTCGAAATGTTTCGGAAAGATACCAGATGGAACAGGACTTGCGGGAGAGTGAAAGTAGATTCCGAAGTATCTTTGAAGGAGCACTTGAAGGTTTTGTACTTTGGAATGACCATTTTGAAATTGTAGATATTAATCCAGCTGGGGAAAAAATGATTAATGTTCCTAAGGCACATATTGTTGGACGATCATTAAAAAATATCCTCAGTGATTGTGAATATCCACAAACAGAATTACATGAACAGATAAGATTGTTGGAAACAGATGGGAAGAGTAGTGGTACGATTAATGTCACCCTTAATTCTGGAGAAAATAAACACTTTGAGTTTTCTACAAAATATAATGTAATTTCTAATCTTAGCTTAACAGTTTTTAAAGATATTACTGAGAAACTAGAATTAGAAGAAAGGTTGCATAAGTCTGATACATTGAATGTAATAGGTGAACTCGCTGCAGGTATCGCCCATGAAATTCGGAATCCGATGACAGCGTTAAAAGGATTCATTCAGTTATTAGAGGATTCTGTAACCGATAAGAACGCAATGTATTTTGATGTTATAACAACTGAATTAAATAGGATAGATTCGATTATAAATGAGTTTTTAATCTTAGCAAAACCTCAAGCAATTAAATTTGTTGAACAAGATATAAGGGTTATTCTAACTGAAACGGTTAATCTATTGAATGCACAAGCGATGCTTCATAACATCGTATTTAAATTAGATTATTCCGATGATATACCACCATTATTTTGTGAACCCAATCAACTTAAGAAAGTCTTCATTAATATTATTAAAAATGCAATTGAAGTCATGGATAAGGGTGGGACGATTACGGTAACAGCTACCACTACTTCTGATTCGAGAATCCACATTTCCATTCGGGATGAAGGATTTGGTATACCAGAAGAAAAAATAAAAAAATTAGGTCAGCCCTTCTATACAACAAAAGATAGAGGAACGGGACTTGGTTTAATGGTTACTTATCGAATAATTGAAGAGCACAAAGGACTTATTGAAGTAGAAAGTGAAGTGGGTGTCGGAACCGTTTTTCATATTTATCTGCCTGAGTCTAATTGATAGAAAGTAAAATCTTTACAATGTGGAGGTGAGAAAAATGAAAGTTTTTTCTATCTATCAATCACCTATTGGAGCAATTTATATTATATCGGAAAACGAAAAAGTAGTGTCCATCTCTCTTGGTGAAGAGGATTTTAATAGAAGTTTACAGGCAGAGGAAATCAGGCATGACCAAAATAATGATTTTCTTACTTTAGTAATGGAGCAATTTGAAGAGTATTTCTCAGGACAAAGAAAACAGTTTGATCTTCCCATTGAACAAAAGGGTACCTCATTTCAGCAATCCGTTTGGAATGTACTTAAAAACATCCCTTTTGGTGAAACATTGAGCTATCAAGAGGTCGCTAATCTGATTAACAATCCTAAAGCTGTTCGGGCAATTGGTCAAGCAAATAAAGCAAATCAGCTCCCCATAATCATTCCTTGTCATCGAGTAATAGGAAAGAATCAATCATTGACTGGTTATGCAGGGACTAGAACAGATATTAAAGAAAGGCTCCTAACATTAGAGGGAGCGGGTTTTAAGAAATAATGAACACAAATTTATGGGACCTCCCCTGAATGCGTTATCTACTAATGTAGGTAATAGCATCAGGGGATTTTTTTATTTCCATAATGCTGACAATTTCAGTTGACAATAGGTGTATTAATTTGATATATATCTAATTAGATAATAATCTAATTAAATTTTAAAGAGGTCATGGCATGCAATTAAACAGACTGGTAGCTTTTCATAAAACATTGGGTGATCCAACTAGAATAAGAATTATTAACCTCTTGGCAAAAGGACCGTTACATGGTCAAGCGATTGCAGGCAAATTAGGCTTAACACCACCTACTATTACCCATCATTTAAACAAACTAAGAGAGGTAAGTCTTGTTTACGATCGACGTGATAAGAATACGGTTTATTTTCATTTAAATACATCAGTGTTGAATCAAGCAGCGAAAAGTTTGTTAGATTTAGCTGATACAAAGGGAGAGAATATTAAAATGCAGGAAGTGAATGTAGAGAAACAGAAGGTTATTGAAAATTTCTTTACTAAAGAAGGTAAGCTGAAAAATATTCCAGCACAAAGAAAGAAAAAGCTATTTGTTTTTGAACATATCATTCGTGGATTGAAAATGGGGAAAAAATATGAAGAAAAAGAGCTAAACGAGTATATAAAACAGTTCCATGAAGATTACGCAACTATACGAAGAGAATTCATTATCAATCAATATATGTATCGAGAAAACGGGATATATGAATTAAATCCAGAGGAAATGTGGGCTAAATCTGAGTAGTAGCCTATAAAAGCTTAAATATATTTATATAACGCCCAAATAAATTTGGGCGTTATATAAATTAAAACTCTAGATTTCGTAATAAATCGGTAATGCTTTTATAATCGTTTCTACTTAAGATAAAATGTCTGCCTATTTTTAATGCAGAACGTTTTGCATGAATTCGGTTGTTTAAATCTTCTATACCATCTAAGTCAGCAACGTGTGCAAGGCCAATGGTCCGTCTAATTAGTTCACATCCTGCAAACCCAATGGCGTCTTTTAGATATTTGTCTATTATTATAGATAAATATCCTTCCGTAATGGAGTATGGTTCAACATTCTGTGTATTCCATAATGTAGAAAAATGTTCTACAAATACTCTCCAAAAAGTTTCAATATCATTTAGAATGATGTCTCGTTTTTCTTCAAAGGCAATAGCTTGGAAAAGTAGATTTGCAATGACCTGACCTAAATCAAATCCTGCAGGTCCAAAATAAGCAAACTCTGGATCAATTACCTTCGTTTCTGTTTCTGAAGCAAACACACTACCTGTATGAAGGTCACCGTGTAATAATACTTCAGCCTCAGTCAAGAAACTCTTTTTTAATAATGCCGTTTGTAATCTTAATTGTTGGTCCGACCACAATCCTTTTACATCATTCTCTAACTCAGTTTCAAATTCATTTGTAGGGGAATTAAAAAATGGATCAGTAAAGACGAGGTCTTCTGTAATTTTGCAAAGCTCAGGATTAATAAACTTAGCAACAAGCTCTTTTTTCTTTTGTTGATCCAAACCAAAATCAGAAGTATAAAATAAAGTATTTGCTAGATACTCTCCAAGATGTTCTGCTAGGAGAGGATATCTTTGACCTTGAATGAGCCCTGTTCTTGCAATGGTTAAGTGTGATAAATCCTCCATTACGGTAATGGCAAACTCTTGATCACTATAGAAAACGGTCGGTACATAATCAGGAGCTAAAGTCTTGAAAAATTTTAAAGCCTCTGCTTCAATCGTTGCCCTTTTTAAAGTCAACGGCCAGCTTTCACCAACTACTTTTGCATAAGGCAAAGCCTGTTTAATAATAATACTCTTACTTGTTTGATTGTCGATAACTCGAAAGACAAGATTTAAATTTCCGTCTCCAATTTCCTTACAGGTTAAAACACTTGTTGTCGGAAATATTCGCAGACGAACAGCTAGGGCAATAGCGGAGCTTTCCGTAAGTGGTTCATATTTTTTTTGTTGTAATAAAGTCATATTATTTCCTCCTTAACTGGAGGCTTTTCAACATAAGAAAAGCCTCTTTCTCATTTGAAAGAGGCTTGAAGATTCGTCTTCGCACCTCTTATCTCTCAGAAAGTATCCCTTTCTGCTGGAATTAGCACCGTGCCTTATGGATATGAATATCCGGCGATTTTCTCGCCCCATCTTACAATGGAATTACGGTCGGTTGCTGGGCTTCATCGGGCCAAATCCCTCCACCTGCTCTTGATAAGAGTAAAACTATTAATATTCGGTTAATTACTTGATAAATCATACAGCGAACAAAATATTCTGTCAATCACTTTTGCAAGACATTTTTAAACCGTGCTAATACAGTTCAGGACGTCTATCATCAAAAATAGGAATCATTTTTCTTACTTCTTTTACCTTATTTAAATCAATAGAACCTGTTAAGATTTCCTCGCCTTCACCTGCTTCAGCTATAATTTCACCCCAAGGATCAATAATCATAGAATGACCAGCAAATTGATTGTTCGGGTCGGAGCCAGCTCTGTTACAAGCAATAACATAACATTGATTTTCAATGGCTCTAGCTATTAAAAGAGAGCGCCAATGGTTTAGTCGCGCAAGAGGCCATTCAGCAACAACAAATAGGGCTTCTGCTCCTTCTGTTGTATGAGCTCGTATCCATTCAGGGAAGCGGATATCATAACAAATGACACCACCGTAAATTTGACCATCTAAAGAGAATAGTCCCTTTTCCTGACCAGCAGACAAATATAAATGCTCATCCATTAATTTGAATAAGTGTAGTTTACTATATTGGTGAACCAATTCGCCGTGTTTACTTACAATAAGGAGTGTATTTAAGGTTCCATCTGATGTTTTGTTCGCAACAGATCCACCAACTAAATGTACTTGATGCTTTTGAGCTATGTTCTTTAAGAATGAAATACTTTTCTCAGCTTGTTCATCTGCTATTTCATCTAATCTAGTTAAGTCGTACCCAGTAGTCCATAGTTCAGGAAGGACAATGATATTTGGTTGTTCTAGCATTGCTTTTTCAATTAGAGAGCTAGCTTTCTTGTAATTTTCTTCTTGTAAGCCAAAAGCAATATCCATTTGTATACATGAGACTTTAATAGTCAATATGGTCACCTCATTTTGAGATTTGGTTAGTAGAGAAATGATTTTGTTATAAAAAAACACTTTACAAGTCGTCTAATACGATATATCATTTGTGACTAGTTTTTCAATAAAAATTTTTCTGAATTACTTTAATATTATAAAGTTAAATACAAATACTCTTATTCTAATAAAAGCAGGTGTGTATATGAAAGTTTATCCTCAGTCTAGTTTATTAAAAAGTTTACCAAAGCAATTCTTTGCTAGTCTTGTTGGAAAGGTAAATAAATATATTCAGGATGGTCATGATGTCATTAATTTAGGGCAAGGAAATCCAGATCAGCCTACGCCAGAACATATTGTAAAAAGACTACAGAGCGCTGCAGCTAACCCTATCAATCATAAATATTCACCGTTTCAAGGATTTCAATCGTTAAAAGAAGCAGCTGCTCAATTTTATTTAAGAGAGTACGGTGTGGAAATTGATCCTAATAAAGAAGTGGCTATTTTATTCGGTGGAAAAGCTGGGTTAGTTGAAATTCCACAATGTTTATTAGAACCAGGTGATTCATTACTTGTTCCAGATCCTGGGTATCCAGACTATTGGTCAGGAGTGGCGTTAGCAAAAGCGGAAATGATAACAATGCCATTGAAAGAAGAGAATCAATTTTTGCCTGATTACTCTGAGTTAAGTCAAGAGGATTTAGATAAGGCAAAGCTTATGTTTTTAAATTATCCTAATAATCCAACTGGGGCTGTGGCTACGGAAGCTTTTTTTGAAGAAACGGTCGAGCTTGCAAAAAAACATGATATTTGTGTGGTACACGATTTTGCTTATGGAGCTATTGGTTTTGATGGCCAAAAGCCGATTAGTTTTTTACAAACAAAAGGTGCTAAAGAGATCGGAATTGAAATATATACATTATCAAAGACATACAATATGGCTGGTTGGCGTGTTGGTTTCGCAGTTGGAAATGAAAGTGTCATTGCAGCTATAAATTTACTTCAAGATCATTTATATGTTAGTTTATTTGGTGCAGTACAAGAAGCGGCTGTCGAAGCTTTAACGGCACCACAAGACTGTGTAGAACAATTGAACGACCTTTACGAAAGCCGACGTAATGTTCTTATAGAGGGGCTTCAGTCTATCGGCTGGAATGTGACTGCTCCAAAAGGATCTTTTTTTGCATGGCTAAAGGTACCAGAAGGCAATACATCAGAACAATTTGCTGATTATTTACTAGAAAAAGCGCATATTGCTGTTGCTCCTGGTATCGGCTTTGGAACTTGGGGAGAAGGCTATGTACGAGTAGGGTTACTGACTACGGAAGAAAGAATGCATGAAGCGGTTGCGAGAATAAAATCTTTAAATATTTTTTAATTTTCTCATTGACAAATAGTCAAAAAGCTGACATAATCCTAATTAATTTGATTCGTACAAAACAAATGAATATTTAAATAATTCGTTTTCTTATCAAGAGCAGGCGGAGGGACTAGCCCTATGAAGCCCGGCAACCGACTTATTTTTTTTCGAAAAAATAAGCACGGTGCTAATTCTTGCAGCGAAAAGCTGATAGATGAGGAGATGTTAGTTGTATTTACTAACCTCTTCTGTCTGAAGAGGTTTTTTGTTTTTATGAACTAATCTTATAAATGACTAGGAGAAGGCTGGAATACTAGTAGGATTCTGCAGCTGGACTTCTCTCGATTAAATAAGTAGCACGTTAAAGTAGAAATGAAAGGAAGACCAACCATGAGTGAAATTATCGCCACATACTTAATACACGATTCTAAACACAACCCAGAAAAAAAAGCGGAGGAAATTGCACTAGGATTGACGGTTGGATCGTGGACCCATTTACCAGAGTTAGAACAAAATCAACTTCGAAAACATAAGGGACGTGTCGTTTCAATTGAGGGCCTCCCAGAAGAAACGGGGACAAAGGATACAGTAGCGTTAATAAAAATCGCATACCCAACGGTTAACTTCTCTGCTGATTTACCAGCAATCCTTACAACTGTTTTTGGAAAATTATCATTGGATGGAAAAGTTAAACTACTAGACTTAGAATTTTCAGAAGAGTTAAAAACACATTTCCCAGGACCTAGGTTTGGTATCCAAGGCATACGTGAAAAAGTTGGTGTTTTTGATCGACCATTGTTAATGAGTATTTTTAAAGGGGTTATTGGTCGTGACATTCCTTACCTTGTAAATCAACTTAGAGAACAGGCTCTAGGTGGAGTAGACTTAGTAAAAGACGATGAGATTCTTTTTGAAAATGAGTTAGCGTCATTCGAAAAACGCATTACAGAAGGCAAGAAAGTGTTAGAGCAAGTTTATGAAACAACTGGCCATCGCACGCTGTATGCCGTGAACTTAACTGGAAGAACATTTGAACTGAAAGAAAAAGCGAAACGTGCTTCAGAACTCGGAGCTGACCTGTTATTATTTAATGTCTTTGCCTATGGAATAGATGTTTTACAGGAACTAGTGGAAGACAACGAGATTGCTCTACCGTTTATGGCTCACCCAGCCGTGAGTGGGGCACTTACATCATCAAAATATTATGGAATCTCACATTCATTGTTGCTAGGAAAACTACTTAGATACGCTGGAGCTGACTTATCATTGTTCCCATCACCTTACGGGTCGGTTGCGTTAGAAAAAGAAGCAGCACTTTCAATCGGAGCTGCACTAACTTCTGAAGATCAGTTTAAAACTAGTTTCCCAGTTCCATCTGCGGGTATTCATCCTGGCCTTGTCCCTTTACTCGTTCGTGATTTTGGAGTGGAAAGTGTGATTAATGCAGGTGGGGGAGTTCATGGTCATCCTGACGGTGCTAAAGGTGGAGGAATTGCTTTCAGACAGGCGATTGATGTTGCCTTGCAAGGTAAAAGATTACAAAATCAAGCATCCCAATTACCTGAACTGAAAAAAGCGATTGATTTATGGGGTTGTACTGAGGTGGTTGAATAATGAAAAAGCTAGCAGTGTTCTGTGATTTTGACGGTACGATTACAGAAAAAGACAATATAATTGCAATCATGAAACAATTTGCCCCACCTGAATGGGAGACATTAAAAGACGATATTTTATCCGAACGAATCTCCATAAGAGAGGGAGTCGGAAAAATGTTTGCACTATTACCTAGCAGTATGAAAGAGGAAATCAATACTTTCGCAAATGAACAGGCAAAAATTAGAGCTGGTTTCAAGGAATTTGTTGATTTCCTTAAAGAAGAAGAAATTCCACTATATATCGTCAGTGGAGGAATTGATTTCTTTGTTCATTCCATATTGGAACCTTTTGGACCTTTTGAAGATTTATACTGTAACGGATCTGATTTTACAGGTGAATATATAAAGATTATGTGGCCGAATAGCTGTGACGAAGAATGTACGAATGACTGTGGATGTTGTAAGCCTTCTGTTATTAGAAAACTTGAAGGAGACCAACTATTTAAAATTGTTATTGGTGACTCGATTACAGATGTAGAAGCAGCCAAACAAGCCGATTTTGTATTAGCAAGAGATTTATTACTGACTAAGTGTAATGAACTGGAGTTAAACCATAGTCCATTTACAACCTTTTATGACTGTATAAATGAGATAAAAAAACTGACTGGGGTGAGAGTATGAGTCTACTAGAAAAACGCTGGAATGAACTAGCTGATGTTAAAGACGAATTAGCAGAACGTGATTGGTTCATGGGGACAAGTGGGAATTTGGCTATTAAGGTTAGCGATAATCCACTACAATTCCTTGTAACAGCAAGTGGAAAAGATAAACGTAAACGGACAGATGAGGATTTTCTATTAGTTGATGAGTTTGGTCGTCCTGTAGGCGATACTCATCTTAAACCATCAGCTGAAACATTACTTCATGTTGAGATTTATCGTAGAACAAATGCTGGTTGTAGCCTTCATGTCCACACGATTGACAATAACATTGTATCTGAGATTTATGGAGATCAAGGTGAAGTAAAGTTTAAAGGGCAAGAGTTAATTAAAGCATTTAATAAATGGGATGAAGATGCTGTTTTAAAGATTCCTATTATTCATAACTATGCACATATTCCAACATTAGCTAAAGCATTTTCTGAACATATTTCAGAGGATTCAGGCGCTGTACTGATTAGAAATCATGGAATTACCGTTTGGGGAAAAGATGCATTTGAAGCAAAGAAAGTTCTTGAGGCATCAGAGTTTTTATTCCGTTATCAATTAAGATTACTTGAACATAAACCATATCAACTATTTAAAGTCGTATAAAAAAGGAGAACGGTAAAATGGCACATATCGTATTTCAAAATACAAAAGAAGAAATTAGAGGATTTGAAGAAGTATTAGCTTTCTTAGAAAAAAATGAGGTTATTTATGAAAAATGGGATATTGCAAAACTTCCAACACATTTAGAGGAAAAATTTCTTTTAACAGATGGGGAAAAAGCAGAGATTTTAGAGGTTTTTGCAGGTGAAATTAAGGATATCTCTGAAAGAAGAGGTTACCAAGCACAGGATGTAATCTCCTTATCAGAAAATACACCAAACCTTGACCAGCTTCTAGCAAACTTTCAAAAAGAACATCACCATACGGATGATGAAGTTCGTTTCATCGTAAGTGGTCATGGAGTGTTTATCATCCAAGGCAAAGACGGGGAATTTTTTGAAGTATTTTTAGATCCAGGTGACTTAATTTCTGTTCCAGAATATGTACGTCATTACTTCACATTACAGGAAGATAGAAAAGTGGTAGCCGTTCGTATTTTCGTTACAACTGAAGGTTGGGTACCAATTTACGAAAGTGAAGAAGTGCAAGCTTAATGTATAGGTAGAGGACGTCTTAAACGATGTCCTCTATTTATATATATATAGATTTAGAGAGTTTGTACTCATGCCGAATATATTGGAGCGGATGGCACTTGACTCTTGGAAAAATAAATAGACAGCGACCTATGTAAAGGTCCCTGTCTATTCGTTATTGTGGCAATTTGCTTACCTTTTTTGAATGGAAGGTAAGTTTAGAAAACAACGTATCATTAGTAAATAAAAGGACCCCAACAATTACGATAAAAGCACCAGTCCATTGCGCTGCCCCCATCCGTTCACCTAGGAATACATAGGCTAAGCCAGCAGTAAAGATCGGATTGAAATTAAGGAACATACCTGACATCGTGCTTCCAACTTGTTTGACACCAATATTCCAAAATACCATTCCTAATACCGTAGCTCCAATTCCTGTATATAAAGAGGCAATCCAAAAACTAGAGTCTGCATCAACAATCTTAATGTCTGTCGAAATGAAGGGAAGGATCATGATGACCCCAAATACACCAGACCAAAAAGTAGATAGAAATGGTGAAACAGTATTCATTGCCATTTTTCCAAAAGTCGAATATAAACCCCAGGCAGCAACTGCGATTATCATATAAAAATCACCCATATTAAAATGGAGATTTAATAGTCGACTAAAGTCCCCATGGCTTAGAACAATGATGATTCCAATAAATGAAATGACAATAGCAAAAAGCTTTTGTGGAGAAAGTTTCTCCTTAAAGAAAATAAAACTAAAAATCGCTATTGCAATTGGATTTAAAGTCGATATTAACCCAACATTGTCTGCTGTTGTGTGTTTTAAGGCAAGGAACATAAATAAGTTAAAGATGACGATTCCAGTGGCACCCATACCTATTAAGGGTAGTAGTGCTTTTCTATTAAATTTAAAAGTTTTCTCTTTTATGAATATGATAGGAACGAGGGCAATAATGGCGATAACCCACCGAATTTCAGTAAGGACGAGTGAGCTTGCATGTCCAACCATAAACTTACCGGCAATAAAATTACCTGCCCAAAGAAAACTAGTCAGTAACAGTAATAGATAGTAGAAATACATATTTGACCTCCGTAAAGACGGAATTAGTAGAATGTTACAAAATAAAAGCTAATAGTAAAATCTTACTCCTATATTTTACTTTTGTCATGTAATTTTTTTGATAATGAGTATGGTAAAACATCTCTATTTTTGTCGAAAATAACGAACAGAAAATCTAGTTTTTTGTCGGATTTAATTTCTTTAGAAAAACTTTGTCTAATATTGCGATTCTATTTACTTTTATAGAAATTCTTGTAATAATTTTGCAGTAGTCTTTTTTTTTATTAAGGCGTTAAAGCAACAGGGTAGGGGTTAGGAGGAGTAGTAGGTGTGCCGGAATCATAATGAATTGCTTGAAGAGATCCAAGAAAAGAGAGAGAAGATGATTAATTCAGCACAGAAGAGTGGTTTTACCAGTGAGGATACTATCCGCTATAGTCAGGAACTAGATAAATTGATATTTGAGTATCAATGTACCTTTGGTAAACATAATAGAAGAGCAGAAGAAGTAAGAGAATTAAAATATATTTATAAACATATGATGTTAATTTGGCCAAAAGCACTTGTAAATGTTTAAAATTTCATATGTAATAGAGAAGGAAGGTCATTTATTGATCTTCCTTTATGTTTTTGAATTTTAATATCCATTATATAAATCTAGTTGTACTAATAAACTTTTAAAATCAAGCTTTCTATTCTTTACTCGAGGTATGAATTATGGAGAACATTATCATTATAAACAATGGAAATAAGATTCCTGCCGCAATGTTTAACATTGAGGGTGAGATGATGAATGTCTTGGTTAAACAGCCTGACATGTTTAAAACGGGAGAATCTGTAATCTGTCTAATCGAGAAAGAGAGTATGAAGGCAACCGTCATAAAAAAAAGCCAATACAATTTATACTTATTCATTCCGCTTATTGGTAAGGATACACTTAGTAATAGACGGAAAAGTGTTCGATGCCCTTTGAATCTAGACGGAGAATTATCTAATGCGTCCTCATTAAATAATAAAATTAATGTTTCACTAGTGGACATTAGTTTGCATGGACTTGCTTTAAAGTCGTTACAGGCGCTAGATATAACTACTCTTTATAGAGTTGAATTTATGCTAGAAACAAACATGGTGGAGTGTAAACTTAAAATTAAGAACGAGGTACAACTTGAGAAAGGCTTTCGATATGGATGTATTATTGATTCCATTGAAGAGGATAAGTTATTTTATATACGTAAATTTATTCTTCAAACACAGCTTAGACAAATCTAAAAGGACTAGTATATACTAGCCCTTTTACTTTTTATTTATGAAATTATATAAGATTATTTTTTTAATGAATGGCTCTCTTTTTGAACCTTCCGCCTCTTACTTCAGCAATATCTGCAACGGCTAGAAAGGCATTTGGGTCAATTTCTTCAACGATTAATTTGAATTTTGCTTCTTCTAGACGGGAGATTACGCAAAATATAACTTTTTTATCGTCACCAGTGTATGCGCCTTCACCTTTTAAGTATGTCACTCCACGGCCGAGTCGTGCTAATATCGCATCCCCAATCTCCGAATGCTTGTCACTTATAATCCAGGCAGATTTTGATTGGTCTAATCCTTCAATAACAATGTCAATGGTTTTGAAGGCTATAAAGTAAGCAAGAATGGAATACATAGCTCGATCCCAACCAAAAACAAATCCACCGGTACCAAAAATAAAAATATTAAAAAACATGATAATTTCACCAACCGAGAAAGGGCTTTTCTTGTTTATTAGAATGGCTAATATTTCTGTACCATCTAAAGAGCCACCATATCTTATTACAAGACCGACCCCGAATCCTAATACAATTCCTCCAAAGACAGTGGCTAGCAAAATATCATCTGTAAATGCAGGTACAGGGTGAAAGAATACAGTTGAAATAGAAAGGACGGTAATGGCAAATAATGTGGATATGGCAAAGGTCTTTCCGATTTGTTTGTAGCCTACAAAGAAAAACGGCAAGTTTAAAACGAATAAGAAAAGTCCAAGTTTAATACCAGATAAATGTGAAAGAATAATGGATATCCCAACAATTCCGCCGTCCATAATCTGATTAGGGATAAGAAAAATCTCAATTCCAACAGCCATTAAAATGGCCCCTATTAGCATAAAAATAAATCGACGAAAGACGTTTCCTTTTGATAACTTTTTGTGCTCAATCTTAGATTGAATTTGTGTTGAAATTGTTTCTAGAGCTATCTCTTTTTCCATCCATGCACCTCTCAAAAAAGTTTCTTTATACCTATTATAATAAAAAATATTAGATTGGCGAAGAATTTCAAACCATAATAAGAAAAAAGTAGAAATAAATAATAGATTTTTAAATAATTAAAAAGCACAGCCAGCTTCGTACCGGATGTGCTTTGTGCTATAAAATTAAGATTATATTTATTAAAACATTTCTATTAATAAAACCATAAATAGTAAGCCTATGATAAAAGCATACGTAGAAGTTGTCTCATTACCGTCTCCGTGGCTTTCTGGAATCAATTCTTTATAGATAATAAATAACATGGCACCAGCAGCAAATGCAAGGCCATAAGGCACGAGTACTGCGACATAGGATGTTAAATAGTAACCTAGTAAGGCAGTAACAATCTCGATTGCTCCAGTAAGTGTAGCGACAATAAATGCTTTCCATTTACCAATTTTTTGGTTTACTAGAAATAATGCAACTAAAAATCCTTCAGGTGCATTTTGTAAACCAATAGCAAAAGCGATTAAGTTACCTGTCCCTGTTTCTGTACCAGAGGCATAGCTAACTCCAACTGAAAGTCCTTCAGGTATGTTGTGAAGGGTGATGGCTGCAATAATTAACATAGCTTTTTGGTCAAATTCTATGTCATATTTCTGACTAGTGTGCTCAAGATCAATATGTGGGATGTTCTTTTCTAAAAGAGTTAACGTAAAAACCCCAAGGAATACCCCAATCATTACCGGTACAAATCCACTTATGCTTAAAGCTTCAGGGATTAAACCCATTGTGGAAGCTGCCATCATAATTCCTGCAGTAAAAGCAAGTAATATATCTCTCCAACGGTGTGTTATCGATCGGTGCATAAATAGAATAATTGCTGCACCTAAGCCTGTAGACATGGCGGAGAGAACACTTCCGATGACTACCTCTTTCATAATCGTTCCTCCCATGATTAGATGTTAAACACTATTATAAGTAACAGTGTATTTTCGCACAATTAGGTTTCGTGCTTTTTCAACCTAGATGTATATTGATATATCTAGGTATATGATGCTGCACTTAAAACTGTGATTTTTATCATTGTTAAGAATTAAATTTTATTTATATTATAAGTATTATTTGGATGTATAGATAATACTTTTGAATATACGCGGCAACACTCTAAAGCACCTCTCTATCCTTCATACAACTACTAAGTTTAATCATAATCAAAAATTAATTTCATCAAATATAGTTAATTCCTTTACCTTTAAGTTTGTGCAAGTATGCTAAAAATTTTTAATATAATGCTTGTCATTTATTAAACACATTTAATTTTTATTATTTCTATATCATAGTATGCCTTCTCTTTTATTAAAATTAATAGTTTATATCATGCAAACCAATTGCAGTGTGTGTACTTTCTTTCTAGTGACAATCTTTAAGAAATCTTTTAACTTTATTATCGTCCTCAAATGATGAGAAATTTGTTTGTACTATGCTTTTATCGCAAGTCATATACCGTTATAAAAGCATTAACAAAATAGATTCATATTTTTAGACAAGGAGGTTTTTGTAAACATGCATATCGTCGTTTGTGTTAAGCAAGTGCCAGATACAAAAATCATTAAGATTAATCCTAAAACAAACACTCTCGACCGCAGAAGTGCACCAGCCATATTAAATCCTTATGACGCACATGCAGTACAAGAAGCTGTTAGAATTAAGGGTAATCTTGGTAAGGGGCATATCTCTGTTTTATCAATGGGGCCACCACAAGCTGTAGAAATCATCAAAAAAAGTGTAGAAATTGGTGCTGATGAAGGCTACTTAATATCAGATCGAGCCTTTGCCGGTGCAGACACCTTAGCTACAAGTTATGCACTATCTAAAGCACTGGATAAAATATCTGAAAATCAGTCCATTGATCTGATTATTTGTGGTAAGCATGCCATAGATGGAGACACAGGTCAAGTAGGTCCAGGTATTGCTAGGAGATTGGATATACCTCCAGTAACAAATGTTATAGAAGTATGTGAAGTAAATGAACAGGAAAGAACAGTCCTCATTAAGAGAAAGATTGTAAATGGATATGAGCTTCTCCAAGTGAATATGCCTTGCTTATTAACCGTTGAAAAAGAAATAAATGACATTGAATATTCTCCTATGCCAAATATGATTAAGGCTGCTAGATATAAACCAATTATTTGGTCGGTTAATGATTTAAATGATGTAGATAAAACTCAACTTGGTTTAAAAGGCTCACCAACCATCGTAGGCAAAATGTTCTCACCACCAAAAGCCGAGGGAGGAAAGAGAATAGAGGGTACAACAGATGAACAAATCAGTCGGTTGATGGAAGTTCTTATGGAACAGAAAGAACTTTTTAATGTGAAGTGATACACAATAGTATTTTTATTTGTCTAACTATGCTAAAAGGTTTAAATCTGCTTTGATTGGGGGCTTGCAAGATGGAGGGATACCGCGGGGTTTGGGTATTCATTGAGCAAAACGAAGGGGAAATAGAAGGTGTTTCTCTTGAACTTTTAGGTGCTGGGAGAAAACTAGCTGATAAGCTTGAAGTACCACTTGCTGGTGTCCTATTAGGAGATGGGGTAATACCGTTAAGTTCAAAGGTAATTTCATACGGAGCTGATAAAGTATATGTAATTGACCACCCTGTCCTCAAACACTATCGAACGGAATCATTTATGAGGGGTGTTATCCAGTTAGCTGAAAAATATAAGCCGGAAATCTTTTTATATGGAGCGACTCCTAATGGAAAAGATTTAGCTAGTGCTGTTGCAACGGATTTATGTACGGGTTTAACAGCAGACACGACCATGCTAGACGTCGATGTGGAGAAGAGATTACTAGAAGCTAGTCGACCAGCCTTTGGTGGAAACATTATGGCTACGATTCTATGTAAAAAACATCGTCCCCAAATGGCAACAGTACGTCCAAAAGTAATGAAAGCACTCGAGCCAGATGATCATAAGCAAGGTAGCATTATTGAGGAAACGATATCACTCAAAGAAGAGGATATGCGCACAAAAGTAATTAATATTGTGAAGGATGTAACAAAAACAGCTAGTTTAGCGGAAGCACATGTTATTGTTTGTGGTGGAAAAGGCATGGGAGATGTTCAAAACTTTCAATTAATACATGAATTAGCTGAGACGATTGGTGCTAGTGTAGGTGGAACTAGAGATGTAGTAGAAGCGGGTTGGCTGCCTCATGAATATCAAATCGGTCAGACTGGTGAAACGGTTACACCAAAAGTGTACTTCGCTATCGGTATCTCTGGAGCAATCCAACATGTTGTTGGAATGAAAAACTCTGAACTCATTATTGCTATTAATAAAGACCCTAATGCACCTATATTTGATGTTGCCACATATGGAATTGTAGGCGACGCCTTGGAGATTGTACCAAAGTTAATTAAACAATTTAAAGAGATTCGTAAAGCTGAAGGCGGTGAGATTAGTTATGCCTGAAAAATTTGATGTCATTGTTGTAGGGGCAGGCCCAGCAGGAACCTCTTGTGCATATACTTGTGCAAAGAATGGTTTAAAAGTATTACAGATTGAAAGAGGAGAATATCCTGGAAGTAAGAATGTAATGGGGGGTGTCCTTTATCGAAAACAAATGGAGGAAATCATTCCAGAGTTTTGGAAGGAAGCTCCATTAGAAAGACCAGTTATTGAACAACGGTTTTGGGCGATGGATAAAGAATCGACCATCACTTTTGGTTATAAAGGATTAGAATGGGGAGTTGAACCCTATAATAATTTTACTGTCTTAAGGGCGCCTTTTGATCAATGGTTTGCCAAAAAAGGAGTTAAAGAAGGTGTTCTACTTATTAATGAAACCGTAGTAACTGAGTGTATTGTAGAGAATGGAAAAGTAGTAGGTGTCAGAACAGACCGTCCAGACGGGGATGTATATGCCGATGTTGTCGTTTTAGCCGATGGAGTTAACTCCTTATTAGCAAAGTCTCTTGGCTTTCATAAGGAATTCAGACCAGATGAAGTAGCCTTAACGGTGATGGAAGTTATTAATCTTTCAAAAGATAAAATCAATGACCGCTTTAATCTAGAAGATAATCAAGGCTGTACGATCGAGATTTTTGGAGATTCAACGAAAGGAAATCTTGGAACCGCTTTCATCTATACGAATAAGGAGAGTGTCAATATTGGTGTAGGAACGACGCTTTCTAGTATGATCAAAGCCAAGTTAAAGCCTTATGATTTACTAGATTATTTAAAAACCCATCCGATGGTTAAGCCACTGCTGTCTGGAGGGGAATCTGCAGAATATTTAGCTCATCTTATCCCTGAAGGTGGATACCGTTCTGTACCTAGAGTGGCAGGCAACGGCGTACTGGTTGTAGGAGATGCAGCACAATTAGTAAATGCCATACACAGGGAAGGATCCAACATGGCAATGGCATCAGGTAAAATGGCCGCAGAAGCAGTCATTCGGGCAAAAGAACGAGAAGATTACAGTGAATCTTGCTTAAATCATTACCGTGAAGCACTGTATGAAAGCTTTATTATAAAAGATTTAGAAAAATATAAAGACGCAGCCCACACGTTTGAGCATTACCCGCAATATTTTAAAGATTATATACCGATGATCAATAAAGCAGCAAGCAAGTTCTTTACTGTCGATGGTACTCCCAAAAGAGATAAACAAAAACAGATTATGCGTAGCATAACTGGTGAAAAAGGAACCTTTAAAGTGATACAGGATATGTATCGTGCTTGGAAGGCGGTGAAATAATGTCAACAAAAAACATCGAGGAAAAACAATATTTACTGCGATTTAAATGCGATACTAAATCTCATTTAACCGTTTTAGATCACGATGTTTGTATGACTCAATGTCCTGATAAAATTTGTACGATCTTCTGTCCAGCGGAAGTGTATAAATGGGAAGGTACAAGAATGCAGGTTGGTTACGAAGGCTGCCATGAGTGCGGAAGCTGCCGAATAGGATGCCCCTATCAAAATATTAAGTGGGAATATCCAAAGGGCGGGCATGGGATTGTTTTTAGGTTAGCATAATGAGATAGAAACTTTGCCTACATGAGCACGCCAAAAATTAGTTGGGGTGCTTTTTTATTTATTCGAAATTTAAAGATTAGGTGCATGTCCACTAGTATAGTTTAAACCGTTTGTTTCGTTGTCTTCACTTCATTTGATTAGTCATAAGGAACTATATGTATGGAATTTCACATAGAAGGGGAAAAAGAAATGTGGTGCATGGAAGAAGGGGAATTATTTAGCTTATTCTCTCTTTAAGATTTACAAAAACGAACTCTTGATTACGAATGTTCTGTTCTATCTCTCTAGCAGACTCACATGCTTTATGGAAGCAATCATAGCTTTCAGTTGAATACGGTTCTTCTAGCCACTCAAAACTTCCTTCACTGTCTGCTGGGTACACAACAACCTTCCATATATAATATTCTTTCTGACTGTCTTTCAATCTTCCTGACAAAGCAATTAACCAATGTGTGTAATTTGCATCCACTACGGTCGATAGGTTATCGATAGGAATTAAGGCTGTTTGGTAAAAATCCCGATAATGATGATCAAACATTAAAATCCCTCCTTTTCATTAGTCATAAATAGTAAGGAGCATCTATTACCATTATTATATGTAGAAAAAGCAAAAGTTACCTTTAAATTGTTAAAATTTTTCGAAAAGTTAGACCGCTTATATTTGCTTCTGTACTTAGTTATACATAATGGTTAGATTGTGACTTCAATCACTACAGAGGTTGTTTAATCCAATTATAATAACATTATACAAATTACTTATAGTTGGAAAGGGGATCTCAACATGCAAGGATGTATGAGTTCGATGATTGGTAATCAACCCGTTAAACTTTGTGTAGGTCTACAGCAATTGAAAGAAGAGCACCCTCCGCTTTTAGATATGTTAGAGACGTTATTAAATATTAGTGAAAATGTAGAGACATTTGAAAATTCAGAGAAAGAATTTAATCAATTAATTCAGTCTGTAAACGAATTTATATTGGGGTTAGATCCACATTCTGAACGAGAAGAAGGAGTATTGTTTCCAATGATGGCTGCATATATTGGCAAAGAAATGGGTCCGATTGCAGTTATGGAATATGAACATGACCAAGCTAAGTCGCTAATTGGAGAATTTATTAAACAAACGAAAAAAGATATCAAGTTTACGAGAGAAGAACAAATAAAACTTGCTAGCTTAATTAAACAGGCTAACTACATCTTAGTCGAACACTTTTCTAAGGAAGAGAATGTTCTTTTTCCAATGGCAGAAAGTATGCTAAGTGAAGAGGAAAAGGAAGAACTATTAACGAAAATTAATGTGATTAGATAATGTTATTTAATGGATAAAGAAGAAGCTGCCACATGACAGCTTCTTCTTCTTTATTTATTCTTGACTATACAACTCAGCGATTTTTTTATCAGATGGAAGGGATAAGGTTAATAACCCTAATAGAGGTAAGAATCCGGTTAAAATAATGGTAGTTGATAAACCGATTAAGTCAATTAAATATCCAAGTACAATTGAACCTAAGGCTCCCATTCCGAATGCTAAGCCAACCGTTAAACCTGCCATTGTTCCGATTTTACCTGGTACTAGTTCTTGAGCATAAACAACAGTTACACTGAAGCTTGACATCAAGATAAATCCACTAATCGTTAAGAGTATTAAAGCAAGGGAAGAAGGGACAAATGGAATCAAGATAGATAACGGTGCCGTGCTGATCATGGACAAAAAGATAATATTCTTTTTTCCAAATCGATCAGCCAGTGGGCCGCCAAAAAATGTTCCAAAAGCTCCTGCTACTAGGAAAGCAAAAAGGTAAATCTGTGCTTGAGTGATGGTGAATGAATATTTGTCAATTGCATAAAACGTATAAAAATTAGTAATTCCTGAAATATACCATGATCGAGCAAAAATTAAGAACAAAATAATAAATAGATAAAAACCGATTTGTTTGGATAGTGCCTTTTGATGAGAAGTTGGACTAGATTTTTTTCCTTTAGAAATGGTTTCTATACGTAGTTTATTAGAATACCAATTAGCAATATAGATTAATAGCCCAATAGCAATTGCTGCAACTATCGTGAACCAAGCGGCTCCAATCTGACCTAGAGGTACTAAAATTAAAGCAGTAATTAGTGGAGCTAATGCCTGACCGGAATTTCCCCCCACTTGATAAATGGATTGAGCAAGCCCTCTTCTGGCGCCAGCAGCCATATAGACTACCCTTGAGCCTTCTGGATGAAAGATGGATGACCCTAAACCTATAAGTAAAACAGATAATACAATCAATTCAAAGCTTGGTGCAAGGGATAATCCAATAATACCGAAAAAGGTAAAGGTTAAAGCTAGTGGCAAAGCAAAAGGCATCGGTCTCTTATCAGTTGCCATCCCAATGACAGGCTGCATAACGGATGACACAATATTCAATGAAAATCCAATAATACCGAGTTGTGTGAAAGTTAACCCCATCGACTTTTCTAATATCGGAAACATAGCAGGAATTATAGCTTGAATAGAGTCATTTAATAAATGGCACAAACCAATGATAAATAAAATTTTATAACTAGTTTTTGCTTGAGAATTTTCTATCGGTCTTGACGCAACGGCTGTTCCACTCATGTGTTTATTTCTCCTCAATTTTTCTGGATTCTTTATGGAATTATTCTACTAGAAATTATGGAATTTCAAAACCATTTTATTTCGATTTCCTAAAAAAATGAATGTGATTACTACTTTTTATTTTATTAGGATATAATGGAAAAAAATGAAGGGAGGGTACTTACTCATGGAGAAAACAGTTGACTTAGTATTTACAGATGATATTAAGCTAGAGTTCTTAAAGCGATTCTCACTGGAACCAGAGTTTAAGAAGCTTGGAGACTTTGAGAATTATGTTTACGAAGTTTATAAGGAAGGAACTCCATTTATTTTAAGAGTGACACACAGTTCTCATCGAGATAAAGCAGACCTTCTATCTGAACTGGATTGGATGAATTATTTAAACGATAAAGGTGTAAATGTGCCAAAGTGTTATTTGTCCCCAAATAATGAGTTTGTAGAAACGTTACAAGCAAGTGACGGAACGTATTTTTTCGGAAGCTTATTTTCAAAGGCACAAGGGGAACCTGTAAAAGTAAATGATGATGAAAAATTTAATCCCAAACTTTTCTATGCATGGGGAAAAACAATCGGTAAAATGCACCATGAAACGATTCAATATACTCTTCCGGAAAATGTTAAGAAAAGACCACAATGGGACGATGATGATTTACTAAATGTAGAGGATTATATATCATCAGAGGAGCAAAGCATTATCAAAAATGCTCAGGAATTATTAGTTGAGTTGAAATCATTGCCAAAGACGAAGGAGAATTATGGGTTAATACATACAGATATCCACTCTGGGAACTTTTTCTTTGATGGTCATGAAATTCATGTTTTTGATTTTGATGATTGTAGTTACCAATGGTTTACTTCTGATATTGCGATACCAGTATATTATTCAGTGTTATACCGATATCCAAATGGAAATCAAGAAGAACGTAACCGTTTTGGGAATATGTATCTCGAGTCGTTTATCGAAGGATATGAAACAGAACATAAACTGCCTGATGGATGGAAAGAACAGTTACCGTTATTTATGAGACTTAGGGATGTTGTATTATACGCTGTATTCCATAAAAAGATTGCTCCTGAGGACAGGAATGAAAGAATCTTAGCACTGATGAGTGAAATTAAAATGAGAGTAGAAAATAAAGAAGCCATTATTGATGTGAATGTGTAAATAAAAAAAAGTGAAGGAGCTCCTTCACTTTTTTTACTGTTTTATTAGAGGTAAAGTAATGGTTACCGTTGTTCCTTTTTGTTCTTGGCTTCGGATTGTTATGTCGCCACCAAAGGAATTAATAATCCGTTTACATACGACTAATCCTAATCCAGTTCCACTATCCTTAGAAGTGTAAAAGGGAATAAAGATTTTTTCTAAGTCTTCTTTCTTAATTCCGATTCCTGTATCAATAATGTCAATTTTACATACATCATCTTCCCTTTTTAGAAGAATGTTCAAGTTCCCTCCGTCGGACATTGACTCTAGAGAATTCTTTGTCACGTTTAAAATGACCTGCTTCATTTGATCCCTCGTACATGAAACAATGACAGGATCAATCGGTAGAGTACTGGTCCAATTTACATGATAAAGGTTCGCCTCTGAAGATATTAAAGGGTGGAGGTCTTGTATGACGGTTCTTAAATCACAAGTTTCCATTTTTAAAGCAGTCGGCTTTCCTAATATTAGAAACTCACTAACAATTTGGTTAATCCGCTTAATTTCTTCGTTAATGACTGAAAAATAAAACTGATCATCTTTGTCGTTTCTATATTTTTCACTTAACAGCTGAACTAAACCTTTAATACCAGTCAGTGGGTTTCTTATTTCGTGAGCTGTACTGGCTGCTAGTGTTCCAACTAGTTCTAACTTTTGTGCCTCATTTTGTTTTTTCTCTGCAATCGCTTGTCGTTTTAACATGAGATATTTAATGAAAATGTACGAAATTTGCATAAGAGAAAAAATGGATAGAATAATTAAAACAGATTTTTTTATTATTCCCTCGTGGTCTTGTTTCGGTAAATGGACAACAATATTCCAGGGGAGCCGTGTAATAGGATACGTAACCCAGTTTTCATTTAATTTTATCTCTTCCTCATTTGACAAATTATAACTAATCATTAATTCATTGTACGTATTCGTTAAGACAAGCTCTGTTTCAGGGGTTAAAACCTTCATAATATTTTGGATGTAATCGACCCGAAGTAATGCAACAATAACGTATTCTAGCCGTTTACTTCTATCTAATACAGGACCAGCTAAACCAATTACTTCTTGTCCATTTTGCAATTTTTCTACCTTATTAGAAATAATGACATCCTTTGTTTTAATGACATCCAAAATATACTTATCGTTTGTGAAATCATTTTGATCTAATAATGTATTCGATCCGGTAACGACCATTCCTTGGTCATCTAACAAGAAAAGACCACCATATCGTGGATCTGTAGCTTGAGCTCTTTGTAAGAGGGGCTTCATTTGTTCAGGGTTATTCATTGTGGTTTCCACTGTAAGAGATAGTATTTTTACAGTATTAACCGTTTCAGTAATAAATTGGTCCCAGTGTGTTTCATGTATAGAGGCTTCCCATTTTGCATGTTTCACTCGGTCTTCTAAATCCTGTTTGATTAAATGATTAATAAATAGAAAACTTAAGGTAACAGTGGGTACCCCGACAAATAGTAAATATATAAAAATATTTCTTAAAGTACTTTTCATACTAATGACTCCGAAATTTAGGATTTTGTTTAGATTTGAAAGAGAGGTAACCTTATCATTATACCATTATATTAAGTTTAATTAATGGTTCATTAATAGTAATAAATTCTATTGTTACCAATGCAACAAGCTAATTTTTTTAGGTGTTTTCCCCTCAATGAAGCTTGCTTCACCTAAGTAAATTGACATAGTTTCTTTTCTTTTCTTATAATAGTGGTAAGCTCTTTAAGGTAATTCTAAAAAGAGATAGGAATCTTTAAAGGAATGAATAGCATGGGATCTGAAGATGTAAAACAATCACTTAAATTATTTATTGTCCTATCAAGGGCATACCGAGCTGTAAATGAACATGTGAATAAACTGATCCAAACATATGGTTTAAATCCAACTGAATTTGCTGTATTAGAACTTCTTTATCATAAAGGGGACCAACCACTCCAGCAAATTGGCGGAAAAATTTTATTAGCAAGTGGTAGTATAACCTATGTAGTAGACAAATTAGAACAAAAAGATTATTTAAAACGAACAGCTTGCCCTAATGACCGCAGAGTAACATATGCCAGCATTACGGAAAAAGGGAAGCAGTTTATTGAAGAGATCTTTCCGCAACATGAACAAAGAATTCATGAGTTAGTATCCGAGTTGTCTTTTGAAGAAAGAGAGACAGCCATTGAATTATTGAAAAAGCTTGGGTTATCCGTAGGCAAATATTAAAAGCTCTCTAGTTAGACAGGATTTCATTAAAAAGGCCAGATTGGTCTTTTTTTTATGACCTTATATAGAGAAGTAAATAAGATGTATTTTAGCTTCATACATTTAATAGACTAATTCGTCCATTTTAGGTATAATATAATCGTATTTTCATAATTTTTTGAATAAAAGCAGGAGGGGTAAACATGAGATTTGAAGATTATACATATACACGTCCGAACATGGAAGATATTGAAAAACGTTTTAACGTTGCTTTAGAGAAATTTAAAAGCGCAGCCTCTGTTGAAGATCAAAGCAGTGCTATGAATGAAGTTAATGAGGTACGTAACGAAGTAGACACGATGCTGAATCTAGTTTACATTCGTCATTCTGTTGATACTAATGATGAGTTTTATAAAGCTGAACAAGACTATATTGATGAAATTCAACCTCAATTAGAAGGATTTGTAACAAAATATTATGAGGCATTAGTAGGTTCAACTTATCGTAATGAACTTGAGGCAAAATGGGGGAAACAACTCTTTGATTTAGCGGAAGCTCAATTAAAAGTATTCTCTCCTGAAGTAATGCCACTCTTACAAAAAGAAAATAAACTAACTACTGAGTATACAAAGCTTCTTGCATCTGCAAAAATTATGTTTGAAGGTGAAGAAAGAACACTAGCACAAATGGAACCATTTACTGAATCAACTGACCGCGACATGAGAAAAAGAGCTAGTGAAGCACGCTTTGGTTTCTTAGCAGAAAATGAATCTGAGTTAGACCGTATTTATGATGATTTAGTAAAAGTTAGAACGGAAATTGCTCATAAGTTAGGCTACAATAATTTTGTTGAGTTAGCTTATAACCGTATGTATAGAACCGATTATAATGCAGAGATGGTAGCTAAATTCCGTAATCAAGTAAAAGAGTTTATCGTACCAATTGCAACAAAATTAAAAGAGCGTCAAAGACAAAGAATTGGTGTAGACAAATTAAAATATTACGATGAAGGTTTTAATTTCAGCACTGGAAATGCAACTCCAAAAGGTAGTCCGGAATGGATTATTGATAATGGTCAAGGTATGTATAACGACCTTTCAAAAGAAACAGGAGAATTCTTTACATTCATGAGAGACAACAATCTTATGGATCTAGTTGCGAAGAAAGGTAAAGCGGGTGGAGGCTATTGTACTTATATCCAGAATTACAAAGCTCCATTCATCTTCTCAAACTTTAACGGTACATCAGGAGACATTGATGTGTTAACACATGAAGCAGGGCATGCTTTCCAAGTATACTCAAGCAGACATTTTGAAATCCCTGAGTACAACTGGCCAACTTATGAGGCTTGTGAAATTCACTCTATGAGTATGGAATTCTTCACATGGCCATGGATGGAATTATTCTTTAAGGAAGATACAGAGAAGTATAAGTTTGCTCATTTAAGTGGAGCGTTATTATTCCTTCCATACGGTGTTACAGTAGATGAGTATCAACACTGGGTATATGAAAACCCTACTGCAACTCCAGCAGAGCGTAAACAAGCTTGGAGAGAAATTGAAAAGAAATATATGCCTCATAAAGACTATGATGGAAATGAGTATTTAGAAAATGGTGGATTCTGGCAACGTCAAGGCCATATTTACAGCACACCTTTCTATTATATCGATTACACTCTTGCTCAAATTTGTGCTTTCCAATTTTGGAAACGTTCAAGAGAAAACCATGAGGCAGCATGGGAAGATTATATCAAGCTTTGTAATCTAGGCGGAAGCATGCCATTTACTCAATTAGTGAAAGAAGCTAATTTAATTTCACCATTTGAAGATGGCTGCGTTGAGTCTGTAGTAGGCGAAATTGAAAGCTGGTTAAACTCAGTTAACGACACTGAGCTATAAGGATAAATAAAAAGCGAAGCTAAGCGGCTTCGCTTTTTATTATTAAAAGTTTAAGAAAGTATTAGCTTTTTGAAGTTAGACAACTGTCCAGCTCCAGCGCCTAGCCCTTCGAGTCAAATAACCTTCCATCCTAAAAGTCAAAAACCAGACTTTTAGGATGGAAGAACATTTGCTTGTCAGGGCTGACCAAGGCGCTTGCGCTTTTCTTACCTCACTAGGTGAACCTATTAGAAGAAACAGTTGAAGGAATGTCGACTGTTTAGTCACTGTATACAGGTAAGGTAATTTCAACACAAGTACCTCTAGGATGATTACTGCTAATCTTTACCGAACCTTTATGTTGTTCAATAATTCTTTCCGTTATCATTAATCCTAATCCTGTACCATTTTCTTTTGTTGTGAAGAAAGGAGTGCCAATCTTTTTTAATACTTCAGAAGGAATTCCTATGCCATTATCTTTAATGACAATTAATACTTCATTTTTATTTAGATTTATACAATCAAACTGTATGGTTCCTCCAGTAGGCATGGCTTCAAACGCGTTTTTAAGCAAATTAATAAAAACTTGCTTCATTTGGTTTGCTTCACACAAGACTACATCATGTGTAGCCTTACAATTTTTTATTATAGAAACACCTTTGAAGTTAGCCTCCGATTCAAAAAGTAAAATCACTTCATTTATTACTTCAGTTATACTATGAGCTTTTGGGTTAAGGACATGAGGTTTCGATAGTATGAGAAATTCACTAATAATTAAATTCATTCTGTGGATTTCTGAGTTAATAATTGAAAAGTATTGGCTAAAAGCGCTATCTTTCTCGCTAATCATTTTAATGAAACCCGATATCACAGTTAAAGGATTTCTGATCTCATGTGCGACCCCTGCAGCAATTTCACCTGAAATTTTGAGCTTCTCAGAGTTTCGGATATATTCTTCCATTAATCGCTTTTCTGTTGAATCTCTGGCGATCAAAGAGACAGCAAATACCTGTTTATCACCATTGTAAACAGGTGAAATGGTTGCATCTAATATATAATTTTTCTCATTTAAATATATGGGAATATCAGCCCCAGATTTACCAAAACCTTTTTTTGCATTCTCTAAATAGTCCATAAGTGGATTGTTGTGGTCCCTTATGTAACTTGTTATATGAATCCCAGGTTTAAATGTTTTTACATTAAAAAGTTCAATAAAGGCATCATTGACTTCTATGACTTTCAAATTTAAATCCATTACGGCTATTGAATCTTTTGTATTTTGGAAGAATGCTTCCACTAGTGATTTAGTGGATTGTAAATCAATCTTTGCTTTTTTCTCATTAGCATAAGCTTTTTCCCAAAGCTGGTTTGCATATTTGATCATAAAAAATAATGATATACCAATCAGCAATGCTAGGAGAACAAAGTAGGGGAGTTCTTCTGCTCCACTTTGTTGAAATATTAGTTCTCCATTTGTTATAGAAAAATAAATTAAAGAAAAAACGGCTAGAGTCAAAGCTAGGAAAAGGGATAAATAACTTTGATAAAAGGCAAAAGCAATGATTCCTAAAAGAAAGAAAGCATAATTGCTTAAATATGGATAAGTAATATTTAAATAAAAAATATATCCAAAATACAAAAAGTTATAGGAAACCATTACAACATAAGCATTAATTCTCATTTTATATAGAGCAGTACATATTAGGCAGATTAATAAACCATATGGAGGCCATAGCATTTCAGTACTCTCGTCTACAATATAATAAAATACTGAATCTATGAGATAAAATACCCATAATAAAACCATTAACAATCGATTTCGATTTTGGATTAAATACATTTTATCCATCAATTTCCATTTCCTTCCTGTTATCTCACTAATATCATATCATATCTTTCTTTAATTAGTAGAAAAATCGCGAAAATAGTCGAATGGAGTGGGAAGTCCATTAAGACCACTATAGATGAGATTCCTTCGATTTTTCTTTAAGAAAGTGGGCAATATATAAATATTTAAATGATTAAATAAGAGTTGTTCGGCGAGGAGGACCTTTTGAATGAAACTTACACCGGAACAAGTAATTGAGTTACATGGTTTTAATAATTTAACAAAGACGTTAAGCTTTAATATGTATGATATTTGTTATACAAAGACAAGGGAAGAAAGAGAAGCTTATATTGAGTATATTGATGAGCAATACAATGCGGACCGTTTAACAAAAATTTTGGGGAATGTTTCTGATATTATCGGAGCACATGTATTAAATATTGCTAAACAAGATTATGTACCACAAGGAGCTAGTGTAACCATACTAGTTTCTGAAGGACCAGTGGTAGAAGTTCCAACAGAATCCTATGAAGAATCACCAGGTCCGCTGCCTGGTAATGTTGTCCTTCAACTAGATAAGAGTCATATTACGGTTCATACTTATCCTGAATACCACCCTTATGAAGGGATATCGACATTTAGAGCGGATATTGATGTGTCTACATGTGGTGAAATATCACCTTTAAAGGCCCTAAATTATTTAATTCATTCCTTTGATACAGACATCATGACAATTGATTACCGTGTCAGAGGTTTCACTAGAGATAAAGATGGTCGAAAACTATTTATTGATCATAATATTAATTCGATTCAAAACTTTATCCCTGAAGAAGTGAAAGAACAATACGATATGATTGATGTAAATGTCTATCCTGATAATATTTTTCATACTAAATGTCGTTTACGGGAGTTTGATTTAAACAACTATCTATTTGGGTACACAAAAGATAAGTTAGAGGTTGAAGAACAAAAGGAAATTGCTGAAAAATTACAGATGGAAATGGATGAGATTTTTTACGGGAAGAATATTAATTAGCCAAAAAAGCTCTACACATTCCTAATGAATGTGTAGAGCTTTTGAATGCTATTATTTAATGACAATCTTTCCATCCTCGAGTGTGGCGGTTAAAGATAGAGTTTCAGGTTGTTCAAGAATAAAGTCAGTAATTTTATCCTCAAGCTGCTCTTGAATAACTCTTCTTAGTGGACGGGCTCCAAAGGAAGGGATGTATCCTAACTCAGATAGTTTATCTATTACATCCTGAGTCACCGTTAACTTGATATCTTGTTCTCTTAGCATCACATTTAGTTCATCTAACATAAGGTTAACAATTTGAACTAATTGGTTTCTCTCAAGAGCTTTAAATTCAATGATACTATCAAATCGGTTTAGAAACTCTGGTTTAAAGAACCCTCCTAAAGATTTTAAAATAGAAGATTCTTCTTCTGTTGCGGTTTGATTAAAACCTACTCTGTTCTCTTTATGACCAACCCCAGCGTTAGATGTCATAATAATGACTGTATCTTTGAAGTTCACTGTTCTACCTTGGCTATCCGTTAGGCGACCATCTTCAAGGATTTGAAGGAACATATGCTGAACATCAGGATGGGCTTTCTCAATCTCATCAAGTAAAATGATACTGTATGGATTTCTTCGGACTTTTTCAGTAAGTTGCCCCGCTTCCTCGTGTCCAACATACCCAGGAGGGGAACCAATAATTTTAGAAATGCTGTGTTTCTCCATATATTCACTCATATCTAAACGAATCATAGAATCTTTAGTTCCAAATAATTCTTCTGCAAGTGTCTTAGAAAGTTCAGTTTTCCCTACACCTGTCGGACCGACAAATAAGAAAGAACCGATTGGGCGATTTTTAGATTTCAAACCTGCTCGGCTTCTTCTAATCGCCTTTGTTACTTTTTGGACTGCTTCTTCCTGTCCGATTACTTTATGGGCTAGATTCTCATAAAGGTTTTTCATTCTTACTTGTTCATCTTCTTGGAGTTTCCCGACTGGAATACGAGTTTTCTTTTCAATAATCTCCTCAATATGCACAACTTCAACAATAGGACGAGAAGTCATATCTTTTTTGTTAAGAGATTCTTCTAAATGCTTTTCCTCTTTACGAAGTTCTGCCGCTCTTTCATAATTTTCTACTTTTAAGGCTATTTCTTTTTCTTGAGCAATTTCTTTAAGTCTTTGTTCGATTTGTTCTAGTGAAGTATAATCTGTCTTTAAGTTTAGTTTAGATCCAGCTTCATCCATTAAATCAATGGCTTTATCTGGTAGAAATCGATCTTGTATATAGCGGCTAGATAATTTAACACATGCTTCAAGGGCTTCGATTGAATAGGTTACTTCATGAAAGTCTTCATATTTTGCTTTAAGACCTTTTAAAATATGAATTGCTTCGTCAACTGTTGGCTCCTCAACATGAACGGGCTGAAAACGTCTTTCAAGTGCAGCGTCCTTTTCAATGTTTCTGTATTCCTTTAAAGTTGTGGCACCTACGAGTTGAAGCTCCCCACGTGCCAATGCAGGTTTTAAAATGTTTCCTGCATCCATAGAACCTTCTGCTGAACCTGCACCTACTAACAAGTGAATTTCATCAATAAATAGAATAATATTTTTTCTTTGCTGTAACTCTAGTATGAGTTGTTTCATTCTTTCCTCAAATTGACCACGAATCCCTGTATTAGCAACTAATGAAGCTACGTCTAGCAAGATTACTGGCTTATTTAACAGTTTTTTAGGAACTTGGCCATCTGATATTTTTAGAGCTAAGCCTTCAGCAATTGCAGTTTTTCCGACTCCAGGTTCACCAATTAGAACGGGATTATTCTTATTTCTTCTATTTAATATTTCAATGACACGGTTTACTTCCTCCTCACGACCAATTACGGGATCAATTAAACCAGCAATAGCCATTTGAGTTAGGTTTCTACCAAACTGATCAATAAATCCACCGTTTCCACCGGCAGTAGGTGAAGGGTGTTTCTCATCATTTTTAGGTTGTTTTGAGTAATTATTAAGAAATTCATCTATTGGAAACTGATTAAAGTTCTGGAATCCTGACATGCCTGGCCCAAAGGCTGAGCTTATTTTTTGTTTCTCAGCATGATAGCAATCTCGACAAAGGTGTAATTCTGTTTCCTTACCATTAACATTCATTTTTAAAAGAATATTTGATTGATGTTGCTGACATTTGTTACATAGCATTTTGGCATGCCTCCTTAAAAATGTATTATAAATTCGACTTTGACTTTCTTTGACTTTTACAACGTTATTATACTTTGACCTTTTTTGACTTTCAAGTATTTTGTCTCGAAATCTCTTCCTCATTTTAGTGATTAATTGCGTTAAATAATATTTTCCTTCAAAAGCTCGTCATTGTTTGTCCATCTCTTCATATATTTAAAAGGAGGGGGGAGATTTTGTGAAAACAAACTGGGCTGCAGCCTTCCAAATAGCAGCTGTATACGTTGGAACAGTTGTAGGAGCTGGTTTTGCAACTGGTAAAGAGATCGTGGAATTTTTTTCACGATTTGGATTTATCGGATTGGTTGGTATATTAATGGCTGGTTACATACTCATTTTTTTAGGATCAAAATTAATGAGAATAGCCGCACATATTGATGCAAAATCCTATCAAGAATTTAATGAATATTTATACGGCAAATTTTTTGGTACTTTTATAAATATATTGACCTTATTTATGCTTTTAGGAGTTTGTGCTGTCATGTTATCCGGTGCAGGCGCTATTTTTCAAGAACAACTAGGTCTTTCCAAAAATTTTGGGGTGTTATTAACAATTGCCTTGTCGGTTGTTGTTATGTTTGTTGGAATTAAAGGACTATTTGCTGTTAATACATTTGTTGTACCGATGATGATTGCATTTAGTTTTATGTTAATGGTGATATCCGTACAAATGCCAGATTTTTTGGGCCAAGTATTATTTATTCCATATGTAGAGGATGGATGGAAATCAGTAATAGCTCCGTTTTCCTATACAGCACTTAATCTTGGTCTAGCACAAGCGGTTCTAGTCCCTGTTGCTTCAGAGATTAAAGATGATCAAACAGTTAAATGGGGGGGCATTCTCGGAGGAATTGCTTTAACAACCATTTTGATTTCAAGCCATGTTACATTAGTGATGTTACCAAGTGTTGAACTTTATGAAATTCCTATGGCGGTTATTATGAAAAATCTTGCTTCTGGCCTCTATTGGATCTTTATATTTATCATATACGGAGAAGTGTTTACATCTGTTATAGGAAATGTGTTTGGGCTAGAGAGACAAATAAAAAATTATATCTCGATTCCAACAATGATAACGGTCTCTTTTATCTTTCTGATTACTTACATCGTTAGCTTTATTGATTATGGGACACTTTTATCCTATTTATATCCTGTCTTTGGATACGTTAGTATGGCATTTTTAATTCTATTATGGATGAAGCCAATTGATCTTAAGAGTGAGTTTAAAAAGTGATTGGTATAGAAAAAAGACTCGAGGCTTCGAGTCTTTTTTCAATATTAATAAAGTGGAAAAATAACTAGCAAGAATAAGTCAAAAATTAAATGAGAAACAATTACTAAAGGGATACTGCGTTTCCAAGCGTATAACCAGCCCCAAAACAGCCCAGCAAATAATGCCGCAAAAACAAGCATATAAGAACCAGAATAAAGGTGGGCTAAAGAATACATAACTGCCGAAATTATGATGCTTGGCCAAACATTTACATGCTTAAACAAACGCTTTTGTATAAAGCCTCTCCAAAAAATTTCTTCACCAGGAATAATAATTAATAATAAAACGATATAGTGCCAGATCGCTGTTGGTGATAGTCGATTGTATAGCTTAGAGATTTGTGTGCTAAAAGGTAGGTTTAAAATATCAATGAGAAAATTACCTGCCCAAAACAGACCGAAAAGGATAAGACCTGAAATTACCCCGATTGACAAATAAGTATTAGTGGAAACTTCATCATCTACACTTTCATTCAATATGGTATAGGTAATTAAAAATAACATGGAAGCGGTGAAAATATACCAAAAGACGTTTTTGTCGCTAAAAGTTAAATAAAGCAAAAAATGTGCAAAAATAAAACCGATTACTAATTTAATATCAGTAAGGAATTTCATCATAAAATAAACTCCTTTCATAAGAAACCAATCTATATTGTAACAAAAAAAGCATGTTAGTGGTAATGAGAAAGATAAATATCTACAAAAGAAGGGCAATTGGTCTAAAAAAAAAGACAATATATAGGGTAAATGTATGGTTATATATGCTAACAAAATAAAAATGTACTTATTAGCAAAATATAAAATAGGAAGGGAGGTTTGGAAATGACTAAATCAAAGAAAGAAAAGGAAAGAGCGTGGACGGTCAGAAAACAAGACCAGCATCCTCATGGAAAAGTTAAATCTTTCAAAGAATTAGCTAATGAAAAAGAATAATGTCAATATTAAGAAAATAAAAAGCAGCCTTGTGGCTGCTTTTAACGTAAGTCTCTATTCTAATTAGACATTTTTTAGACTATATTGCAGATTCTTTAATAACTTTATAGTTTTTGTGATTGACGACCGTACGCTGTTCAAGCTCCAGGTCACGGTAATTATCCATATAAGTTAAGTCTACAATAACTGAATTCTCATTTACTTTTTCTACAATTCCTTGTAGTCCATCTTTAAATTCTATAACATTTCCCACATCAGCTTTCTTCAAGGTAGCCCCTCCTTTAGTTCGAAATGCAAAATATATTATTAACATTTTGCACTACTTTCTGGTATTCGTAAAGAATTTTCACATAATTTCTTCAAAAAAAATGGAAATTAATTATTTTAAGAGAAAACTAGATTTAATTTTAAAATAAATAATCTGAATATTGCAAAAAGAAATATAGTCATTTAGAATGATATTATAGATGGAGGTGCTCGCATGAAGTTCAATATTCGAACTAAACTTATTACTATATGCTTAATTTTATTAGTTATACCCGGGTTGATTATAGGTCTAATAGGGTATGTTATTTCAAAAAATGAATTGAACAATTTAGCTGAAACAAGTTTAAAAAATAGTGTAAACCTTTCACTTAAAACAATTGAACTCGTAAATCAGAAAGTGGAAAGCGGATCATTAACTCTTGAACAGGCACAAGAGGAAGTAAAAAAAGAATTATTGGGTGAAATGATTGATGGAAAACGCCCTATTACAAAGGAGATTGATCTTGGACCAAATGGCTACTTATACGCAATAGATGATAAAGGAAATTTATTGATGCATCCAGTCCTTGAAGGAGATAATTTATACGAAGCAAAAACAAAAGATGGTTTTTATTTTCTTCAAGACGTCATAAAAAAGAGTGCACAAGGGGGATTTACCTATTATGAATGGGCTCTTCCTAATAATCCAGATAAAACGCTTCAAAAATTGTTTATTCAAAAAAAGATCCTCATTGGGGATGGATTGTGGCCTCTGGTTCATACATGATGGACTATAATAGTGGAGCGAATAAAATTGTAAGCGTTTTAGCTCTAACATTAGGAATTTCAGTTATTATTGGCGTATTCATTATTATCCTTTTCTCCAAACATATTGCCTTACCTATTAAAAAAATTGCAAATCACGTTAAAGAGGTAGCGGATGGTAATCTAGTACTTGATGAGCTTAAAGTAAAGAATAAGGATGAGGTAGGAGAATTAGCCAATGGATTTGAGCAAATGATTGTACAATTGAAGGCTTTACTACATGAGGTATCTGATTCGGCTGAGCAGGTGGCAGGTTCTAGTCAGGAACTAAGTGCTAGCAGTGAACATAATGCTCGAGCAACAGAGGAAATTAATGGTTCCATTCAAGAGGTTGCAACTGGAGTAGAAGTACAATCAACCAAGATGAAACAAATGATTGAACAGACGATAAATATTTCGAATTCTACCGATCAAATACATTTAAATACAAAGAGTATGCATCACTCAGCAGAGAAAACAAATGAAATTGCAAAAAAAGGGAAAGATTATGCACAAACAGGAATCCAACAAATGATTGAGGCTGCCAACCATGTAGAAACAATGGAAAAGACAGCATTAAAGCTTAACGAAAAGTCGGTTGAAATTGAAAGTATGTTATCTCAAATTTCTGCTGTTGCGGATCAAACGAATCTATTAGCATTAAATGCAGCGATAGAAGCAGCTCGTGCGGGTGAGCATGGTAGAGGATTTGCCATCGTGGCGGAAGAAGTTCGAAAACTTGCAGAACAATCAGGAAAAGTAGCTAGCGGCATTGGAGTACTAATGAATGATATTAGACAAGAGACTGAGGATGCTGTTATGACTATGAAGACAGGTAAGCAGTCAGTGTTGAAATGTCAAGAGACAGTAGATCAAACAGGACAAGCTTTCCACGACATTTATCAATCATCTAATGGAGTGTATAACAAAACATTAGAAGTATCGAAATCAATTGAAGAAGTTCATCATATTATCGAGCTTTTAGTAGCTAATTCTAAGGAAATTTCTAACATCATTGAAGAAGAGATTCGTTTCACTAATCAAGTGGCTGCGGCAACAGAAGAACAGACAGCTTCGATGGAACAAATAACAGCTTCAGCCATCAGTCTTGCAAAGCTTTCAGAACATCTCCAAATTCATGTGCAAAAATTTAAATTATAACCGTACGGCTAGTAGAATATACTTGTTAGGAAACAGCCAAAATAAATGAATAAAATGGTATATACAAATCATCATTTATTTCCGTGGAAATTTCGACAAAGTTCTAGTATTCTTAAACCATAATAAAATCATGGGTGGAGATTATGAACGAACAATTAATAAATGAGTCCTTAGATCAGCTGAGAAGAGGAGAAATTTCCGAGCTATTTGTTAAAAAAGAAGATTTTTTATCTTTTAGAAAAGTAATTGTTAAAAGAGAAGATTTCAAACAATTTAGGGGAATAGCCCAACATGGTGGAAATGTCGTCTACCAATATTTAGATGTTCCGAGAAGTTAATCATAACGTTAATTTTAGACAAATTAACATTGAACGAGAGCCTGACAAATTTATCAGGTTCTTTTTTAGGCTGTTTTTACTTTTACAGGAGGTTTGTAAATGAGTTCATTTAAAGATAAATCCATTATTGTAACAGGTGGAGCGAATGGTATTGGACAGGGAATTTGTGAATTCTTTGCAGAGAGAGAAGCTAAAGTGATTATTGCAGATATTGATGATCAAAGAGGAATCCAATTGCAAAAAGATATTGTTAGTAAAGGCAACAGTGCTATTTATATCCATTGTGATGTTAGTAGAGAAGATGATGTAAAGAAATTAGTTGCACAAACGATTGAGCAATATCACGCCATCGATGTTTTGATTAATAATGCTGGAGTATCAAAGTTTATACCTTTATTTGAAATGTCTTTAAAAGAATGGGATGAAGTAATAAATACAAATTTGAGAAGTGTTTTTCTCTGCTCAAGGGAAGCTGCACAAGTTATGAAAACAGGCAGTTCAATCGTTAATATTGCATCTACGAGAGCGTTTATGTCAGAAGAAAATACAGAAGCTTATTCGGCATCAAAAGGTGGAATCATTTCCATTACACATGCATTAGCAAGAACACTTGGACCAAAAGGTATTAGAGTGAACAGTATAAGTCCGGGTTGGATAGAAACGAATAACTATGATGAATTAAGAGACATCGATCATTCACAGCATTTAACAAATAGGGTTGGAAAACCAGAAGATGTGGCAAGATGCTGTTTATTTCTATGTAATAGTGATAATGATTTTATAACGGGTGAAAACATTGTCTTGGACGGTGGTATGGTGAGAAAGATGATTTACGAAGACTAGATTACCTCCTTCTAAGTAAGAAGATATTGCAGATTAAAACAACAAGAGTAAAGACCAAACATGATAGAATTTGAGACATGTGAACCCCCTATAACCAATTGTTATTCTTATGTTACGGGATAACTATATAAGTAATATAAATAGAGGGTAAAATTTGTGTTAATTTATCTTAAATCCTAACGCTTACAAAATTTGTAAAGCATACTTTCATTGTTGATTTACAAACTATAAATGTTTGTATGGTTTGTGAAATCACAACGAAAGGATACAAAAAATGAAAAAAATCTCTGTGCTTATACTTAGCTTTATTCTACTCGTAATAATGAATATTTCTCCTTCTAAAGCATCTGGTTATAATCACAGCAATCTATATGATGTGAAACCTGGTGATACTCTTTGGAAGATTGCATCAAAGTACCATACCTCTATAGAAGATCTTAAAGTTACTAACGGCTTGCAATCAGACTTATTATTAACTGGTCAGAAATTGTGGGTTCCAACTACGTATGTTGTTGTATCAGGAGACACCTTATGGAAGATTTCAAATGCTTATAATTCTTCCGTTCAGCTAATTAAGGCTGCAAATGGGCTAAAATCTGATTATATTTATATCGGGCAAAGATTAAAGATTCCCCAAAGAAAGCTCAATATGCAGGGGCAATATGTCCTAATGACTAGAGAGGAATTCAAGGATTGGTTGTTTCATCATAAATTTAATCGAGACATTAGATTAATTCAACAGCATCACACTTGGCAGCCAGCGTACAATGACTTTAAGGGAACTAATTATTTTACGATGTTAAAAGGGATGGAGAATTTCCACGTTCAAGAAATGAAGTGGAAGAACATTGCTCAAAACTTAACCACGTTCCCTGATGGTAAAATTGCGGTTTCAAGGCCGTTTAACATGGAGCCAGAGGGTTCTATAGGTCCGAAGGCTAATGCAGGGGCAATAATGATTGAGAATATCGGGAATTTTGATATCGGGCATGATGTAATGACTAAAGAACAAAAAGAAACAATAGTTTATATGACTGCTCTACTTAGTTTGAAATTTGGTTTAACACCTTCTATAGATACTATCACGTATCACCATTGGTGGGATTTGAATACTAAGGAGAGAGTTTTAGACAACAGCAAGGGCTATTCGGTAAAGACATGTCCAGGGACTGGGTTTTTTGGTGGAAACTCGACCACTGCAGCAAAGACATATTTTTATCCACAAGTAAAACGCAAGATGCAAGAGATTACAGCTTCTTTACAATAGTTTAAAATCGAAAAGGATAGATGAGGCAGGTGGTTGCCTCATCTATCCTTTATGTGTTTTCAGAAATATTACTTGTTTTTTTCCTGTAAGTATATTTTTTTTGTAAATTCTTTTAATCCCTCTATAACCTCTTTCTTTGTTTCTGTATCATCCAATCCGGTGAATCCATACACAAAAGAGGATCCTTCGATTTTTTTCCATTTCGGCTCACCCAAAATACGTATAAGCTTATCATTCAGTAGAAATGTAATTTCAATTAAAAATCTTTTTTTATCTATAGGGAGGTTTAATTTTGTTTTAAACCTTAAACCATTAGGACTTAAATCAAGAATATCAGCGGTTCCTGCTTTTGATTCTTCCGATATGTTGTTTATTCTAAGGATTTTAAAAGCTCCATGGAGAGGTTGATTAAATTGAAAACGAAAAGGCTCTTCTCTCTTATACAACATAGCACTCACCTTAACAATTTTATTGTTATACCAAATATAGTTTATTAGGTATTTAGTATCAGAATACTGTTAATTATTTCATTTTACAATAGTTATTCTTATATTAATTTGATTATAATTAAAATTGTCATTTTTTCTTCAAATAATATTTATTTTCACTACTTCCTAATGAACATTTGATAATATTGCCCGTTCCTTTCCGCTCCAGGCACTTGCTTTCCGCGGGGAGGAAGTCGAGCCTCCTCGACGTGCCGTCTGTGGGGTCTCGACCTTTCCTCTACTTCCCGCAGGAGTCAAGTGCCTTCCGCTACAATCCACTCAGTTTTTCATATGTTGTAAAAGAAACAATCTTTACGAAAAGAACCTATTATTTAGATTTTTAATTGAAATTTCAGTACAATTGAGAAAAAGACTTTTTTAACGGGGGACCATATGGATATTTTAGAAAAACTAGAAATGTTGAAAACTGAAATGAGTAAAGTGATGGTGGGAAAAGACAAGGAAGTAGAGCTTCTGACGATTGCATTACTATTTAATGGGCACATTTTAATGGAGAGTGTTCCGGGTACTGGTAAAACAATGTTAGCAAAAACATATGCTCAAATGATTAATGGCAGTTTTTCTAGAATACAGTTTACTCCCGATGTACTTCCAAGTGATGTAACGGGAATTCAATTTTTTAATCCAAAACAACAAGATTTCGAATTCAGAACAGGTCCGATACTAGCAAATGTCGTTTTGGCAGATGAGGTTAACCGTGCAACACCTCGTACACAGTCAAGTTTGTTAGAAGTGATGGAGGAACGTCAAGTTACGATAGATGGTCATACGATTAAGCTTGAAGAGCCTTTTATGGTGCTTGCCACACAGAATCCTGTTGAGTCACAACAAGGGACATTTCCATTACCCATTGCTCAAATGGATCGCTTCTTATTTAAATTAGCTATGTCTTATCCAACCTTTGCAGAAGAAAAGAACATGCTAAGAATCCATCGCCTTGAAGAACAAAAACATAATCTTGTAACGATTTTAAGCCAAACGGATATCTTCCATTTGAAAGAAGCAGCTTTGAAGGTTGTTTTGTCTGATGAAATGGAAACGTATTTATTAGAAATAGTTAGAAAGACAAGGGAACACGAGGACATTGAACTAGGAGTAAGTCCGAGGGGTGCACTAGCTTTAATGAGGGCATCACAGGGAAAAGCGTTACTTGAGGGAAGAAATTTCGTTGTTCCAAATGATATTAAAGAGATGATGGTTCCTGTTATTAGTCATCGTATATTCTTATCGACAGAAGCTTCTCTTACAAAAACGGTAGAAAAAGTGATTGAAAATGTTGTTTCTTCTGTCTCCGTTCCTGTAGAAGCAGGGGTCTAATATGGAATGGAGTAAGTACACAGTAGAGGATAAACCTTTTGCATTAACCTCCTTAGTTGCTTTTTTACTTTTACTAGGAGGTCTGTATAGTGATTCATACATCGTATTTTTTATTGGAGTGCTATACTTTGTCGCTTTTTTTGTGAACAATTATTACCTGAAACATGTCGGTGAGGAATTAAAACTTGTTAATAAAAAGGTGAGGAGCCGTCATTTTATTGGAGAAGCAGGTGAGTGGGAAATAGTCCTAACCAATATGGGGTTACCTATTATGAAAGGGGAGCTACAAATTGTATTTGATGATTGTGTTTCTCCTATCAATGAAAAACAATCCAATCACCTATCCAACTATACGATTAAAATGCCATTTTCCATAAATAAAGGCCAAAGTAAAATCATTACCATTCCCTATCAAGCAGTGAAACGTGGAGTTTCTAAGATTACCAATATAGAGCTTAAAATTCCGCATTTTTTTGGATTCGGAGATACGGTGTTAGAGTACAAACAACTATTTAAAAATGAAGCATTAGTCTACCCTAGTGTGATGCCAGTCCATAATTTAAAGCATTTCTTATCTGAAAAATCAGGGGAATCAATCGTGAATCATTCACTATTTGAAGATATGTTGGCTCCTTCTGGTACAAGAGATTATCTCTATTCTGATAGCTTTAACCGCATACATTGGAAGGCAAGTGCGAGAAAGCAGACACTACAAACAAAAGTGTTTGAAACTGCGGCTGAAAGGGGATGGCATTTGTCCATTAATATTGCCGAGCGTTATGCTATTAATAATCAGCTGGAATTTATGATGAGCAGTGCTGCAGAATTGGCTTATTATTCATATAAAAACAACATTCCATTCTCAATCAGCATTAATATGAGAGTATTCGGTAACACTCCTTTTTGTTATATCCCAGTTGGTACAGGGAAAGAACATCTTCAAAGAATTTTAGAGACACTGTCTCTAGTGAATCATCACAGCATTCTTTATCCTTATGATAAAATGGTGTCTTTTTACGAACGGCATTTATTTGTACAACCATACTTCATACAAAGTGGACTAGTGAATGAGACAGCAACTGATATGATTAAGTCTTTAAACAGAAAAGGAGTAAATCTTTTAAGGTTAGATTTGGATGAAAAACAGGCTGCTATCAAAAGGTACCATATAGATGATAAGAGGGGAGTGAGCTAGATGTATTATCAAACTCTTTATTATCTAGGTAGGGAAATTCTCTTTGGCGGCTTTCTTTTTATCTTTTTCTATATTTTAAATAAGGAACAGGCCCCTTTATTAACCTATTTTTTCTTAACGATCTTGTCTGTTTCATTATTTGTATTTCTACTTTCAAAGTATGGAAACAAAGGGAAGAGTTTGTTTTTGATTGTAATTGTCCCTATTCTCTCTGGAGGAGCATGGATATCTTCCATACCCATTCCTATTTTATTTCTATTGTCCGTGCTTATTTTTATGCGAACCATTAGCCATTTCAATACGAACCATATCCATAATGAAGGAAATTGGGTTTTAAGTTCTTTTATTGTTGGAACGATTGTGTACTTAATCTCCTTAAACAGTGAAAGTTCAGACAGTAACTATGTACTTTTCTTGTTGATTATACAGCTTCTTTATTGCCTGGCAGGCGGATTTATCATTCGTTATCTTTCTATGACTACAAATGTAGAAGAGAAAAGCAGTTATGCTCGACCTTTCCTTACCGTTATGGGTGCCATTATCTTCTGTGGCATGTTGCTTACTTCAAGTTTAAGTTTAATTAAGTTTCTATTATTTAGTTCTTTAAAAGGGTTGGCATGGATAGTCGGTTTATTAGCTTTTCCGTTGTTTAACTGGGCAGAAAAATTTGAAGCAGAAAAAGCTCAAGATAACTTGCCTAAGATAGAGGAAAAGAATGAAGAATTAGAACAGTTAATAAGAGAATCACAGGCAACAGAATCAATGTTTGATCCATTTCTTTTCCTGGCTATTGGAGTTGGGATTGCTTTCGTCCTTTTTTCAATCTATATTTTTAAAAAGAAAAAAGTAAATTTAGAGAAAAATGTAGATGAAAAAAATAAACCTTTCTCCATAGTAGACTCTAAGTCAGACAAGGAATATTTGAGAACAAGCTTACGAAAAAACGTAGTTCCATCAAGCTTAATCAGGAAAGAAATTTACGAACTAGAAAAGTACGCAAACCAATTACAGGTTGGCAGAAGGGACTATGAGTCATTATTAGATTGGCTAGAAAGACTGGATGTAAAAAATTATAAATTTATCAACCAAGTTTACGAACAAACTAGATATGGCAAATTACTAACTGACGTAAAAATCGAAGAACGCTTTCACAATGAAATAAAACAAACAAAACTTCAATTAAAAGAACTTCATAAAGAAATGATTGAATCAGGGGAAATTAAGAGAAAGAGATTTAGTTGGTAAAGTGTAGAGTAGAATGTTTTCTGCTCTTTTTTTATTTAATGATGTTTTAAAGTCTTTCAATATATTACCCACATATAATTAACTGAAGGATGTTATATGACCGAAAGGGGAGAGGGAAGTGAGTCCAGAAATTGAAAAAGCGTTAAGGGTAAAATGTATAGCTAATGATATTTTAGAATTATTAATGGAGGATCAAACCAACTTCTCAGAAATGGATCTACGAAATATAGTAGAACTATTGGCACGGTCTGTAAATGATTTAACAAATATTTACACGGGGTTAGATGAAGATCATGGAACAACATTAAAAGCGACCATTGCAAAAATGAGAATCGGATATAATACACTTAATTATGGAAAGATGAAACAGAGACTGGAAAATGAAAGCGTTTAACTAAAAAAAGTGTGAAAAATCCTTTAAAATTAAGGGTTTTTCATTGTTTATAAGAAAGTAAAATGCTATTCTTTTTTTGATGTCAGTTGTCTGATGACTTGATACAGTGATTGAAATAACTAGCTAGTCTTACATACATGTTTCAATATAAAAATGGAAAAAATAATGAAGTAAGATTGGACTTTGGTTAATGAACTTAAGTAAGTTATTTGACTGGGCATATTTTATTCCATTAAGACCTAATTTCTATTTAGAAGGAGTTTGATTTAATCATGGCAGAAAAACAATTTAAAGTAATCGCTGAAACAGGTATTCACGCTCGCCCTGCAACATTACTAGTTCAAGCAGCTAGTAAGTTCGATGCAGACATTCACTTAGAACACAAAGGTAAAAGAGTGAATTTAAAATCTATCATGGGTGTTATGTCTTTAGGTGTTGGTCAAGGAGCTGAAATCGTAATTTCGGCAGAAGGATCTGATGAGGCAGAGGCATTAGCTGCTCTAGAAGATACATTAAGAAAAGAAGGTTTAGCTGAGTAATGAGTTTTTTACATGGTATTGCGGCTTCAAGTGGTATTGCAATTGCGAAAGCCTATCGCTTAATTGAACCAAACCTTGCATTTGAAAAAAGAAGCATTGATGACGCTTCGGAAGAGATTGCTCGTTTTCAAACGGCTTTATCTAAATCAAAGTCCGAACTTGAGGCAATTAGAGATAAAGCAAGAGTAGATCTTGGTGAAGATAAAGCGGCCATTTTTGAAGCACATCTATTAGTTTTAAGTGACCCAGAATTAATTACACCTATAGAAGATAGAATTAAAACTGATAAAGTAAATGCTGAACTTGCTTTAAAAGAAACAGCAGATATGTTCATTTCAATGTTTGAGTCAATGGATAATGAATATATGAAAGAAAGAGCTGCCGATATTCGTGACGTAACGAAACGTGTCCTTTCGCATTTGCTTGGAGTACATATAGTAAACCCAAGCATGATTTCGGAAGAAGTGATTATCGTTGCTGAAGACTTAACGCCTTCTGATACGGCTCAGTTAAACAGACAATTTGTAAAAGGATTTACAACGGATATCGGAGGAAGAACGTCTCATTCAGCCATCATGGCTCGCTCAATGGAAATACCAGCAGTAGTGGGAACAAAAACGGCTACTGAAGATATTAACAATGGCGATTTAATTATTGTAGATGGTCTGAATGGACAAGTTCATATAAATCCAACACCAGAAGTAGTGGAGAAGTATAGAGCAGAAAATGCTGCTTTTGAAGCACAAAAAGCTGAGTGGGCAAAGCTTGTTCATGAAAAGACCCATTCTGCTGATGGTCACCATGTAGAACTAGCAGCAAATATTGGAACACCTAAAGATTTAGAAGGTGTTATTAATAATGGTGGTGAAGGTGTAGGACTTTATCGTACAGAGTTCCTATACATGGGTAGAGATCAACTTCCAACTGAGGAAGAACAATTTGAATCATATAAAGCAGTCCTTGAAGGCATGAACGGAAAGCCGGTGGTTGTTCGAACTCTTGATATTGGTGGAGATAAAGAGCTTCCATACTTAAATTTACCGAAAGAAATGAATCCATTTTTAGGATTCCGTGCGATTCGTTTATGTCTGGAAGAACAAGACATGTTCCGTACCCAGTTACGTGCCCTTCTTCGTGCAAGTTCTTATGGTAATCTAAAAATTATGTTCCCAATGATTGCAACGTTAGATGAGTTCCGTCAAGGTAAAGCAATCTTGGAGGAAGAAAAACAAAAACTGATTTCTGAAGGGATTACTGTTACTGATATCGAAATCGGTATCATGGTTGAAATTCCGTCAACTGCTGTTTTAGCTGATCAGTTTGCGAAAGAAGTTGACTTCTTTAGTATCGGGACAAATGACTTAATTCAGTATACGATGGCTGCAGATCGCATGAATGAACGAGTTTCTTATTTATACCAACCATATAATCCGGCCATTCTACGTTTAGTTAAAATGGTTATTGACGCCGCTCATAAAGAAGGTAAATGGGCAGGAATGTGTGGAGAAATGGCTGGAGATGAGTTAGCTATCCCGCTCTTACTTGGATTAGGCTTGGATGAGTTTTCAATGAGTGCAACATCCATTTTAAAAGCTCGATCATTAATCCGTGATTTAAATAAGTCTGATATGGAACAATTAGCTAATAAAGCATTACAAATGAGCAATATGGAAGAAGTCGTTACTTTAGTAAAATCAGTTACTACAAAATAACGATCAAAGGTTTTATTCTGTTCATAAGGGGTAAAGAAGAGTAAGCACTTAAGTTTTGACTTGTAAGTAAGCTTATCATTCTCATTTTCCCCCTCTTTTTGAATCCACTATTTATTAGTGGGTTTTTTTTGTGTTGAAATCTGTCGAAAATATTTATTGTAAAATATGTTTACTTTGTTATAAATATCCACTATTATTTAGTTAAAGTTAAATACTCAACGTTGAGTAAAGAGAGTTGAGTAGAATAGGAGGATAATTATGTTCTTAATAAAAGCAAGGAACTTAAAGAAAAACTACGGAGTTAGAGAAATAGTCAAAGGAATTAATTTTAGCATTACTCAAGGTGAAGTTTTGGCTGTAATCGGACCTAATGGCTCTGGGAAGTCAACAACCCTTGAAATGTTAGTTGGGTTAAGAAAGAAAGATGGAGGGGAAGTGAATTATTGGATTCAGAACTATAAAGAGCAAATTGGTATGCAGCTTCAATCTGTACCCTTTTTCCCTGGCCTAACCGCTTTAGAAAATATTAGGCTATTTGCAGCTTTTTATAAAATATACCTTCATAAGCAAATAGCAGAAGAACTCCTCCAAAAGTGTGGGTTATTAGAGTCGAGTAATACCGAGGCAACAAGACTTTCAGGTGGTCAACAAAAACGCTTAGCCATAGCAACAGCGATGGTTCACAATCCGAAGCTCATCTTTTTAGATGAACCAACAGCAGCATTAGATCCGCTATCTCGACAAGAAATACATCAACTAATATTAAGACTGTATGAGGAAGGGAAAACAGTTGTCCTGACATCACACGATATGGATGAAGTAAAGAAATTAGCAACTAGAATTCTTATGATTAGTAACGGAGAAATCATTGCTGAGGGAAGCCCTGAACAATTGTGTAATGAAAATCAAGTCCATAATTTAGATGAATTATATTTAAAACTCATTTCTAGAAAGGCGATGGTATCATGTTAAACGTTATCTTTAAATCCATGTTGATTACATCAATAAGGGATAAAATCACCCTATTTTATTCCTTAATGTTTCCTTTAATTTTGATGTTAGGTTTAGGCTTATACTTTGATAGCCCTGATATGAAGTTGAATATTGTTTCAGGTGTTACAGCTATAAGTACCATTTTTTGGGGAATGCAAGGAATTGCTTTTCAAGTACACTTTCAACGAAATAAGGGTGTGTATAAATTATTAAAATTAACACCGATGCCAACCATTTCTTTTATTTGTGTAATGACAGCAGCCCGAACAGTGATTGGCTTAGTTTTAAATATGATAGTCTGGATAATTGGAATGGTATTTCTAAAGTTTGATTTAACCTTAACCAATATCTTAATTACCTCATTACTTATTGCAGTTGGCTTACTTTCTTTTACAGCAATCGGATTTTTTATTGCTAACCTAGCTAATAATGAAGGACAAATAAATATGTTTTCAAACCTTTTACAACTCCCAATGATTTTTATGAGTGAGGCATTTTATAAGTTAAATTCTGCACCAAATTGGGTTGTTGCTACAGGAAAGTTACTTCCTTTTGAACACTATGTAAAGGCTCTAAAAGGAGCTATTAATGGCATGGACGATGCGCTATTGTTAGGATTTCTAATTCCACTTCTATATATGGTGATTGCAATCTTACTTTCGGTACTGACATTTAGGTGGGAAGCAAATGGAACAACCATTAAAAGTCGAAAGAAACTGTCAGCATAGTGATTTACTGGATGAATACTATTTGTTACAATAGTATTCAACATTGAATACTTTATGTTGAGGAGAATACAATGACTAGACTAATGGTATTAGGACTATTAAGAACAAAAGCAATGTCAGGATATGAAATTCAGCAATTATTACAAATTAGCGAAACAGATCGTTGGGCAGGAATTCTACCCGGTTCTATTTATCATGCTTTAAAAAAAATGGAGAAGGAACAATTAGTTGAAATTGAAAAAGTAGAACAGACAGGGAACCGATCAAAAGCAATTTATAAGATTACTGATATCGGAGAAGAAGAATTTCAAAAACTATTACGAGAGTCATTAGAAACACCATCGGTTATGTTACCAACTTCTCTTTATACTGGATTAAGTTTTATAGATAATCTTGAAAAGGATAAAGTATTGCTAGCCCTTCAATCACAAAAAGAACTACTTGAGAAGGAACTTTGTAGCCACAAGGAAGGGATGGAAGTTAAAAGAAAATATATGACGATTGATGGAATTACTGAATTAACCTTCGAGAATATTTTTAAGCAGTATGAAATTCAAATTGACTTCATTCAATCGTTAATTCACTTGTATTCACAAAAATAAACGGGTTTTTGCCCGTTTTTTTTGTTTTAGAGCTTTTAATTCCTAGCTAAAAAAGGATTTTTCCACTCCATTAATAGACCATAATTTAATGATTCTTCATCTTCGAGGTAATCTTTTATTGGTTTGATAGGAGTCCTTCCACAACGTAGTAAGAATGTGATAACGGGATCTTTTAGTTCTCCGGTAAGTAACTTTTCTACATACTCTTCTGCTGTTAGGTCTTTTGCATGTTTATGGAAACCTGGCATTCTCCCTCCACCAAGCAGTCGTTCTAATTTTAAGTGCACAACGGTTTCGTACATGGACTGCATAAGCCATTTGCCTAGTCCAAGTTTACGATAACTTGGACTAACACTGATGTCTACTATGTAAAGGGAGTTACCGTTTGGGTCATGGTTTCGAATATAACCATCATCTGTGACTTCAGACCAACTATGATCTGAACTTACACTAAAATAGTTCATGAGTAAGCCTGTCATGGATCCACATATTTTACCTTCTACTTCTACACATAATGCTCCTTCAGGAAATAATCTCACATGATTATCAAGTTGTTCTTGATTCCACAGTAGATCTTCAGGAAAGGGTGGAGGAAAAGCTTCACGTTGAATTCTGATTAACTCATGGAAGTCAGCTTTTGTATAGTTTCTAATGATTGCTTTTAAAGGTTTTCCTTCGTTAAAAACAAATATTTCTTTTTTGTACATGGAACTCCTCCCAGACTTATTTTTCTTTAATTGTAGAATGTTTCAAATTCTCGGTCAAACGTGTGGTCCTCCTTACTAGGCATTTTCCTGCGATACTCTAGAAGTAGTGCCCTCTCAGTCCAAAGGATGAGAAAAATACCATCCAATGATTGTTTTTTATTTTTGCCATTTTTTCTAAAATAAGGTTACAAGGAAACGAAAGGAAGATGAAACATGGTATCAATGATTATAAGTTTCTTGTACCAAGATAAATATATAAATATTAAAAGTAAACAAAGAAATGAACTTTACGAAATTCAAAGCTCATTTATAACTAGAGTATTACACTAATCATGCCCCCCAGAAATATTTTATATAGACAATGGTTCCTAACTTTATTTAGGAACCATTTTTGTTTTACTGGGGGCTAATGTAAGTAATTATAAAGGATTTATACTGGAGGATTTTGTATAATAGGAGTAGTAGTATTATATTCACTATGTTGTTATTGAATATGAAGGGGGATTACACAAATGGATTTTAATTTGAGTGGAAAAACAGCTTTAGTAGTAGCTTCTAGTCAAGGGTTAGGAAGGGCTATTGCAGAGGAACTTCTTAAAGAAGGAGCTAACGTAGTGATCTCCAGTAGAGATGAGAATAAGTTAGCGAGGGTAAAAGAAGAGCTTGAGAAATTGGGTACTGGAAAAGTGCATTATATAAAAGCTGATATATCCAAACTGGATGAAATTGAGAACTTAGTAAAAGGCACAGTAGAAACATTTGGAGACCTTCATATTCTTGTTAATAATGCAGGAGGTCCACCAGCTGGAACGATTGAGTCTATTACGGACGAAGAGTGGCAAAGTGCCTTTGAACTTAATTTATTATCATATATAAGGTTAATAAAAAACTCCCTTCCATTCTTAAAGAAACAAGGTGGGAAAATTATTAACATTGCTTCCTCTTCTATAAAGGAGCCCATACCGGGATTAATTTTATCTAACACTTTTAGAACAGGAATTATTGGCCTATCTAAAACGATTGCCGGGGAGCTAGCTAATGACGGAATATTAGTTAATACGGTTGCTCCTGGAAGAATCGCAACAGATAGGGTTAAACATCTTGATGAAATAAATGCAGGAAAACTAGGAATTAGTCGTGAGGAGATGGAGGAAAAGGTGAAAGGTACGATTCCTCTGAAGCGTTACGGGACACCGGAGGAATTTGCTAAGGTAGTTACTTTCCTTGCATCAGATGCAAATACCTATATGACAGGCAGTGCGTTTTTGGTTGATGGTGGAATGGTAAAATCAATCTAAATTTTAGTACTTCATACAATATTTCAAACGATTCAATGATGTTATCTTTACTGAAGTAAAAACCAAATATAAGAGGTGTGGACTAGTGTTAACAGTTGAAAATACAGTGATTGGTTTTGTAGGTACTGGTGTAATGGGGAAAAGCATGGTTAGAAATTTATTAAAGGCAGGCTATTCTGTTATCGTTTACAACCGTACAAAGGAAAAAGCAGCAGACTTATTGGATGAGGGAGCTAAGTGGGCCGATTCACCAAAGGAATTAGCAGGTAAGGCAAATGTTATTATAACGATTGTTGGATATCCTTCTGATGTAGAAGAAGTCTATTTAGGGGAAAATGGGTTAATCCCAAATGGGAAAGAAAATACATACTTAATTGACACGACAACATCAACGCCTAGTCTGGCTGTCAAAATTTTTAATAAAGCAAAGGAACACAATATGAAAGCCCTTGATGCTCCTGTATCTGGAGGAGATATTGGTGCTCGTGATGGGAAACTTTCTATCATGGTAGGGGGAGATGAGGAAGATTTTATAGAAGTGAAACCTATCTTCCATGTACTTGGAGCTAATATTGTTTTTCAAGGAAAAGCAGGGTCTGGGCAGCATACAAAAATGTGCAATCAAATTACGATTGCATCTAATATGATTGGTGTTTGTGAAGCCGTCATTTATGCTGAAAAAGCAGGGTTAGACCCTAAAAAAGTATTGATGAGTATATCTTCAGGAGCGGCAGGAAGTTGGTCACTATCTAATCTTGCACCTAGAATGATAGATGGAGACTTTAATCCAGGTTTTTATATTAAGCACTTTATCAAGGATATGAATATAGCATTACAAGAAGCTGTTAATATGGGAATGGACACCCCAGGATTATTATTAGCTAAAAAAATGTATGCCGAGTTAGCTGAACAAGGTGAGGAAAATAGCGGTACTCAAGCATTATATAAGTATTGGAAGTGATCTTGAGAATCCCTCACTATGAGGGATTCTTTTTTACGCTACTTTAATAGCTTTACCAAAAGGAACTCTTGGCAAGAAATCATCTGGAACTAGCCAAAACATTTCATAGTCTACATTGTTCATGTCTTCTGCAAAATAACCAGTTACATCTGTGATATAAAATAAAGTATCTATTTTTTCCTCTGCTGCCCACTCAAGCACCAATGTATATGAAGCCTTCCCATGTGTATAATATTTAATTGTATCACTTTTTACTGGTTCAACACTTCTTATTTTAAAGTCTGCTTGAACCAGGAGCGCATCAGGTTTTACTTGTTCAAATAATTTCACTATGTTATTAATCAAAATGGTCGGGACCTCATTCGTAGAAGTGTCTACAGCTAAAGCAACTTTTTTTCCTTGACGCTGTTGTAGCATGGATAAAATGGTTTTATGCCATCGCACGTTTGACCAACTCCTTATGTTTGAATGAGCAAGCCATATTATTTTGGGTTTTATAGGTACAGTTTATGATTGGGTAATATCGGTAAATCACAACATTAATAGAAACCATATTTAATTAGATATACGAAGATTAAAAAGTGGATAAACAGCAATAGACTGCCATGTATAGAGTGTTTTCTGGAACTCCAAACTAATAACGTGATATAAGTCAAAGTCACAAAGGAGGAATATACATGGCTAAGCGCACAAAGAAAAACGACCCTCAGCAAAAGAACAAAAAAGGGTTTGATTCCGCTGTACTAAACGAAGAGTTTGCACACGAAACAGGTAGTGCTGCTACAAATAAAATTCATAAAGATAAAGCAAAAAAGGAAAAAGCTCCAAAGAACAACGGAGAGTATAAAGGCCAATAAAAAGGGAAAGCTGATCGCTTTCCCTTCAAAAACATGTTTTATCGATTATTATTTAAGTATCTCTCCATCCGATTTAAACCCTCTTCTAAAGTTTCCATTGAATAAGCAAATGAAAGTCTGAAATAACCTTCACCTAATTCCGAAAAAGCACTCCCAGGTACAACTGCTAATCCAACCTCTTTCACTAATGCGAGAGCAAAATCAAATGATGAAAGCTGTATGTGACTAGGTATCTTTACGAAGAAATAAAAAGCTCCATCAGGTTTAACCACTTCAAAATTCAGCTTTACTAACCGATTATAAACATATTCTCTTCTCTGTACATATTCACTTTTCATAACTAATGCATCATCAATCCCAACTGTTAAAGCTTGTAAAGCAGCCATTTGTGAGATAGATGTTGCACAGGATACGTTGTATTGATGAACTTTTAATATATGGTTACATACATATTCAGGTGCAAAAATGATACCTATTCGCCAACCCGTCATGGAATGAGATTTAGACAATCCATTAATGACAATCGTTTTTTCCCTAAGAATGGTTCCTATTGAAAAGTGTTCTTGGTCATAAACGAGCTCGCTATAAATTTCATCAGCTAGTATAAATATATTTTTATTAGAAAGTAATTTTGCAATCTCAGTTAATTCCTCTTTCGTTAAACTAGCTCCTGTAGGATTAGATGGGTATGGAAGTACAATACAACGTGTTTTTTCCGTTATGTATTTCTCAATGACAGAGGCAGTCATCCGGAATTGATTTTCTCTAGTATCTGCATATACCGGTGTCGCACCACATAATTTAATGATGGGTTCGTAGCCTGGATACACAGGACCAGGTAAGATCACCTCTGTACCAACATCTAGAATTGTCCTGAAGGTAATATCAATGGCTTCACTGGCACCAGTGGTGATTATGATTTCATTCTCGGGGTTATATGTAAGTTGATATTTTTTCCCAACAAAAGCAGCAGCAGCCTTACGCAACTCAAGGACTCCAGCATTATGTGTATACGAAGTGAAGTTCTCATCAATGGCCCTTTTTCCAGCTTCTTTTACATGTGCTGGTGTAGGAAAGTCAGGTTGGCCAATGGTTAAAGAAATCATATCTTTTGTATCAGCTACCATATTGAAAAACTTTCGAATACCAGATATTTCAATGTTCTTTACCTTTTTGTTAATTAAATGTTCCAAAGTATTCATCCTCCTATGGCATACCTTATTTTATCATGTTTGAAAAAAAACGAAAGATGCTGAATTGTATAATTAAATCTAAAAAGTCTATTATGTATAATTTATCTTCTGTAAGATTTTTTACAAATAATTTTATATAATCATTTTGTACGTTATAATTAGAGTTAAAATGTGTCATTTTATCATAACATTGTACAGTAGTTGATTAATTATTTAGGAGGTTATTAGGTGGAAAATCAATTTGAAAGTGAAAAAGGGTTATTCGAAGAACCAAAAGAATACGCTAGTTTTTGGCAGCGCTTTGTTGCTTACTTAATCGATGGTGTTGTGTTAGGGATTCCATTAGCTATTTTAACTATTATCATTATTACTATTTTCTTTGGATCTACTGGAGCAACAGACATCTTAATGAGTAGTGCCTATGGGGGAGAGTTAACAGATGAAGAAGCATTAACCTTTTTGGGGACATATCTTAGTGCTGTTTTTGTCTCCATTCTTATTAACTTTGTTATAGCTGTTGCGTATTATGCTGGCTTACATGCTTCTAAATGGCAAGGTACAGTTGGAAAGAAGTTACTTGGAATTAAAGTGACAGACTTACATGGAAATCGAATTTCATTCTGGCGTGGGCTGGGTCGTTATGCTGCAATGGGCTTTTTGTCCGGCATTTTTATGATTGGTTTTATTATGGCAGCCTTTACAGAGAAAAAACAAGCTCTACATGACATGATTGCTGGTACATTAGTAGTTAAAAAATAATAGTATTAGGTAAAAAAAAGACTGCACCGTTTAAATCTGAACGGAGCAGTCTTTTTCTAAAATTGAACCATTTGAAATATAACAGCTTTGAGTGTTTGATTTACAAAATCCTTTTAATCTAGTGGCTTCTTCACTAATTTCTTCAATACTTTTAAAGTCCTTCCATTTGTTCGTAATGACAGCTATAGATAAAGAACAAAGAGGAGTTTGTTCTACTATACCCTTTCTGTTTTTAACCGTCACATAGCCATTTTTTAAGTCTTCTTGATCGTAATAATGAAGAACAATTTGTTTGAACTCCTCAAGAATAGCCTGACAAATGCTTTCATACTCGTAGTGAGGAAGGATAGCGATGTAATCATCTCCACCAATATGACCAACAAAGGCTTTTTCTCTTTGCTTTAACAAAACATACTTATTTAGGAGATTACCAGTTTCTCTTATTAAGTCATCTCCTTTAGAAAAACCATAAATATCATTATATGCTTTAAAATTATCCAAATCAGCATACATTATAGTGTAGTTCCTCTGACTGCCAAGGGTTTCATTAAGCTGTTCTTTAATTAGAGTATTACCTGGTAGCCCTGTTAATGGATTCGTATTATGTGCAATAAATACTTGGTCCTCTGCTATTTTTATTAAAAGGTTCTTAATGTTTACAACTCCATAGTATTCTTGATTCTTCACAACAATAATAGAATCATAAATGTCGTCTTGTTCTCTTGCCATTGCAAGTGAACTGACTTCTGTTACCTTCATATAATAATCGACTATAAGCGGTGTCTTTTCCATTAAGAGTTCGACATTTCTTCCCATATAAATGTCGAATCCATACTTTGAAGATAACTTGTGATAGTATTTAGTCTTCATTACTAAGCCTACCGGCTGGCTCTGATTGGTGACAACTAGTCCTTCTAACGACAGGTCTCTTTCAAATAGGTCATATATTTCGGAACTTTTTTGATGTGCTTCTACGCATGGGACACTTTCAGCTATATCTCCAATAAAGGTGATCACACCTAACACCCCTTAAAAACTAGTATTAGCTTTAATGTATTGATTGATACTATTTTACTATGAATCTAACTATTCTAAATGTTAAATATATGTAAATTTGCAATAGTTTGACTAATGGTAGAGGATTAATATAACTGTTGTTGAATATTTTACAGTAAAGAAAATTTTAAGGAGATGAAAAAATGGAGGTTGAAACAAAGACATCTCAAAAAAATAAAGAGCTGAATTCATGGGGATTATACTTCTCTTTACCCATTCTTTCGTGGGCTTTTTATGATTTTGCAAATACGATTTTTTCTTCTAATATTAACACCATCTTTTTTCCGTTCTACCTACAGGAAGTAATTGGAGAAAATGAAGTATTAAATCAAATTGCTAGTACATTTGTTTCCTATTCAAATGCCATTGCCAGTTTCTTTTTAGTTATTTTTTCTCCTTTATTTGGAGTAATGATTGACCGAACAGGTAAGAAAAAGAAGTATATTGTAATATTCACTTTTATAACCGTTTTAGCTACAGCCTTGATGGGGGTCTTTGGTCAAGGAAATTTATTTTCGGGAACTATATTTGGCCTCCCTATTTATTTAGCAGCTGTCATTCTCTGTTTTATTATTGCAAAGTTTTTCTTTCATTCTAGTTTAGTATTTTATGATGCTATGATTTCCGATCTAGGTACAAAAAAACAAATCCCACTCATTTCAGGTTTTGGTGTAGCAGTCGGTTATGTTGGTACGTTAGTGGGTCTAACCGTTTATCCTTTTGTTGGGGATTCAGGCTTTCATAACGCATTCATCCCTACAGCCGTATTGTTCTTTGTGTTTTCATTGCCCTTATTTTTCTTTGTGAAAGATAGGCCACATCCTGAGCCTAAAAAAGGTTCTTTTTTATCAGGGTATAAGGAAATCATACAAACATTTAAAGAAATGAGAACTTATAAAGCCGTTTTTACTTTTATGATTGCGTATTTTTTCTTGAATGATGCGATTGCCACAACAATAGCTATGATGGCCGTGTATGCAAAGGCGATTATTGGCTTTTCAACAGGACAATTTATTTTGCTTTATCTTGTTTCAACGGTTTCAAGTATTATTGGCTCATTCATTTTTGGCTATGTGACAAAAGCAAAAGGGGCCAATAAAGCAGTGAAATATGTAGGGATATTATTACTAGTGGCTCTCGTGATTGCGACTCTAGCTGTTAATGAACCGATGTTTTGGATTGCAGGAAGTATGTTTGGAGTAGCACTAGGTTCTATGTGGGTAACGACACGAACGTATATCGTGGAATTGACACCAGAAGACAAGAGAGGACAGTTCTTTGGATTATTTGCCTTTTCCGGGAAAGTTTCTTCCATCTTAGGCCCAGCTATTTATGGAACCATTACACTTGTATTTGCAGACTATGGTAATATAGCAAGTCGTCTAGCACTTGGATCGTTAATTATTCTCACTTTAATTGGTCTACTTATTCATAGAACCATTAAAGAGGATCATAATGTAAAGCAAGCGTAAATTAGCTTGCTTTTATTTTATCGTATTAATAGGTAAAAATTCCTATCTGTAATTTTTCACGAAATCTTAAAAATGCTCTAAGCAAATCTTACTATTAAGTGTTATAGTATTGTATATACTATTTATTTTTGATAAAAGGAAGGTAGAAGGGGAATGGATAATCATAAAGGGATTCTATTAGAAAGTGGTACCAATGAACTAGAAATTGTTGAGTTTGGTATTGGTAGAAATAAATTTGGAATAAACGTTATTAAGGTAAAAGAAATTATTAATCCTGTTCCTGTTATTCAGGTTCCACATGCCCATCAAAATGTTGAGGGGATTATTGAACTCAGAGGTGAGGTTCTACCAGTTGTAAATGTAGCAACTGCTTTAGGTTTTCCTCCTTCAGAAAATCCTCAACAAGATAAATTTATTGTAGCAGAGTTTAACAAACAAAAAGTTGTTTTTCATGTACATACGGTTACACAAATTCATCGTATTTCTTGGAATCAAATTGAAAAACCGTCTGATATGTACCAAGGTTCTGAAAGTCAAATCATTGGAGTAATTAAACTGCATGGTGAAATGATTCTATTACTAGACTTTGAAAAGATTGTAGTAGAAATTAATCCAGAATCAGGTATTAATGTTCAACAAGTAAAGAAATTAGGTAAACGTGAGCGTTCTAATAAAAGATTAGTCGTAGCGGAAGATTCACCTTTACTAAGAAAATTACTTCATGACACGTTAACAGAAGCAGGCTTTCAATATATAGAATTCTTTGAGAACGGGAAAGATGCATTAACATATTTAGAAAACCTATCTGTCAGTGGTAAAAATGTAGCTGATGAAGTTCAGTTAATCATTACTGATATTGAGATGCCACAAATGGACGGGCATCATTTAACGAAAAGAATTAAAGAAAACAAAGAGCTTTCAAAATTACCTGTTATTATTTTCTCTTCGTTAATTACAGATGATTTACGTCATAAAGGACAAATGGTTGGGGCTGATGCTCAAGTAAGTAAACCAGAAATAGCTGAACTTGTTCTATTAATTGACGAGCATGCCTTATAAAAATCAACCTCAGGACATAGTTAAAATGGCTACTGAATTCATAATACTGCAAAATAAATTAACAAAAAAAAGCTGATTTTTTAAAATCAGCTTTTTTTTGTGCCATCTTACCCTTAGTGTGGCTTAATAATAACTCTCACCCAGTTTTTTAAATACTGGTTTTTCATATACTCGTTTTTGAGTTTTAACAGCCATTTCTTTTTCCTTCAAACCAGTAAAAGACATTAATAACTTTTTTGACTGATTTAATGAAATACTTGCTTTAGGGTTTCTAACCCTATTATCTAACTTTCCTAAATGAGGTAATGATGAAAAGTCATTTTTTGATGGAGGTAGGTGGAATGAATATTCACCGCACACTACTAATACATCAGACTGTTGTTGACTATATTTAGGATTTTCTGAGAAATGTAGGCCGACTTTTTTAGCTTTTCCTTCTTTTATAAGCCTTTGTAAAGCATCATGCTTTAATTTATATAAAAATTTTGGGTTTGGAGCAGTTTTGGCATGACGGTTCACAATGAAGATTGCTTGTGAGAGGTTCTCAATCGTTGGATTTAATGGAGGAGTATGATTCCTTTCCCGATTCAAAAGTATTAGCTCCTTTCGAGTATTAGTACTTGCCTCGATATTAAAATATGTTCCATTATGTATTATAACCTTATTTAACAATAAAAGAAAAGATAGTTATAAATAATCATGAGTCCTCTCCTTAAAATCAGTACGAAAAAGTGGAAAGGAAGGATTCTCCCAGTCCACTCATCCTTCGAGACCTTTTGCTTTTAAACTGGTTGTTGCATGTTTTTTTAAGATGAATAATAGGACCATTAATCCTAGACAAATGGTGATGACACCAGCAAATATCATAACAAGTGAAACACCAATTGCTTTAGCAATTAAAGCACCTATCGCTGGGGCGATTAACATAGAGAAAGTTTGAATGGCCATTGCAGCAGATGAAACTCTCCCCATCATTTCTTTTGGGGTTTCCGACTGAAGTACATATCCATAAGGAATAGATTCTCCTGATGCTAGTAATCCTAAGCAGAAAGCACCGATGATCCAAATAAACTTAGGAAATATCATAATTCCCAGACTACCTACCCCTATTGAAATAATTAATAAGCCGCTAATAACGGAAGAGCTAGACATGAAGTGTATGGGTTTATTCTTCCAATTAGTCCATTGTCCTAATAATAATGCACCAACGACACTACCTAAACCTACTGAACTAACAAGTAGACCATAACTAGTTTCGTTAAAACCTAGTTTTTGTCCAACAAATATTAGAAGGCCATCGTAAAGGAAGATAATAAATAGCGCAATGGATGAAATGATGATGGATAAGTATAATAATTTTGTTTGTTTTATATGGTTTAATCCCTCTAATAGCTCTTTCCAAAATTCTCTCTTTTTACTATTGTTTTGCGAAGTTCTTCCCCATTCTTCATCTATTTTTGGCATCATTAGTAAAAATATAATGGCAATGGTAAAACCGATTATCTCAAAGACCAAGGGGCTCTTAATTCCAAAAAGCGCAATCATGCCGCCACCGAGGGCTGGACCAATAATTTTCATCGTGTTAACAGAAAGTTGACTTAAAGTTACCGCCTCGGGAAGCAGTTTCTCTGGGACGGTTAAACGGATGGCACTCTGCCTAGCGGGATCAAATAGGGAAGAGACCGTTCCTTTAAGAAAAACAAATAATAGTAGAACATAGAGATTGGGTGAGTAATATAAACCGACAACAAAGATAATTTTAAAGAGGAGACTTAATATCATAATAGTCTTCTTCGGTAAACGATCAACAAATACACTAGCAAATGGACCAATTAATACCCAAGGTAACCCTATAACGATAATAACGGAGGCTATTGCTGAAGCATCGAGTCCCCAATGGTATACAACAATAATCTGTAAAGTTAAAAAATCAAGCCAATTGCCTAGGTCTGAAAACACCTGTGCTCCAAAAAGTGAACGATAGGAACGAGTCTTTAACGGTTTAAAAATACCAGGCTTCATGATTTCAACTCCTACTCTTGAAGAGTCTTTCTTCTTCGTGTAATCATTTTTTCTGCGTTTCCTCTAGTATCCTGGGCTTTTGGTAGATCTCCCGATTGAATCATTTCTATTGTACGATCAATCCATAATAACTCTGTTTCTAAGCGCATTTTAGCATACTGAATGGCTAGCATACCGACTTGGTCAATATAGGAGACCCCATTTTTAGGCCATTCAGTCACAAACCTCAATAAATGCTCAGATTGTTTCTTTCGTTCTAAAAGATGGTTAACAAGTATTTTTAAATCCATATCACGATGCCAAGAGCCCATTTTCATGAATAATTCATCTTTAATAATGGGGTACGAGGGAGTTTCACCTAGCCACTGTTCTAACTCAAGCCAGCCCTTTTTGGTTAGTTCATACAGTTTTTTCTTCCTACCTTCATCCTCTTCTTCCAGTGCAAAAATATAGCCAGTTTCTTCTAACTTTTTAAGTTTAGGGTAAATACTTCCATAGCTAGCGCCCCAAAATAAACCTGATGCTTCATGTTCAAACTCTGACTTAATATCATATCCAGAACTAGGACCAAAGCTTAATACAGCTAATATTGAATGTTCAATACTCAAGTAGTAGCCCCCTTCAATAATGTATCAATCTGATATATCAATATGATATATAAAAAAGTGAAGGAATTCAATGGTTTATGGAAAAATAATAAAAAATAGGCAATTAATGAGGATCTAATGCGAATACAAAAAAAGAGAAGGATTTCTCCTTCCCTTAACGATGAATAATCACTCTTGTTCCGTTTGGTACGATGGATGAGAGTTCCAATACATCTTTGTTATACATTCTTATACAACCTTTTGAAACGGATTTACCAATGGATGATGGATTATTGGTGCCATGTATGCCATAGCCAGCTTTTGAAAGGGTAAGCCACATAGCACCATAGGGGCCGCCTGGATTTGGGGCGCGATTGACGATGACATATTCTCCAACTGGAGTGGCCGTTAGCATTTTCCCTGTTGCAATGGGATACTTTTTAATCATGGTGTTATTTCTATAAAGAGTTAAAAGTTTACTATCAACTGAAACATCAATTCTATAAGGGATAGAATTAGGATCAGGCAAGCCAGGGATAAGAATTAATTGGTTAGGAACAATGATATTTGGATTGATGATGTTAGGGTTTGCCTTCAGAATCTCTTGTAATGTTCGACGGTAGTTAACAGCAATTGTAGCCAAAGTTTCCCCAGGCTTTACTTTGTGATACAACATTAAAAATCAACTCCTTTTCAAGGGAAACAGAGCAAAAATAGGTTTTTGTTTAATGTATAAATATTCTAGCTTCATAACATTTGTGTAATATTTAGAGGATATTTACTAAGAGGGAAATTTTACTCAGTACTAAAAATTATATAAAATAAAGAAATAATTTATTGATTAAGGAGAACTTTCAATGGATCTCACCAAAAAATGGGCAATTATTGATATAGGTTCAAACACCATTAGACTCGTTATTTATAAAGAGAATAATTCTGGTATTTTAAAAGAAACGAATAATATAAAATCTCCGGCAAGGCTAAGACGTTATTTGAACGAGGATAATGTGTTAATGGAAAAGGGGATAAAAAAACTGATTGAAATCTTAACTGGATTTAAGGAAATATTAGCTTATCATGAAGTTGAGAATGTACAGTGTGTTGCTACAGCAACTATTAGACAAGCCGTCAATAAGGAACGCATATTAAAGAATGTAAAAGAACAAACAGGCTTAACAATAGAGATTTTTACAGAAGAAGAAGAAGCCTATTACGGCTTTTATGCGGTAACCCAAACAACACCGATTGCAGAAGGTGTAACGATTGATATCGGTGGTGGAAGTACAGAAATTACTTATTATAAAGACAGGAAGCTAAAGCACTTTCATAGTTTTCCTTTTGGTGTTGTCTCTCTGAAGGAGCAGTACATAAAAGGGGATACCGTAACAGAGGAAGAGAGAGAGACATTAAGTCAGTTTATCATCCATTCTTTACAAAGCTTACCTTGGTTAAAAGATCTCCATGTGCCTATTGTAGCAATTGGAGGCAGCGCTAGAAATATAGCTCAAATGGATCAACATTTAAAGAAATACCCACTAGCTGGAATCCACCAATATACCATGAATATCAATGACTTATATGGAATACGTTCTTATATGGAATCTTTAAATTTCTCCGAATTAGAGAGGTTAGAAGGACTATCAAAGGATCGGGCAGATATCATTTTTCCTGCACTGGAAGTTTTTATACATCTATGTGAATATGTTCAATCAAAGGCGTTTATGTTTAGTCGCAAAGGATTGAGAGACGGAGTTTTCTTAAAGAAGTTCGGTGAAAAGCTTATTTTAACAAATACAGAAGAGATTATCAGTAGAAGTATCAATCAATTACGGCAGGACTATGACATAGATGAAGAACATTCTAATCATGTAGCTTTTTTAGCTGGCCGGCTTTATAAAGAAGTGATTGCACTATGTAACAGAAATGAAAGTTTAGAGCACTTAAAGATTATTGATAGGAGTGCAAGAGTCTATTTTATTGGTGAATACATGGACGCTGATATAAGCAGTCAACATACATTCTATCTACTAGCTAATCAGTCGATAGATGGTTTAGATCATAAAGAACGTCTTAAACTGGCAATGGTCTCTTCATTTAAAAATAAGACTCTGTTAAGACAGTATATCGAACCTTTTTTAGACTGGTTTACTAAAGAGGAATTAGAAGAGATACGAATAGGTGGAGCGCTGACAAAACTTGCATCCTCCCTTGATGCATCTAAGAGAGGAATTGTAAAGGATGTTAAATTATCATTTGAAGAAAATGGAGATGTTACGCTTACTGTTCTATGTACAGGGAACTTCTTTGTAGAGAGATATCAGGTCGAAAAACAAATACGTCATCTTGAAAAAGCAATAAAACAAAGCATCTTAATCAAATTTATACTCAGTCCATAAATTTACAAAATATATACAATTCTGTAATAAATTTAAGGAATTTGTCTGTTAAGATAAAAACAAATAATGACGAAGTAGACAAAAGGTGTGAAAGAATGATACTAGAATCCACGTTAAACCTTCCCTCCTACTATAATAACCGGGAATTAAGCTGGCTTGCTTTTAATAAACGTGTGTTAGAAGAGGCATTAGACCAAAGGAACCCATTATTAGAACGTCTAAAGTTTTTATCCATTTTCAGCTCAAACTTAGATGAGTTTTTTATGGTGAGAGTAGCAGGATTAAAAGATCAAGTGAAAGCCGGATATAATAAACCTGAAAATAAAGCTGGAATGACTCCAAGAGAACAATTATTAGAAATTTCTGAGCGAACACATAAGTTAGTAAAAGTTCAATGCGAAACATTAATGAACGTCATTTTACCTGAGATGAAAACGGAACAAATTCAATTGTTAAAGATGGAGGAATTGGAAACGAATCAGCTTTCCTATTTGGAAAACTACTTTGATGAACAAATCTTTCCAGTCTTAACTCCAATGGCTATTGATGCTTACCGCCCATTTCCCATGCTATTAAATAAAAGTCTAAATTTAGCCGTTTGTATTGAAGAAGATGATTATGGGATAAATAGCAGTAGATTAGCTATCGTTCAAGTTCCATCCGTGTTAGAACGATTTGTAGAGCTTCCTACAACGAACGGGACGTCTTCCTTCGTTTTATTAGAAAATATTATTTGTCACTTTATTAAGAAAATGTTTAGGGGCTATGATGTCCATTCGGTCACACAATTCAGAATTACAAGAAATGCTGATTTAACGATTCATGAAGAGGGTGCTCGCGATTTACTATTAGAAATTGAAAAGGAACTGAAGAAACGGAAGTGGGGAGCAGCCGTTCGGTTAGAAATTAAGGATGAAGACTATGATGAAAAAGTGGTATCTTACCTGCTAGAGGAACTAGAAATTACAGAGGAAGATACTTACTTAATCTATGGTCCTCTTGATTTAACCTTTTTGTTTTCTTTATATCGCTATTTAGGTAAGAGAAGAGAGGACCTTTGCTACGAAGCTTTTATTCCTCAGCCTCCTTTAGATGGGAATTATGAAAATCTGTTTACTAAACTATTAAAACAAGATATCTTGTTACATCATCCTTATGAATCCTTTCAACCAGTCATTGATTTTGTTACAGAAGCGGCTGATGACCCAGATGTACTTGCAATTAAACAAACCCTATATCGTGTAAGCGGTGATTCACCGGTCATTGAAGCATTAAAAAGAGCTGCGGAGAAGGGGAAGCAAGTCACTGTGTTGGTTGAGTTAAAGGCCAGATTCGATGAAGAGAATAATGTGCAATGGGCGAAGGAGCTAGAAAAAGCAGGCTGTCATGTTATCTATGGTATGACCCATCTTAAAACGCACAGTAAAATCACTTTAGTAGTAAGACGAAGGAATGGTAATATTGAGAGGTTTGTTCACCTCGGTACAGGTAATTATAATGACCAAACGGCAAAAATATACACGGATATAGGATATCTGACCTCCAAGAGGAAGTTCGGAATTGATGCAACCAACTTCTTTAATTTTCTAAGTGGTTATACGGAAAAGCCACACTATAATCATTTGGTTGTTGCTCCATATGATATACGTGGAGAGTTCATCAATCTCATTAATAAAGAAATCGAGTTCCATAAAAAATATGGGAACGGGAGAATCATTGCCAAGATGAATTCCCTTACCGATAAGCAGTTAATAATGAAATTATATGAAGCTTCCGTTACCGGAATAAAAGTCGATTTAATCATTAGAGGTATCTGTTGTTTAAAGCCTGGAATAAGTAAAATCAGTGAGAATATTAGAGTCATTAGTATAGTGGGGCGGTTCTTAGAACATAGTAGAGTTTATTATTTCCATCATAACGGTGAAGAAAAAATGTATTTATCTTCCGCAGATATGATGACCAGGAACATGGAAAAAAGGGTAGAAATCCTATTCCCCATCTTTGAAGCCGATTTGAAAAAGAGATTGAAACAAATATTAGAACTGCAAATGAGCGATAATGTAAAAGCACGAGAACAAGACCACACGGGAAAATATCATTATGTTGACTGGGATGTTAATGGTGTAATAGATAGCCAACTTCAGTTAATGGAGGAAGCTTACAGACTCAATGAAGATGAAGAATAATGTAAAAAAGACTCATCGTAGACTAAAACGATGGGTCTTTTTCATTTGTTAGTTTAATTCATTACCAATACTATTCAAATTAAGGTAATGTATGAACTATTTTAGTAAATAATCTTTATCATTCATCAGTTTTCGTATATAGTTATAACTAAAAGAATATTTAAAATATTATTTTAATAACATTTGGTTACTTTACAGCTGTCAGAATGAGAGTGATGAAATGGATCATTTAAAAGGAATTATAGCTGCAGAAATTAATAATGAATTAACTGAAAGAAAAATTGAAAAAGTAATTTTTAATATTGTCTTCAATCATATTAAAGATATGATTTTTATAATGAAAGTAGAAGAGGGACCTATATTTACATACATATTTGCTAATGATACCGGTTCTAAATATGCTGGGCTCACTGCTGATTCAATAGGAAAAGGGATCGAGGAAGTTCTTCCTTACGAAAGGGCTTTTTCACTACAGAAAATCTATGAAAGTGTTTTAGTTACTAGGAAAACAAAAACTTTTTCGGACGAAATAGAATTACCCGATGGAAGGGTTTCCTATACTGAATCGATTTTAACACCTGTTATCGATCAAAATAATCAGGTTCGTTTTGTCGTTTCGGTAACTAGAGATGTAACGGAAACCGTAATGGAACGCAAAAGACTAATTCTAACCGAACAACGTTACCGATCGATTGTAGACCATAATTTAGATGGTGTATTTGTCGTCTCTTTAGATGGAAAAATTCTTGAAGTGAATCCAGCTGGGCAAAAATTATCAGGATATACTGAAAAACAAATGACATATAGATCTATTTATGATCTAATAGCTGACCAAGATCATCATGATTTTAAAGAGTTATTTCAAAAAACGATAACGGGATTAGCACTAGAATCACTAGACTGTCGATTTGTACATTCCAAAGGTCATACTCTTGCCGCTCATATTAAAACGGTTCCAATTGTTATTCACTCAGAAATTCAAGGGATATATATGATTACACGTGATATTTCCGAACAGGCTTCAAATATTGAAACCATTAAATATATGGCATTTCATGATCAACTAACAGGATTGTTTAATAGACGAGCCTTATTAAGCGACTTAGAGAATCAAATTAAATTAGGTAAGAACAGCAATGAGACCTTTGCTTTACTATCGATCGATTTGGATCGATTTAAACATATAAATGACTCTTTAGGTCATTTAGCAGGTGACCAAATTTTAACAAAGGTAGCGGATCGTTTAAGTGAGTTAAAGTCGGATCACTTAAAGGTGTATAGACAAGGTGGAGACGAATTTATTATTTTATTACAGGGAAATAGAAATGATGCTAGTCAGCTTTCGCAAAGTATTTTATCGAAGTTTGCCAAGTCCTTTTATTTAGATAGTAATGAATACTATATTACTCCTAGTATTGGAATAAGTCTGTACCCGAATGATGGTAGGGATGCTGAAACTTTAATAAAAAATGCCGATGAGGCATTATTTAGGGTAAAAGAAAAAGGGAAAGCTCATTTTCAATTTTATCGTTCTGAAATGAACTCCTTAATCTCAAACCTAGTTTCACTGGAAACTAGGCTAAGAAAAGCCATTGAACGGAAGGAACTCATCCTTCATTATCAACCACAAGTGGATTTAAAAACGGGAAATATTGAAAGCTTTGAAGCTTTAATTCGCTGGGATTCAAAAGAGCTGGGCTTAATTTCTCCAGGAGATTTCATCCCATTAGCTGAAGATACAGGCTTAATTATTCCAATTGGCAATTGGGTTATTGAACAAGCTTGTAAAAAGATTAAAGAATGGGGTATTCAATTTCAAAGAGATTTTAGAATTGCCATTAATATTTCACCAAAACAGTTTCATCAGCCGAATTTAGTTAAAACGATTAAAAAGTGCATTAAAAAATATCATATAACACCATCTCTATTAGAAATTGAAATCACGGAAGGGGCCATGCAAGATACATCTGAAACCATCCCTATTTTAAAAGGCTTAAAGGAGTTAGGTGTTACGATTTCTATCGATGATTTTGGGACAGGTTATTCATCCCTAAACTACTTGAAACAGTTTCCAATTGATGTATTAAAAATCGATCAATCGTTTGTTAGTGATCTTCATATCAATGCTAAGGATGCTGCTATAACAACGACTATTATACATTTAGCTGATAGCCTAGGGTTAGAGGTAGTTGCTGAGGGAATTGAGAAAAAAGAACAGGTAGAATTTCTATTAAAGGCCAACTGTCATAAAGGGCAAGGGTATTATTTTTCAAGACCCGTTAGTGAAAAGGAAATTAAAGAAAAGCTATTATACTAACAAAAGAAGCAGCTGATGTAGCTGCTTCTTTTAATGTCCATTATTTAAAGTAAATACGGTCAATTCAGGTCTTGATAAAAATCGAAAGGGAAGCCTAGTGGTGCCTAATCCTCTATTTACGTATAAAGTCAAATCTTGTTTTCCCTTAATTTGATAAAACCCCTCATAATATTTCTCCGCATATGGTGGCTTTACGAGTACCCCTAGAAACGGAATTTGTATTTGTCCGCCATGGCTATGGCCACTTAATTGAAGTTGAAAACCGAAGTTTACTGCATCATCTGCTAAATCAGGAGCATGAGATAGTAGTATTTTATAAGAATTTTCAGGTATTTTCTCAGCTATCTCACGTATATTTGGTTTACCAAGCATAGCATCATCAATACCAGCAATATAAATTCTCTCGTTATCAATTAATTTGATTTCTTCAAATGAATTAAATAAGAGTTTAAAACCAGATTGATTGATAATCGTTTTATATATGTCTGATCCGTATCCGCCATGATCGTGGTTCCCGTATACTGCGAATTTACCTAGGGGAGCTTTTAGACTACTTAAAATAGGAATAATTGATTCAGCCTGTGTGTATTTATTAGGCTCATCCATTAGATCCCCTGTAAAAAAAATGATATCAGGATTTATAGTATTAATTTTATCCACTAAGTGTATAAGATCATTTAAATCATAGTGAAAACCTAAATGAGTATCACTAAATTGAACAATTTTTAATTGATTAAAGCTCGTGGGAATATCTTTATGAATAATATTTTCATAGCTTGTTTGCAACAGTTTAGGTTCAATTTTCTTGGCATAAAAATATCCACCAGAAGTCAATCCGATTGCTGCTAGAAATGTACCAAAAGATTTCTTTAAAAAAACGCGTCTAGAAACTTTTTTAGGCATATAAATTACCAACCTATCTAACTAATTATCTTTTTTATACTAACAAACAATAACAATAAAAAGAAGTATGAAAATTAAAAGTAATATAAAAGTAATGTTATTCTTCTAATATATATTTATATATTTTCATAAATTGAAGTATGACTTCTTTGACTTTTCTAGCTTAGTAGAGTAAATTATAACAAACAATAAAACAAGTAATATTTCTTTATGGAATTTTAGATAAAATGCCATTTCCAACGAGAAGGAGATGCCCAACAGTATGAGAAAGAAGCATCAAACTATGGAGTTGTTAATTTTACCATCATTGAGCGGTTTAATAAAAGTACACATATATGGTTTTCGTGAACAAAGAGAGTGGGGGCAAGTTTTTGCTGAGTTAAATGGGACAGTTGTGTCAGCAAAGGGCTACCATCGTAAAAAGACCATTATTCGTACTTTAGCAAAGCTAAATGAATCCTTATTAAATCCTGACCATTAATTTAAAAGATTAAGATAGGTGCCATAAACTGTAGATAAACTCGGGAAATGAAGAGTTTTTATCTACAGTTTTTTTATAGGGATTATAAACAGGCCAGTTGATTTTCCTCTTCAAATCTTTGTACAAAGTTGTACATTTAATATTTTACACTGAGTTGATTGGAGTGGAAGGCGCGTAGACTCCTACGGGAGGACGGGGCTGGGGTGACCCCACAGGAGCATAGCGACGAGGGGGCTCCCCGGCACGCCCGCGGAAAGCGAAGCGCCTGGAAAGGAAATCAACAGACAAGGTTCAGTGTGATAAACAAAATATAATAGTAATAATTTTGGGGTACCAAAAATAAATTTGTACGAAAATTCAATAAATAATGTTAAAATAGATATATGAATGACCATTCATTTTTGATAGGGGGTTATTGAATTGAAAGATAAAGTTGTCATTGTAACGGGTGGATCTAGTGGAATGGGTTTGTATATGGCAAAAAGGTTTGCGCAGGAAGGAGCCAAAGTTGTCATTACGGGTAGAAGTGAAGAAAGGCTCGAGGAAGCAAAAAAACAAATACAAGTAACAGAAGGCCAAGTATTGACTGTACAAATGGATGTAAGAGAAATTGAACATGTGACGAGAATGGTTGAAGAAACGGATAAGGCATTTGGAAGAATAGACTTTTTAGTAAATAATGCCGCTGGAAACTTCATTTGTCCCGCAGAAAAACTATCTGCAAATGGCTGGAATTCAGTTATTAATATCGTATTAAATGGTACGTTTTACTGTAGTAGTGAAGTAGGGAAGTACTGGATTGAAAAAGGCATTAGGGGCAGTATTATCAATATGGTTGCTACATATGCTTGGAATGCTGGAGCAGGGGTTATTCATTCAGCTGCTGCTAAAGCAGGCGTTCTATCCATGACTAGAACATTGGCAGTAGAATGGGGAAGAAAATATGGGATAAGAGTAAATGCAATAGCTCCAGGTCCAATTGAACGAACGGGTGGGGCTGACCGTCTATGGGAGTCAGAAGAGGCCGCAAAAAGAACCTTACAGAGCGTACCACTTGGTCGTTTAGGTACACCTGAAGAGATTGCCGATTTAGCTTACTTTTTATTTTCCGACAACGCAGGATATATTAACGGAGACTGTATTACAATGGATGGAGGACAATGGTTAAATCAGCATCCATTTTAAGAAGAAACGGCTGAACTTATTTCAGCCGTTTTCTCATAAGGTAAGAAAGTATAAGCTTTTTAAGTTAGACTACTGTCTAGCTCCAGCGGGGCGCTTGCGCTTTTCTTATTTATAGCTTACTGCTCTATTTTTTAGAGCCTTCCATGAAGCAATAAATCTCTCCTTTGAAACTTTGACTTGTTTCCTACCTGAAAGTGGGTCATTTAAATAGACATTTTCCGTATCGTATCCAACCAACACGACTGCGTGAAGATCCAGGGGAGTTTTAATCCTAACCCCTTTATGAGTCCATGACTCCCATCTATCAGGAAGGCGATAATCCCCTGTAGTCCATATAACAACAGGATTCCTATTCGAGACATGGGTTAAGATTTCTTCAAAGTTTTTATTTGTTAAGTTAACCGCCCTCCCAGGGAGGTAATCATTTACTAAATCAGCAATAGGTCCATCAAAGACGGCATAACCTGCTGATTTACCTGTCATATCCCCCACAAAACCATCGGCGGGGTTCCCCCATTTTAAAATGTCCCCTTTAGACTTTAGAATAGGGTCAGGATCTTTTTTTATTCTTTCATAAAGCTCCATTTTATCGGTTTGGACTCCAGTATACTGAAGAACCATAGCTAGACTCGTTACTTCACACCCATACCTTAGTTCTGGATTCTGTTTAATTAATGGTACATCAAGTAAAACTTTAGCTTTTTTTTCAGCATTAACTTCTTGATCTATCTCTTTTTTATCTGTAATTTTTTTATCATATACTTGTTTTTCAATATTTTTTTTAAGGTTAGTTTGTTTTTTATCTTTTGAATGAGCGTCATTTACATTTGTTACTGATTGTTTATAAAATATTTTGTTTGAATTTTGTGTTTGAAAATGCTCACTTTCAACGGAATCCTTTTGAAAATTAGGCTCCTGAAATGTATCATAGTGACTACAACCTAATAAGGGAAAAAGGGCGGCTACGAAACAGAGTTTATTCTTCATAAAACCCCTCTTTCTTAATAAGCTATTATTAGGTTCTCTTCTATCGGTAATCATTATGATGGTATGATGTTGGCAGTACATACATTAATATATAATAAAAACAATTTTTAATTTGTCCTTATTAACTTAAGACGAATATTATTATTAAAAATTTATTCTGTGGTATAATTATTCATCTGAAAGGAGGGTTTTACATGGATGCATTGGATATACTAACAGATTTGGACAATGTTGTTCCTTTTTTTCAACCCATTTTCAGTGCTGATGAGCATCGAGTAATTGGTTATGAAATTTTAGGAAGATATAGAAAAACAGAAGGAGAATACATAAGTTTAGGCCCTTTTTTTCATGATGACTCCATTCCTGAAGAGTATCGACTCGAGGTTGATAATACAGTCCTTAGAAAGGCATTAAACCTATGTCTATCACTTGAAAAAGATGAATTGATCTTTGTAAATAGAGATGCTGACCTTCTAATGCATGGTGATGGCGAAATCTTTCTGGAACTTCTCCAAGATTTTCAGGAGAAAGGAATTCAAATCAGTCGGATAGTACTTGAGATCTCTGAGAGAAATTATAAAGGCGACATAGGTCAACTAGATAACCTTTTAAATTATTATCGTACTTACGGTTTAAAAATCGCTATTGATAAGATGGGTAATGATAGCAGTCATTTGGACCGAATAGCTAGGCTTGAGCCGAATCTCTTAAAAATAGATCTCATGTCTATGCGTTCGAATAACAATGCCGCGGCACTTCAAGATATTTTATATTCGATATCAATGTTAGCAAGAAAGCTCGGAGCCACTCTTCTGTTTGAAAATATTGAAATGGAGTATCAACTTCAATTCGCCTGGAAAAACGGTGGTAGATATTATCAAGGATATTATTTGCAAGTTCCTCAACCTGAATTTGTTCATAGGGATGTTCAAAAAAACTACCTGAAAGATAAATTCCATAAATTCATTGCCCATGAAAAGAAGAAACTTGAGACAGTTCATAAGCTAACGGAATCATTTCAAATTAAGCTAGTTGATTTACTGAATAAATATAAAAAGTATCTAAACTACGAAGAGCTCCTCGTATGTCTTGGGAAAGATTTAGATCATGCTGCTTTTCGCATGTATATTTGCGATGAAGATGGTTTCCAGGAATCAGCCAATATTTTTAAGTCACAAGAAGACTGGATTATTCAACCGGAATATGTAGATAAGAATTGGAGTTGGCGTTCGTATTTTCTTGAAAATATTTTTAAAATGAGATACGAGAAAAAGGGAATACTTTCTGATTTATACAGTGACATAGAGACTGGAGAAACTATTCGTACATTTTCTTATCCTTTAAGTTCAAAGCATTATTTATTCATTGATTTATCATATGGATTTTTGTATGAAAATGATGGTTTACTGTAAATGGAAATGGTTTTTTGTATAATTCATCTTCATTAGAAGATAGTAATAGTATCTTACCTCCTTAAAGGAGATGAAAATCAATGAGTATGTACATGACAATCTTGTTAATCATATCCATGGGAATCTTACTTTTTTCCCTAGGTTATACATTATCCATTGCAAGAGCACAAAGAGCGGTTAAAGGAACACAAGACACCGCTATTCCTGATAAAGTAAAAGATCATGCTTATATTAGGAATCCTGTATTTTTGACATACTTAATTTGTTTTGCCTTACTAGCCTTAATCATTACATTTGCTGCTTTAACTATACGTTGGTAAAAGGTCTTGGTGATCCAAGACCTTTTTCTCATTTCTGTAAGGGAAAGTATATGCCTCTTGAAGTTAGACTACTGTCTAGCTCCACAAGAATACGCTACGGAAGCGATACCTCGCACGAAGGAAAGTGGTCTTCTTTCCGAGGAGCGCCCAGCGACTAGTGTACTTCGCTCCTCTCCCTACGATAAGTCAACATCGAATCGCTCACGCTCTTCGTGTTTCCTTTATCTCAGTCGAGGCGCTCTAGTCCATACGTCGCTAACCGAGGCGCTTGCGCTTTTATAATTTTAGGACTATTTATTCGTTTTCTCGCTAATAACCGAGGATAATGTTAAATTCTTTGTCAGATGGGGTAATTTTAAGAAAGGAAAGGCTTTTTTCTGTCAGATAGGCTCACAATTTTACGAACGATTAAAGACATACGAAGGGAAGTTTGTTGATAAAATGGGAGTTACTTACATAATACTTAAAATGCAAAATTTTTAATGAAATGGAAGGGAGAGAAAAGTTCATGCGACATCCACTTCTTATGATTGTATTTACTTTTGTAATCATTCTAATTTTTCCAGTTCAGTTAATGGCAGCTCCAAAACTTGAAGCCAAAGAGGATGTCATGCTGTTCTTAGAAGAAGCTTTTCATGCTCAGGTTGCTTTAAGTGAGGAAGAGAGGACATTGAAAGAGGTTAAGGGCATTTTATCTCCTTACTTTTCAAAAAATTATGAAAAAATGTTTCTAAATGAAAACTTAGTGAAGATGAATGGTAAATATATTATTTTTGGGTCAGATTTTGCATTATACTATGTTCCTTTCTTTTCAGATGAAGCGCAGGTTGTTTTTAAAGAAAAGGAAATTTACGTATTTGAGTTCTTTCCAGCGAATGAAGAAGGACCTGTAACTTACAAGGATCATTATGAAGGCTTACTATTAACAAAAGTAAAAGATAAATGGAAAATTACAAAGTATCTTTACGATAATATTCCTGAGGATATTTTAATGGCTGAAGATGTTAGTAATACTGAAATAGAGAATGTAACGACCTCAGTAGAGAATCTTAATTTAACAACAATAAATTTACCGGTAATGCCTTTAACTATTTGTACAAATCCAGTTTTTACTTTTTATCAATATGCTATGTTGCCTATAGGGGATAGTAATAATAGCATATATGCCTTTTTGAAACAAAATCAATATGCAAAAAGTTTATAGAAGAAAAAATGACGTGTCCCTAGGACATGTCATTTTTTTGTGTAATTAAATATACAAAATCATTTACTAATCTTGAATACTTAATACTTCTTTTAATTTTTCAATATCAAATCCTGTAATCACTACATCGTTGATAACAAATGTAGGAGTAGAGTAGGACCCATATTTTTCCGTTAATTCTTTTCTGGCTTTTGGATTCTTTTTAATGTCCTTTAATTGGTAGGTGAATCCATATTCAGTTAAAAAACGTTTTGAAATTTCACAAGGTGGACAGTCTGGTTGTGTGTATACCGTAATGTTATGCAATTGTTATTCCTCCAAAAAACTAGTTCGAATGTTGTTGTTTATGAAAATAATCTACTAATCCCATAGCGCAAACTTCCATATCCAAATTTAAAACCTTATACACTTTATGTGTTGGTTTAATGCCTTTGTCATTTAGGAAACTTTGAATATTATTAATCAGGAGATTAGCAGTAACTTTTACTTGTTCCTCGAAAGTGTCTCCTTCTAAGATAGCTTGTTGAGCAGTATCTAGAAATTTAGGAAGCCATTCTATAACCTGGGTAAAAACTTCATTTGGATTTTCAGACATTCCATAGTGGCCAAAGAAAATATATTTTGGACTTAAACTTCGGTAAAGCTCAATGGATGCTATCATTTTGTTCGGATCAAATTGATTAGGTGAAGTGGATGGTAAGTATAATTCTATGTTATCTTCTAGCAATTGTGGATAAAAAACGCCTGATGTATCACCGGTAAAGATCCCTTCGAGCTTGGAATGAAAAATACTGAAGTGGTGATTGGCGTGTCCTGGGCTATCATAAAAGGTTAGAGTACAACTATCACTTAAGTGTAGTTTAGAAAGGTGGTCCATTGCAATTAATCGTTCTTCCGGTATTGGAACGATAGGGTCAAAAAGTGTATCAAACTGTTGTCCATAGACTGCTCGAGCTCCTGCAATTAGTCGAGAAGGATCCGCTAAATGTCGTTTTCCCTTTGGATGAACAACAACCGATGCGTTTGGACAATCCTTTAACAACAAACCTGCACCACCTGCATGGTCTAAATGAATATGGGTAACAATGATATATTTAATATCTTCTAGTGTATATCCGAGTTCTTGAATACCATTTTTTATGTAGGGAATGGAGGGGCTTGCACTAGTTTCAATAATCGTTAATTCACTTTCAGTTAAAACATACGTACCCGTTCTTTCTTCTACATTTAAATCAAAATCGTCGATTAAATACAGATTTTCAGCAAGTTTTTCTGTTTTTTTCAAAAAAATTCACCTCTTTTTTTAGTTTTTACTTGGACAAATACCTGACATTATTTTATGCTGTTAATATTGGCATGTAAAGTTAAAAGGGTGAATTTTCTGAATTTATTCTAGATGGATAGAAACATGCTATTAGAGAAACCTATAAGTAATAGATTAGGTTTTGTTTTGGAAAGGAGAGGGAGCATGTCACAGCTTCAAGGCATTATTACACGTTTAAAGAACCTTCAAGAACAAGGGAGCGGGGGTGAACCGGCTCAACGTTTCTTTGAAGTTAATGGAGAAAGAAAATGTCAAGTTACATTTCATCCAAAGACGGAAACTTTTGAGTTAGAAGTATACAACGACAAGGAAAAGCCGAAAAGATATCAATTCGATAATATTGATATGATTACAATTGAGATTTTCGACCTAATACAATAATTTTTACATAAGGGGCTCATATTTGAGCTCCTTTTCCTTTTTTATAAGCCATTCTGTAATTCTTATTCTTCCTTTTGAGAATTATATACTTGAGGTGATAAAAATGAGGATACCAACTGTAAAATGTCCAAACTGTTCAGTAGAAGAACCAATGGACCACGTCTTAACGGCTCAATCAAACCAAAATGTGATTTATAAATGTGAGAGCTGTCATTATGAAGTCAAAAATATCCAGACGAGCAAAGGGTAATTGAATTGGAGCGGTAATCAACGGGCAATAAATGAAAAGGGCTTATGTATATGAACCTTTGAAAGGCGCTAAATCAGAAACTGTGTTAGAATAAAATAGAATGAAAACATTTTAGAGGGGTTTTCGACTATGATTAGTCTTCACAGTGGGGAATTTTTAGAGATAAATATTAGAGATCTTATGATTCCATCTGAACGAGTAGCACATGTACAGGTAAAAAATAATCTTGAGCACGCTTTACTTGTCTTAACGAAGAGCGGGTATACGGCCATCCCCGTTTTAGATCCACACTATAAATTACACGGCTTAATTAGTACTCCTATCATTATGGACGCCATATTGGGATTAGAGAGAATTGAATTTGAAAAATTAGAAAAAAAACGAGTGGAAGAAGTAATGACTCGTAATGTACCAACCCTTTCTGATAATGCAACAATAAAAGCATGTCTGGAATTACTAGTTGATCATCCTTTTCTATGCATTGAGAGTGATGAGGGACTTTTTGAAGGAATTTTGACTAGAAGAACAGTCTTAAATCAGTTGAACAAACATGTTAGAAGATTAAACAAATAATCGTTACGGAAGCCTCCAGATTGGGGGCTACATTTTTTTAGTGCTTCATTCTTTATTGATGGGTTTTAAGTGCTGACAAAAAAGGATTTCTGAGTGTTTATGGCCAATTCATACATATCGTTTTTTATTGAGGTGTTCATATGGAAGAAGGTAAAGTAAGGTCTGAAAAGAAAGTAACAAAAAGACCATTTGTGCTGGCAGCTGTCATGCTAGCAATGTTTATGGCAGCCATCGAAGCGACGATTGTGTCTACAGCCATGCCTGCAATTGTGGGAGATCTTGGAGGATTTTCGTTGTATAGCTGGGTATTCTCAAGTTATATGCTAATGAATGCCGTTACAGTCCTTATTTACGGAAAGTTATCGGATTTATTTGGACGTAAACCTATTATTACAATCGGGATTATCATTTTTTTAATCGGATCTATTTTATGTGGCTTTGCCGAGACGATGACGATGTTAATTATTTTCCGTTTCATCCAAGGTTTTGGTGCGGGTGCTGTAATGCCTATTGCTAGTACGATTGTAGGGGATATTTACACGAAGGAAGAAAGAGCAAAAATCCAAGGGTATTTATCAAGTGTATGGGGAATTTCCGCTGTTATGGGTCCTGCTCTTGGAGGGTTACTTGTAGAGTATGTCAGTTGGAGATACGTCTTTTGGATTAATGTCCCACTTGGAATTTTAGCCATCGCTGTTTTATGGACTTACTTACATGAAAATGTTGAAAAGAAAAAGCATGAGATTGACTATCCTGGTGCCATATTCTTAACATTAGCGATTACTACCCTAATGGTTTTATTGGTTGAAGGGGGAACTCATTGGGATTGGATATCTACGCCTTCCTTAAGTCTATTAGCTATTAGTGTGATTGCTTTTGTTCTCTTTGTCATACAGGAACAAAGAGCCTTAGAGCCGATGATGCCTTTTTCCATCTGGAAGGAAAGATCTATTTTTATTGCGAATATTGCCTCTTTAACAACGGGTGTGATGTTAATAGGGATTTCTAGCTTCTTACCTGCTTTTGTACAAGGAGTGATGGAACGTTCACCGATTGTTGCAGGTTTTACTCTTACAACGATGTCGATAGGCTGGCCAATCGCTTCTACTCTTGCAGGAAAAATGCTACTCAAATTTGGATACAGACCAACTTCTTTAATCGGTGGGGTGTTTCTAATTGTAGGTAGTGTTGTTTTTGTCACACTATCACCTGAAGCAGGTCCTGTTTGGGCTGCCACAGGGTCATTCTTCGTTGGTTTGGGAATGGGACTAACGACAACTTCATTTATCGTTTCTATTCAGAGCACGGTTAGTTGGCAACAACGTGGAATTGCAACAGCTGCTAATATGTTTATGCGGAATTTAGGGAATACAATAGGAGCAGCACTATTGGGAGGAATCCTTAATAGTCAAATCCAATCTTATATTAAAGAGAACGGAAATGGACTAGGTAAAGACCTTACAATTGATTCAACTAATATTCTGCTGAATAAAGAAGAAAGAGAATTGCTGCCTGAGGCTGTTAAAAATTTGCTTCAAGATGGGTTGACGTTCTCTCTACATTCCGTTTATTATGCCGTATTAATTTTTGCTATTTTAAGCTTCTTGTTCATTATTTTTCTTCCTAAGAAGGAAAGTTAAAAAAACATTTTCCCCCTTATGCAAAGGGGGAAGGTTATATCGAGTATCATAGAACCACTTTTAATGTTAACTGTACGATTAGAATGACTGTTACGATATGAAGTAGCCTTTTTAAATAGAGTACCTTCATTCTTTTTGCTACCCTTACAGCTAGCTGCGCACCTATAATGGCACCTAGAGCATAACTAAGACCCACTTGTATGTTAAAGTGACCAGCTGATAGAAATAGAAAGAAGGAGCCGAAGCAACTTAGAAAAGTTTGAAATCTAGTAAACGCCATAGCTTTTAAGTAAGTAAAGCCCTTATGCAAATAGGTGTACATTAATAAAGTGGACTGTCCAGGACCGAACATGCCATCATATATACCGATTCCAAATAGATAAGGGAATATTTTTTTATCTATTTTCATAAGGTCGGCTGAATCTTTTTCAATAGGTTTTCTGATTAATGCTAAAACTAGAGCTAATGACAATAAGAAAATAGCCATTATAGTCATCGTCTCTTCCGAAATGGAGTTAGCCAATATTCCACCTGTTATTCCGCCGCCTAAAGCAAAAGGGGCCGTTTTCAATGCAGATGAGAAACTGATTTGTTTGTTTTTTAGAAGAAAATAAAAACTAGAAAAAGAGCTAAGTGTATTTGAGAATTTAGCTGTAGCAATGGCAGAATGAATGGGAAGACCCACTAGTAGCATGGAAGGCATACCAATTAACCCACCACTCCCTGCAAGTGTACCAACAAAAGTCGTAATGAATCCTATAACCACTAACATCCATAAATCCATATAAATTCCACCCTTCTACCATGCATTATATTCCTAGTAGAGCAATAATGAAATTCTATTATTTTTAAGATATAATATAAGGAAAACTTATAAAGAGAGGTCTGGAAGCTTGTCTACATTGTCCGAGTTTCATTTACTTTCTGTCCTTGCATCCGAGATGAATATGAGAAAGGCTGCAGAAAGGTTGTTTGTGTCCCAACCAGCTTTGTCACAGCGCCTTCAAACGATTGAAAAAGAGTGGGGAACCAAACTATTTATTCGTTCTCAAAAAGGACTGTCATTAACTCCTGCTGGGGAGTTGGTGATTAAATTTGTAAATGAAGTAATATCAAATGAAGAAAAGGTTAGGGAATCTATAAATGCTTTAAATACGGAGGTCCATGGTACATTAAAGATTGCTGTAGCATCCATAGTAGGGCAGAATTGGCTTCCACAAGTTTTGAAAAAGTTTGTTACACGCTATCCTCATGCAAAAATTTCATTAATTACAGGATGGAGTAGTGAAATTCTAAAGGCTTTATATGAGGATCAAGTACATATTGGGATTATTAGAGGAACTCCTGACTGGAAAGGTGTTAAAATTCATTTATTTGAAGATAGTCTATATTTAGTGGATAAAGAGATTACAAGTCCAGAACAAGTCTTAAAAACGGACAGGCCCTTTATACAATTTAAAAGTGATTCCAACTATTATCAGGAAATCCAGGATTGGTGGCATAGGCAATTCCAAACGGCTCCTAAAAGAACGGTTGTTGTGGACCAAATTGAAACATGTAAGCAAATGGCTTTTAACGGGATTGGGTATGCTATTTTACCAGCCATTACGTTAGGGGGAGCAGAACAAGATATTTTTAAAATCCCTTTAATTGATGAAAATAATGAACATTTAAAACGTGATACGTGGCTCTTGGGGTATGAATCTGCCTTTCAGTTAAAACAAGTTCAGGCGTTTGTAGAAGTGATAAAAGAGCATATTAAAGAAGAGAATCAATAAGTACTTTTTTTCTTGTCTTGAATGCTTTTGTTTGTTAAAGTAATTCTAGATTGTACATATTAGGAGGTTATACATATGAAAATGATGGATGCAAATGAAATTATTTCTTTTATTCAAAATAGTAAAAAGTCAACACCTGTTAAGGTTTATGTAAAAGGAGATTTAGAGGGAGTTGATTTTGGAGCTGCTTCTAAAACTTTTATTACTGGAAATACGGGAGTAGTATTCGGTGAGTGGAGTGAAATCAGTGCTGCACTTGAAGCTAACCAAGGTAAAGTTGAAGATTATGTAGTAGAAAATGATCGTAGAAATTCAGCTATTCCATTATTAGATATGAAAAATATTAAAGCGCGTATTGAGCCTGGTGCCATTATTCGTGACCAAGTTGAAATTGGTGACAACGCAGTTATTATGATGGGTGCTTCTATTAATATCGGAGCTGTTGTTGGTGAAGGTACTATGATCGATATGAATGTCGTTCTAGGTGGCCGTGCTACAGTTGGTAAGAACTGTCATATCGGTGCAGGTTCTGTTTTAGCAGGCGTAATCGAACCGCCTTCTGCTAAACCAGTTGTTGTTGAAGACGATGTGGTAATTGGAGCAAACGCAGTTGTATTAGAAGGTGTAACAGTAGGAAAAGGTGCAGTAGTTGCTGCCGGTGCTATTGTCATTGAGGATGTACCTCCATATACGGTTGTAGCTGGTACGCCTGCACGTGTTATTAAAGAAATCGATGAAAAAACAAAATCAAAAACAGAAATTAAACAAGAATTACGTCAACTGTAATCATTTAGAGCGTGGATGCCCATCCACGCTTTCTTATAAGGTAAGAAAGTATAAGTTTCTGAAGTTAGACTACTGTCTAGCTCCAGCGCCCAGCGACTAGTGTACTTCGCTAAACGGGGCGCTTGCGCTTTTCTTAGTAAATGGGGGATGAAAATGAGTACAACTATAAGTCCTTTTGTTAAAATCAGAAGAGAACTTCATCAGATTCCTGAATTGGGGTTCCAGGAGTTTAAAACTCAAAAATATTTGTTAGATTATTTACAATCCTTGCCTCAAGAAAGGCTAGAAATAAAAACTTGGAAGACTGGCATATTGGTGAAAATCAATGGGCTAAAGCCCTCAAAGATGATTGGCTACCGAGCAGATATTGATGGGCTACCAATTGTTGAAGAAACCGAATTGCCATTTTTATCGGAGCATCTAGATCAAATGCATGCTTGCGGTCATGATTTTCACATGAGTATTGCTCTAGGGTTAGTTACATACTTTACTAATAATGCGGTTAATGATGACCTTTTATTTATTTTCCAACCTGCAGAAGAAGGGCCTGGTGGAGCGGAACCAATGCTTCAGTCCGATATTATGAAAGAATGGATGCCAGATCAGATCCTAGCTCTTCACATCGCTCCAGAGTATCCTGTAGGTTCAATTGCAGTAAAAGAGGGGCTATTATTTGCAAACACTTCTGAACTATTTATTGATTTAAAGGGTAAGGGTGGCCATGCTGCCTATCCACATAAAACTAATGATATGGTTGTAGCGGCTTGTTCCTTAGTTACACAGCTTCAATCGATTGTTTCACGAAACGTGGATCCGCTAGATAGCGCGGTTATTACTATTGGAAAGATTACGGGTGGAACCGTACAAAATATTATTGCAGAAAGAGCAAGGTTAGAAGGGACCATCCGTACACTTTCGGTTGAATCAATGGCGAAGGTTAAAAAGCGTGTAGAAGCACTTATTAAAGGAATAGAGGTTGGTTATGAGTGTGAAGCTCAAATCGACTTTGGTTGCATGTATCATCAAGTATATAATCATGAGGAATTAACAAGGGAATTTATTGGTTATCTAAATGAAAATACCGATGTAAATGTGATTGAGTGTAAAGAAGCGATGACCGGAGAAGATTTTGGCTATTTGCTGGAGCGTATTCCTGGATTTATGTTTTGGTTAGGCGTTGATTCTGAATATGGGCTTCACCATGCGAAGCTAAATCCTAAAGAAGATGCTATTGATTATGCCATTTCTTTTATATCAAAGTATATTCAATATAAAGGGAATGAATAAAAGAAACCGGTGGTAAATTCCGGTTTCTTTTTTATCGTTTAGGAAAGTATAAAATACTTCGCATTGTGGATAACTCTTTAACATTGAGTGTCCCCGTCCAGCTCCAGCGCCTAGCCCCTCGAGGTCAAATAACCTTCAACCCTAAAAGTCGAAAATCAGACTTTTAGGGTTGAAGAACATTTGCTTGTCGGGGCTGACCGAGGCGCTTGCGCTTTTGTTATAGGATTTATTATTCTGTTTTTTGTATGAACACCTGATGGGGAAATGGAATCTCCATATCATTTGCCTCTAATGCTTCTTTTTATCATATGTACTTTATGTTTTAATTAATGGTTTTGTAATAAATAGATCAGCAATTTATGTGCTTTTAATTTATTCCCAAAAAAATTCGTGTTAAACTATAATTATTCGAGAAATTATTACCAATTTAATGAAAATCTTTATATTTCCGACAGTATATTTTTACTAAACAGGGAAAAGGATGTAGTTAAATCAACATCATTAGGAAAAATTTAATAATTAATAATTACTATTTAATTAAATTTATTATAATCATTTGTTGACGCTAATTGTTAAAACGCCTATAATTAGTGTTGGTAATGATGAGAGCAACTGAGAAATAACTATACATATTCTCATTTATTTTAAATTTTGGAGGGATTAGACATGGCTGAACGTTTAGTTGGTAAACAAGCACCACGTTTCGAAATGGACGCTGTATTAGCAAACAAAGAATTTGGTAAAGTTAGTTTAGAAGATAACATGAAGAATGGTAAATGGACAGTACTTTACTTCTATCCAATGGACTTCACTTTTGTATGTCCAACTGAAATTATCGCCCTTTCTGATCGTTATGATGAGTTTGAAGATTTAGATGCAGAAGTAATTGGTGTATCTACAGACACAATCCACACTCACTTAGCTTGGATTAATACAGATCGTTCTTCAAACGGTCTTGGAGAATTAAGATATCCTATCGCTGCTGATACTAACCACGTAGTTTCTCGTGAATATGGAGTTCTAATTGAAGAAGAAGGTATCGCACTACGCGGATTATTCATCATCAGTCCTGAAGGTGAATTAATGTATGCTGTTGTTCACCATAACAACATTGGCCGTGATGTTGATGAGACTCTTCGTGTTCTTCAAGCACTTCAAACAGGTGGTCTTTGCCCAGCAAACTGGAAACCAGGTCAAAAAACATTAAATGTTTAATTTTTATTAATTCGCATGTAGACCTAACTTTATGTTAGGTCTTTTCTTGCAATTCTAATTTAAGAGGTGGGGGAGACATAATGAAATTACGTGAGCCAATGCCAGAACTAACCGGAGCAACTGAATGGTTAAATGGAGAAGTAACGAAGGATCAATTAGTCGGTGAAAAACCTACACTTATTCACTTTTGGTCTGTAAGCTGTTATTTATGTAAAGAAGCAATGCCACAAGTAAATCAGTTTAGAGATGACTATAAAGAAAAATTAAACGTTATTGCTGTGCATATGCCTCGTTCAGAGGAAGATTTAAACATTGAATTAATTAAATCAACAGCAGCAGAACATAACATTACACAACCTATTTTTGTTGACAGTGAACATAAATTAACAGATGCTTTCGAAAATCAGTATGTTCCTGCATATTATGTTTTCGACAAAGATGGAAAGCTTCGTCATTTCCAGGCAGGCGGAAGCGGTATGAAGATGCTAGAAAAGCGTGTTAATCGAGTTTTAGATGAAATGGAAAAAAGCGAATAGTGGTTTATAGGTGGTCAGGCATATGCTTGACCTCTTTTTTATTAAAGGATAATTAAAATTTTCAAAAAAAGTAGAAAATTCGAATAAAGGGGTAGAAAAATATTTCGAAAACCGATATATTTATATTTATGTTCTCTTATTATATGTTAATAGGATTATGTAAAGTTAATTACGTCAGGAAAAGCTTGATGCATCATGAAAGGAGGAAAATACCTTGGAAACTTTTAAGAAGTTAAAAGAATTTTATTGGCCTTTTAAGAATTATTTCTTTTGGTCAATGGGTTTCCTATTATTAATTACGGGGATCACCGTTATTTATCCTATGATACTTCAAATTACCATTGATGATGTTGTCATTGGCGGTAAGTATGAATTGATCCCTTATTTAGCACTTGGTTTTATTGGAATTATGGCAGTAAAAGGAATTGGGACCTTCATCCATCAATATACCGGTGATTTATTTGGAATCACAAGTGTATATAAACTTAGAAACTCGTTATATGAGAAACTGCAATTTTTACCGTTTCGTTATTATGACAATGCAAAAACGGGGGACCTAATGTCACGCTTAACAGCTGATGTGGAAGGGTTTAGATTTTTCCTATCGTTTGGTTTTGCCGAGTTAGTTCGGTTTATTTTATTAATTGGTATCAGCGTTTCAGTCATGTTTTATTACTCAATCCCATTAACCATTGTAACGCTAATTACTTTACCATTTTTAGCTTTCGTTACTTTTCGCTTTGACAAGGCCGTTCACCCTGCGTTTCGTGGTATTCGTAAGTCATTCGGAAAGCTCAATACGAAAGTACAAGAAAATATTAGTGGAATCAATACCGTAAAGTCATTATCTAGAGAAGATTTTGAGATTAATAAATTTAATGATTCAAACGGGGATTATAAAGATAAGTATATCTTCACCTCTAATATTTGGGCGAAGTATTTCCCTCTAATGGAGTTCTTAGGAAATGTAAGTGTTGTCCTTCTGCTTGCTTATGGCGGTTATTTAGTCATTAATGGACAGTTAAAACCTGGTGAATTGGTCGCGTTCTATAGTTTAGTGTGGTATATAATGTGGCCGATAATGAACCTTGGGTTTGTTGTTAACTTATTCTCACAATCTAAAGCTTCTGGTGAAAGATTACTTGAAATATTGGAAGCGGAAAACGAAATTAAGGAAAAAGACGGATCGGTTTACCTTGAGAGACTTCAAGGTGATGTAGAATTTAAAAATGTTACTTTGAAATACACAGAAGATGATGCAGAAGCATTAAATGAAATCAGTTTTAAAGCTCATCCTGGGAAAGTAATTGGTTTACTTGGGTCAACAGGTTCTGGTAAAACAAGTATTACTCAGTTGATGACAAGGTTTTATGAGCCAACAGAAGGTGATGTACTCATTGATGGCATCAATGTGAAAGAATTCTCATTGCGTTCATTAAGAAGCAATATCGGGTTTGTTCTTCAAGAATCATTTTTGTTTTCATCGACCATCAAAGCCAACATTTCATACGGTCGACCAGAGGCAACGATGGAAGAGATTATAGAGGCAGCTAAGAAAGCCCAAGCACATGACTTTATAATGGAGTTACCAGATGGATATGACACCATGCTTGGTGAAAGAGGAATGGGCTTATCTGGTGGACAAAAGCAACGTATTGCCATTGCTCGTGCGATTTGTGTAAATCCTAGCATTTTAATTTTGGATGATGCTACAAGTGCTGTAGATATGGAAACAGAATTCAAAATTCAAAAAGCACTGATGGAAGTCATGAAGGGTCGAACAACTTTTATTATTGCCCATCGCATTTCTTCATTAAAGCATGCAGATGAAATATTAGTTTTAGAAAATGGCAGCATTGTTGAACGAGGTAAGCATGAACAACTTCTTAAAAATAATGGACCATATCAACGTGTATACGATATTCAATATCAGGACCAAAAAGAAATTCTTCATTCGCATACAGGTTAAGGGGGTGGCAAGATGAAGAATAGAGAACAAAAAGTTAACAGCAATGCATTAAAAAGATTTCAATATTCGACGGAACAAGTGATTGAAAAACCTTTTAACTGGAAACAAATGCTGAGGTTGTTCAGTTACATGAAGCCTTATCGTAAGAATTTACTTCCACTATCCATCATAATGGTTATTATCAATACAGCTATCAGATTAATCATCCCAATATTAATTGGGGTATACACATTAGATAGAGCAGTGGTTAATAAAGACACTGGGTTGTTGACTACATTAGTATTAATTATCGCAGGCTTATACATTGTTTCTTATGGAGCTAACTTTTTTAGAATTAAATGGATGAATCAGCTTGGGCAAAGTGTCATTTATGATTTAAGGAAGCATTTATTTACACACGTGCAAAACTTATCTCATCGATTCTTTGATCAACGTTCGGCAGGTTCTATTCTTGTACGTATTATGAATGACATCAATTCTCTACAGGAACTTTTCACAAATGGTGTCATTAACTTATTAATGGATGTCATCCTTTTAGTTGGGGTTTGTATTATCCTATTCTCTTTAAGTCCAGAGTTAACACTGGCCATTATGGTTATTTTGCCAATTATGTTCTTTATTTCAACTAGCTTACGTCGAAATATTCGTCGTTCTTGGCAAACCGTTCGCTTAAAGCAATCAAAACTTAATTCCCATTTAAATGAAAGCATCCAGGGGATACGAGTTACCCAATCATTCACTCAAGAAAGAGAAAACATGGCTTTTTTTGATGGGGTAAACACAGAAACTTTTGAAAGCTGGAGAGATGCTTCGAAGAAAAATGCCATGTTTAGACCATTAGTGGAGTTAACGAATGCACTAGGGACAGCTGTTTTGATATGGTATGGTGCTCACCTAATACAAGGTGGGAACATTAGTATTGGAGTGTTTGTTTCTTTTGCTTTTTATTTAGGAATGTTCTGGGAGCCAATTTCTCGTTTAGGAATGGTTTATAACCAGCTCTTAATGGGAATGGCTTCTTCAGAAAGAATCTTTGAATTCTTAGATGAAAAGCCGATTGTGGCGGAGAGCTCCAACCCTACGGAATTAGCAGATATTAAAGGTCATATTCAATTTGAAGATGTAGTCTTCTCGTATGATGAGAAGAGAACGGCACTTAAAGGAATTTCTTTAGAAATGAAGGAAGGCCAGACAGTCGCTTTAGTAGGGCACACAGGTTCTGGTAAAACAACGATTGCTAACTTGATTAGCAGGTTTTATGATCCTACTAGTGGTACAGTTAAAATTGACGGGATTGACTTAAAGGACGTTTCACTTAAGAGCCTAAGACATCAGATTAGTGTTGTTCTACAAGATACTTTTATTTTTTCAGGGACGATTATTGAAAACATTCGTTTTGGAAATCCTGCCGCAACTGATGAAGAAGTGAAAAAAGCTGCTGAAGCGGTTGGGGCTAATGCTTTTATTGAAAAACTTCCAAAAGGCTATGAGACAGAAGTAGAGGAGCGAGGGAATATTCTTTCTGTAGGAGAACGGCAATTGCTTTCCTTTGCAAGGGCGTTGTTAGCTAATCCTCGAATTCTCATTTTAGACGAGGCAACAGCAAGTATTGATACAGAGTCGGAAATGAAAATCCAAGAAGCATTAAAGACATTGTTACAAGGCAGAACGGCTATTATCATTGCCCATCGCCTATCAACGATAAGAGAAGCTGATAAGATATTTGTTTTAGATCATGGGGAAATCCTTGAACAAGGCAACCATACTCAATTGATGGAACTTAAAGGAGAGTACTATCACCTAATTAAAGCACAATTTAATATGTTAAATGCAGGGTAGTACAGAAAGTCTCCATTTGATGGGGACTTTTTGTATTTCTGTAGTAACTTTTTTTTCTATTACTCGTCGAAGTATATAAGAACTAAAGATTATTCTACGGAAAAACGAGGTGTTAATGTGAAAGTAAAAACGAGTGTCTTTATTAGCTTTCTTCTAGCTTGTACTCTTATTTTTAGCGGTTGTAGTAGTGATTCAAAGTCGAGTGAGTACAAAGAAGCATCGAAAGCGGATATGGCGGAGGACCGCGCTGTTGAAAGTGAAAACAACTCTGTCTCAATTGCTGAAGGGGAGAAAAAAGAAATAAGTGCTGCTACTAGTAAGGCCAATCAAACTGATTCATCTAGGATGGTGATATATAACGCTCATTTAAGCATACTTGTAAAAGATTTTCAAAAGGCTGTCTCGAATATAGAAGAGAAAATCAAAGGTTATGGTGGCTATGTAGTAGACTCCAATGTGTACAGAGACGGGGAAACCTATTTAAATGGGACAATCACGGTCAGGATACCATCTGAGAACTTTCAAGCATTTATTAGCGATACAGAAGGCATAGCAGTAAAAGTAAACGAGCGTACGATTACAGGTCAGGATGTTACAGAGGAATATGTAGATTTAGAGTCTAGATTAAAATCAAAACGAGTAGTCGAAGAAAGATTACTTGATTTTATGTCTAAAGCTGCAAAGACAGAAGATTTACTAAGAATATCTAGTGATTTATCAGCAATCCAAGAAGAAATAGAAGTGATACTGGGAAGGATGAAATTCTTGAAAAATCAAACTTCCTTCTCTACAGTGACATTAAATTTAAACGAGGATCAAGTGAAAGTTCCTGCGTTTAATGATGAAAAGTTAAATACATGGGAAAAAACAAAGAAACAATTTGTTAGCAGTGCAAACTTCATTATAACGATGCTATCAGGATTGGTGATTTTTATATTTGGAAATGTACCTATTCTTCTGTTCCTAGGCTTCATTGGTGCATTTATATATATTGTCATTAAGAGGATTAATAAAAACCGTTCACAAACTCCACCGGGAAGCTAACTTTAGAATAGAATCTTTTATAATAAAAGTCTTTTCATTTATCGTTATTATGCTAAAATGAGGGAGATTTAAAAAGGCTGTTTTGTAAGACTTATATCGATAGGGAAATAGTTTTAGCGGATAGCCTTTAAAAAAGTACTTCCGGGGGATTAATGATGAAAAAAGAGTTTGCAGTAATTGGTCTTGGTCGTTTCGGCGGGAGTATCTGCCGTGCACTTGCTGAGCAAGGAATGGAAGTAATGGCGATTGATAACAATGCTGATAGAGTAAATGAATTTGCCATGATCGCTTCTCATGCTGTTATGGGAGATTCTACAGACGAATCAGTATTAAAAAGCTTAGGGATTCGCAATTTTGATCATGTTATTGTCGCAATTGGTGACGATATTCAAGCAAGTATACTAACTACGCTGATATTAAAAGAACTAGGGGTAAATAACATTACGGTTAAAGCACAAAACGATTATCACGAGAAAGTGTTAAGAAAAATTGGTGCGGATCATGTCGTACACCCTGAGAGAGATATGGGCAAGAGAATAGCGCATAATATAGTTTCGAATAATGTATTAGATTATTTAGAGCTATCTGATGAGCACAGTATCGTAGAGATAGTAGCGAATGACCGACTAGCTGGACATACAATTATTGATTTAGATATCCGTGCTAAATATGGAATAAATATTGTAGCGATTAAAAGAGGCAAAGATATTATTGTTTCTCCTCAAGCAAATGAAATGATTTATGAAGCGGATATTTTAATTGTAATTGGGGCAGATGGAGATATTTCTAGGTTTGAAAAGAAAGTGATGATCTAACAAAAAAAAGCACTCGGAAATCCGAGTGCTTTTTATTATACTTCCATAATTATAGGAAGTATCATTGGACGGCGTTTTGTTTTTTCATATAGGAATGGAGTAAGTGTATCTGTAATTTCATTTTTAATTTCAGACCACTGAGTTGTTTTTCTCTCCATCACTTTATTTAAGTGTTTAGAAATAAGTGTTTGAGCATCATTGATAAGATCTCCTGATTCTCTCATATATACAAATCCTCTAGAGATAATATCAGGCCCTGCAGCGATCTTAAAGTCTTTCATGTTAATGCTCACTACCACAACAACTAAACCTTCTTCAGAAAGGATCCTACGGTCTCTCAGGACGATATTACCAATATCCCCAATACCGCTTCCGTCAATATAGACATTACCTGAAGGGATTTTACCTGCCACTTGTCCAGTATCTTCACTTAAGGCAAGTACTTCTCCGTTGTCCATAATAAAACAATTTTCTTCTTCCACACCACAATCCACCGCATGTTTCGCGTGCATTTTTTGCATACGATACTCACCATGTATTGGCATGAAGAATTTAGGTTTCATTAGGCGAAGCATAAGCTTTTGCTCTTCTTGACCACCGTGACCAGAAGTGTGAATATCACTTAGTTTGCCGTGTATAACATCAGCACCGGCACGGAATAACATATTAATTGTTCTACTTACACTAATCGTATTTCCTGGAATAGGTGAAGATGAGAATACAACTGTATCACCAGGAATAATTTGAATTTGACGGTGAGTCCCATTCGCGATACGTGATAAAGCAGCCATTGGTTCTCCTTGGCTTCCTGTACAAAGAATCGTAACTTTATTGGCAGGAAGTCGGTTGATTTGTCCGGAGTCAATAAAAGTATCTTTAGGTGCTCTAATATATCCTAAATCTTGGCCAATCGAGATAGCTGCTTCCATACTGCGACCAAAGACGGCAATCTTTCTTCCGTGGGCTACAGCCGCTTCCGTTACCTGTTGTAGGCGGTGAATATTAGATGCAAAAGTTGCAAAGATAATACGTCCTTCTACTTTTCTAAAAATCTCATGGATGCTTTCCCCAACACGACGTTCCGACATAGTAAAGTCAGGAATCTCACTATTTGTACTGTCTGATAGTAAGCAGAGTACTCCTTCTTTTCCGATTTCAGCCATCTTTGTTAGGTTAGCAGGCTCTCCAACTGGAGTAAAATCAAACTTGAAGTCTCCTGTGTGTACAACTTGTCCTGGAGGAGTCTTAACAACGATACCATATGAATCAGGAATACTATGGGTTGTTCTAAAAAAAGTTACCGATGTTTTTCTAAATTTAATAATATCGTCTTCTTGTATTTCATGAAGTTTTGCTGTTCTTAATAAGCCATGTTCTTCTAATTTATTACGAATGAGTCCTAATGCAAGCTTCCCTCCGTAAATGGGAACATTTACTTGACGAAGTAGATAGGGAATCCCACCAATATGGTCCTCGTGACCATGAGTGACAAATAATCCTTTGATTTTGTCTTCGTTCTTAACTAAATAAGTGTAATCCGGTATTACGTAATCGATTCCAAGTAATTCATCCTCAGGAAACTTAATTCCAGCGTCAATAAGGATAATTTCATCTTGGAATTGAACACCATAAGTGTTTTTACCAATCTCGCCAAGTCCACCCAGGGCAAACACGGCAGTTTGGTCGTTCTTAACAAATTTCATAATCTATTCAATCTCCAATACTGTAAAATCTTCGCTTTGTTGCTCGTATTCTAAAAATGCACCTGTTACAGGTGTTACAAACTCAATATTATAAGGTCTATCGGCTAATTTATTTCGTACGTCTTTTTCTGAATCCCCTTCAACGTAAACGGTTTTTGTTTTCTCTCTAACAGGGACTTGTTTAATCGATTCTTGATAATAAACTTTAAAAATCATCATATTTCGCTCCTTCTTCCGATAATCGCTCTTTCTATTATATAAAAAAAAACAAAGGATTACATGTTTTTTCTTTAGAAGTTGTTACATACCTTAATTGGTAATTATTTTATTTTATATGTTAGCCAGCATTTAACCTTATTTTATAAGGGAAAACAGAGGTTAAAACTAAAATAAATTTATGATTAAACGCATACTTTTACTAAGTAAGTACAATTATGCAGTTTAGACGTTTTAAAAAATATAATAAAAAATAGAACTTATCTTCTATAAAGATAATAAATATGAAAAAAGATACTAATTACCAATTTACAATAAGGAAGGAGCCCTTCGCAAGTTAGAAGGGCTCATTTTTATCATTTTTATTTTTAATTAGCGAAATTAGAGACAATAGTACTAAGCAATCGATTTCTTGCGAAGTAAATCTTTCCACTGTTTAGCTAGTTTATCTTTTATCTTTTTTAACATCGGATCATCTCCTTATACTAATTTCTAACGTTCAAAGTAGGAAATTAAGGGTTTTCTTTCGTCTACTCTTTTTATTACTAATAGTATATGGAAAAGTAGATTTTTCTCTCATGGATAAAGATGGAACAAAATACATATTTCTTTAGCAATCCTAAATAATTTTAATTAAAAAAGTTTAAATGTGCTGTATAATATACATTATTTGTATTTGATAAATATAACTAGTGTTATTTGGACTATCATTACAAAAATATAATAGAGAGTTTAGTTAGCGAGGGATCGAGTTGGGGAAGTTATATAGTGCACTTATTATTTTAAGTTTGATCTGGGGGACCTCATTTTTATTTATAAAAATTTTATTAGAATCTATGGATCCTTCAGCTGTGGTGTTTGGAAGGAGCCTTTTTGGAGCTGTAACTTTACTAGTCGTAGCTCTGTTCATTAGGAATAAAGGGGTGTTTACGAATATCCCATGGAAGATGTTAATATTAGTGAGCTTATTAAATAATGCTCTTCCTTGGTTTTTAATTTCTTCTAGTGAGACTAAAATTTCTTCTGGATTAGCCTCCATTATTAATGCTACTACACCAATTTGGACTTTGCTTATCGGTTTTCTCTTCTTCTCATCTTCATTAAAGAAAAATCAATGGATTGGTGTACTAGTAGGTTTTGTTGGTATTTTTATTCTTTCAGATATTAAACCGGGTGAATTTTATTCTGGAAATACCATCGGTGTTTTGTTAATGTTAGGTGCAACTGCTTGCTACGGCCTAAGTGGCCATCTAACCAAAAAATATTTAACCGGTTTATCGGTTTTAACGATATCTTTGTTTACATTAGTCTTCTCAACGATAATTGGATTAATTATGATGATTGTTCTATCACCACAATCCTTTGGAGTTTTTTCTAAAATAGAAGTAATTCTGCCACTGCTCGGCCTAGGGTCCCTTGGTTCCGGAATTGCCTATCTGCTGTATTATTATCTCGTACAAAAGGGAAGTGCCGAGTTTGCTGCATTAGTAACCTACTTAGTTCCTGTTTCTGCTATCATTTGGGGAGTACTCCTACTTAAAGAAGAAATTCATATGAGTATGATTGTAGGTCTATTAATTATTTTTGTTGGAATATACATTTCTTCAATGAAAGTTAAAGAAAATAAGAAGAAAGCGGCAGTTGCGTAGAGGATATTTAGTCCCTGAAAGGAAGAGTCACAACAACATGAAAAAAATCGTATTCTTTGATATAGACGGAACTTTACTTGATCACGAAAAGAATCTTCCTTCTAAGACGAAAGAAGCTCTTAATCAATTAAAGAAAAACGGGGTCTTCGTTGCCATTTCAACGGGGAGAGCTCCATTTATGTTTGAGAACTTAAGAAAAGAATTAGATATCGACTCATATGTAAGTTTTAACGGGCAATATGTTGTATTTGAAAATGAGGCTATTTATAAAAATCCATTAAACAGCCAAGAATTAGAAAGATTGTACGAACATACAAAGAGAAATAATCATCCGCTTGTCTTTATGACAGAGAAAACGATGAAATCGAGCGTGCCTTTCCACCCGTATATTGAGGAAAGTATCTCTAGTTTGAAATTCCCTCATCCAGAAGAGGACCCATACTTCTATCAAAATCGAGATTTGTATCAAACACTTATGTTCTGTCCGGAAGAGGAAGAGAATCAATATACTTCGGATTATAGTCATTTTGGTTTCATTAGATGGCATACCTATTCCGTTGATGTACTTCCTAAAGGTGGTTCAAAAGCAGAGGGAATTAAAAAAATGATTGACCGTCTCGGCTTTAAACTAGAAGATGTGTATGCTTTTGGCGATGGTCTCAACGATATAGAGATGCTGAAGGCGGTCGGAACAGGGGTTGCAATGGGAAATGCTGTACCTGAAGTAAAACAACATGCAAACATGACAACCAGAAGTGTAGATGAAGATGGAATTTGGTATGGATTAAAAGAGTTAGAATTAATTTAAATACGCTATAAGGCCAGTATCTATTGATACTGGCCTTTCCAATTTTACCTTTCCAATGCAACTGCATTTTCAGGCGCTTTAAATGGATCTTTCTTATCAATGTGATCATAAAACATGACACCATTTAAATGGTCAATTTCATGTTGAAGAACAATAGACATGATTCCTTTTAGACGTAATTTTAATTCGTTACCTTCTAAGTCTGTAGCTTTTACCGTTATACGGGCATATCTTGGAACAAATCCAGGAATGTCTTCATCAACAGACAAACATCCTTCTCCTGAAGTAAGGTATGCTCTTTCTACAGAGTGACTAACGATTTTAGGATTCACTATCATGTAGCTATGTAAGGTACCATTTTCATCAGGTGAATGTATAGCAATCATTCTTTTAGAAACATTGATTTGTGGAGCTGCAAGTCCAATCCCAGCTCTAAGGCCATATTTACTTGATACTTCTGGATTTTGGCTGTTTTTTAGATACTCTAACATTTCTCTTAAAATCTCTTTGTCTTCCTCAGGTGTAGGAAATGGAACTTCTTCTGCAACGGAACGTAAAGTAGGGTGACCGTCACGAATGATATCTTCCATTGTTAACATATCAAATTCCTCCTATAACGCTAAAGACTCAGGTATGTGTCTTAAGTTTGTTCAACTAGATTTTTAATGATTATATGCGAGGATACGTAATTCTACTATGGTTATTAAGATTTAAGTAACCTTCCTCTTACATTATGCCATTAGTTTAGCAGACAAATGAGTAATTGTTAACTCCCCCTAAATTCTAAAATGATAAAATATTTTAGAAGTCCGTCATATTATCATGTTTATTTGAATAGAACTTATATCAAAGGACAAGCTAATCAAATTTAAATTATACGCCGCACTTTAATCCTTGATTCATTATTCAGATAATTCGACACCATTACGTAGTAGAGGCTATTGTCAAAAGTTCTAGCAATCGATATAGTAATAATTGTAATATTAAGGGGGTAACCACGTGTCGATTTTTCGCAATGCTCGTCTTTTTTTGATAGTAATAGCAGGTTCAATTTTTTTAACAGGCTGTTTGAATACTAAGAGTCCAACAGAAAAAATATATGAAGTATTAGAAAGTGTGGTTCAAACTGAACAGGGCTTTGAAGATCAACAAGATCCCTTAGTCAATCTTGAACAGCAAGAGAAAAAACTGTATGACAAAATTATTGCACTAGGAATGAAAGAGTTTGATCAAATCATTAAACTATCAGATGAAGCTTTGACCATGGTCGATCAAAGAAAAGAACATATGGAAAAAGAAAAGGAAAGTATAAATAAATCATCTGAAGAGTTTAAAAAGATAGTTACGACTATAGAAGATATTGAGGATCCTAAAGTTAAAGAAAAAGCTAGGAACATGTATGCTACGATGATGGAGCGTTATGACATTCATAATGAGTTATACAGTAACTACATGCAAGGTCTCGAATATGACAAAGAACTTTATGAGTTATTTAAAAATAAAGAAGTGTCTTTAGAACAGTTAGAAGAACAAATCAAAAAAATAAATGAATCTTATGAAAATGTCCTTAATGCAAACGAGAGGTTTAATGAACAGACGCAAAAATATAATGAGCTAAAATTAGAATTTTATAAACAGGCAGGCCTTGAAGTGAAATCAAAATAAATTCATAAAAAGAAACCAGTTACAATCTGGTTTCTTTTTATTTTGGAATAATATTTTATAGGTGGCTGTCTAGTAAAGTTGCTAGATTTAATCACTATATTTAATATAGTGAACTACCAAATGGTAAAATTTATCTTTATTAATATAATTATAATTTAAGAATCTTTTTTATAACACAAGCAAAAAAATAATCTTTTTATAGTACAGTTTATGTGGAATGGTGAAACAGTATTGGTTTAACGTTAAAACATTCTCATGGTAAAAATCATAAAAAAAGATAATGCTTAGTGATTGACGATGATATTTTACTTATTGTAAACTAAAAATCGGTTGCATAGTTGTATCAATATAGTTGCAATTTCGACTGATACAGAATATGATAGTCATTGATTAGAGGAAATACGTTTTTAATAACGGAATATGTGGAAAACTATTCAAAAGTATGTTTGCTTAGTCATAGAAATCAATTCTATATATGGAAGAAAAACGGCAGTTGATCAAATATGAACGAAACAACATACAGCTAATATGTTTTAGTTTTGGGCATCCTATTTTTGTGATGGCTCTTAAATTAATTCTTTTTTTATATGAAAGGATAGGTGACTCGCATGGCTTCGAAAACGAAGGCACAGCAACTTGATGCGAAAAAACAACTTGAAGCAGTGGAAGAACAATTTCAAATGTTTCAAATTTTAAATGAAGAGGGAGAAGTGGTTAACGAGGCAGCAATGCCAAACCTAAGCGATGAGCAATTACAAGAGTTAATGCGTCGTATGGTTTATACTCGTATTCTTGACCAACGCTCCATTTCTTTAAACAGACAAGGACGTTTAGGTTTCTATGCTCCTACAGCAGGGCAAGAAGCTTCTCAATTAGCTTCACAATTTGCTTTAGAAAAAGAAGACTTCATCCTACCGGGTTACCGTGATGTACCTCAAATGATTTGGCACGGCTTACCTTTACACCAAGCATTTCTATTCTCTCGTGGTCACTTCCTAGGAAATCAAATTCCTGAGGGTGTAAACGTGATTGCACCACAAATCATCATTGGTGCACAAATTATTCAAGCTGCTGGTGTTGCACTAGGAATGAAAAAACGTGGGGCAAAATCTGTTGCTATCACTTACACAGGTGACGGCGGAGCTTCACAAGGTGATTTCTACGAAGGAATTAACTTTGCAGGTGCTTATAAAGCTCCAGCAATTTTCATTGTACAAAATAACCGATTTGCTATTTCAACTCCTGTTGAAAAACAATCTGCTGCAAAAACAATTGCACAAAAAGCGGTTGCTGCAGGTATTCCTGGAGTTCAAGTAGATGGAATGGATCCATTAGCTGTTTATGCTGCTGTAAGTGATGCACGTGAGCGCGCTATTAATGGGGAAGGTCCAACATTAATTGAAACTTTAACTTACCGTTACGGTCCACATACAATGGCTGGAGATGACCCTACTCGTTACCGTACTTCTGATTTAGATAACGAATGGGAAAAGAAAGATCCTCTAGTTCGTTTCCGTAAATTCTTAGAGAACAAAGGATTATGGACTGAAGATAAAGAGAATGAAGTGATTGAACAGGCGAAAGAAGACATTAAAAACGCTATTAAATTAGCTGATGATGCACCAAAACAAAAAGTAACAGACTTAATGTCTATTATGTACGAAGAAATGCCTAATTTCTTAAAAGAACAATATGAAGTTTACAAGGAAAAGGAGTCGAAGTAAGCCATGGCGCAAATGACATTGATTCAAGCAATCACGGATGCGTTACGTACTGAACTGCGCAATGATCCGAACGTATTACTATTCGGGGAAGACGTGGGCGTAAACGGTGGGGTTTTCCGTGCAACTGAAGGTCTTCAACAAGAATTTGGTGAGGAGAGAGTATTTGATACACCACTTGCTGAGTCTGGAATTGGTGGTCTAGCAATCGGGCTTGGTTTACAAGGTTTCCGTCCTGTAATGGAAATTCAATTCTTTGGATTCGTATATGAAGTAATGGATTCAGTTTCAGGTCAAATGGCTCGTATGAGATATCGTTCTGGTGGACGTTACAATTCACCTGTAACCATCCGGTCACCATTTGGAGGGGGAGTACATACTCCGGAACTTCACGCTGATAGCTTAGAAGGTCTTGTAGCTCAACAACCTGGATTAAAAGTAGTTATTCCTTCAACTCCTTACGATGCAAAAGGATTATTAATTTCTGCTATTCGTGATAACGATCCTGTTATTTTCTTAGAGCACATGAAATTATACCGTTCTTTCCGTCAAGAAGTACCTGAAGAAGAGTACACAATTGAAATCGGTAAAGCAGATGTAAAACGTGAAGGTTCTGATCTTTCAATCATCACTTACGGAGCAATGGTTCATGAATCATTGAAAGCTGCAGAAGAACTAGAAAAAGAAGGGCATTCCGTGGAAGTGGTAGATTTAAGAACGATTGTACCTTTAGATATTGACACAATTATTGCTTCAGTTGAAAAAACAGGTCGTGCAATTGTCGTTCAAGAAGCACAAAAACAAGCAGGTATTGCTGCTAATGTTGTGGCGGAAATTAACGATCGTGCAATCCTTAGCTTAGAAGCTCCAGTATTACGTGTAGCAGGTCCAGATACGGTTTACCCGTTCTCTCAAGCTGAAACAGTATGGCTTCCTAACTACAAGGATGTAATTGAAACAGCGAAAAAAGTACTTAACTTCTAATAAGTATGATCATATGTTTTATTTTAAGGTACAAATGAAACCTTTATCATAAAACAACCAATACTTAACATACGCAGTTATTTTGACTAAGGGGAAAATGGTTACATTTGCCCTTTAGTTTATTGATTATATTGATGTTTTAGCATATAGGAGGGTGAATCCATTGGCATTTCAATTTAGATTGCCGGATATTGGTGAAGGTATCCATGAAGGTGAAATCGTAAAATGGTTTGTTAAACCTGGAGATAAAATTCAAGAAGACGATGTACTATGTGAAGTACAAAACGATAAAGCAGTAGTAGAAATTCCTTCTCCGGTTACTGGTACGGTCGAGGAGATTTTAGTTGGTGAAGGAACAGTCGCTACTGTAGGTCAAGTTCTTGTTACTTTTGACGCTCCTGGTTATGAGCACCTTAAGTTCAAAGGTGATGATCATGCTGAAGAAGCACCAAAAGAAGAAGTAAAAGAAACAGTAAATGTTGAAAGTACAACGGACAATGGAATTGCTGACACACAAACAGCGGTTGATCCAGCTCGTCGTGTTATTGCGATGCCATCTGTTCGTAAATATGCACGTGAAAAGGGTGTAGATATCCGCCAAGTATCAGGTTCAGGCAATAATGGCCGAGTACTTAAAGGGGATATTGATGCCTTCTTAAGCGGTGGAGCACAGGTAGCAGTGGAAGCACAAGCTCCACAACAAGAAGCGGCTGTTGAAGCAGTAGAAACAAAAGCAGCAGCACCTGTTATTCCACAAGGTCAATATCCAGAAACTCGTGAGAAAATGAGCGGTATCCGTAAAGCAATTGCTAAAGCGATGGTTAACTCTAAGCATACAGCTCCTCACGTTACTTTAATGGATGAAATAGACGTAACGAAACTAGTTGCACACCGTAAGAAATTCAAAGAGGTTGCTGCAAACAAAGGAATTAAGTTAACGTTCTTACCATATGTAGTAAAAGCATTAACTAGTGCTTTACGTGAGTACCCTGCGTTAAACACATCTATTGATGACGCAGCTAGCGAAATCATTCACAAGCATTATTTTAATATTGGAATTGCAGCAGACACAGAAAAAGGATTATTAGTGCCAGTTGTTAAGGATGCTGACCGTAAATCAATCTTCTCAATCTCAAATGAAATTAATGAACTTGCTGGTAAAGCACGTGATGGTAAACTTGCTGCAGATGAAATGAAAGGTGCTTCTTGCACGATTACAAACATTGGTTCTGCTGGCGGTCAATGGTTTACACCAGTAATTAATCACCCTGAAGTGGCGATACTAGGGATTGGACGTATTGCTGAAAAGGCAATCGTTAAAGATGGAGAAATTGTAGCTGCTCCAGTATTAGCATTATCTTTAAGCTTTGATCATAGAATCATTGACGGTGCAACAGCTCAACATGCTCTTAACCATATTAAGCGTTTGTTGAATGATCCAGAACTATTGTTAATGGAGGCGTAATAAATGGTAGTTGGAGATTTCCCAATTGAAACTGATACTCTAGTCGTTGGTGCGGGCCCTGGTGGATATGTAGCTGCTATTCGTGCAGCTCAACTAGGACAAAAAGTAACCATTGTTGAAAAAAATGTTTTAGGTGGCGTTTGTTTAAATGTTGGATGTATTCCATCAAAAGCATTAATCGCTGCTGGTCATAGATATGAAACAGCAAAGCATTCTGATTCTATCGGAATCATTGCAGAAAATGTAGTTGTTGACTTTTCAAAAGTTCAAGCTTGGAAAGCGGGAGTAGTAAAGAAGCTTACAGGCGGAGTTGAAGGACTTTTAAAAGGAAATAAAGTAGATATCGTTCGTGGAGAAGCATACTTTGTTGATTCAAACACTGTTCGTGTAATGGACGAAAACTCTGCTCAAACTTATAAATTTAAAAATGCTATTATTGCTACTGGTTCAAGACCAATCGAATTACCTGCGTTTAAATATACAAAACGTGTGTTAGATTCTACGGGTGCTCTTGCTCTTGAAGAAATTCCTAACCACATTGTTGTAATTGGTGGAGGTTACATTGGTACTGAGCTTGGTGGGGCATATGCTAACTTCGGTACGAAAGTTACAATTCTTGAAGGTACAGATCAAATCTTAAATGGATTTGAAAAGCAAATGTCTTCAATCGTAGCGAAAAACCTTAAAAGTAAAGGTGCAGAAATTATTACGAAAGCACTTGCTAAAGGCGTTGAAGAAAGAGAAGACGGTGTAACCGTTCGATACGAAGCTAATGGTGAAGAGAAAACGGTTGACGCTGATTACGTATTTGTAATGGTTGGTCGTCGTCCTAACACTGATGAGCTTGGTTTAGAACAAGCTGGTGTAGAATTAACTGACCGTGGAATTATTAAAATTGATAAAAAATGTCGCACAAACGTAAGCAACATTTTTGCGATTGGTGACGTAGTAGAAGGACCACCGTTAGCACATAAAGCTTCTTATGAAGGTAAAATTGCTGCTGAAGTAATTGCTGGTCATAACTCTGAAATTGACTATTTAGGTATCCCTGCAGTAGTATTCTCAGATCCGGAACTTGCTTCTGTTGGTTATACAGAACAACAAGCGAAAGAAGAAGGTATCGATGTGATTGCTGCTAAATTCCCGTTTGCTGCAAATGGTCGTGCTCTAGCACTAGACAACACTGACGGCTTCGTTAAGCTTGTTACACGTAAGGAAGACGGATTAGTAATTGGAGCTCAAATCGCAGGACCTAGTGCTTCTGATATGATTGCTGAGCTTGGTTTAGCTATTGAGGCTGGAATGACGGCTGAAGACTTAGCGATGACTATACACGCTCATCCAACACTTGGTGAGATTACAATGGAAGCTGCAGAAGTAGCTTTAGGTAGCCCAATTCACGTAGTTATGAAAAAATAAATGATTAAAAACCCTTTTCCAGTGAATGGAAAAGGGTTTTTAATTGTAAATAGATAGTAGCAAAAGGAAGAATGTTTAACTAGTAGAAATCATATGTTATTCTAATCATTCTTTTATGAATCTTTAGAAAGTACTTTGGCGATAGGTTTAATAATTTTATCACTTGATGTAGCTCCGTCCACTTTAACGACAATCTTTTCATTATATATAACGATAATGGCGGGACAATCTTTAACCTTAAAAGTGTCAAAATGTTCTTTTCCTTTTGAAGGTGTTAAAACAATCATATTCTTAATTTCTTCGGGAAACTCTTTTTTCAGCTCAATGATCGCATCATAATAAGAGGCTTCAAACTCGTATTCCGATTCATTAGAAAAGAAAATAACTTGTTTTATGCTATTGTCAATTTTTAAGCCTTCGTCTTCTTCTGTTCTCGAACAAGAGGTAGTAATAGTTAAAAGAGAAAAGAGTAAGATGATTGGCAAACCTTTCATTTTTTTTGCCTCACTTTTTCTGTAGAGTAAGAAGTGTATTGTCAAACTATTAAGTTTTTTTAGGACAAACGTTATTTATTTACGTAGAGTTTATGTAAAATCATAATTTAGCCATATTTTATCACACGAATACACATATTCAGCTAATGTCATGCAAATGTTACAAAAATGAAAAAGATAACACAATCTTAATAAAGGGTAAATTAAATAAACCGTAACAATAATTTTACAAAATAAAAATAGGTTAATGATCTACTCTATTATAAAATATAATATAATGATAAAATTCCATTTGACCATCAAGAAAAAGTGACACAATTTTATTGAATTTGGTGGTGTTCTAGTTCTATGAAGACATATACTGTAATATTAATACAGCTAATCATATGGAGTGGGTATTCCCTTTTAGAGTGGCTATCTAAGCATGATCAAGTTATTTTTAATATTCTAATGTTTTTTGTTTTTTTCTACCTAGCGATAACAGTAGGAAATTACATTCTAAAATCTTCGAAAAAAACCTTTCTACTCACTTTTGCTAGTCTTACGATCTACTCATCATTTCACTTTACCATGTCGTTAATAGCTCATTAGTACAAAATAAAATGGGCGACCATGGGCCGCCCAATCCGTTTATTTTCTTGGGTAGAAGTACATTACTCTACCATTAAATAAGTGTAATTCGCCTTGAAGTTTCTTTGCTAGAAACTTGCAAAACTCATTTGCTTTTCCTTTATCTCCGTATGTTGAAGACTCTGGAAGTGTAACTTGTATGTAGCTTTGTGCTTGCTCGGAGCCGTCCTCGAGTGTTACAACTTCTGAGTCAACACCTAAAAGAATAGCATGGTATCGATCCTCGTTAGAGTATAGATAGAACCATGATCCTTTCGCTTCTGGCTTTTCTTTTATCTCGTAAGGAAAAGACGCTTCGTCATATTGCCAATCTACTTGCTTACCTGTTTTTGTAGTAATTTCTTTATAATAGTGAAATAGCTCTTTAAGTTCATCAGTGGTAACGCTTTCTTTTGCTGATGATGGCACGAGTTTTATATATGCATTACTTGCCATTCACCTATCCCTCCAACTCCCATTGATCTTATGCCTCTTTATAGTGTTTAAAAGTTACTAATAAGAAGGTCATTTCCTTTATTCTAGCACTGATTAAAAAGAAGTGACAACAGTTAGTAGAGATTTTGTATATAATCTTGCCAAATTTTGAAATTTGAATTATAATAATATTCTAAATATTAAAATAAAAGGAGGAGTTTTATGGAACTTTTTGATAAACTTTATGATGAGCATGAAAAAGTTAAGGTACGGTTTGTAGGATTTACTACAGAAGATACCCGATTTGACTTTGGTATTGTTTATACAAACATGTTTTTTGGAAAACCCCTTGTTATATGTATGCAGACTGGCCGCTCCACACTCCTCGATCCTAAAGACCTCGAAGACATCGAATATATCCAGTCATCTTTCCGTATTAAAGACAGCAAACAAGCTGCTGACCTTGTAGAATTTTTCTTAGACGCACTCCCACAAATTCCTTTCGAAACCCAATACGAATAAGTATTATCTAATCACACCTCCAATTGTTAAGTGAAAATAACAATTGGAGGTGTTTTTTCTTAAGAATAAAAGAATTAGTGTAGCATAGTATGAGAAGTCCGTTAATATATGATAAAGAAACAGTTGATTTTTATTAATATTTCCTTAATGTGTTATACAAAATAGGCTTGAAAAACTAATAGTGTTATATTATTATATATTTAAAGATATTAAAGCGCTTACAACTTAAATGAGATTACTTACGTAAAGGGGATTGAAAAAATGGGTACTATTGTTTGCCAAGGTTGTAACTCAATCATTGATCACTTTGAGGACGATAAAGTAACGGTACTTTATGCTGCTAAATGTGAAGATTCTTGTGATAAGCATGGTGTAGAAGAACATTAATATTATCAATTATAGATTGAGCATACTCCTTTTGAGAGTATGTTTTTTTATTATTTGTAAAAAACAAACAAAAAAAGAACTCCCTACAACTAGGAAGTTCTTTTTGACTACTTTATTGCTCTATGTTCTTTAATGACCCTTAACATCTTTAGGTCATAATCTTCTGGTCCTTGTACAGGAAGACCCGCATCCATGTTTTCTCTAATATAACGAAGATTATCCTCAGTGATAATTTCACCTGGAATGAAAATCGGAATACCTGGTGGATATACCATGATGAATTCGGCAATAATTCTTCCCTCTGATTGATCAAAAGGAACTAGCTCTGTTTCAGCATAAAATGCATCACGAGGAGTTAATGCTAAAACAGGAATATCAGGCAGTAATACTTTTGCATCTACTTTTTCTGGATGCTCAATTGGATACTTAGCCAACTCCTGTAGAGCATTAATTAAAATGTCTGCTTCGTTCTTTGTGTCCCCAGGGGTAACGATACAAAGGATGTTATATAAGTCAGACATTTCAACTTCTATATTATATTTTTCTCGTAGCCATTTCTCTACATCAAACCCAGATAAGCCTAACTCCTTTACAGAAATAATGACTTTTGTTGGGTCATAGTCATAAGCGGCTTCTAGTGCTAGTATTTCTTCACCCACACAATAAAGATGATCAATTTCATTCACTTGTTTTCTAATATATTGTGCTAACTCAATGGTACGTGTGATTAATTCTTTACCCTCAGTTACTAGACGCTTTCTAGCTACATCTAAGGAAGCAAGTAATAAATAAGAAGTAGATGTGGTTGTTAACATACTTAATATCGATTGAACTCGCTTTACAGATACCCGATTTCCTCTAACATTAAGAATGGAGCTTTGCGTCATTGAACCACCTAATTTATGAACACTCGTTGCTGCCATATCTGCACCCGCTTGCATCGCAGACAAAGGTAGTTCATCATGGAAATGAATATGAACTCCATGTGCCTCATCCACTAAAACAGGTACATTGTAGGAATGAGCTATTTCCACAATCTTCTTCAAATCAGCAGAAACCCCGAAATAAGTAGGATTAATCACTAGAACACCTTTAGCATCGGGATGTTGCTCAAGTGCTCTTTCTACTGCATCTGTTGTAATTCCATGTGAGATTCCAAGCTTTTCATCAATGGCAGGATGAATAAAGATTGGAGTAGCACCTGAAAAAACAATGGCAGACATAACCGATTTATGAACATTTCTTGGTACAATTATTTTATCGCCAGGTCCACAAACGGCCATAACCATGGTCATGATTGCACCGCTTGTTCCTTGAACAGAAAAAAACGTGTGCTCAGCCCCAAACGCCTCTGCAGCTAGATCTTGAGCTTGTTTAATGATTCCTTTTGGTTGATGTAAATCGTCTAATGGACCGATATTAATTAAATCGATAGACAAAGCATTTTCCCCGATAAAGTTTTTAAATTCAGGGTCAATTCCAGTTCCTTTTTTATGACCAGGAATATGGAATTGAATTGGATTTTTCTTAGCATGTTCAAGTAAACCGCTGAATAACGGTGTATTAGATTGAGACAACTTTATTACACACCTCTTTGATATCAAAATAAGTCTATTCATAAAAGAACTTTAATAAAACAAATGAATTATAGCACTATTCATTTTCTTTGCATAGGGACAAATGAAAACTACTTGAAAATAACTAATGTAGATGAATATTTACATGGTCCCTCTTAATAATTAATTAATTAATTAATCATAAGCTTTTTTAGTTTTAGAAGATAACAGGAAAATAAAACACAAAAATAGAAATTAATATTAAGTAATTGTATGGAGGGGTAAAAATGAATTGGAAAACAAGAGTATCTGAACTTCTAAATATTAAATATCCGATTATCCAAGGTGGGTTAGCTCATCTGGCTTATTCCGATTTAGCTGCAGCTGTTTCAAATGCAGGGGGATTAGGGCAAGTAACGGCTATGTCTTTGCCAAATCCACAATCACTAAGAGAAGAGATTAAAAAGGTTAAGTTACTAACGAATAAACCTTTTGGAGTCAACTTTGCCATTGGACAACATGGAAGACCTTTTTCCGATTATTTAGAAGTAGCTATAGAAGAAGAGGTTCCGGTTATAACGATGACAGGAGGCAATCCTAGTCCTATTTTTGAGCAGCTAAAAGGTACAAATATTAAAAAACTTGTTTTAGTTGCTGCTAAAAGGCAAGCAGTAAAAGCGGAGGAACTCGGTGCTGATGCTGTAATGGTCGTCGGACAAGAGGGTGGAGGCCATCTTGGAAGAGATGACATTGGGACGATGGTATTAATTCCTCAAGTAGTAGATGCTGTTTCTATCCCAGTTATTGCTTCAGGTGGTATTGGGGACGGCAGAGGCTTAATGGCAGCATTAAGTTTAGGGGCGGAAGGAATAGAGATGGGGACTAGGTTTATTGCGACAAAAGAATGTGTTCATGCAAGCGATGAATATAAGACTCGATTAGTGAATGGAACGGAAAATGACACAGTAGTAATTAAACGTTCAATAGGTGCTCCGGCAAGGGCCATCTCTAATTCATGGACTGATAAAATATTGGAACTTGAAAAAGGACAGGCTGGATATGAGGAATTAAAGGATTACGTCAGTGGAAAAGCAAATAAACGATATATTTATGAGGGAAAAGAGGATGAGGGGTTCGCCTGGGCGGGGCAAGTGATGGGACTAATTAAAGATGTTCCAACGGTAGAAGAACTATTCCATCGTATGGTGAGTGATGCTGAGAAAATTAGACGCAACTGGGCAAACTAAACTCTAAATAGTTGTTTCATTTGTAATCTAGGTTTAAACTGTATAAGTTAATTTACAGGAGTAGGTGATTATGTGGAATATCAATACCCTATTGATCATGAATGGTCAACAGATGAAATCATTGATGTCATTAACTTTTTCCAACAAATTGAAAAAGCTTATGAGCATGGAATTGAACGTGATCAGTTAATGAACGCGTATCGACGATTTAAAGAAATTGTACCGAGTAAATCAGAAGAAAAAAAGATTTGTGGAGAGTTTGAAGAAATGAGCGGATACTCTACTTATCGCACTATACAATTAAGTAAGGGACGACAAGCTGGAGATAAAATCAGAATGAAAAAATAATAAGTCTATAAGAAACCCTCGAATACGAATATCGTTCGAGGGTTTCTTGTGTATTAACCTATTCATAGACAAAAGCCTAATATTACCATAAAGAGCCTAAATAAAGCTTTTTTGAGTTTATGCTAGTTTATATAGGGGTAAGAGTTCTTTAAATACAACTTCAACTTTATTTAAAAATTCAGCAGGCTTCATCGAGATTGCTTCCTCTCTAGGAATGTGGAAACCACATAAAATCTCAGCCTTTTTAACCTTCTGTAATCGTTCAAACATATCTTTTAATTCATCTTTTGATAAATCTCTATGTACTTTAGCTTCAGGTTTTGTATGATCAGTTGACCAAACAAACTCACCTGGTGTTGATTTGTATAATTCATCTATTTTTGCCTCAAGTGTTTTTCCGTAATCATCTTTATTAGGAGCTTCATAAATAACGGCGAACCAAATAAAAACATGAGTCTCCCATAAGCCAATTTGGAAATGGGGAAGCATTTTGTACCCTCGATTGTTGCTAGCGAATGCTACCCAAGTATCCTTAGGTGGATTAATAGTTCTTCTAGCATGTTTGGCAACATGAGCATACATTTCATTGCCAGTAAGGTTAGCGAGAGTAGGAGAAAAGTGATTACCTAAATACTCAAGTTTTGGTCGAATAGTGTGGATTAAAGCCTCCATTCTATCTTCCAGACCATCTATGTGGAATACTTCAAAATCTTCATTAGTAAAACCTGTAAACTCCATCTATATACCTCCTAGGGGATTTGTCAGTATTGTAGCATAATAAATTTAAAACCTAAAACTAGTTTGCCTACCAAGAACTGAAATGCTTGTATCATTCTAACTGAAGCTTTGTAAACACCTAATTGAATAGGTTTCTCTAAGGTTCTAAAAAAATAAAAAATAAAAAAATACAGGTTATGAACAAAATGGTTACAACAATACAAGGTTCTTCATATTATAATATCAAAAATAATTTGAAAAGTTTGAAAAGTAAAGAGTGAAAGGGGGCACCTCTTGTGAAACAAGTGATGAATTCTTTAAAAAAGAAAGCAGTCGAAAAAGAAAGAACAGCAGTATTGAGATTAGAAATGGACTATGAATTAGCACTTTTATTTGAAGCAATGACAGAAAACAATGAAAAACAAAAAACGAAAAGTATTGAAAAATTGGAAAATATCCGAAGTGAACTAATTAAATTAAAAGCTTTTTAGAAAAGAGTATAAGGAGAACTTCGGAAATAATGAGTAGTTATTATAGACCCAATCCTGGTTAATTACGAACTCCACATCCAAGTAGGGGTTCGTTTTATTTTACCAGGTAATGTATCACAACATTTGGAAAGTATATATGTTGAAGGAAGACTTGCTTTACTATAATCTAAATACAAGCTCTACCCTTTCCAATCAAGCTATTTACATAAATAAATATATAAACGTCTTAATAATAAGCCTTATAAACAAACAAAGGATGTTGATGATGAATGTATTGGGTTGAAATTGATAATTACGCCAAACAGTGGATAAAAGAAGCAGGGACAAGAATTAAAAAATCGTTTGATCAAACATTGACGATTGAAACAAAGTCCAATGCCAATGATCTTGTCACCGATATGGACAAAGATACAGAGCAATTCTTTATTTCAAAAATTAATGAAACATTTCCTGAACATAAAATTTTAGGTGAAGAAGGTTTAGGGGATGAACTTGAAGAACTAAAGGGAATTGTTTGGATTATAGATCCTATAGATGGAACTATGAATTTTGTCCATCAACAACGTAATTTTGCTATATCAGTCGGAGTATATGAAGATGGCGTAGGAAAGATTGGCTTAATTTACGATGTGGTCCATGATGAGTTATACCATGCTATTGAGGGTAATGGAGCGTATATGAATGATTTACGTTTAAAGCCTTTAAAGGAAGTTCCTATAGAAGAAGCGGTAATAGGATTAAATTCTACGTGGGTCATTAAAAACAAGAGGATTGATTCTAATTTATTAGCACCGCTAGTAAAAGCGGTTCGCGGGACGAGATCTTATGGTTCTGCTGCCATGGAGATGGCTTATGTGACAGCGGGAAGATTAGATGCCTATATTACATTACGTTTGTCTCCATGGGACTTTGCGGCTGGCTTAGTATTAATTAAAGAAGTGGGAGGAGTAGCAACTACTCTTAACGGAAAACCGATAAATTTATTGGAACAGAATTCAGTTTTTATCTCTAAACCTGGTTTTCATCAAGCTGTATTAAAGGAATTCCTCAATAATGGTGAATGGTGAACTTAAATATCGAGACTTGTCTCATCAAGATATTCCTTTTTTTCTAGAGCTAGCTCGGGAAAATAAAATATGGAGAGAGATTGAGTTAAAAGGCGAAAAGCTTGAAAACTATATAGAGACTTATAGTTATTTGAATGGTGAGTGGAGATTATGGACCCTTCAAAAAGATTTTATTGGAGTAAGTTTTCATACAAAATTAGCTCCTTCAAACGGTAAGCCTTGGTTCGGGACACTAATCATAACAGTAAAATTTCAAAAGCAAGGAATCGGCAAAGCAATAATCGAGAAAATAACTTCAGAATTAAAAGAAGAAGGAATGAATGTCATATTTGCGGGAATTCCTTTTGACCAGTACAATTGGATTGATTTTTTAGGAAAGTGCTCTTTTGAACAATTCAAAATAGAAAAAGATGACCAAGGGAATTCCTATTTAATAATGATTAGACCAATTCAATAGCGAAAAAACGATTGGTTACGCACCAATCGTTTTTTTTTCGTCTCATTATAAAAGTCCCTGTTCACGCATTTTCTTTTTTGTTTTAAAGCCAAATCCCATAACTACAATTAAAGCAACAATAGCGGCTGCAATGCCAAGGAAGCTTCTAAAACTTATGGCAATTCCAATTCCCATCATACATGCTGCAGAGGCAATTGCAAAAAATAATAAGGGCCATTTAATTTGATTCATGTGGGTAAACCTCCTTGAATGGAGTAAATTAATAGAAATTTTAAGAGAATTAGCTTCTAATTTACGTTTAAACATCATAAATATGCTATTCTTTACTATTTTACACAAAAATCTTTTAGGTTTCCACTTTAATTATGGTATAATGTTTCAGTTAGTCAAAAGGATTCGATTTAAATGAAAAAAGTCTTCTGAAATTAGCTAATCATTATTTTTTATAAATTAGGTAGGAGTGAATTTTTTGAAAATTAGAGAAGATATTCGCAACATCGCAATTATTGCCCACGTTGACCACGGGAAAACAACCCTAGTTGACCAGCTGTTAAAGCAATCCGGAACTTTCCGTTCGAATGAGCATGTTGAAGAACGTGCAATGGATTCGAATGATTTAGAAAGAGAACGTGGAATTACAATCTTAGCTAAAAATACGGCTATTCAATATAAAGATACTCGTATTAACATTCTAGATACACCAGGACATGCTGACTTTGGTGGAGAAGTAGAACGTATCATGAAAATGGTTGATGGTGTACTTCTTGTTGTAGATGCATATGAAGGTTGTATGCCTCAAACACGTTTCGTTCTTAAAAAAGCTTTAGAACAAAACTTAACACCAATTGTGGTTGTAAACAAAATTGACCGTGATTTTGCTCGTCCGACTGAAGTAATTGATGAAGTACTTGACTTATTCATTGAACTAGAAGCAAACGAAGAGCAGCTTGAATTCCCAGTTGTTTATGCTTCAGCTATTAATGGTACTGCAAGTTTAAATCCTGAAAAGCAAGATGAGAATATGGAATCATTATACGAAACAATCGTAGAACATATCCCTTCACCAGTTGATAATCGTGAAGAGCCATTACAATTCCAAGTAGCTTTATTAGACTATAATGACTATGTAGGGAGAATTGGGATTGGTCGTGTATTCCGTGGAACAATGAAGGTTGGCCAACAAGTTGCCTTAATGAAGTTAGATGGCTCTGTAAAGCAATTCCGTGTAACTAAAATATTCGGTTTCTTTGGTCTAAAACGTCAAGAAATTCAAGAAGCATATGCGGGTGATTTAATCGCTGTTTCAGGAATGGAAGATATTAACGTTGGTGAAACAGTTTGTCCATCTGAACATCAAGAAGCACTTCCTGTATTAAGAATAGATGAGCCTACACTTCAGATGACGTTTGTAGTAAACAACAGTCCATTTGCAGGTAGAGAAGGAAAATACGTAACTTCTAGAAAAATCGAAGAGAGATTACGTGCTCAGCTTCAAACAGATGTAAGTTTACGTGTAGATAATACGGACTCTCCAGATGCATGGATTGTATCAGGACGTGGTGAGCTCCACTTATCAATTCTAATTGAAAACATGCGCCGTGAAGGTTATGAGTTACAAGTATCAAAACCAGAAGTTATCGTTAGAGAGATTGATGGAGTCCGTTGTGAGCCTGTAGAACGTGTTCAAATTGATGTTCCAGAGGAGCACACAGGTTCAGTAATGGAGTCAATTGGTGCCCGTAAAGGTGAAATGGTTGATATGATTAACACTGGTACAGGAACAGTTCGTTTAATATTTATGGTTCCTGCTCGTGGTCTAATCGGCTATACAACTGAATTCTTAACGTTAACTCGTGGTTATGGAATCATCAACCATACTTTCGATAGTTATCAACCAATGGCTTCTGGCCAAGTCGGTGGAAGACGTCAAGGTGTTCTAGTATCAATGGAGGCAGGTAAAGCTTCTACTTATGGGATTATGGGCGTTGAAGACCGTGGTGTAATCTTCGTAGAACCTGGTACAGAAATCTATGAAGGTATGATTGTTGGAGAGCATAATCGTGAAAATGATATTACTGTTAATATCACTAAGGTTAAGCAAGCAACGAATATTCGTTCTGCAAACAAAGATCAAACAACAACAATGAAAAAACCAAGAATCATGACTTTAGAAGAAGCTTTAGAGTACTTAAATGAGGACGAGTATTGTGAAGTAACTCCTGAATCTATTCGTTTACGTAAGAAAATATTAGATAAAAATGAGCGTGAAAGAATCGCTAAGAAAAAGAAATATGCTGAAATGAACTAGGGCTCCAAAAAGGGGGAGTAGAGGACTATGAACGTAACCGAACGCCTATCTTTTTTTGCTGCACTTTTTAAAGTAGATGATAATCCTACTACAGGTATGTGGTGGCTATATATAACAATTGTTATTTTATCCATCATTGTCTTCAAGTTAGGATTTGCGAAAAAATTACCGTTAGTGAAAGCTGCGGTAATTTACCTCTTTTTAATACTTGGCTGTACCGTTTTAACATTTTTAGGTGTGTTTTTACCTGTAGCTGAAGGGTTAGTTGTTGCGGCTTTAATATTAATCATTTATAAAATCCGTCTGAACCAAGAGAGAAAACAAAAGGGAAATGAGACCGCATGAATTCTCTTCAAGATGCATTATATAATTGGCTAACTATTAAAGTAGTTATTGACGAAAGACCAGATGACACAGCTGCTGTTGAAACAGAAAATATGTTTTACAAGATGTTAACGGAAGACCATGCCCTTAGCAACATTGAAGTGACTAAGGATGATGTAATGTATTATGTTCATTATGATCAAAACGGGGATCGCAAGAAAAATAGGTTCCCTTGTGAGTTGATTGATGTTATGTTAGAACAAATCAATGATGAACCAGAAAAATACATTAATTATCCGACAGAATAAAAAAATCCACTCGCTACCGAAGGCGAGTGGATTTTTTATATAGAAAGTAAGCTGTAATTCCAAGAATGAGGCTATAGATGATATGCCCTAGCGTCCAGTAGAAAAAAGCGAGCATATCTGTTATAGCGGGGACAGCTTGAATAGCTAGCATAGAAAGCGGAAAAAACAAGAAAACGGTTGGAAAGGTTATAAAAATAGCCAATCTTAAAAATTGATTTGCTTTCTGCGCTTTTGTTTTTTCAATCAAGCTCAAATATACATAGCATAATAATATAGAAAAAATTAGATGAAAAATAAATTCACCTATTTCCCCCCACCTTATTTCATTCAATAGTGGGATAAAGTCAATATTAAGCAAAAGTGTATAGACTTTAATTGTTGTGAATGATTCCACTATCTTCAGTAGGAATCCAAGGAAACAACCAGACACAACCCCGAGAATGAAGGATGCTTGAATTTTACCACTCATCTTCTACTTGTGCCGGTTTATACAAATTAAAATTTCCGGTAGCAATTCTTTCGTTTGTACGTCTAGTAATTCTCTCCTCGCAATCTTTACACATAAATGTGTGAATAGGTCGGTTACGAAGTCTTTTTGCTTGAACAGAATCATCAATAATGGATTCAATTTTATCACATAAAACACATTTGACTCTCATATGGTAACACCTCTAATTTATAATTCGACAATTTAAGTTTATTTCATTAATCTTACAGTAAAAGTTGTAATCATAGGAATGTTTAATTTCAGCAGTTTATAATGGAGCGGAAATGAACAATCAAAGATATTAACTATATTATAGTATAACATGTATAAGGAGGGGAATCTCTTTTCCAACGTGAAAGTGTTTAAAATGTTGAAAGATAAGGATAGTAGTTATATGATAAAGGTAGTTCTGAAGGAGGGAATGGGATGGCAAACCAAGTTGAACCAAAGTTAATTAAACCATTATATGATGTATTACAAAAAGAGCGCTTTGTCACTTTATCTACAGTGGATTTTGAATCAGGAGGACCGAATGTTAGTGCAATTTCTTGGGTGCTAGCAAAGGATGAAGAAACGATTTATTTTGCTGTTGATAACCGTTCAAGAATCATCCAAAATATTAATCAAAACCCATTAGCAGTTATTAACTTAATTGCGAATGAATCTACATATGCTGTTACGGGCACAGCTTCAGTTAAAGTTGAAAAATTAGATGAGGTTCCTTTAAAACTAGCATTAGTCGAGATTAAAATTAAAGAAGTTCGTGATGTTATGTTTTATGGATCAAAAATCACTGTGGAACCTGCATATGATAAGACCTATGATAAGGTTGCAGCAAACCGTCTAGATACACAAGTAATGGATGCAATGAGAAAAGCTTAGTCCCGTTTGGACTAAGCTTCTTTAAATTTATTAGAGACGAATTTAATTTTGTTCGTTTCTGTTTTCTTTATGGTGTTTAGATTGTTTTTGCTGATTTTTTTCAAGCTTTTGGCTTTCGCTTGTATTGAGTTTATTTTTAGGCTTCTCAAGGGACTCTTTCGGGTTAGGGTCAACGATATCTGCTGGAATCTCTGGCATTAAACGCCCAGCGATATCCGCAAGTTCATTCATAATACCTTGAACAGGCTTACCGCTTTGAATATCCTCTGAAATTTCCCTTAATCTAGCATTTAAATCAGGATCTGCAATAACAATTGCATTTGCACCATGGGGATCTTGTTTTAAGCTTTCAGCTACAGAGTATTTAATCGCCCCTACTTGAGAGCGTTCAATATCTTTATCCACATCGATTCCAACTACAGCATATCTCCCTAGTACAACGGCAGTTGCATCATGAACGTTTGGTCGACTCGAAGCAAGCTCAACCAAGTGGCGTGAGATTTCCTGTCCAGTTTGTCGGTCAACAACCGGTATCGTACTGTCTTTTACACCAACTGTACGTCTACCTTGTGCCTCACTTTGATTATTTTCCCCAGCTTGATTGTTAGTGCCACACCCCGCTAGAAGGGCAATGGATAAGATAGCAAAGAATAACTTTTTCAATTCATAATCACCCCTTAAAAGTAAAATACACAAAATTATCTTCCGAAAAGGATTTATTCTCTATTCGGCCAAAACACTTATCAATAAACAGCCGCTAAAAAGATTTTTTAAAATATATAGGGTTCATTACTGATTATTGTGCAAAATTTCTTCTATCTTTATTCTAGAAAACATATATTTTACCAAGAGGATAAGCCATCTGGAAGAAAGTACTAAATTTTTGCTAGACAGACATTAATAAAGACCCAAGAGGAGCAGGAGGCATCAGATTGAGTAAAATTTACGTGTTAGATACCAACGTCTTGTTACAAGACCCGTATTCCATATTTTCATTTGAAGAAAATGAAGTAGTCATCCCAGCTGTTGTTCTTGAGGAAGTCGACTCAAAAAAGCGATATATGGATGAAATCGGAAGAAATGCAAGACAAGTATCAAGGTTAATTGACAACCTGAGGCAAACCGGGAAACTTCATGAGAAAATCCCTCTTGAAAATGGTGGGGTATTACGAATTGAACTGAATCATCGTTCTTTTCATCAGCTCCAAGAAATATTTGTGGAGAAGACAAATGATAATCGTATATTAGCTGTTGCAAAAAACCTTTCATTAGAAGAAGAAACAAAAGAAGATGGAAGAAAAGTGGTGTTAGTTAGTAAGGATGCACTAGTTCGAGTAAAGGCAGATGCAATTGGACTTCATTCTGAGGACTTTCTAAGTGATAGGGTAATTGAAAATGATCATATTTATACAGGTAATCTCGAGGTATATATAAATGTCGATTTGTTAAATCGTTTTTATGAAAAGGGCGAATTACCTTTATCGGAAATCTCAAACCATCCCTTCTATCCTAATCAATTTTTAATTATGAAGGATGCTCTTGGTTCCTCTGCCTCTGCAATCGGAATGGTTGATCCAAGAGAAAAGAAAGTAAAAAAACTCATTTTTGATCATGACCACATATGGGGAATACGTCCAAGAAATGTCCAACAAACGATGGCGATGGAACTGTTATTAAGAAAAGACTTGCCATTAGTTACTCTTATTGGTAAAGCAGGGACAGGGAAAACGTTATTAGCTTTAGCAGCAGGGCTTATGCAAACAGAAGATTTTAGAGAATATAAGAAGTTGTTAGTAGCAAGGCCGATTGTACCTGTTGGTAAAGATATTGGCTATTTACCTGGAGAAAAAGAGGAAAAACTTCGTCCATGGATGCAGCCTATTTATGATAATCTAGAGTATTTATTTAATGTAAAAAAGCCGGGTGAATTAGATGCTATTCTAGCTGGAATGGGATCAATTGAGGTAGAGGCTTTAACCTATATAAGAGGGAGAAGTATACCTGAACAATTTATTATTATTGATGAGGCGCAAAACTTAACTAAACATGAAATAAAAACAATCCTCACTCGTGTGGGTGAAAAGAGTAAGATTGTTTTAATGGGAGATCCTGAGCAAATCGACCATCCGTACCTGGATGCTTATAATAATGGCTTGACTTATGTTGTTGAAAAGTTTAAGGATCAATCCATCGCTGGGCATGTAAAACTATTTAAAGGTGAGCGATCAGGTCTTGCTCAATTAGCGGCCGATATACTCTAGAAATTGAAGTATAAAACCTTAACTACAAGATACAACAGTTTTTTAATAGGATATTTATTAAGGCGGCTCTAACGAGAAAAGGGGCCAAATTTGGTCCCTTTCGCGCGCCGTTCTTATAGATTTTTAACTTTTATTTCTTGATCCGAAGAAAGTGCTTACTCGACTCGAAACGCTTTTACACTTTTAATTGGGTTCTTCTCATTAGAGCCATCCCCATAATAGATATGGACAGGTCCACCGTCCTTCAATGGCTTTCCTTCCTTTGAAAAACCTAAAATCAGGTTTTCGCCCTCTTCTAGTGGAAGCTTCATTTCTCCATCTTCTAGTTCAATGAATAAGTACTTTGCATCTTCATTTATCCCTGCATTCTTCAAAAAGGGCTTTAAAGGAAGCCCGAAGCTGCCTGTCAAAACTTTCTCTTTTTCAAACTTTTTTTCAGTAGCTAAGGTAGGTGGGTAGACAGCACCTTCCATAATCTCACGGTCCCAGTGTTTGGAGATTGACTTTTTATATTCTTCCAGGTCGTCTCGATCTTCATTTGAAGAATGGAAAAAAGTATTTAAATCCACTCTTCTATCATCAAAAATCCATACACCAGGATCTAAAGTAATATTAAACGTTACATTTCCTTTAATCATGATAATATTTTCCATAAAATAAATTGCCTCCTAAACATGTCCCTAAACAGAGTTACTAATATATAGACATTTTTTTTCTTACATTGTTATGCCTATTCCTGAGTATAACGATAAAGTTGAAAAAAGTCATATTTCTCGTGTAAAATAGAAGAATTTTGGGAACTCCTAAAATAGTTAAAAATCATAGTCCCAAAAAACTCTTGATTACTTCTAATTTCTAAAAAAAGAATTGAGCGAATAAATGATGGTGAAACTTAGTTAAGGGGTAAACATAGATGACATGTAAAACGAATGAACATTTAGAAGAGTTAATTGCAAGTGTTAGACATTACACCCAATTTGGAAAGGTTGCCGATTATATTCCCGCTTTAGGTAAAGTAAATGGTCAAGATTTATCAATTGCTATATATGACGTAAATTCAGGTTGTTTATATGCAGGTGATTATCGAAAAAAATTCACATTACAAAGTGTATCAAAAGTATTGTCCTTGGCTTTAGTACTAATGGATAGAGGAAAAGACTACGTATTTGAAAGAGTGGGAATGGAACCAACAGGTGATCCTTTTAACTCCATATCTAAGTTAGAATCCTCTATTCCTTCAAAACCACTAAACCCAATGATTAATGCAGGCGCGCTTGCTGTAACGGACATGATTATAGGTGGGAGTTTAGAGGAGAGATGGAAAAGATTATTAACTTTTATTAAGGAATTAGGAAATGATATCGAAATTGAGTGTAATATGGAGGTTGCCCAATCTGAATTTGAAACTGCTTATCTAAATCGTGCACTATGTTTTTTCATGAAACAGCATGGTATTATCCAAGGGGATATAGAGGAACTAATGGACTTGTATACTAGACAATGTGCGATTGAGATGGATTGCTTTGATTTAGCTAGAATTGGTGCTGTCTTTGCTTTAAACGGGAATGATCCAGAAAGTGGTAAACAATTAATACCTAAGGAAATTGCCCGTATTTGTAAAACATTTATGGTTACGTGTGGAATGTATGATGCTTCGGGTGAGTTTGCAATGAAAGTAGGGATTCCTGCAAAAAGTGGTGTTTCAGGTGGTATTCTAGGAGTGGTACCAGGAAAGCTAGGAATCGGTATATTCGGTCCATCCCTAGATGAGAGAGGAAATAGTGTAGCGGGATTGAAACTATTGGAGAAATTAGCAAATGAGTATGATTTTAGTATATTCTAGTAAATGTTGGGTCTTAAATAAGTAAATTAGATTCATTTGTCAATTGTATTTCCCCTGATAATTCTTGCATTTTCTAGGCCTTGCGTTTAAAATTTAAGGATAGGATAATCGCTCGGAAACGGGGGGATCAATGTTGGCGTCCGAAATGATAATCGATCACAGTGAAAAGGCAAATGCCCTACTAAAGGCTGATGCTGATAAAATATTAAAGCTAATTAAAGTGCAGATGGATAACTTAACTATGCCTCAATGTCCGTTATACGAAGAGGTACTAGATACACAAATGTTTGGTTTATCTAGAGAAATAGATTTTGCTGTTCGTCTAGGTTTAATTGAAGAAAAGGATGGTAAAGCCATTCTTGCCGAACTAGAAAAAGAACTATCAGCTCTACACGAAGCATCACAAAGAAAATAAACAAAAAACTCAAACACCTTTTTATGGTTGTTTGAGTTTTTTTATAAATAAATTTATACTAATCTATACTCAAAGTAGGTGGAAGCTTATATTACAAAACGGTTACTTATTGGCTGAAAAGATGGGTTTCCTTTAAGTCTAATGATAGAATAAATTAAATAAGGTTTATTATATAAATTGAGGTCTGATAATCTAAAATGTTAGCTAGCTTTAAATTATGTATCATAATTAATAAAAAGTATAACACTTTTGTGTAGAAAAGTCAGAAATAATGTGTTACATTTAAATTGACTTTTCTTCTCTTTAAATGAAGGATATTTAATACTATCGTAGAATAAGTAATACAACGAGAAGATGAGGAAGAGATAGCATGTTCAAAAAAATAATAAAATCATATGATTATTCCCTAATATTAGTCGTACTTCTACTATCGGTATTTGGTCTGGTAATGATTTATAGCGCTAGTATGGTCACTGCCATCCAAAGGTATGGCTATGAGAGTTCTTTCTTCTATGACAAGCAAAAATTACATCTCATAGTGGCGGCTTTTGTGTTTTTATTTTTTGCATTGATGCCGTATAAAATTATGTTGAGTAATAAAATCCTTATTCCAATGGTGTTCGGATCTCTTGGAGCATTATTACTCATAAAGGTTTTTGGTCATGTTGCAGGTAATGCACAGAGCTGGTTTAAACTAGGTACTTCAAGTATTCAGCCTGCGGAATTTGTAAAGATTAGTATGATTATTTATTTATCAGCTGTCTATGCAAAGAAACAAACATACATAAATGAGTTTAACAAAGGGGTCATACCTCCTTTAGTTTATTTAATCTTAGCTTGTTTCCTAATTGCTTGGCAGCCAGATTATGGAACAGCTGCTCTTATTGTTATGATTGCAAGTACGATTATCATTGCATCTGGTATGAATATAAAAAATATGCTCAAATTGGCGGGATTAGGTACAATCCTTTCAATCCCCTTGCTCATATTCTTGAAGGATAAAATCTTTTCTGATGTAAGAATGGGGAGATTTATCTCCTTTATGGATCCTTTTGCTGAAGGTGTAGCAAATAAAGAGGGCTATCAAATTATAAATTCATACATCGCACTTGGTGCAGGTGGTGTCAAAGGATTAGGTTTAGGTCAAAGTATTCAAAAACTAGGATATTTACCAGAACCACATACGGATTTTATTATGGCTGTTATTGCTGAAGAATTAGGGCTTTTTGGGGTGTTATTCGTATTATTCTCACTCGGGTATATCGTATTAAAGGGGATATATATTGGCTTAAAAGGGAAAGATCCATTTGGTAGTTTACTAGCTATCGGGATTTCTAGCATGATAGGTATTCAGTCTTTTACCAACCTTGGTGGATTATCAGGTGTTATTCCATTGACTGGGGTACCCCTACCATTCGTTAGTTATGGAGGATCCTCTTTGCTGCAGCTTTCAATTGCTATGGGGATATTAGTAAATGTTTCAATGTTTGTTAATTATGAAAGAAAATATAAGAATAAAGATAGTGTTAAGCAGCAAGCTAACCAAGAAAATACGGTAACTGGCAATGCTATTCAATTTCGTAAGTAAGCGCTCAGGTATTCCTAGCGCTTTTAATATAAGTCTCATTCACCATTTAAATTGGAGAATGTAGACCAATATATGTAGAAAATACAAAATTTTTCGAAAGTGTTCTATATTAGGTAACTAGTGAAATATTTTTATTTCATGTACTTACCTATACTATCGCACTCTAATTAATTGACGCGTTAATTCTGTTCTTTATTTCAATAGTGAATTAGGGGACATACTATATAGAATAAGATGAGGTGTTTCTTTTGAGTAGAAGAATCAACAAAGTACTAGTAGCTAACAGGGGAGAGATTGCTATTCGCGTATTTCGCGCATGTACCGAATTAAATATTCGTACCGTAGCAATCTATTCTAAAGAAGACTCCGGTTCCTATCACCGTTATAAAGCTGATGAAGCTTACTTAGTTGGAGAAGGAAAAAAACCTATTGATGCTTATTTAGATATTGAAAATATTATTGAGATAGCAAAATTAAGTGACGTTGATGCCATTCATCCAGGGTATGGTTTCTTATCAGAAAATATTCAATTTGCTAGAAGATGTGAAGAAGAAGGCATTATTTTTATTGGACCAAAATCTAAGCATCTTGATATGTTTGGGGATAAAGTAAAGGCTAGATCCCAAGCGCAGTTAGCGAATATTCCAGTTATTCCTGGTTCAGACGGTCCAGTTAAAGGCCTAGAGGAAGTGGTCAGTTTTGGTAAGCAACATGGATTCCCGATTATTATAAAAGCATCTCTAGGGGGCGGAGGTCGAGGCATGAGAATTGTCCGAAGCCCAGAAGAAATAAGAGAGTCTTATGATCGAGCGAAATCTGAAGCTAAAGCCGCCTTTGGCAATGATGAAGTGTATGTAGAGAAGTTTATTGAAAAACCAAAGCATATTGAAGTCCAAATTATTGGTGATAATAGCGGGAACATCATTCACCTTTTTGAACGTGACTGTTCTGTTCAAAGAAGGCATCAAAAAGTAGTAGAGGTAGCACCATGTGTATCCATTTCAAGTCAGTTACGTGATGATATATGTAATGCAGCTGTAGAGTTAATGAAAAATGTAGACTATATAAATGCAGGTACGGTAGAATTCTTGGTCGCGGGGGGTGAATTCTATTTCATCGAAGTTAATCCACGAGTACAAGTAGAACATACCATTACAGAAATGGTTACAGGCGTGGATATCGTACAAACACAAATATTAGTAGCAGAAGGACATCATTTACACTCTGAAGTGATTGGAATACCGAAGCAAGAGGATATTAAAATCAATGGCTATGCTATACAGTCTCGTGTAACGACTGAAGATCCATTAAATAATTTTATGCCTGACACGGGTAAAATCATGGCTTATCGTTCAGGTGGTGGGTTTGGTGTACGTCTTGACGCAGGTAACGGATTCCAGGGAGCAGTTATTACACCGTACTATGACTCATTATTAGTCAAATTATCTACTTGGGCTATGACTTTCGAGCAAGCGGCAGCAAAAATGGACCGAAATTTACAAGAGTTCCGTATCCGTGGTATAAAAACAAACATTCCATTCCTAGAGAATGTAGTAAGGCACCCTAATTTCATATCAGGTGAGTATGACACATCTTTCATTGATAAAACACCTGAATTATTCCTGTTCCCAGTTAGAAAAGACCGTGGTACAAAAATGTTATCTTACATCGGTAATGTGACTGTCAATGGATTTCCGGGAATTGAGAAGAAGAAGAAACCTGTATTTGAAAAACCTCGTGTACCAAAAGTAGGTAGTATAGAGTTTGCAAAAGGAACTAAACAAATTCTAGATGAGCAAGGTGCCGATGGATTAGTTAAATGGATTAAAAATCAAAAAGAAGTATTATTAACAGATACAACTTTTAGAGATGCACATCAATCATTATTAGCTACTCGTGTTAGAACAACGGATATTAGTCACATTGCTGAACCTACTGCAAAGCTTTTACCAGAGATGTTCTCCTATGAAATGTGGGGTGGAGCAACGTTTGATGTTGCCTATCGATTCTTAAAAGAAGATCCATGGGATAGACTACTAACTTTAAGAGAGCAAATACCAAACGTATTATTCCAAATGCTTCTAAGAGCATCCAATGCTGTTGGATATAAAAATTACCCTGACAACGTTATTCGAGAGTTTGTTGAGAAATCAGCACATACAGGAATAGACGTATTCAGAATATTTGATAGTTTAAACTGGGTTAGAGGGATGGAAGTAGCGATTGACGCTGTTAGACAGACAGGTAAAATCGCTGAAGCTTCTATTTGTTATACGGGTGATATCTTAGATCCGAGTAGAAGTAAATATGACTTAAATTACTATAAGAGTATTGCAAAGGAATTAGAGCAACAAGGTGCACATATTTTATGTATTAAAGATATGGCTGGTTTATTAAAACCACAGTCAGCCTACAAATTAATCTCTGAGCTAAAAGAGACAATTGATATTCCTATCCACCTACACACTCACGATACTAGCGGAAATGGTATTTACACCTATGCTAAAGCGATTGATGCAGGAGTAGACATTGTAGACGTTGCTTTAAGTACAATGGCTGGACTAACTTCACAACCAAGTGCAAATACACTCTATTATGCTCTAGAGGGAACAGACAGAAAGCCAAACGTAAACATTAAATCACTCGAACAATTATCTTATTATTGGGAAGATGTTAGAAAATACTATAGAGATTTTGAAAGTGGTATGGTCGCTCCACATACGGAAGTATATGAGCACGAAATGCCAGGAGGTCAATATAGTAACTTACAGCAACAAGCTAAGGCAGTCGGGTTAGGAGACCAGTGGGAACAAGTTAAAGAAATGTACTCTCGCGTAAACAAAATGTTTGGTGACATCGTTAAAGTTACTCCGTCTTCCAAAGTAGTAGGTGACATGGCACTATATATGGTTCAAAACCAATTATCTGAAGAGGATGTTCTAACTAGAGGGGAAAACCTTGATTTCCCAGACTCAGTAGTTGAGCTATTTGAAGGGTACCTCGGTCAGCCATATGGTGGATTCCCTAAAGAATTACAGAGAGTCATCTTAAAAGGGAGAGAACCAATTACAGTTCGTCCTGGAGAACTTTTAGAAGAAGTGAATTTCAATGAAATTAAAGAAGAACTCTTTAAAGAACTGGCTCGCCCAATTACAGATTTTGATGCAATCGCATATGCCTTATACCCTAAAGTGTTTAAGGAATATACAAATATCGTAGAACTATTTGGAGATATTTCAGTACTAGATACTCCTACATTCCTTTATGGTATGAGATTGGGAGAAGAAATTGAAGTAGAGATTGAAGTTGGTAAAACATTGATTGTTAAGCTCGTTTCTATTGGTCAGCCTCAAGCTGATGGAACGAGAGTAATCTATTTCGAGCTGAATGGCCAGCCACGTGAAATTGTTGTTAAGGATGAAAGTATTAAATCAACAGTAGCAACGAAAATGAAAGCAAATCCAAAAGATGAAAACCATATTGCTGCATCTATGCCAGGTACAGTCATTAAAGTATTAGTAGAAAAAGGGGAGAAAGTGGAAAGAGGAGATCACCTCATGATTACGGAAGCTATGAAAATGGAAACCACTGTTCAAGCACCTTTCTCTGGAGTAGTAAAAGACATCTATGTAGCTAATGGTGAAGCAATACAAACAGGTGATTTATTAATTGAGTTGTCTAAATAGTAAATAAAACAAATAAAAAGTTGCGGCCAATTGGCTGCAACTTTTTATTTATTATCTTTTTTATGGAGTCATGGAAGTTGGCTTAGAATTAACTTCTGTATTTCCTAATGACTTTTCATTCTTCTTACTTCTAGACACTAGTAAGATGAAATAACTTAAAACACCGAATAAACAAGAGATGAAAAACGCATGAGAGAGAGCAATATAAAGATTTAGTCTAGTCAGAACAACTAATGCTCCTGACATAACTTGAAGTGAAACTAAGGTAAAGGCTATAATTGAACCCCAGTACACAACTTTTTGGTGTTTATAGTGTTTAATTGCTAGATAGGTAATATAACCAATCCAAATAAAGATTAAACCAGCAGCAAAGCGGTGTCCCATTTGAACCCACTCATAGAAGTTTGTTGGTAGCCCAGGTTCTGAATTTATACATAAAGGCCAATCCCGGCAAACTAAACTAGCATTTACGTGGCGAACTAACGCCCCAGTATACACTACGATATAACTATATAAGCTCACTCCAATAATATGTTTCCTTAATCTACTATCAATGATAAGTTTTTCAGCTTCAAATCTTTTATCTACTTCAAAAATTAAGAGAGTTAATAGCAATACTGCAGAAAATGAGATAAGCGAGATTCCGAAATGTAGGGCAAGTACAAAATCAGATTGCCCCCAAACTACAGCAGCAGCTCCTATTAGCCCCTGAAGGACTAAGAAAAAGAATGACAACAATGATAAAAATTTAGTTTCCCTAATATGGCCGATTGCTTTCCATGTCCAGACAGATAAGATTAAAACCATAATCCCAACTCCACCTGAAACGACGCGGTGTGCAAGTTCTATAACCAATTCTGGGGTAATATCCGTTGGAATTAATTGTCCGTTACATAATGGCCATGATCGTCCACATCCCATACCGGATTCTGTTTTAGTAACAAGTGCTCCTCCTAATAAAATGAGTAGCATTCCAAAAGTTGTTAACACAGCAAACCATTTTAGTGCACGTTGCAAGTAATCACCTTCTACTATTAATTAATAATCGGAGATATAAAAAATTCTAATATATATTTAAAATCCTTCTTTGGAAATAAAAATATAGTGAATAAGGTAAAATACTCTTTTTATCCACCTTTTCGATAGTACACAATATTAATCGAATTTACAACAATAAAAAATATCAATGTAATTATATTAAAAAAGGTTGAAACTTGGGAAGGAGTTTGCTAGAAATATATAGGGGGTATATGGTATTGCTGATTTCTAGGGGCAATAGTCGTAAGTGGCATGAAGGATTAAGCATATATAATATGAAACGACAAAAATTATATCGGATTTTACGAATTGCTATTTTACAAAAATATCCTCATGTTCCTGTAATTTTATAATTAGGTCACAAATTATTCATAAATATTTCAAAAAAAATTCACAAAAACCTTTGAAAGTGTGATTTAATATACAGGAGGAATACATGTTTTTCGACATAATTCTTTAACAATATTACTACAATTTAGATAGTGAAAATATTTCATTTCTAAATTTTTATCCTTATCTTTATATTGTATATAGCTTTAGATGTGGATAAGTAGTATAGTTGTTATAGTTTGTTTTTTTATGACATTAGTTTATTTCCTATTATTCTTGATGATGTGGGTGTTAGTATTTGTTACCGCTACCATTTTATTATGGATTCTTGAAGGTACTTCTGCCACGGTTAGGATTATAGGATGGCTATTTATCGGTTAATATGGATACAAAGAATGAAAGTTGATAAAAAGGGTTTAAATTAGATGTTCTGTGCTCTACAATATCTAACTATCATGTTTGTGTCTATGTTAAATGTCACACTCAATAATTTTGTTAGGGGATTCTTTCTTTACTAGAGAAATAGTAAAGAGAATTTATCTATAAATTTTTTTGATCAAACAATTCAAAGAAATATTTCACGAAAGAGGGGTTTGATTAAGCTATGAAAAGGCTTGCGAAATGGCGTCTGTTTTCACTTTTTACGATCATGACGCTCATTCTCTCCGGTTGTGGTGAACCGTTCCTATCAACGTTAAGACCAGCCGGTGAAGTTGCGAAAACGCAATATGATTTAATGCTGTTATCTACAGCAATTATGGTGGGAGTAATTGTTGTTGTAACACTGATCTTCCTTATTGTTATTTTTAAATTCCGTCGTAAAGATGAGAAAATTCCAAAACAAGTAGAGGGAAGTCACACTTTAGAGATTATCTGGACAGTTATTCCGATTATCTTACTTTTAATTCTTGCTGTACCAACTGTTACATCTACATTTAAACTTGCAGATGTATCACCAATGGAAGAATTAAATGAAAATGGTGAAAGAGATGTGCTCGTAGTAAATGTACGTGCAAATCTATATTGGTGGGAGTTTGAATACCCTGACCAAAAAATCGTTACATCCCAAGATTTAGTAGTCCCAACAGGTGAAAGAGTGTACTTCAACATTAAAGCTTCTGATGTTAAACACTCATTCTGGATTCCTGCTGTCGGTGGTAAAATGGACACAAACACTGACGGAGTTAACAAATTCTGGTTAGAGTTTGACCAAGAAGCTGCTAATGAAGCAGGAGACTTATTCTATGGTAAATGTGCTGAGCTTTGTGGACCTTCACATGCTCTAATGGACTTTAAAGTTAAGGCTTTACCTCGTGCAGAGTTTGACCAATGGGTTACTGCAATGCAAGATGTAGAAGATCCAGCTAAAGCTGAAACACCTTTAGCACAACAAGGTCAAGAAATCTTTAACAACAGCTGTATTGGATGTCACGCTGTTACACCTTCTAACAGTGCGCCTGAGGCGGCTCGACTTGCACCTAACTTATCTAACTTCGGTGAGCGTTCTCGTATCGCTGGTATTTTAGATTACAATGAAGAAGAATTAAAAAATTGGTTAAGAGATCCTGAAGTATACAAACCAGGTAATAAAATGACTGGAACATATGGTCAATTATCTGAAGAAGAATTAGATGCTCTTGCTGAGTATTTAATGAACTTAAAAGTTCAGGATTAATTGGGGAATTGTTTGAAAGGGAGGTAAAATTGTGAGTACCTATACTCAGAAAAAAGGGTTTGGTGCGACGCTTTGGGACTATTTAACAACAGTAGACCATAAAAAAATCGCCATCCTTTATCTAATAGCTGGTGGTATCTTCTTCGTCCTTGGTGGACTAGAAGCTATGTTTATCCGTATTCAGCTTGCTGTACCGAACAATGATTTTGTAAGTGCTGGTTTATATAACGAAATTTTAACCATGCACGGTACAACAATGATATTCTTGGCAGCGATGCCTTTAGTGTTCGCATTTATGAATGCCGTTGTGCCTCTTCAAATTGGTGCACGTGACGTTGCATTCCCATTCCTAAACTCATTAGGATTTTGGTTATTTTTCTTTGGTGGTGTGTTCCTTAACCTTTCATGGTTCTTAGGTGGAGCACCTGACGCTGGTTGGACTTCTTATGCTTCTTTATCATTAGCATCTGAAGGTCACGGTATTGATTTCTATACGCTAGGATTGCAGATTTCCGGAGCGGGTACATTAATCGGTGGTATTAACTTCTTAGTTACAATCATAAATATGCGTACTCCTGGTATGACTTATATGCGTATGCCATTGTTTACTTGGTCATCGTTTGTAGTTTCTGCACTTATTCTATTTGCATTTCCTCCATTAACAGTTGGTCTTTTCTTAATGATTTTCGATCGACTATTTGGAGCTAATTTCTTTGATGTAGCCAACGGTGGTAACACAATTATCTGGGAGCATTTATTCTGGATTTTTGGTCACCCTGAAGTTTATATCTTAATCTTACCTGCATTCGGTATCTTCTCTGAGATCTTTGCAACGTTCTCTAGAAAACGTCTGTTTGGTTACTCTTCAATGGTATTTGCAACTGTGTTAATCGGTTTCTTAGGATTCATGGTATGGGCTCACCACATGTTTACAACTGGTTTAGGTCCAATCGCTAACGCTATTTTTGCTGTTGCTACTATGGCAATTGCAGTACCAACGGGTATTAAAATCTTTAACTGGTTATTTACGATGTGGGGTGGAAGTATCTCTTTCACAACTCCAATGTTGTATGCCATTGCATTCATTCCATCATTCGTAGCAGGTGGAGTAACTGGTATCATGAACGCAGCAGCTTCTGCTGACTATCAGTTCCATGATAGTTATTTCGTAGTAGCTCACTTCCACTACGTTATCGTAGGTGGGGTAGTACTAGGATTATTAGCTGGAACTCACTTCTACTGGCCAAAAATGTTTGGAACAATGTTAAATGAATTCTTAGGTAAAATTACTTTCTGGTTATTCTTAATCGGTTTCCATTTAACATTCTTTATTCAACATTTCTTAGGATTAATGGGTATGCCACGTCGTATCTTTACATTCTTACCAGGTCAAGGTTTAGAAACAGGTAATATGATTAGTACAGTTGGTGCATTCTTCATGGCTGTAGCAGTTGTTATCTTACTAATCAACGTTGTTATTACTCAAGTTAAAAATGTTCAAGTTGGAAATGATCCTTGGGGTGATGGCCGTACACTTGAGTGGGCGATTCCTTCTCCACCTCCATTCTACAACTTTAAGCAACTTCCATTAGTTCGTGGTTTAGATGCTTACTGGTTAGAAAAAATGGAAGGTAAAAAAGGTATGACACCAGCTGAACCAATTGGTGACATTCATATGCCAAACTCTTCATTTATTCCATTTATGATTTCATTTGGACTATTTGTAGCTGCATTTGGTGCAATGTATCGTGTGGATTACTCTTGGGGCTTACCGGTATTAGTAATTGGTATGTTAATTACTATCCTGTCTATGGCGGTCCGTTCTGTTAAAGACGATCACGGATTCCATATTCACAAAGAAGATTTAATGAATGATGATGATAAAGGGGGTAAGGCATAATGGCAGCTGAAGAAAAAATGACTTTAGAAACATGGCCAGCTTCGCCTGAAAAACAAACCCTCGAGGGAAAAAATAAATTTTTAGGTTTCTGGTTATTCTTAGGGGGAGAGACAGTTCTTTTCGCTTCTCTCTTTGCCACTTACCTTGCTTTAAAAGATAAAGTTCCTAGTGCAGAGCACGCACTTGCTAAGGATTTATTTGAATTACCACTAGTATTTGTAGCAACAATGCTACTTTTAACAAGTTCATTAACAAGTGTTTATGCAATGTACCATATGAAGAACTTTAACTTTAAGAAAATGCAACTATGGTTAGGAATCACTGTTCTACTAGGATTAGCATTCTTATTGCTTGAAATTTATGAGTTTAATCACTATGTTCATGAATTTGGGCATACATTTACTAGTAGTGCCTTTGGTTCGGCATTCTATACATTAGTTGGATTCCATGGTGGTCACGTTGCTTTCGGTTTACTTTGGATTACAACATTAATGATTCGTAATTCAAAAAGAGGATTAAACCTTTACAATGCTCCGAAGTTCTATGTTGCAAGCTTATACTGGCACTTCATTGACGTTGTTTGGGTATTCATCTTCACAGTAGTATATTTAATGGGAATGGTGGGATAAACTGATGGCGAGTCAACAAACGAACTCAGGTAACCCAAGAGTAGACATTGAATATCGTCGCAAAAAAAGTGCAGAGGAAATGAGACACCAAATTATCTCATTCGCTCTAATGATATTCTTAACACTTGTAGCATTCGTAGCTGTAGGATATGAAGGATTTTCTAGCTGGTTCATTGTTCCTTTCATCTTGCTATTAGGATGTGTTCAAGTAGTTTTCCAATTGTATTATTTCATGCATATGAGTCATAAAGGGCACGAAGCTCCTGCTTTATTCCTATACTCTGGCTTATTAGTAGGATTAATTACAATTCTTGCTTTTGTAACAATTGTTTGGATCTAATAACAAAGTAAAATCGGCTTTTTAAAAGCCGATTTTATTTTTGTCATTTTATTGTTTATCCATTCTTATGGAGTTGTTATCACCGAAATAGTTAAGAAAATAAAGGAAGTTTTGTTTCATTGTTTACCTGCTTTTGATAGAGTATAATTAATAGAGAATGTTCAATCTTTATGTATGAACATATATTTACTGGGCAATAATTTTGACAATGCCTTCATGATAAAAGAGGTGAACTATATATGTTATCACTAGATATTTTTGGATTTAAAGCTTTATGGAGTCCGTTCTTTTTTCTTTTATTGGTAGCTGTTTTAATTGGATATTTTCTATTAACGGTTACTTACCGTAATCGATTTAAGCATAGTGAACCTTTAACTAGAAAAGAAGCAATTATATTTACAATTACAATACTTCTATTATATATAGTTAAAGGATCTCCCTTGGACTTAATGGGCCATATTACGTTTTATGCTCATATGACACAAATGGCTATTCTATATCTTGTTATTCCTCCTTTATTAATAGTGGGGATTCCACAGTGGGTTTGGAGAACCGTTTTAAGTAAGCCAGTAATAAAAAGGGTTTTTAACTTTCTAACGATGCCCTTAATTGCATTAATTTTATTCAATGGAGTATTCTCTATTTACCATATTCCTGATGTATTTGATGTCATTAAGGTGGATATGTGGTTGCATGCTATATATACTAGTTTGATTTTCATTCTTGCTATATGTATGTGGTGGCCACTTGTGAATACACTTGAGGAATACCAGACTTTAAGTGGATTAAAAAAAGTAGGGTATATATTTGCTGATGGAATTCTTTTAACCCCGGCATGTGCCCTTATCATATTTGCAGATACTCCTATGTATGCTACATTCTCAGATCCACGTGCATGGATGCAAGCCCTTGAGCTTTGTGTGTCTCCATCGATGTTAGCTACATTAGATTTAAGTGGTCCTGAAATGTTTAATTCGATGTCTTTACTCCATGATCAACAACTTGGTGGAGTACTGATGAAAATCATTCAGGAGATTGTGTATGGATATGTATTAGCGCAAATCTTTTTTAGTTGGTATCGTAAAGAACAAAGAGATAGTGAAAAAGTTGATAAAGAGGCACTAAATCAATCAAATCCTCAATTTGTAAAATAAAAGCATCGGAAAACGATGCTTTTTTATTTGATACTCACTATTTTCATGTTAATTATGTCTAATTAAGTAACTTTCCTTAAACAACTAGTTTGCGTGTTGAAAAATAAGACTATGTCTACTAAAATTAAAAATGTGTGATTAATGAACAAACTTAGTTTAATGAACAAACATTAGAACGATGAGAACTTTTGCACAGAGAGGAAGACACTATGGAATATTCATTACCAGTACTACCAACGATAAGTACTACATTTATAGTTCTTAGCGCTATAACTGTTGCTATTGGTTGGTGGCAAATTAAGCAGAGAAAAATAGAAGCGCATAAAAAGACCATGTTTCTAGCGGCTATTTTTGCTATTATCTTCTTTATCATTTATGCTTCAAGAACCATCTTTGTCGGAAATACAGCTTTTGGTGGACCAGAGGATATTAAGATTTACTATACTTTATTCTTAGTCTTTCATATCATACTTGCCACAACGGGAGCAGTGTTTGGAATTGTAACTCTTTTAACAGGATACAATAATAAATTGGCCAAACATAGAAAGTTAGGTCCCATTACGAGCATTATCTGGTTTTTTACAGCTATAACTGGTGTAGCCGTTTATTTGCTTTTATATGTTTTCTACCATGGTGGAGAAACAACTTCAGTCATCAAAGCAATCTTAGGATTTTAATGTAAACCGTCACTAAACGAGTGACGGTTTTTTGCTTGAAAAATAAAGGGCTACTATAATAGTCTTAAATAAAGGGGTTATTGGATGGAATAAAGAATATAAGTAACAGAAATAGTTTTAAGGGAGAAAGAGATATGGAAATTAAAAAATTGACCGAAAAAGATTATTTAGAATCGATGAATTTGTCTATGTATGCCTTTCAATATGAAGTGCCAGAGGCGGATATTCCAAAGCGAAAGGAAACGCTTAAAGAACATAATGTATTGTGTATATGGGATGATGAACAACTTGCTGCAAAGCTACATATTTTACCGCTATCTGTTTATGTACAGGGTCAGGAGTGGAAGATGGGAGGGGTAGCTGGTGTTGCTACTTATCCAGAGTATAGAAGAAGAGGCTTTGTGAAATCTCTCATCCTAGAATCTTTGAAAGAAATGAGAGAAGCAAAACAAATTATTTCTTTATTACATCCATTTGATATCGGTTTTTATAGAAAATTTGGATGGGAAATCATGTCCGATTATAAGAAGTCGACGATTGAAAAGTTGGATCTAAAAAAAGTAGGAGAAGTGTCTGGAGTAGTAAAGAGATTTACGAAGGAAAAGCACACCTCTCAAATTGAGGACATATATAAGGAGTTTGCAAAGCAGTATTCTGGAACACTTGTTAGAACGACTAAATGGTGGCTTAATCACGTCTATCATAATCAACAGGTAGCAGTATACTTTAATGAGCAAGGGCATGGAAAAGGCTACATTGTCTATAGTTTAAAAGACAATGTTATGGATATACAAGAAGTGGTAACATTGAATCATGAAGCTGAAAAGGGTTTATGGAATTTTATTTGTCAGCATGATTCTATGGTTGATAAAGTGAATATAATCACTTCCATTCACACAAACTTCCCATACTATTTAAACCAGCCGAAAGTAAAAATGGAAGTTTACCCTTATTTTATGGCTCGGATTGTGGATGTTGAGAGATGCTTAGAGTTATTTACATTCAATTCGACTGATAAGGATGTATTTCTCCATGTAGATGATTCATTCTCTCCATGGAATAACGGTACATACCAAATTTCTAGTACTGGGGTTAAAGTTTTTAAGAACAAACCAGGTAGTCAGTGTACTAATCCACCTAAAGTAGGAATACATCTAAATATAAATGCTTTAACAGCCATTTTACTAGGCTACAAGCGACCACAAGAGTTATTTTATCTTGAAGAGATCTCAGGACGTACTGAAGACATTGAAGCATTAGAAAGCCTAGTTCCAAATCAAAAATCATTTTTCTATGATTTCTTTTAAAGGAGACAAATTAAAAAGGTGAACCACTTTTATTAAAAGGGTTCACCTTTTTTCAATAGAGAGCAAATCGACTCAAAATGTACAGTTGCTTACAACTTAAAGTTTAATTTTATAATCCCTGCTTCTTTCGCTGAGTTAAAGGCGATTAAGATTAGTGGTCCAATAATGAATCCTAGTATTCCAAATAATTTTAAGCCTAAATACATGGCGATTAATGTTGAAAGTGGTGATAAGCCAATATGACTTCCCATCACTTTAGGTTCAACTGTACGTCTAATAATTAAAAGAATTGCTGCTAAGATAGCCAGCTGCGTACCTAGAGCGACATTTCCAATAATTAAATGGAAGAGCGCCCAAGGTCCTAATATGACGATGGAACCGATTATAGGTATAAAATCAATTAGCCATAAGATAAGGGCCATAACCAATGCTATTTCCGGAGTAATAAATAATAGACCAATAAATGATACGAGAAAAATAATGACACTAACTAGAAACTGAGCTTTAAAGAAACCAAATATAACGTACGAAAGTCGAGACGTCATAAAGTGCACTTTATCAGCCGTTTTCTCTGTTAAATGATTGTATAATCCGTCTCGCAGTCTCGGTAAATCTATTAAGAATAGAAATAACGCAATCAAGTATACCAAAAAGCTGACTAAATAATTCGGGATATTCGTTAAAAATGCTTTTAAGTTATCTATATTTACATAAGCGACAAGGTCATCTTTTGTTTTATTCAAAAATGATTGAACTTGGTTACTAATTTCATCAACAAACTCAGCAGGTAAATCCTTAGCCGCATTTGTTAAGTTCTCTTCTGCATCTAACCAGGCGTGGGTAATTTCATTAATATATTGCGGTGAATTTTCAACAATCTTAATGGCTTCTGCAACTACTTTTGTCGTAATGAAATATCCAGATAAGCCAATGAAGAAGACAAATGTTAAAAATACAATTAATACCGACAACTGTCTATTTATTTTTGCCTTATCTTGAAGGAGCATGACAAGTGGATGCAAAAATAATGCTGTTATAAAGGCAACTATTAAAGGTACAGATACCGGTAATATGATGTAAGCAAGTAGAGCTAACAAAACAACCACTAATGTGATAATAAAGAACCTCTTAGAGAAGAATGTGGACAAAGTGGGACTCCTTTCTTATGACAAAAATTAAGCGAAATCTTTATAGGTTTACAATGTCTATATGTACTTTTTTTATATAAAGTTCGATTACCAAAATAAGTTAATTTTATCTTCCTAAAATCATTAACAATTAAATTATATTATGCATTTAATGTAATAAACAACAAAAATCCATTATTGTAAGATATTTATTTGTTTATTGTTTTAAAAGTAAGCATCTTAATTTAGATTTTCTTTATATATTCCATTCAAATACATTTTTAAAGTATTACTAATATAGATTAATTGATGAAAGTGGTGAGCCATATGAGTAAGGGGCACATTTCAAGTGAGAAGGAATTAGCCTTAAACAATGTGATTACTGCCATCATAGAATCTAATGTTTCAGAACATGGGGAAATAATCATTTACAAATATAAAAATGATCTCTTAGCGACTCTTCTCAAAAAAAGGTCTGTCGTTAAAAACGGCGTAAACATTAAAATATTTGATGATAAAGATGTGCTTATTCAACTAAATTTAATGATACAAAAGGGTTATAACATGATTAAAAAAATTGAACGCTTACAAAAAACGATTCAAGAAGAAATACAATTATTAACAGGTTTAACAGTTAGACAGATTAATGTTACCTTGTTAGATGTGTTTACTAAATAAAAGCAAAGAAAAAGACGCTATTTGCGTCTTTTTTCTGTTATTACGATTAGTTAGCAAATTTCTCAATCTCAGCTTTTACATCAGTTAAGATTTTTTCACATTGGCTTACTAGAGTTTTAGGGAAAGATTCTCCTTCACCATATTCAATTCCATGTGGATAATAATGTTTGCCTAATAGTGGAGTTAATAATTGGATCACAGCTTTGTGTGCACCAACATCTCCTTCTACTGCATATCCTTGAACTCGAAGGTAGAATACTCCTTCCTTTAATTCAAATTTACGGTCATATGTAACTCTTTCATAATCCCATTGTCCTTCACGAACTAAACCATGCTCTAACATAACTTCATCTAAACGGCTTAAATCCGCTTTTAATTTGTCTAATCCAGTATTACCGAACTTCATAATATTCCCTCCTACTACAAATACATCTTAAGTGTCTGAAAGCGTTATATCAGACATTTTAAGCAAGTTTAACTCAAGTTTAATAATAGTAGAAAAGTGTTAAAGTTGCAATGACAACGTAAAAGAAAACACAGTTCCTTCACAATTTATGATGAAAAAAGGCTCTTTTCTAAAACTTTGTTGCTACTCACATATTTAAATTTTTCTATAAAGTATACGTGTTATATTGGGCTAAAAAGTTATCTGGTTTAGAAAAAGCCTTACCATCTAAATTTGTAGCACTCCTTAACTAATTAAGGGTAAAAATCGGCTTTTGGATTTTTACAATAACAACAATCAAGGAAAACAGCCAAAAAAATGAATTATTTTTTTATTGTTATTGGGGAAACTAGCTTGGAAATAGTTTGGAAGGAGATTTAAGGATGTCTTTTTGGAGAGTAATCATTATTTTTCTTTGTACTTTTGTATGTTTATTCGGTAAGGCAACAGCTTCTATTTCTTCTATCTACCATGTGAAAAAAGGAGACACTCTTTGGAATATTTCTTCTTCATTAAATTTAGATTTTAAAGATTTATTGGATGTTAACCCACAACTTGAAAATCCAGATATTATTTTTCCTGGTGATGAAATAAACATTCCTAGAAAAAAAGAAAATAAATCTCGTTTTATCGGTAAAACACAGAGTATAATCTTTGAGTATGCCAACGAGAAAAGAATAAAGGCGGGACTAACACCTCTCATATTAGATGACGAATTATCGAAAGCTGCAGTATTAAAGGCAGAGGATATGAGAAAAAATGAGTATGTTGCACATAATTCTCCAACTTATGGGAATCCTACAGTTATGTTAGAGGCTTTACATATTCCGTTCCAAACAGTTAAAGAAAATATTGGTGCTGGGCAGAAGTCTGAACAGGAAGTTTTTCATGCCTGGATGAATTCCATCATTCAACGTGAAAATCTTTTAGACAAAGAGGCTACACACATTGGAATTGGATATGCTGAAGGTGGATTGCATGGACATTATTGGACAACCTTCATAATTAAAAGGTAGGAGGAGTAATAATGGATAAAATTCGGGATGTTATGACTAAAGATGTTGAATGCTGTACTTTATTAGATAATGTGTTTGAAGTAGCTGTAAAAATGAAGGATTTAAATGTGGGAGCTATCCCTATTGTAGACAATGAAAAACTAGTTGGGATGATAACCGACCGGGATATTGTTGTTAGAGGAGTAGCGGAAAAAAATCCAGGGTCTACGAAAGTGGAAGAAATCATGAGTGGTGAGATGATCACTTGTACTCCTGATACATCGACGAAAGAAGCAGCTGGTTTAATGTCTAAGCACCAGATTCGACGCCTTCCAGTGGTGGAAAACGATAAGTTAGTGGGGATTGTGGCTCTTGGAGATTTAGCAGTTAGAAAGCGATCAGATGAACAAGCAGGAAGAGCTCTATCAGATATTTCTGAAACGAATGAAACAGGCTACCAACACTAAAAAAGGCACCTCAAGGTGTCTTTTTTAGTTCTCTTTTATAAAAAATATAAAATTTAGTCAAAGATTGTTTCATTTTTGTTAAAACTTATGTTAAACAATTAAACATTCTATCAAAAAGAAAATCATAGATGATATAATATTTAAATAAGAAACGCATACAATGATAGAAAAGATGATAGAGAGGAGGCTAACCTCTGCGCGCACTACTTAGAATTTTATTATTAATTTCTGCAGTACTATTAATTATTTTTTATTTAAACATTTCAGTCGAAGATGACTCGGAGGTCCTAGTGGATGAGAGATCTTCATCTCCTGAGCTTGACCAATCTCTAATTGAAGATGAGAGTATAAAACAGGACCCAGCTCTAAAACTTCCAAAGACAGGGTTACTTACTTTAGTCGGCAAGAGCACTTTAGAGCTTGAAAAAGAACTAGGAAGGCCTATGAGAGTTGACCCTACATACTACGGTTATGACTGGTGGATCTATAATAGTGATCTATCAAATTATATCCAAGTTGGTGTTGCCGATGATAAAGTTGTTACGGTTTACGCTATCGGTCCAAATGTAGATATTACCCCTTTTAAAATTGGTCAGCCTATTGAAAGAATCTATGCTTCAGCCTATATTGAACCTAATATCAGTCTAGAGTATGATGGGAGTTCCTATCGCTTTGAACTATCTGAAGCAGATATGAATACAAGACCACTCTTACAAATGGGTGACGTTTATGTTCAATTGTACTTTGATAAGTTTGACGGAATTTTATCAAGTATAAGACTATTAGATGCTGAAACTCTAATCAAGCTACGACCTTATGAGCTAGTTTATTTAGGAGACTTACTTGAAGTAAGCCCTGCAGAAGAAGGGGCAGAAGAGGAGGTTGAAAAAGGAAGCCAATTGCAAATATTAGATATCACTAATATTATGCGGGAAAGGCACCAGTTAAATAGACTAGGTTTTGACGAAAAAACTACTATCGTTGCTTATAATCATAGTAAAGATATGTTTGAAACAGAAGATTTCTCACATACTTCTGAAAAATATGGGGAATTATCTGATCGTTTAGAAGCAGGAGAGGTTTTTTATCAATTAGCTGGTGAAAATATTGCCGCGAACTATATTGATGCTCCAGCTGTAATGGAAGGCTGGCTAAATAGTAAAGGCCACCGTGAAACTATGTTAAATGATAAGTTTACTCACATTGGAGTTGGGGTGTATAAGAAGCATTACACTCAGAACTTTATTCAAAAATGGGAAGAATAAAGTCTTGACTAAAAATTACAATACTAAGCAATAAAAAGAGTCTAAGATTACCTTAGGCTCTTTCTATTTCATATCTATTAAATTGAAAATAGTGTTCCTTCCAATCTCCATATAGTCTAACTTTATCTCCTACACTTATTGGAATGGGCAAAGTTAGATTGGTAAGGGGAGTAATTTTTTTTACAGTCAGCATTTTAAACTCCGTTTTTAACTTAATCTCCGTAATAAGAATATAACGATGATAATAATACTTTGTTCTTTCCTCATAAATACTTTCAACAGTTCCTATCACCATTGCTTCTTCTTTGACCTCACCTGATTTAAGCCATTTATCATTTTGGATTTTCATTTCTTTTTTCGTTAAATAATAAAAATAGATACATATAATGGGGATAACTATGGCTGTAACCATGCTTTACCACCTCATCATTTTTGGTTTTTGTTCATTCTATTTTCTTTTTCAATAACAAAAAAACTACCGGAAGCTTGGGCTATTTTTTTACCGTCCGACCTGAATACATCGCTTGAGATTACCATTGTTTTCGAACCTTTATGATCAATTTCAGCCCTACATGTTAGGTAGTCACCTTTTCCTACAGTCAAGTAGTGTACGTTAAGCTGAGTGGTCACTGCCCCGTACCCACTAGGTAGTAGAGAATTTGCTAAAGTACCCATAGCTGTGTCTATAACAGTAGCCGTAATTCCTCCATGAACAATACCTAGGGAATTATCCAGAAGTGGAGTAATTGGAATGGTAAGTTCACATACTTGATCTTGGATGGTTCGTTCCATGTGAAGCAGACCACCGATATATGAACTGTTTAGATTCAATTTCTTTTTGTTAAAACCCTCAAGGAGTTGATTTAAGACTTCTAGCTCCTCAGTCGTTGCATCCTCAATACATGTATCAAATAATTGTTGAAGCTTTTCTTTCATTGTAAGTGCACCACCTAATACATTCTGCTATTTTACTATATCATTTATTGTCACTTTTTACATTTTTCTTTTCAGATATGATTTAATTTTGAATCACACTTCTAAAACTAAATCATACAGTATCATAGGCTATTGTATTACTTAGAGGTGAAATACAATGACGAAGAAACTACACCCTTCAGTTGAACAGTTTAAAGGCTTTGTTAAATCAAATCCCAAATTGATCCAAGAAGTTCGTAGAGGAAACACAACGTGGCAGGAGTTATTTGAAGATTGGTACTTACTTGGTGAAGAAGATTCTAGGTGGGATGATTACCGCGATCAGAAGACAAAGGCTAAATCAGAAAAAGCAAAAGAGGAAACTAGTAAAGACTGGATGTCTAGTGTTTTTGGTGCAATGAAGAATATGGACCCAAATCAGTTACAAGGGCATATTACCAATCTTAGTCAGGCGATTGGCGCGATTCAAGGAGTTATTTCTACGTTTCAGGGGGGAAGCAGTCAATCACCCACCTCATCTAATCCAACTCCACAGCAGCCGTCCCATCCCTTCCAATTCAGAAAAGACTAACGGGGGAGTAGAACATGAGAAAGGATGTTATAGACTATATACAGCAACAACCCCAATTAAAACAATATTTACGAGAGCAGCCTATATGGTATCGTAGGTTATCTAGAAATCCAAATGAGTTACAAGCATTTGAGATTGCGTCTTTGCATTATTACAAAAAGACCATTCCTCACCAAGTAGAAAAATTTACAAATGGGTTACAAATGGCTTCGATGATGATGAGCATGTTTCAAGCTATGAATAGCAATCAGACTTAGAAAAGGCTTTTCGCTAGGGAGAGCTTTTTCTTTTTGTCCTAAGTAAAACTTGTTTATATTGTTTTCTAAGGAAAATTATTTAAGACGAAATTAATCATTTCACTTCATAAGCTATTTCATGTTAATATATTAGATGGAGGTGAGCTTATTTGCTTGCTACATCAGAAAGAATTGAAATATTGGACCAGGCAGAAGAACTGGCAAACATGATTTTACAATCAGACATAGCGGAATACTACCGTTTTTGTTTAAATAAATTATCTGAACAAGATACACAGAGGAAAATCAGTGCCTTTGTAAAAGCAAAGGAACAGTATGAGGAAGTCCAAAGGTTTGGCAGATACCATCCCGATTATAAAAAAATTATGATGGATATACGGGAATTAAAAAGAGAAATGGACTTAGATCTCAACGTTGCTGAATTCAAAAGAGCAGAAAATGAGCTACAGGAGCTATTGGATAAGGTAAGTGTAATCATTGGTCACTCTGTATCCGAACATATTAAAGTTCCAACAGGTAACCCCTTCTTTGAATCAAGTTGTGGTGGAGGATGCAGTACTGGGGGAAGCTGTGGTTGCTCATAAGGAGTACATTCTAAAGCATGAATTTTTCATGCTTTTTTCTTTTTATTATACTACTTTCTTAAACGGATACAATTTGTACATAGATTTCCACAACAAAACATCTTTTCTTGAGGCACGTAAAATAGGTGACGATAAACAAAAAGGGGATAATCAGATCTAACATAAATAGTTTCAGAATGAAGCTGCTTGCCTTTCATTACTTTTCCTGCGTTGCTACGAATAAGTTTATTCAAATCCTTTTCTACAAAATTTTCGTTAACTGTAACATATAAAAAAGGAATTCCTGCTACTTTCTGATAATGGCATTGCTGAACTTCTTTTTCCTTTGAAAGTAAGTGAACAAATTCCTCCCAAATCACTTCAAGATTCATCTAGAGTCCCACCATTCTTTTTAATTAAGTATATTTCATTATTAACTTTTTCAGAATATACTATATATTTTAAACAAAGGCTAAACTTTAACTAAGTGTAGGATTGATATTTTATTGTCTACTATGCTAGACTAATAAAAACGCCTGTAGAATTTAAAGGGGAAAATCAAGTATGCTAGGTCAACGACAAGGGATTATTGTTTGGCTTTATTCTCTTAAACAAGCTAAGATGCTTAGAAAATTTGGAAACGTTCACTATGTTTCGAAACGTCTAAAATATGTTGTATTATATTGTGATTTAGAAGATGCTGAAGGAATTATGGAAAAAATTAATTCTTATTCCTTTGTTAAAAAAGTAGAACCATCTTACAAACCGTTCTTAAAAGACGAATATGAAAATTCTAAGCCGGATAAAGCAAAAGAGTATGATTATAAAATGGGAATCTAATTATAAAAAGGTGAGGGATTCCCTCACCTTTTGTGTTTCTCTTATAACCTATTGTAACGGTGGAATATAGTGATTTAATCTTAATATACCTATTAAGTACTGGAAATATAATTCTTTTTCGGAAAATTGGGTAGATGGTTTCACACTCAATTGAATGATTTCCTTCTCTAACGCGCTAGCGGTTTCGTCAAATAAGTCATATCTTTTATTAGGTGTTACATTTGGGTTCGGAATTCCTTCTCGACATATATAGAGGGCTTGGAACTTACCCGGATCTGTTGGCTTGCAGACTACAACAAGTGACGTAACACTTCTCTCGTTAACAGTAGTATGGAGTGCCATCATTTTTGAGAGACGATGACCATTAGCTTTTGCTAACTCAATTAACTCATAAATATCTGAATAACCTTCCCCTAATTCTATGAATCGTTGGATCAAAAAATTTCCTCCTTACAAAATCCTTCTCAAAATAGCTTATAACAGTATTGAAGATTTCCCTCCTACTTTAACATGTTTTTTTCCGAAAAAGAAGTACAAACCCTGGTCCCTATACCCACCAGTGCTTACGGGAGATTTCGATTAATTTAACAAAATCCATATTATTACATAATTCGATCTTTTGTAGGTATTTTTCACTAATTGCTTAAAAAATTATGTGACGTATGTCCTTCTATCTGCTATTGTTAAATTAGGCTCTTTTCTATGACTTATTTACTCTTAACCTACATAATTCTAACATTTAAGAAATGGGCCCAATTCTACAAATCAAGACTTAAAGTAATCTATTTTAAAGGGGAACTTTCAATGTGGAAGACATCGTTCACTATATTTTTCATATTGACTACTGCTATTTCGGCCATGTTATTTTGGCAATGGAATGTTTATTCTAAGCAAGACGAATCTTCCAATAATAGGGTACTAGAACGAGCACATCAGACTATTACTATTGAATCTAAGAAAGAATCTCTAAATGTCACGCAAACGATAACGTGGCTAACTAATGGGAAAGAATATAGTGTTGTTATTCCAGAATCGGTCTCTAAGTGGAGTTGTCTAAAAAAAGATGACGAAGAGTGTGAGTCCAAAGATGAGAATCCTTTCACCTTTAGAGTGGATAATGGACAATTTACTTTTAAACTTAAAGTTCCTATCAATGAAGGTGAAAAATCCTTTTTATTAAATGAATGGGAAGTCAATATACCAGATGTAAAGATGACAAAAACGTCTATAGAAATTGTGGATTATAGTAGAAGAGAAGGGACTTGGGTAACCGGCTTACCTTTAAAAGGAATGAATGAATTAGACTTGATTGACCACTATGTGTTTGAAGGTTCATCTTCAGCTACTTCATTATACTGGCAGTCCAGGCCACTATTCTTAATTCATAATCAGCAGGATCTCTCCTATTATTCTAAAAATAAGGCTCAAGAAATAAATTCATTTAAATCCTTAAAGACTCTAAAAGGTATTCCTTCTTTATCCATTGTTATGACGGATCAATATTCCGAAACCAATGGAAATGGTCTGATAATATCAAAACCTTCTATCAAAGAAAAAACACTTGAGAGAAAGATTATTAGAGCTTATTTTAATACCAAATTTGAACGCTTACCAATAGAAGAAAGTTGGTTAGTGGACGTATTTACTTCCATTGTAATTAAACAAGAAAGTAAATCAGTAAAAGGAAATAAAGTAATAAATGAGCTAAAAAATAAACTGGATAAGGATACTTTCAATAAGTTTATTCAGCAAGTAATAAACGAAGAACAACCTATTAATCCTGAATCCTTGGATCAGTTGCTAGAAGATTTATATGGAAAAGGAACACATTTCTTTAAATTAAATAAAAATGAATCAACCAAGTTCATCCCTCTTTATTTTTACGAGAACCGCAAAGTAGTGATCAATGAAAAAGAACATAAAGATATTGAACTTATCTATAAAGAAGAGCAAAAACTTTTCCCTTTTATAGAGACTATGACTGCCCTCGGTTTTGAAGTAAAGGTGTTATCTGACAAAGAAACCCTACTACTTAGTAAAGGGAATAATAGTTATCGCTTTTTCTTAAACCAAAATATCTTTATATACAATGAAGAAGATTATGGGCTATTAGAGAATCCATTAATCAATTTACACGGACAAATTTATATTGACTTCAGATGGCTGCACACTCTATTTAAAATTTCAATGGATGAAACAGAAGAAAGTATTGTTTTAACTCTACCTGAAGAGTAATGGACTTTATGACAGTCAAAAAAGAAAACCCTGCAGGAAATCCTGCAGGGTCCTTCTATATCCTTTAACAGGATAGAAGGCAAAGGGAGAGGAGAAACCGGAGGAAGAACTTATGGGGAAACGTAAGTCTTCTCCGCGGTTGGCAACAACATCCTCGAATAGATGTTGTTAATTTCATTATTTCCATAAAAGAACGTGTTATACACGAAATCAGTATATTTTTTCATAGAAAAGAGCCTTTCATATTTATGAATAACACACGTAATAATTATGGATGTTAAATAATAGAGAAAGTATGCATGAATACGCTTACAAGAATGTTGTTGGCTACTATCTATCAATTATGGTAGGATAATGAAGAATGTACACATAAGAAAAGAGCTTACAAAATGATTGGTGTGATTGAATGAGAGTTGTTTCAGGAGACTTAAAAGGTAAGTCACTAAAAGCTGTACCAGGTAATACTACTAGACCTACAACAGACAAGGTTAAAGAAGCAATGTTTAATATAATTGGTCCTTATTTTAATGGTGGAATTGGTTTAGATTTATTTGCTGGTAGCGGTGGCTTAGGGATTGAGGCCCTAAGTAGAGGGGCAGATAAGGTTATTTTTGTTGACCGAGATGGAAAAGCTATACAAACCATTAAAGAAAATATTAAAACGTGTGGATTAGAAGAGAAAACAGAAGTTTATCGAAATGACGCCGACCGAGCAATAAAAGCGATTCTAAAAAGAGAACTAGTACTAGATTATATCTTTTTAGACCCACCATATAAGAAGCAGCAACTGCTTAATCTACTGACACTGATAGATAAGGAAAAATTGTTGTCTGAAAACGGAGTTATTGTTTGTGAACATAGTAGTGAAGTGGAGCTTCCAAATGAAATAGGGAGTTTCTTTATGAAAAAGTATGAGAAATATGGAATTATTGCCATTTCTATATATACATATATGCCATAATGGTTGTTGAATAAGGGGGATTCACATGGCAAAAATAGCCGTTTGTCCGGGGAGTTTTGATCCAATAACTTACGGGCATTTAGACATTATCACTAGAGGGGCAAAAGTATTTGATGAAATTAATGTAGTGTTATTAAATAATGCATCCAAACAACCTCTTTTTACCATACAAGAAAGAATGGATCTTATAAGACAGGTAACAAAGCATCTGCCGAATGTCAAAGTGGATTCTTATCAAGGGTTGTTAGTGGACTATGCTAAAGAAGTTGGAGCGAGTGCCATTATAAGAGGTTTAAGAGCCGTTTCAGATTTCGAATATGAAATGCAAATCACTTCTATGAACAGAGTGTTAAATGATGAAATAGAGACGTTTTTTATCATGACTAATAATCAATTCTCTTTCTTAAGCTCAAGTATTGTTAAGGAAGTAGCCAAATACAGTGCAAACATTTCAGAACTCGTTCCACCGATTGTTGAGAAGGCTTTAATGGAGAAGTTTAAATAAACTATAGTGATAAAAAGGAAACGAGCACTTCACTTGTGCTCGTTTTTTATTGTATATCTTTTTTAATAAAAGTTCTGTTCGAGTAGATTAAAATATAAGCAGACAAGGCACAAATGGTTATTATTGGTCCTAGATCTGATAGAAGACTTAAGTTTTTACTAAACCAAGAGCCGTCTCCTAATAACGCTACTGGAATGGCGTTGGATGGTTCTGTGTTACTAAATCTTTCGTAAACGGGTTCCCATAGTAGAAAGGCGAAAATACTAGCAAAGATTCCATGCATGATCCTCGCAACAAAAAAAGGTTTAAAGCGAATATCGGTTTGAGCTAAAATACTAGCAACTTGCGCTTGGACACTGAATCCGCTGAACGCGAGAATAAAACTAGTTATAATCGCTTGTTGCATTAAGGTAGATTCTTGAACCTGGCTAGTAAGTTGGCTACCTAAGGTAATCTCAAATAACCCTGATATAAATGGAATACTTAGCACAACAGGAAGATGTAAAGATTGTAATATGAATTCAACTCCATTTCCTAAAAAGGAGATGATATTAAGGTGGTACAATAGTTTATTAATTACTGAAAATAATATAATAAATCCACCAATCATAAGCAGCGTTTGTATAGAAGACATAACCGCATCCCCTAAAAGCTTACCAATGGGTCTTTCTTCTTTAATCCTTGTTCGATGTAATGCTGAAAATGCAGCTCTTACAGAAAATTTGCTGTTTTGAGTTGAATTGTTATCTTCATCTTTACCATAGAATCTCATTATAAGACCAACAGTAAAATTACCCAAATAATGGGCTAAGGCTAGAAGAATCCCCAGTTTAGCGTTATAGAAGAATCCAACTGAAACGGCACCAAAAATAAAGAGAGGATTTGAACAGTTTGTAAATGAAACAAGTCTCTCTGCTTCAATCCTGGTTAATTGTTCTTCTTGTCTCATTCTTGCCGTTAATTTAGCGCCAGCGGGGAACCCGGAGGCCATCCCCATTGCCCAAACAAAGCCACCGACACCCGGTACTTTAAAAAGGGGTCTCATAAGTGGCTCTAACAAAACACCTATAAACTTAACAACTCCAAACCCAATAAGTAGTTCAGATACGATAAAAAATGGCAATAATGATGGAAATACAATTTCCCACCACATATCTAATCCTCTAATAGAAGCATCAACTGATTCCTGGGGAAAAGAAATGAGGGAAATTGCCATAATTGTAATAGATGAAGCAAGAATTATAGTCTTTAGTTTGGATTGAAACACTCCTGCATCCTCCCTCGAAGGTAACTAACTTGATAACAAATGGCTATATTGGTTATCAAACGTTTCATAAAATTTAGTAAACCCTTTAAAACATGTTAAAATAAAAGTGTTAAAAACTACCTTCAAATTGGTCTTGTCCTCATATAAACCAATATACTCATAGAATTTCAAATTAGACCATAAGATTGAAACAAACGTACATTAAAAGGGATTCACCAAAGGAGGATTTATTCTTGCAGCGTCCGAAGATTGGTTTAGCTCTGGGATCTGGAGGAGCAAGAGGGTTTGCCCATTTAGGTGTCATTAAAGTATTAAAAGATGAAGGAATTCCTATTGATCTTATAGCAGGAAGTAGTATGGGCGCTCTAGTTGGATGCTTTTATGGGGCAGGATTAGATGTTGAGCGCTTATACAAACTCTCAAAAGTGTTTAAAAGGAAGTATTATTTAGATTTTACTGTTCCCAAAATGGGATTCATTGCAGGAAATAGAGTGAAGGAGCTCATTAGAGTTTTTACACATGGGAAAAACTTAGAGCAACTCGATATCCCCGTAGGTGTAGTCGCTACGGATTTAAAGGCAGGAGAAAAGGTAGTATTTAAAGAAGGGCCAATTGCTGAAGCAGTGAGAGCAAGCATTGCCATTCCAGGAATCTTTGTGCCAGAAAAATTTAATGGGAAACTTTTGATTGATGGGGGTGTCATTGATCGAGTCCCTGTTTCCGTTGTAAAAGAGATGGGTGCTGATATTGTAATTGCAGTAGACGTATCGAACGTCAAGACGAATACAGAAATTACTTCGATCTATGATGTGATTATGCAAAGCATTGATATCATGCAAATGGAGCTCGTGGCTAACCGAGAAATAGCCTCTGATATTATGATTCGTCCTAGTGTTGAGATGTATAGTTCACGGGCGTTTACCAATATTGAAGAGATCATTGAAATTGGTGAAAAAGAGACTAAAAAGCATATAGGTGCCATTAATGAATTGTTAAAGCAGTGGAAGGAGAAACCTTAGGATGAACAAAAAGTTTTATATGCGGTCCCTAATGGTATTTGTGGCAATGATTATCTTTATAAGTACATTTTATTCCTTGCCATATTATGTATCAAAACCAGGGATGGCAAAGGAGTTAGCTCCTATTATAGAAGTGGAAAATGGGTTTGAAGAGGAAGGAAGCTTCATGTTAACAACGGTTAGGATGGGGCGAGCAAATATTTATTCTTATCTTCTTGCTAAGGTTAAGGATTATCAGGAAATCTATCCAATAGAAGCAATACGACAAGAAGAAGAAACCGATGAAGAATATAATGTAAGACAGTTACATTTAATGTCTAGTTCAAAAACATCTGCTATTGAAGTGGCCTACAAAAAAGCAGGAATACCAATCAATTATCACTATAAAGGCGTTTATGTTTTAAATGTAATGAAGGGGATGCCTGCAGAAGGGAAGCTACAGCCAGGAGACCGAATATTTAAAATAGATGATATGGAATTCAAATCTTCAGAAGAGTTTATCCAGTATGTAGGGAGTAAAAAGGCTGGAGATGAGATTGTTTTAACCTATGATCGTGGGAATAGAACGAACAGCGTTAAGCTTAATGTTCAGTCCTTTGGTGAAAACATCGAAAAAGTTGGGGTAGGAATTGGTCTTGTTGATGATAAAGAAATTGAAGTAGATCCTGAAGTAAAGGTTGAAACCAGCGATATTGGTGGTCCATCTGCCGGCTTAATGTTCTCTTTGGAGATTTATAATCAATTAACTAAGGTGGATCTAACCAGGGGATATGAAATCGCAGGTACCGGTACTATTAGCTCTGATGGAAGAGTAGGAAGAATTGGTGGAATAGAGCAAAAAGTCATTGCTGCAGACAATGCTGGTGCAGAAATTTTTCTTGCACCTTATGAAGATGGAGCAGATGATTCAAATTATCATGCTGCTGTAAAAACAGCTAAGGATATTAAGACAAAGATGAAAATTGTGCCTGCCAATACATTTGATGAGGTAGTAGAGCAACTTATAAAATTAGAGCCCAAATAGCAATTTAACGAAGGAGAGACACCATTTTAAGGTGTCTCTTTTTCTATGCACATGGTTATCTTACTTTCTGATATAAATAGGTGGTTGATTGTATTCCATGTTTATTAAGTTTTGCTGGTACACCTTTATGCCGCCCAAAGCATAAATTTTTGACGCCTTTATGTCAAGGTGAATGTCTGGACTGTCAAATGAACCAAGTTTTGAAACGATGGGAATTTCAATATCCTTTTTCCTTTGATTTAAATAGATTCGCCCTTTTTCAGTCATTCCAAGCAACCTTAGATAAGTAGCTTTACACATTCTCTTTTTCATGTCCTCTTTTTTCGTGTTCGTTAATATATGTACACACATTCTTTGGAGACGTGTCCATGTATATCTTTTTGTTTTTAACTTAGTCATAAAATCTTTAAAAGAATTCGATTGTAATGCAACAGTCAAGAGTCGATTCTCAATTCCTTCTTCTACTTCATATATCTCTTTTAACTCTTCTGGGCTAGAATGAAGAATTCGATACTGAAGTAAAGACCAGTAATGTTCCCATTGATGAAATTGCTTAAAATGAATGTAATAATCATTTAGTAAATCATATGTAGTCTGTGGTACATATTGAGATACTGTTTCAATATCTCCTCCATCTGAAAAAAGAGCTTTTCGGATGCTAGTAGCACTTGCAATCGTCTCAGATGCAAAATGCTCATCATGATAATCAGCATTCTTTCTTGTAATGGTTAAAGCCTTCATAGGAACATTCAGTTCTCTAATCGCTTTTATATAATGAAAGCCGAGTATATTATTAGGTTTTGATAAGTCTAAAATTTCTTTTGAAGGTGATAAATCTTTAAAGGCAGTGGATGTAGCTTTCGGATAGCTATATCCTTCATTCATGTAGTACTTAATTTTTTCTTGATACAAGTCATGACTATCATCTAAAAATTGGATTGTCTGGTGAAAATCATATATGTCCCCTGATTCACTTCCGAAACATAAAGATTCACATCCTGCAGAAGCCAAAATAGACACCGCCCCTTTTGCGAAGGTTTCCGCTTTTTGAGTGGCAAACTGGTAAGGTAGTTCAAATACTAGATCAACGCCAGCTTTTAATGCCATATGTGCTCGGTTCCATTTGGGGAGTAGTGCAGGCTCGCCTCTTTGAAGAAATTGTCCGCTCATCGCTGCAATAACAACATCCGCTTCTCCTTCTTCTATTGTACGTTCTAAGTGAAATGCATGACCATTATGGAAAGGGTTGTATTCCACTATCACTCCAACAGCTCTCATTTTTACAACTCCTTGATATTTAAAAAGAAATTCTTTAACATGGGGATAGGCTGTTTTCTATGAGGTTCCTTATAGTTGTTAACTAAATAACCAACTAGTGTCATGTTGTGTACATATATCTAACGTTTAAAAGGTTAATAAGTAATGTGTTCTAACTAAAAATAGCCAAAGGAATATTCGCAACAAAAAGATTAAAGTTTTCTTATATTGTCTACATTATAGTGTAAAGAAAAAATATTGACAAATAATTATATGAAAGCTATAATTACCTTTGTTGCCTTGGGGTGATTCGTATGAAATGGACATTAAGTCAGTTACAAAAATACCGAAGCAAGGATTTTCCTGTTGATGAAATGGTTAACGTAGATGAGATCAAACAAACTGATCAAACGATACGTGAAGTTTCGCCAATGCATGTAACGGGTCGAGCTGATATAGATTCGACTAAAGTGACTTTTCATTTAAAAATAAAAGGTCATCTAGTTCTGCCTTGTTCTCGTACTTTAGTTGACGTGAATTATCCAATTAATGTTGAAACAACGGAAACATTCCTCTTAAAAGGCTCAGATTATGAGACTGAAGAGGAAGTTCATCAAGTAAAAGGTGATGTGATAGACCTAATGCCGGTCTTAACAGAGATTCTTTTGCTTGAAGTACCAATGCAAGTTTTTTGTGATGATAATAGTGAAGGTGGGGCTCCACAATCTGGTAAGGATTGGGAAGTCATACATGAGCTAGAAAAGCAGGACAAGATTGATCCTCGCTTAGCAGGACTTGCAAAATTATTGGATCAAAATGATACTTCTTCTGATTCATAATAGAACAAGAAGAAAAAAGAAACATTTGAAGAACCAGCATGATCTGGCCTTCATACTTTCTTAATTATCTTTAAGGAGGTGGGAATAATGGCTGTACCTTTTAGAAGAACATCTAAAACTGCGAAAAGAAAACGTCGTACCCATTTTAAACTACAGGTTCCTGGTATGGTAGAATGCCCAAACTGTGGAGAGATGAAACTTGCTCACCGCGTATGTAAAGCTTGTGGAACATACAAAGGAAAAGAAGTTGTAAACGACTAATTTTCTAATAAGATAAAGCACAGGAACATTTTGTTCCTGTGCTTTTGTCGTTTTAAGAATAAATCATGTCCAAATGAATTGTTTATCCTCTAGATAATATTTACAATGAAAGAAATGGATACAGGAGGACGCTAATGAGTTCATACATAATAAATGAAAGTAAAGACGGAGTTATACAATTTACCATTAACCGAGCTGAAAAAAGAAATGCTGTAAACTATGAAGTAATGGAAGGATTACAAAAAGCTATACAGCTGGCTAATAAACCTGAAAGCAAATTATTGGTCATTACCGGAGCGGGGAATGAAGCATTTTGTTCAGGTGGAGACCTTTCCGTTTTTCACTCTTTGAGAACAGAAGAGCAAGCTTACGGAATGCTATCAAAAATGGCAGGAATTCTTTATGATTTAATGATGCTAAAAACGCCTTCTGTGGCCCTAATGAATGGGACAGCTGTAGGGGGAGGGTGCGAACTTGCAACGGCATGTGACTTCCGGATAGCTCGAAAAGGTATAAAGGCAGGCTTTATTCAAGGAAAACTGGTTATTACTACTGGGTGGGGCGGAGGTTCTTTTCTATTTGAAAAGATAGCATACCCAAATGCATTAAAAATGTTAACAGAAGCAAAAACCTATCCGGTTGACGAGTTGTCTCAATTAGGTTTTATTAATTATATTTTCGAAGGGGAGCCTGAAGAGGGACTAGCAAACTTTATTAAAAATATGTTAGCTATCGACGGTGATGTTCACAAAGCGTATAAAGAAATGGCTACCAGGAAATGGGAAGGTCAAAACTTAAGGGGGAGAATCGAAGAAGAGGTTCGACGCTGCTCAGTCTTATGGGAGAATGAAAAACACCATAAACAAGTTGATTTGTTTATTAATAGAAAATAGTACTCTACCCTTAATTAAATCTTTTTAAACTTAATTTTAGTAGGACAACTAGATAATAATTAAATGTGCTAAAAAGTACATGATATCAGTCTATCTTTTCTAGTAGATGCATATGTATGAATAAAAAACACTAGGAGGGATTTACTGATGCCAACAAATCGACAAGATGCTTGGTCACAAGATGAAGATATCCTACTTGCTGAAGTAGTTCTGCGTCACATTCGTGAGGGAGGAACACAACTGCAAGCCTTTGAGGAAGTAGGGAGGCAGTTATCAAGGACTTCTGCTGCATGCGGTTTCCGCTGGAATTCTTATGTAAGAAAACAATATAAATCGGCCATAGAATTAGCAAAGAAACAGAGGAAAGAGTTGAAGAAAAATACCCATTTAGAAGAGGTGCCAATAGAGTCACAGGAAAAAACTACCATTAACGACCCTGCACCTGAACCCGTTAATCATGAAACGAGAAAGCTAGCTTTTAGTTACGAAGAATTAGCCGCCTTTATCAAAGAGCTTTATAATAGAGCAGATGAGTCAAATGGGAAAAAAGAAGAAATTCAAGCTTATGAAGGGAAGATTCAAGGGCTTGAGAAGCAAATTTTCTATTTAGCTGCTGAAAATGAAAAGCTTGCAAAAGAGAAAAATATGATTGAAGAAGATTACAAAGCTTTAATTGAAATTATGGAAAGAGCTAGAAAAATGGTCGTACTTCAAGAGGAAGATCGTCAACAAAAAGTGAAATTCCAAATGGATAGAAATGGTAATTTAGAAAGAATAGAAAAATAAAGAAAAAGCGGGCTATTATAGTCCGCTTTTTTGTATTTCTAACTCATTCAAAATAATACAAGCTTTACTAGATTTGATATACTTTATGCTTGTGTTTATTTATTTATCTCTTTAGGAAACCAGACTAGAGGATTTTCTCCCAGATCTCTTTCCATTTCATACTCAACTGGAGTGAAGTCCATTCTTTCCCAGAACTCTTTTGATTTAACTCTTGGATTTGTTTTGATGGCCAAACCAAAGCATTTCGCAAAGTTCACTAGCGCTGTACCAAAGCCTCTATGTTGGTAGTCAGGTAGGACTTCTAGTTTCCAGAGCTCAAGGTAATCTTGAGGAGGGTTAAAATAGCGGTTAAATTTAGCTTCAACTTGGTATAAGCTCATTCTAGCCACTAGTTTATCGCCGAAATAAATACCATAAAATGGAGAATCACTATCATTTTCTATAATGTTAGCTTCTAGGTCCTCTAACATAGATAATTCTTGTAATCCATACTCTTTAAACCTTTTAAATTCTTCTAATGTTTTATAATTGACCTTAAGCTTTTCAACTTTATAAGTCATTATAAGCCCCCCTATCGTGTTGTAGGTTACATTCCACCCTTTAATAACTAATCAGTTAAGTTTTAAAATAATTTTGTAATAAACCTAGTATGATGCAATTAACCATTACTGGTATAATAATTTCAAGATAGCAACTTGTTAGAAGCAAATTTAAATTAATATGTCTCTTTTTTTATGAATAAACATAGTTATAATTATTCTATAATCTGTATTAAAGAATGCGAACATGAATCTATTTTCATTATATAACAAAGATACAAAAAATTCTGCAAAAAATGTAGAAAGCGTTTGCAAAATTAGAAGGAAAATTAGATGTTATTGTAGAAATATTAATATTGAAGGATATTTACACTCAGAAAGGGGATCAAGAGTGAAAAAAATATTGATTGCAAATAGGGGAGAAATCGCTTCACGTATCATTAGAACTTGTAAAGAATTAGGTATAGAAACAGTTGCTGTTTATTCTGATGCCGATGAGCAGATGCCGTATGTTAAGGAGGCTACCACTGCCTATCGTATTGGTGAGCCACCTGTTAATAAATCTTATTTAAAAGTGGATACGATTTTAGAGATTGCAAAGAATGAAAAAGTAGATGCAATCCATCCGGGATATGGTTTTTTATCTGAGAATGCCAAATTTGCGTTAGATGCTAAAGAAGCAGGAATTGTCTTTATTGGTCCAAACCCTGAAACCATTGAGCTTATGGGCGATAAGATTGCTTCAAGAACGACCATGAGCAAAGCAGGTGTACCGGTTGTTCCAGGAAGTGAAGCTGGAGTTAGCACATTAGAGGATGCTATTAATTTAGCAAATTCCATTGGGTACCCTGTTATGTTGAAGGCCAGTGGTGGTGGCGGTGGAATCGGAATGATTCGCTGTGAAAATGAGCAAGCGCTCGCTAAGTCTTATGAGTCAACTAAAGCTCGGGCTAAAGCATACTTCGGAACAGATGAAGTTTTCGTTGAAAAATGTATAGAAAATGCTCGTCATGTAGAAATACAGATCTTTGGTGATGGCTTTGGCAATATCGTTCACTTGTTTGAGAGAGATTGCTCGATCCAAAGAAGACATCAAAAAGTGGTTGAGGAGACTCCTTCTCCATTTTTATCTGATGAAACAAGAAATAAAATGTATGAAACAGCTATAAAAGCTGCCGAGGCCGTTCATTATGTTAATGCTGGTACGATTGAATTCATTGTAGATGAAAAAGAGAATTTTTATTTCCTTGAAATGAATACAAGACTACAAGTAGAGCATCCAATAACGGAAGAAATAACAGGACTAGACTTAGTGAAATGGCAAATCCTCGTGGCGAGAGGAGAAAAACTTCCATTACTTCAATCTGAAATAAGTAGAAGTGGCCATGCAATCGAGTTCCGCTTGTATGCAGAAGATCCAAAAACTTTCTTACCTTCACCAGGAAGAATTGAAACATTCGAATGGAAAAAAGGTAAGGGAATCCGAGTTGACAATGGATTTGCTTCAGGAACAGTCGTGTCCCCTTTCTATGACCCAATGATTGCAAAATGCATTTTATTTGGGGAATCAAGACAAGAGGCACTACAAGTTGCCCGCGAGTTTTTCGAAGAACTGAATGTAACAGGTATCAAAACTAACGCACCATTATTTAAAGACTTACTTGAAGAAGAAGAATTTGTAAAAGGAAATTACACAACTGCTTATTTATCAAATCGTGCAGCTGTGAAAAAATAGGAGGAACTTAAAATGAAAGAAATTACATCAACGATGGCAGGTACAGTATTAAATGTTTTAGTAAACGCAGGTGATAGCATTACTGAAGGTCAAGAAGTATTAATGCTTGAATCAATGAAAATGGAAATTCCAGTTGAAAGTAATGTAGCAGGTACTGTTACTGAAGTTAAAGTTTCAATCGGTGATTTTGTAAACGAAGGCGACGTATTACTTGTATTAGAATAGTACTTTTTTAAATATATAAAGTTGTAAAATAGGTACCTTAGTGAGCTTTACAGACTTGCTAAGGTACAAAAGGATAAATTTCTATACGAGGGGGAGAAACATGACTACAGCAAAGACGCTTTCCGAAACACTTTTAGAAAAAAGCAGAGAAATTGAAGCTGGCGGACATCCGAAGTACCACCAAAAGAATGAACAACAAAATAAACTTTTTGTTAGAAAACGCTTAGAGTTATTATTCGATAATGGTGAATATACGGAAGATGGAAAATTTGCTAATTGCAAAGAGGCAGATCTTCCTGCTGATGGCGTAGTAACAGCAACGGGGAAAGTAAATGGACAAACTGTTTGTGTAATGGCAAATGACTCAACGGTAAAAGCTGGTTCTTGGGGAGCAAGAACGGTTGAGAAGATCATCCGTATTCAAGAAGTGGCTGAAAAATTAAAAGTACCTTTACTTTATTTAGTAGATTCTGCTGGAGCTAGAATCACAGATCAACTTGAAATGTTCCCTAATCGTCGTGGAGCAGGTAAAATCTTTTACAATCAAGTTAAATTATCTGGAATGATTCCGCAAATTTGTTTATTATTTGGACCTTCAGCAGCAGGCGGAGCGTATATTCCTGCTTTCTGTGATATCGTTATCATGGTTGACCAAAATGCATCAATGTATTTAGGATCTCCACGTATGGCTGAAAAAGTTATCGGTGAAAAAGTTACTTTAGAAGAAATGGGCGGAGCGCGTATGCATTGCTCTGTTAGTGGTTGCGGAGATGTTTTAGCATATAGTGAAGAAGAAGCGATTGAATCTGCTCGTAATTATTTAACTTATTTCCCTGCAAACTTCCAAGAAAAAACAAAAGCAGTTGAAGCAGTTGCACCTAAAAGCGGTCGTGCATTAGAAGATATTATTCCTGTCAATCAAAATGCACCTTTCGATATGTACGAGTGTATTGACTCTTTAATTGACGAAGGAAGTTTCTATGAAATCAAGAAACTATTTGCACCTGAAATCGTAACTGGACTTGCTAGAATGAATGGAAAACCAGTTGGTATTATTGCTAATCAGCCAAAAGTAAAAGGTGGAGTTTTATTCGTTGATTCAGCGGATAAAGCGGCTAAATTTATTCAATTATGTGATGCTTTCCATATCCCATTATTATTCTTAGCTGATGTACCTGGATTTATGATTGGAACAAAGGTAGAGCGTGCTGGTATCATCCGTCATGGAGCGAAGTTAATTGCGGCTATGAGTTCAGCAACCGTACCTAAAATTTCTGTAGTAGTTAGAAAAGCTTATGGTGCAGGATTATACGCAATGGCTGGCCCAGCATTCGAACCAGACTGCTGTATTGCGTTACCTACAGCGCAAATTGCAGTAATGGGGCCTGAAGCTGCAGTTAATGCCGTTTATTCAAATAAAATTAACGAAATTGAAGATCCAAAAGAAAGAATTGCGTTTGTTCAAGCTAAACAACAAGAATACAAAGAACATATTGATATTTACAAATTAGCTTCGGAAATGATTGTAGATGACATAGTTTCACCGAGTGATTTAAGAAATGTCCTAATTGAGCGTTATGCAATTTACTCAACAAAAGAAATGGACTTTGGTGTTCGTAAACATCCGGTATATCCTGTATAATTTAATATGATAAAAATCCCTTTTCTTAGTGAATGGGGATTTTTTTATGTAATTATTTAAATATTTCAATAATATTTGCAAAATTGGTCATAATTTAAAATACCTTTCTTTTAAACTCCTTTTATCTTCTGTTAAAATGAGGATATAACTTAGGTAAAGAAACCTAGGAAATGGATAGCGTTTTTTACATATAGCCCAAGGGGGTCTTTTAATGAGGATTGGAATTATTGGCGGGGGCTCTATTGGTTTACTTATATCATATTATTTAAGTTTCAAACATGAAGTTACGGTTTATACGAGAACAAGTAATCAAAAGAAAAAGCTATTAAAAGAGGGGGTTTTTCTAGAAAGGTCGAACAATAAAGATAATATTAGTGTGAATGCAAAACTATATACAGAGTGGTCATCAGGTACAGAGGATTTAACTGTTTTCTGTGTTAAACAATATCAGTTGACTGAAGTTATACAGAATATGAACATAGGTGCAGGAGACCATCTATTATTTTTACAAAATGGCATGGGACATTTAAAGCTACTTGAGAGTTTAAATATACCGAATATTTACGTTGGCGTTATTGAGCACGGAGCATACCGTATAAATAATAATACTGTATCTCATACTGGAATAGGCATAGCAAGAATAGCGAATTTTAAAGGGGTAGAAAATTCTTTCATCCGTTCGTTTACCTTACCTTTAAAAGATTCTTTTCCTTTCGTAGTTGAAGAAAATTACATGGAGATGCTACTAAAAAAATTAGTAGTGAATGCTGTTATAAACCCATTAACAGCCATTTTAAAGACACCAAACGGGAAATTAATAGAAAATCCCTACTACAAGCAATTATTTGATTCTCTATTTAATGAAGTTAATGATATTTTACAGTTAGAGGCAAAAAACACATACTATCAAAATTTAGTAGATATTTGTAAGCAAACGGCTAATAATCGGTCGTCTATGTTAAAGGATATTGAGGAAAATCGAAAAACAGAAGTAGATGCCATACTTGGTTATTTAATAGAAGTAGCTGCAAAGAAAGAGATAGATGCTCCAATCGTAAACACATATTATCATTCAATAAAGGGTATGGAGTTTGAGGGAGAGGGGAAATAGGGATGTCAGCTTTTTTCTCTAGTATTATAGCTACATTTATCACACTACCTATACTAGGATACTTGATTGTCTTTATCATAAGCAAACAAATAACAAAGCACCATCGCCGCTCGGTTAAGATTGCTCTAGATGCGAGTACGATTTTGTTTATTTTATCTGTACATTTCTTAATCATAGTCATCTGGCAAAAATCATTCCTATGGATGATTCTTCTCGGTTTAATTAGTGTAGCTATCATTGTTGTCGTCTTAAATTGGAAACTTAAAGAGGAAATTGATTTTACTAGAGTTTTTAGAGGCTTTTGGCGTTTTACTTTTATGATTTTCTTTTCTATCTACATTGTCCTCATTTGTATTGGGCTTTTTAAAAGTATTTCTAGTTCAATGTTATAGATATTCTAGAGTAAAGATAGATTATAAAAAATCTTATATTGGGAATGGTTAAAGCAAATATAAATTTTATAGGCAAAGTTTTTTATTTTACATATAGACAGTGCTATACTCTAAATGGAATAAATTGTTGACTAGAAAGGAAGTACATAAATGGAGATTTTTAATCTCTTCATCCCAGCAACGAATCAATTAGCTACTGATTATACATTAAATAAACTTAATATAGATCGTTTTTTTCATTATAATTACCAAGATTCTTCGGACTATAAGAAACGTCTTATTGATTTGAAAAGCCAGCCCTTTATGCGTAATGAACTAGCCGATCATATTACTCAGTTTATGGGCAAATACCCAAGCTCAGATCAAGTCTTGGCTTCGATTGATAAGTTGAGGCAAAAAGATAGTGTTGTTGTTATTGGTGGGCAACAAGCGGGGGTTTTAACTGGCCCACTTTATACAATCCATAAAGTGATTTCTATAATTAAGCTGGCTGAAGAAAAAGAAGTGGAGTTAGGTGTACCGGTTGTTCCTGTGTTTTGGATTGCAGGGGAGGACCATGATTTTGATGAGGTTAACCATGTATTTATTGAAAACGAGAGCAAACTAGAGAAAAAAGTGTATCCAGAAAGAGTTCTGGATAAGAGAATGGTGTCAGATGTACCTATTAATAAAACTATTTGTTTGCAATGGACAAATAAAATAATTGAGACTTTAGGTGAAACGGTACATACAAAAGGTCTTTTAGACTTAGCTGAAAAATCTATTAATAGCTCTGAAACCTTTATTGACTTTTTTGCTCATATAGTAATGGAGCTTTTTAAGGAACACGGTTTACTCATTGTTGATTCAGGAGATAAAGAACTTCGAAAGCTAGAAAAAGAAATATTTACGAAACAAATAAAAGAATCTATTCATATTACAGAAGCCTTAAAAGTCCAACAAGTTGAACTACAGAATCAAGGATACAATAACGGTATTTCCATTACAGACCAAGCAGCTAATCTATTTTTTTACGATGAAACTCATCATGAACGTATCTTACTAGAATACAATCAGGAAATGAATCAATTTGTAGGTAAAAACGATTCTGTTTCATTTACAAAAGAACAGTTATTGGAAATCGCTGCTGAATTCCCAGAAAAACTTAGCAATAACGTAGTGACTAGACCACTAACACAAGAGTGGCTTTTTCCAACCCTTGCCTTTATTGCTGGTCCAGGTGAAATTTTATACTGGGCTGAATTGAAAAAAGCATTTGAGTTATTTGGATTAAAAATACCACCTATTGTTCCTCGTTTAAATATTACTTTATTAGAAAGAGATATTGAGACAGATCTAAATGATTTAAACTTAAGCGTAGAAGAAGTTCTTCAATTAGGTGTAAATAACAGTAAGGAACAGTTTTATAATGAAGTAAAAGATAATACTTATGATCATTTATTTATTCAAATGAAGGATCAGTTAAAGCAAAACTATGAACAAGTACGATTAAAGACATCAAATGAATATCGAGGATTAGCTCCATTGCTTGAGAAAAATGAAACTATTTTATTCAATCAAATTGATTTCATGGCAAATAAAATAGAAGAAGCACAGAAACTTAAACATCAAGTAAGGCTAAATAAATACGACCGAATCGCCAATTCCTTAAAGCCATCAAATTATCCACAAGAGCGTATTTGGAATGTTTTCTATTACTTAAATCAATATGGTTTAACATTCATAGATGAACTTCTAAAACAACCATTCCGCTTTGATGGAAACCATAATGTGGTGAAGCTTTAATAAATGATTTTTGACTTTATCTAAATAGATAAGGTCTTTTTTTGTTCAAAAATGGTTCTAACTTTAACTATACTGAGTTGATTGGAGCGGAAGGCACTTGACTCCAGCGGGATGTAGAGGGAATGGGAGACCCCACAGGCGGTAAAGCCGAGGAGGCTCCCATCCCTCCCCGCGGAAAGCAAGTGCCTGGAGCGGAAATCAACGGGCAAACTTCAGAGACAAGTCAATATATTATGAGAAAATACCTTAGTTCACAAACATTGAATAATCTAAAAGAACTAAATTCGAATCTATTTGATAAAATCTTTTCCATAAAGAAGGAATTTAATGGAGATAGTAGAATTTATAAAAACATGTGGAGGAAAGTGGGGGATTGTGGTACATTTAGGGTAGAGAGTGGGGGTAGTAGGCATGTTTATGGGTGAATACCATCATAATGTTGATAGCAAAGGCCGTCTAATCGTGCCTGCCAAGTTTCGTGATCATCTTGGTGAAATGTTCGTGTTAACACGAGGCTTAGATCAATGTTTATTTGGTTACCCATTAGAAGAATGGAAACTACTTGAAGATAAACTAAAAAACCTACCACTTACTAAAAAAGATGCCCGTGCGTTTACCCGATTTTTCTTTTCTGGTGCCACTGAATGTGAACTGGATAAACAAGGAAGAATAAATATAGCTGCTCCTCTAATGCAATACGCAAAGTTAGAAAAAGAATGTGTCGTCTTAGGGGTTTCCAATCGAATTGAGATTTGGAGTAAAGAGCTTTGGGAAGGCTATTTTGCTGAATCTGAAGACTCTTTCGCAGAAATTGCAGAAAATATGATTGGATTCGATATATAAAAGATTAAATAATTGTTTCGTTTAGAGTATTCCTTTATAACGAAACACGAATAATAAGAATTGCTATGTAAGGTTTATTTTAGCGTTCATTTTAGAAAGGTGGACATCTATGTTTGAACATACAACAGTGTTATTAGATGAAACGGTCGATGGATTAAATATCAATCCAGATGGAATTTATGTAGATTGTACAATGGGAGGGGCGGGGCATAGTGCTTTAATCCTGTCGAAGTTGTCTGAAAAGGGAAAGCTATATGCTTTCGACCAAGATGAAACAGCGATTGCCCATGCAAAGGAAAAACTAGCGGAATATGGAGATCGAGTTACCATCATTAAAAGTAATTTCGAGCACTTACAAGAAGAGTTAGAAAAGTTAGGAATACATAAAGTAGATGGTGTTTTATATGATTTAGGGGTTTCTTCACCTCAACTTGATACACCTGAACGAGGATTTAGTTATCATAACGATGCTCCATTAGACATGAGAATGGACCAAGATGCCGATTTTTCAGCCTATGATGTAATCAATCATTGGTCATACGAGGAAATGGTGAAAATTTTCTTTAAATATGGGGAAGAGAAATTTTCTAAGCAAATAGCTAGAAAAATTGAAGCTAATAGAGCGACTAAACCAATAGAAACTACTGGGGAATTAGTAGAAATCATTAAGGATGCCATTCCTGCCCCAGCGAGAAGAAAAGGTGGACATCCTGCCAAAAGAATCTTTCAAGCTGTAAGGATAGCTGTTAATGATGAATTAGGTGTTTTCGAAAGATCATTAGAACAAGCGATACAAATCCTGAATCCTGGTGGAAGAATTAGTGTGATCACATTCCATTCTCTTGAGGATAGAATTTGCAAAGTTACCTTGAAGAAACATAGTGAGACACCAAATTTACCTCCTGGAATTCCAATCATTCCAGATGAGTATAAACCTATATTAAAACTAATAACACGAAAGCCGATTTTACCTTCAGACGAAGAACTTGAGGCAAATAATCGTGCAAGGTCAGCAAAGTTACGAGTTGCGGAAAAGCTATAATCATTTAACATTGGAGGGATATTGATGAGTAATTTAGCAAGGAAACTTCAACAAGAGCAAGAACAAGTCCAGCAAACGCAATATCAAACGGTACAAGCTCCAAAAAAATCAAACAAGTTTAAGTTATCTCCAGGTGAAAAGGTTCTAGGTTTGACTTTTTGTGCTATTGTTTGTTACGGTGCTGTAACCATTATTGGCAATCAGTCTGATATATATCAAGTAAATAAAGACATACAAAGCACAAAGGTGGCTATTCAAGAACAAACAAGAGCGAATAATGACCTTGAAATGCAAGTGAGTGAATTAAAAACTTATGAAAGAATTTGGGCTAAGGCAAAGGAACTGGGCCTTAAGCTAAGTGAAGATAACGTTAAGGTTGTGCAAGATTAATGAAGAAACAACCATATATGAATGTAGGAGCAGCGTTATTATTTGGATTATTTAGCCTGCTCTTTTTTGTCTTAATGTTCCGTTTTGTTTCCATACAGGTTACGGGAGAAGTAGCCGGCCAGCCTTTAGCCGCTCAGGCTCAGGCAAAATATTTAAAAAAAGGTGAGCTAAAAGCAAAAAGAGGAACGATTTATGATCGAAATGGAGAAGTCATTGCAGAAGATACTGCATCTTATACACTTATTGCTATATTAGATGAAAAAATGACAACCAACAAAGATAGGCCAAGACATGTTGTTGATAAAGAAAAAACGGCTAGGGAACTAGCTAGATATATCAATATAAAAGAATCAGAGATTTATAGAATTCTTTCTAAAGAAGGTCCGTTTCAAGTAGAGTTTGGAAAAGAAGGTAAAGATATTTCTTTACAAACAAAAGGGGAGATAGAAAAACTAAAGTTACCTGGAATTACTTTTTTACGTGATTCAAAAAGGTTTTATCCTAACGGGGTATTTTCTTCTCACCTAGTTGGTTATGTAGATAAGAAAGAGGGAGAAGCAAAGCAAGAAGGTCAATTAGGAATTGAAAAAACGATGAACGACATCTTAACGGGGAAAGATGGTTCCATCAATTACGAAAGTGATTTGTGGGGATATATTTTACCAAATGGGAAGGAGAAAGTTATTCCTGCAAAAGATGGTCAAGATGTTTATTTAACAATAGATAAGAAGATACAGACATTCCTTGAGGATGCTATGGGCCAAGTGGCTAAGGAATATAAACCTAAAAAAATTATCGCTATTGTTGCTGATCCAAAAACGGGCGATATTTTAGCAATGGGACAGAGACCCACTTTTCATCCTAAAACAAGAGAAGGAATTGCGGATAGCTGGCATAACGAGGCAATTGAAAACTCATTCGAACCAGGATCAACGATGAAAATCTTTACTTTAGCTGCTGCTGTTGAAGAAAAGGTTTTTAATTCAAATGAAACTTACCATTCGGGTTCATACAGACCAACCGAAAACTCAAGGGCCATCCATGACCATAATACAGTTGGATGGGGTTCTATAAGCTATCTAGAAGGGGTTCAGCGTTCTTCAAACGTAGCTTTTGCCAAGTTAGTAAAGGAAAAGTTGGGCTATGAATCATACCGTGATTACTTAACAAAATTTGGATTCGATAATCCGACTGGTATTGAATTACCGGCCGAAACAAGTGGGAAAATTGTTTATCAATATCCATTAGATAAGATTACAACTGGTTACGGGCAAGGATCAGCCATTACACCTATTCAACAAATTCAAGCAGCATTTGCAGTTGCTAATGATGGTAACATGCTTAAACCACATGTAATCAAAAAAGTCGTGAATCCAAACACAGGAGAAGCGAAGGAGACACAACCAGAAGTTGTAGGGACCCCTATTTCACCTAATACAGCTAAAGAAGTAAGAGAAATTCTTGAGACGGTTATTACTTCTGAAAAAGGGACCGGTTATGGACGTTATAATATAGAGGGATATGATGTAGCGGGTAAAACAGGAACTGCGAATCTAACAGAGAAGGGAATCTATTTAACAGGTAAAAATGATTATGTGTTTTCCTTTTTAGGTATGGCTCCAGTTGATAACCCAAGGTTGATAGTCTATGTTGCAGTACAACAACCAGATGTTGAACACTACGCTTACGGTTCAGAACCTGTATCAAAGATTTTTAAACCCGTTATGAAAAATAGTCTTCAGTACTTAAATATACAACCAAGTAAACAGAAGAAAGCTAAAACAATAAAAATGCCAGACCTTTCTAAGTTAACAGTTGAAGAGGCTACAAAAAAATTAAATGATCTTGGAGTGAACCCTGTTTTCTTAGGAAAAGGTTCTGAAATCATTAAACAACTTCCTGAAAAGGGTAGTCCGCTTTTAGAAGGAGAAAAAATAGTTATTAAAACTAATGGCAAATTAAAGGCCCCTGATATGACTGGATGGTCTTTAAGAGATGTTATAAAAGTGGCAAGTCTTGCTGAAGTCGAATTAAATATGACAGGTAGCGGATATGTGGTTAAACAGAGTATTCAAGCAGGTCATCGCTTAAAAGAAAATGACTACTTATTAATACACCTGGAAACCCCTTTACAACAAATAGAGTCTTCCAAGAAAAAGGAAGAAGAGGTTGAGAGCGAAGAGGAAAATGTAGAGGGAGCTTAATTTATATTAAGGTTAGAACGTTCAAGAAGTTTGAACGTTCTATTTCTTTTTGTACAAGCATATAGTTGAACGAGCCATATTGTAGGGAGGTTCGTCCAATGCGAGTTTCAAATGTAACAGTGAGAAAGAGGTTAACAATAGCATTATTATGTGGAATTTTAATTTTCTTCATAATCGATGTTAGGCTAGGGTATGTGCAGTTTTTTCTAGGGAATTGGTTAACAGATGGAGCGAAGGATTCTTGGAGTCGTAATATTCCTTTTGAACCTGAACGGGGGGAGATTGTTGATCGGAATGGAGTAGCATTAGCTACTAACATGAGTGCTCCTACTGTTTATGTTGTACCAAGACAAATTAAAGACCCCGTTGAAACGGCGGAAAAACTTGCAGCTGTGTTAAATACATCAAAAGAAAAACTGTATAAGGATATTACAAAAAAAGAGATGAATGTTAGGATCTCTGGCGGCAGAAAAATTACACATGAAAAAGCAAAAGAAGTAAGATCGTTAGGATTAGAAGGAGTTTACATTGGCGAGGATTCAAAAAGGCATTATCCATTCGGAAACTACTTATCCCATGTTTTAGGTTTTGCCGGTATTGATAATCAAGGCTTAATGGGATTAGAACTTTATTATGATAAGGATTTAAAAGGCGAAAAAGGGTCTGTTCAGTTTTATGCAGATGCTAAAGGAAAACGAATGAATGACATGGCAGATGATTATGACCCACCTGAAGATGGCTTAAATCTTAAATTAACGATTGATTCAAAAGTACAGACGATTATTGAGAGAGAACTTGATATTGCCCAAGCTACTTATAATCCAGATGGAATTATCGCAATAGCAATGAATCCTAATAACGGTGAAATTTTAGCAATGTCTAGTAGACCAGGATTTGACCCAGCTAAATTTCAAGAAGTTGCTCCTGAGGTATACAATCGAAACTTACCTGTATGGAGTACATACGAGCCTGGTTCTACCTTTAAGATTATTACTCTAGCAGCGGCATTAGAGGAAGGTAAGGTAGATTTAGAAAACGAACATTTTCACGATTCAGGTTCTGTGAAAGTGGGAGGAGCTAATCTTCGTTGCTGGAAAAGAGGGGGACATGGTAGTCAAACCTACCTTGAAGTGGTACAAAACTCATGTAACCCAGGATTTGTAGAGCTTGGAGAAAGATTAGGAAAAGAAACTTTATTTAAATATATTAGAAACTTTGGTTTTGGTGAAAAAACCGGAATAGACCTTCAAGGAGAAGGAAAAGGGATTCTATTTAATCTAGACCGAGTTGGTCCAGTTGAACTTGCAACCACTGCTTTTGGACAGGGTGTGTCCGTTACACCAATCCAGCAGGTAGCCGCATTATCAGCCGCTATAAACGGTGGAACCTTATATACTCCTTATATTGCTAAAGAATTAATCGACCCAAAAACGGGAGAAGTTGTAATGAAAAAGACTCCTGTGGCTAAAAGGGAAGTAATATCTGAAGAAACTTCAAAAGAAATTAGACATGCTCTAGAAAGTGTAGTTGCACAAGGTTCAGGGAAAAAGGCATTCGTAGAAGGATATCGTGTTGGTGGAAAAACAGGGACGGCCCAAAAAGTTAAAGATGGGCGATATATGGAAAACAACCACATTGTTTCATTCATTGGTTTTGCCCCAGCGGATGATCCAGAACTAGTTGTTTATGTAGCTGTAGATAACCCAAAAGGAACTGTTCAGTTCGGGGGAGTTGTTTCAGCACCGATTGTCGGTAACATTATGGGAGACAGCTTGAGAGCCTTAGGTGTGAAACCGAGAAAGGGACAACTAGAAAAAGAATATACGTACCCTGACACTCCAATGGTAGAGGTACCGAACGTAGTGGGGATGACGAAGAAAGAAATAGGAGAGATTTTCGTTAACCTTAGAATTGATGCTAGTGGTGACGGAGATACTGTAATAAAACAAACTCCTCAACCTGGCATAAAACTGAAAGAAGGTTCTACTATCAGGTTATACTTTGATAAGAAGGAATAAGGCTTGATACAAAAACTAAACAAACTACTGAGAGTACACAACATAGAATAGGGAGAGGGCGGCACTAATACTCGCCGCCCTCTTTGTTATTGAAGGAAATAATGACCCTATTAGAGAATAATAACATAACGATAAGAGGTCTTATGAACAATAATATCTCTTTATCATATACTAAATAGATTTATCGTTACAAATATGATAGGAACGTATCTTTTTTATTTCCAATTTATAATAAAATGGCTAAATGAGCGGTAATCATGTAAAATAGTAAGCGCATGTTTTTTAAAGTAATTGGGATGCGAAGTGTCATTAGAGCGCAAATAACAGACTAAATATATAGTTGAATGATTACAGAATTGCGTGTTTAGAATGAGAGGAATTGATTTTATGAAGTTACATAGCTTATTGAGCCACTTGCAGTTGCTTGTACCGTTTAACGGACCAAACCCTGATATTTCATCTATAGAGAATGATAATCGCAAAGTTCAAGAAGGCAGTTTGTTCATCTGTATTAAAGGTTTTACTGTAGATGGACATGACTTTGCCAAAGACGCGGTTGCAAAAGGTGCAGCTGCTGTTATAGCTGAGAGAGACCTAGGGCTTAATGTACCTGTTATTATTGTAAAAGACACAAAAAGAGCAATGGCTGTGTTAGCAGATGCGTTCTATAACCAACCTAGTCATAAGCTTCATCTTGTAGGTGTAACAGGAACAAATGGTAAAACAACGATCAGTCACCTCATAGAAAAAATATTTGCTGATGCCAAACAACGCACAGGGTTGATTGGAACGATGTACACAAGGATTGGGTTGAAAGAGTTAGAGACAAAAAATACGACACCGGAAAGCTTAACTCTTCAAAAAACATTTTCACAAATGGTTGATGAAGGTGTTGATTCAGCAGTAATGGAAGTCTCTTCACATGCACTTGTAGAGGGTAGAGTCCATGGAACAGACTTTGATATAGCTGTATTCTCTAACCTAACACAAGATCATTTAGATTTTCACCATACGATGGATGAATATAGAAGAGCTAAGGGTTTATTGTTTGCTCAACTTGGTAATATATTCAATATTAACAATCCTAAATTTGCCATCCTTAATGCAGACGATCCTGCTAGTGAGGAATATAAGGTATCAACATCTGCTCATGTGTTAACCTATGGAATCGACCAAGAGGCAGATTTAAGAGCAGTCAATATCCAGATGACCGCAAAGGGAACAGAATTTGAGCTATTAAGTCCTTATGGAAAACATAAAATAGTCATGAATTTAATTGGGAAATTTAGTGTGTATAACGTGCTTGCTAGTATTGGGGCAGGTCTTGCTTCTCGTATTAGTTTGAACCAAATTATTCAAACAATTGAAAGTGTTCAAGGAGTCGCTGGCCGCTTTGAAATTGTAGATGGGGGACAGGATTTTACCGTCATTGTTGATTACTCTCATACTCCAGATAGTCTAGAGAATGCATTAAACACGATTAAACAGTTCGCTAAAGGGGATGTTTATGTAGTTGTTGGGTGTGGAGGAGACCGAGATCGTACGAAACGTCCTGTAATGGCAAAAATAGCTTTTGACTGCAGTGACTTCCCAATTTATACTTCTGATAATCCGAGGAGCGAAGACCCTGAACTGATTATTAAAGAAATGGAAGCAGGAGTCGAAGGACAAAAATATGTATCTATTGTCGATCGTAGGGAAGCTATCCAGTATGCCGTAAAACATGCTAAAAAAGACGATGTTATTTTAATTGCTGGAAAAGGCCATGAAACGTATCAACAAATTGGTGATCAAGTATTTGAGTTTGATGATCGCTTAGTAGCAAAAGAAGCTATCATGGAGAAAGAAGCTAATTAAGTTTTAGGAAACAAGATACTTATCTATATACTAAATATTAATCAATATTACAGTTCACTGAAAGGCAAAAAGAATATGTTAAAAAATCATACAATGTTTAACGCAATTATAAATATGACGAATTTCCTTATTTTAAATGAAAAACTTCTGAATGATGGTACCAGCACATATGATAGTTCTGTAAAGGTGGAAAAGTTGTCTAGAATCCAACACATACAGTCACTAGAAAGGAGGGGGTAATATGTGGGAGCAAGTTATTTTTTTCACAATCCTATTAGGCTTTTTAATTACTGTTTTATTATCTCCAGTATTTATTCCCTTCTTAAGAAGGTTGAAATTTGGACAAAGCATTCGTGAAGAAGGACCTAAATCACATCAGAAAAAATCAGGTACGCCTACTATGGGCGGTATTATGATTTTACTATCTATCGTGATTACCACTTTAGTGATGACAAGTAAATATGCAGAGCCAACTGTAAAAACATATTTACTTTTATTAGTAACACTTGGATTTGGTTTATTAGGCTTTTTAGATGACTTTATCAAAGTTGTCATGAAACGAAATCTGGGACTTACTTCCAAACAAAAGTTATTAGGTCAAATTATTATTTCTGTTGTATTTTACTTTATTTTTAAACAAAATGACTTTTCAACAGAGGTTTCAATTCCGTTAACAGACTACTCAATAGACTTAGGGTTTGGATATGTATTTTTTATTATCTTCTGGTTAGTAGGGTTTTCTAATGCAGTTAACCTAACGGACGGTTTAGATGGTCTAGTATCTGGTACAGCTGCGATCGCCTTTGGTGCTTTCGCGGTATTAGCTTGGAATCAATCTCAATTTGAACTATCCATTTTTTCTGTAGCAGTTGTCGGAGCAGTACTTGGTTTCCTTGTATTTAACGCACACCCTGCAAAAGTCTTTATGGGAGATACAGGTTCATTAGCACTAGGTGGAGCGATTGCAACCATAGCCATTTTAACAAAATTAGAGATTATTTTAATTATTATCGGAGGAGTATTTGTTATTGAAACTCTTTCCGTTATACTACAAGTAATATCTTTTAAAACAACTGGAAAAAGGATTTTCCGGATGAGTCCACTTCATCATCACTACGAACTAGTTGGTTGGTCTGAATGGCGAGTAGTAGTGACGTTCTGGAGTGTTGGAATACTTTTTGCAGTACTTGGAATTTATATCGAGGTGTGGTTGTAGTTGAAACAGATAAATGATTACCGTCATAAAAAAATATTAGTTTTAGGATTAGCAAAAAGCGGGGTTGGTGCGGCCTCGCTTTTACATAAATTAGGGGCTTTTGTTACGGTCAATGATAAAAAGCCGCTTTCAGAGAACCCTGAGGCACAGGGTCTATTAGAACAGGGGATTACTGTTATTTGTGGAGATCATCCCATTGACTTGCTTGATGAGGGATTTGAGCTAATTGTAAAAAATCCAGGAATTCCTTATCATAATCCAATGATTGAAGGAGCTCTTTCGAGAGGAATTCCCGTCATTACTGAAGTTGAGCTAGCTTATAAAATTTCTGAAGCTCCCTTTGTAGCTATTACGGGTACGAATGGAAAAACAACAACGACCACTTTGGTGTATGAAATGCTTCATGAAGGGGCAAAATCGCCTCTTATAGCGGGTAACATTGGCACAGTAGCTTCAGATGTAGCTCAAGAGGCTACCGAGGATCAGACTATTGTTATTGAGCTTTCTTCGTTCCAGCTCATGGGGATTCAAACCTTTAATCCTAAGATCGCAATTTTAATTAATTTATATGATGCTCATTTAGATTATCATGGAACTCTACATGAATATTGGCAAGCGAAAGCGAATATCACGTTGAATCAAACCGAAAATGATTATTTTATTTGTAATAGCGATCAGCCTGAAGTAATGGAAATTGCTCGTCAGTCCAAAGCAAAGATTGTCCCATTTTCAACTAGTAGGATTCTTGATAATGGTGCTTTTGTTCAGGATGGATGGGTGTATTTTAACCAGGAAAAAGTGATGAATACAGTGGATATCGTGCTTCCGGGTGCACATAATCTTGAAAACATCTTATCAGCGGTTGCTGCAGCAAAAATATCAGGTGTAACAAATGAGGCAATCTATAAAGTTCTTAATACCTTCAAAGGTGTAAAGCATCGCCTTCAATATGTTCATGAATTTGAAGGTAGAAAGTTTTATAATGACTCAAAAGCTACGAATATTTTAGCAACTAAAAATGCCTTAGCAGCCTTTAATCAGCCTATCGTTTTGCTAGCAGGTGGGTTAGATAGGGGAAATGAATATGATGAATTGGTACCTTCTCTAAAAAATGTTAAATCAGTCGTAACATTCGGTCAAACGGCTGAGAAAATTGAGAAAGCAGCCCTTGAAGCAGGAATAAAAACGGTACAGCGTGTCGATAATGTTGAAAAAGCAGTACCCGCTGCCTTTAATCTTTCAAAGCCTGGAGATGTAATACTTTTATCACCTGCATGTGCAAGCTGGGATCAGTATAAAACTTTTGAGGTTAGGGGAGACATTTTTATCGAAGCGGTGCATAAGCTTAAGTAAGGGCTTGTCTACAAAACGGAACATAAGTGTTTGGCATAATGTTTAGTCATCTGTTCTAAGACGGAGTAAAACCTTACGTGTAAGCCCTAAAACTTGCATTCGAGGTGTGTTGCGTTGCCGACTAAGAGAACTACTCCCGATTTAATCTTAATGATTGTAACATTTACTTTACTTGCTGTTGGACTAATTATGGTTTACAGTGCAAGTGCGGTATGGGCGGAGTATAAATTTAATGACTCCTTCTTTTTTGCAAAAAGACAAATGTTGTTTGCTGGTGTTGGAATCTTTGCTATGTTTTTCATTATGAACATAGATTATTGGACATGGAGAAAATTTGCAAAGGTTATCCTGATCGTCTGTTTCGTTCTTCTTGTCCTTGTATTAATACCAGGGATCGGGAACGTTCGAAATGGGTCAAGAAGCTGGATTGGTGTAGGTGCCTTTTCTATACAGCCATCTGAGTTCATGAAACTAGCAATGATTGCGTTTTTAGCAAAATATTTATCGGAAAATCAAAAGAAAATCACTTCTTTTAGAAAAGGATTAGTTCCCTCTCTAGGATTAGTATTTCTCGCTTTTGGTATGATTATGCTTCAGCCCGACTTAGGAACTGGAACGGTTATGGTTGGAACATGTGTAGTGATGATTTTTATAGCTGGGGCTAAAATTAGCCACTTTGTCGGTTTAGGGATGTTAGGTGTTCTAGGGTTTGTTGGCCTAGTAATTTCAGCTCCTTACCGAATAAAAAGGATTACTTCCTTTTTAGATCCATGGCAAGATCCGTTAGGGAGTGGATTCCAAATTATCCAATCCTTATATGCAATAGGGCCAGGAGGATTATTCGGCTTAGGTTTGGGACAAAGTAGGCAGAAATTCTTCTACTTACCTGAACCACAAACTGATTTCATCTTTGCTATATTGGCAGAAGAGCTTGGATTTATTGGCGGATCGTTTGTACTTTTACTTTTCTCTCTATTGTTATGGCGTGGAATAAGAATTGCTTTAGGAGCACCCGATCTATTTGGAAGTTTCTTAGCCGTAGGAATCATAGCAATGGTTGCTATTCAAGTTATGATTAACATTGGGGTTGTAACAGGGCTAATGCCTGTAACAGGGATCACTCTCCCGTTCTTAAGTTATGGTGGATCCTCTCTAACCCTCATGTTAATGGCCATTGGGGTACTATTAAATATTAGCCGACATTCTAGATATTAAGAGTTTAAGCCTGAGAAGTTCATTTGGAACATTCTCAGGCTTATTTTCGTTCGGAGAATAATCGACCAATATCTTCTAAAATAGGTTAAAATGTTTTAAAAGAATTATTTACAGCGAAGGGGATTATCATGAAGAGTTTTTTTAAGTTATTTATTGTAATTATTTTGTTCATAAGTGTATTTCATCACCCAAAACAAGCAGATGCTGCCGGTAAAGTTATATGTATTGACCCCGGACATCAAAAAGTAGGAATAAATAAATTAGAACCCATTGCACCAGGATCTAAATCAATGAAGCCAAAGGTTTCCTCCGGAACGGCTGGGATTGTAACCAAAAAACCTGAATACGTACTAGTTTTGGAGGTCTCGAAAAAACTTCAGAGTGAATTAAAAAAACGAGGCTATAAGGTTTATATGACACGAACTACTCATAATGTATCTTTAAGTAATGTGGACCGTGCCAAGTATTGTAATTCAAAGAAACCAGATTTGACCATTAGAGTCCATGCTGACGGCAGTACAAACAAAAACGTCTCAGGAATTCATGTACTCTATCCATCTGCAACTTATACAAAATCAATTAACTCTAAAAGTAAAAAAGCAGCTGAAATCGTAATCAACGAACTCATAAAAACGACTAAAGCTAAAAAGTTCAATGGAAAAGGACTATCTCCAAGAACCGACCTCACCGGATTCAATTGGTCAAAGCACCCCGTAATCCTACCCGAAATAGGATTTATGAGTAATAAAATAGAAGATAAAAAACTTTCAACCAAAGCATACCAACAAAAAATTGCTGTGGGTATTGCTAATGGTGTTGATAAGTATTATAAAAATGGGAAGAAATGACCTAATATTTAACGAACATTTTTAAAGATGTTCGTTTTTTGTTTTGTTCTTGATTGTAGAAAATAAATTGTAACTTTTAACAAAGTTTAAATCGCTGAGTGGATTGCAGCGGAAGGCACTTGACTCCTGGGGGATTAGCGTTTCAGTCGAGACCCCACAGGAGCTTGCGACGAGGAGGCTTGACGAACGCCCCCCGGAAAGCAAGTGCCTGGAGCGGAAAGGAACGGACTAAATAAATGAACCAATTTACTTTAAAGGTTCCGAATTTTGGAATTTAGGAAATCAATTATTATAGTTCATGGTGGAATTAACGGCTTGTCTTTTAGTATGATATAGGTTGGAAAAAAATTAATTTGATTAAATAGCAACATTATATTATCATCTTAATTTTCAGGCGTATGCCTTAATTAACACTACTAGAATATTACTTAATGGCAACAAAGAAACAAAGTTTACGAATCAAACAAAAAATATTACATTTAAATGACATTCTATCATTGTTTCCTTTATTCCAATTAGAATATAGTAGAATGAGTAATGCGAGGAAGGTGAAATAACACCAAAGGCTGTTTTCAGCAAGTTTAAAACTGTTACAGTAAAGAGGACAGCATAGTTAAAACAAAAAACACTTTTTCTCATGAGGTGAAAGAATGCGTATTGTTGTTAGTGGAGGCGGTACTGGAGGACATATTTACCCAGCACTTGCACTTATAAGAGAGATAAAAAAAGAGAACGAGTCAGCACAGTTTTTATATATAGGAACTGAAAAAGGGCTAGAGAGTGGGCTAGTCACTCGTGAAAATATCCCTTTTAAATCAATACATATTACTGGATTCAAAAGAAAGCTGTCTTTTGAAAATGTAAAGACGGTATTAAGGTTTTTAAAAGGTGTTAATGATAGTAAAAGAATGTTAAAAGAGTTTAAGGCAGATGTAGTCATTGGGACAGGTGGATACGTTTGCGGGCCTGTTGTATATGCTGCAGCTAAACTTGGGATACCAACTATTATTCATGAGCAGAACAGTGTTCCTGGTTTAACGAATAAATTTTTAAGTCGTTATGTAGACCGGATTGCTGTGTGTTTTGAAGAAGCAAAGAATTTTTTTCCATCTGAAAAAGTTATATTAACGGGTAATCCACGTGCATCTGAAGTACTCGGGCAAGATGGAATACAAGGGAGACTCACGGCAGGTTTAAAAATAGGTGTTCCCACTGTCTTAATTGTTGGTGGAAGCAGAGGGGCTAAACCTATTAACAGTGCGGTGTTAAAGTCTCTATCAGAACTGGGAGGTAAACCATATCAAGTCCTTTATGTAACTGGTGATGTGCATTATCAAGAGGTTCAAAAGGAAGTCAACTTGATTGGAAATCCCGATAATGTTGTCATAAAGCCTTTTGTTCATAATATGCCAGAGGTCTTAGCAGGCATAGACTTAACTGTTGCTCGCGCAGGGGCAACCACTTTAGCAGAATTAACTTCTTTGGGGATTCCAAGTATTTTAATTCCCAGTCCGTATGTTACAAACAATCACCAAGAAAAGAATGCACGTGCTTTAAGCGATCATGGTGCTGCTTTATTATTGCCGGAAAAAGAATTAACAGGTAAAAAGCTTGTTGAACAAATAGACTCCATTTTAATGAATGAAAACTTATTAATAGACATGAAACAGAAAGCACAAAAATTAGGAATACAGGATGCTGCCAGTAGACTGTATAAACTAATGGAAGAGCTCGTAAAGAAAAAACAAAAGTAGCCTAGAAATGACATCTGCATATGATAATGTAACACAGTAACGGAAAGGGAGGTATATATGAAGGAATTCATATCAGAACTTAAAGAATTAAACGTAGGAAAAGTAAAGGAAAATGAACTTTTAGCAAATCATACAACCATTAAAATCGGTGGTCCTGCTGACTTACTCATTGAACCATCCTCTGTAGATAATTTAAAGAAGGCGATGGAGCTTATCCGTAAACATAAGGTTAAATGGATTACGATCGGAAGAGGATCTAATTTGCTTGTTTCAGACAAAGGAATAGAAGGTGTGGTCATCAAACTGGGACCTGGACTTGATCAATTAGAGATGAGCGGAACAGAAATCACTGTAGGTGGCGGTTATTCATTAGTAAGCTTAGCCACTTCTATCAGTAGAAAAGGGTTATCAGGTCTTGAGTTTGCAAGTGGAATTCCTGGTTCTGTTGGTGGCGCTGTATACATGAATGCAGGAGCACATGGCTCAGACATTTCAAATATTTTAAAGAAAGCACTAGTTTTGTTTGAAGATGGGAAATTAGAATGGCTAAGTAAAGATGAAATGGAGTTTTCTTACCGTACATCTGTATTGCAAAAGAAACGTCCTGGTGTTGTTGTTGAGGCTGTTTTCCAACTAACAGAGGGGAAAAAGGATCAAATACTAGCTGAGATGCAGAAAAATAAAGATTATCGAAAAGAAACTCAGCCTTGGAATTTTCCATGTGCGGGAAGCATTTTTAGAAATCCACTTCCAAATTATGCAGGGAAGTTAATTGAGGTTGCAGGATTAAAAGGGTTCTCCATAGGTGGGGCAAAAATTTCAGAGATGCACGGTAATTTTATTGTTAATACAGGAACAGCGAAGGCAGAGGATGTATTAGCTCTAATACAGCATGTAAAAAATACTATTTATGACTTATATGAAGTGAAAATGGAAACTGAAGTGGAAATAATCGGTCGAAAGTAACAGGAAATTCTCCTTACTGGTTCCAAATATTGTGGTATAATATTACCCTAGAATAGCAAATTTTTTGTAATTATTAATCTTTACTGGGTGCTTTGAAAACTTAATAAGGTACAATAACCACTGTTTTTCTAGGGTAGATTTATCTCATGATGTACAGGGATATTAATCAATATCATTAACCATAAAGGTTTTTATTGCATAATAACCATACAGGAAATATGACCTAAATGTATTAGAACGGCATGATTACTCGTGCCGTTGTTTTTCTCTTAGACTAAACATAGTCAACTTTAGGACAAGCAGATAGAGAAATAACTGTTTGGGGTCGTTGAGGAGAACATGTAATTAATAATGTTAATTATTTCCTTTAAAGAGTAGGGGTGTACGGAGAATGGATAAGGGGAAGGTTGTTTCAATAGAAGATCGAATTCCAAAGCTCAAACAACAAAGACGAAAAAGAGCGAATAAAAGACTCATCTTCCTTCTCTTACTATTTTTTTCCTTAATTGTTTGTGTCGTATATTTTCAGTCTCCTTTAAGTCATGTTAAGGCTATCAAGGTATCAGGGAATCGCATTTATACAGAGGAAGAATTGATTAAGATAACAGGCTTAACTAAAGACACAAACATGTGGAATATTAATCAAGAAGAAATTACAAGCAAATTGAAGAAATTGCCAGAATTAAAGGATGTTAAAATTGACATCCAGCTTCCTAATACAATTAATATTCACACAGAGGAATGGCAAAGAATGGCTTACATAGCTAAAGAAGCAAAGTTTCAGCCTGTATTAGGTAATGGAGAAATCTTAGAAAAAACAGTCTCAGAACTTCCAGTCAATGCTCCCATTTTAGTTGGATTTACAAAAGGGGATGTCATACGGGAAATGATAACTGGACTTGAATCAATACCAGAGGAAGTTTTAAATTCTATATCAGAAATTCATTATTCACCAAAAGATACGGACAAATATCATATTACTCTTTTTATGAACGATGGCTTTGAAGTAAGTGCTTCATTAAGAAGTTTTTCAGAAAAAATGCCTCATTACCCTTCAATAGTAAGTCAATTGGATCCGAGTAAAAAGGGGATAATCGACCTTGAAGTTGGCTCGTTTTTTAAAGCCTATGAAACGGAAGGGGAGGAAGGACTTGAAAATGAAAATGAAAGTGAAGGGTAGATATGTGATCCTCTCACTCGTTTGTTTAGTTTTGGGATATATAATGGCTTTCTCCTATCATCTTACAAAAAAAGAAAATAGCTCTTCTCCTATTACCAATAGCCAATGGGAGAGAGACATGCAACTCCGAAATCAACTTATCGATTTGGAAAAAACAAATCGGAGTCTGCAAAAAGAATTAAAAGAAAAGCAAGATAAGTTATTAGAGATTGAAAAAGATCTGGCAAAGGAAGAACAGGTGTTTTTTAATCTAGCTGAAGATGCGGAAAAATTTAGAATGTATTTAGGGAAAGTGAAAGTAAAAGGCAAGGGAGTTAAGGTGACACTTGCTGATGGAGATTACAATCCTGATGAAAAAAATATAAATAATTATATTGTTCATGAACATCACGTTTTTAAAGTTGTAAATGAGCTTTATATTTCCGGTGCTTCTGCAATTGCAATAAATGGACAAAGACTTCAGCACAACTCCTATATTCTTTGTAACGGTCCAGTTATTGAAATCGATGGAACCCAACATCCAGCTCCTTTTGAAATAACTGCAATTGGTGACCCGGAGGTTTTATCTTCTGCTCTGAACCTAACTGGCGGTGTAAAGGACATGTTGGTGAATGAGAATGTTCAATTTACTTTAGAGAAAAAAGATGAAATAAAGTTGGAGCCAATTTTAGGAACATAGGATGCTGATTATGTAGGTGCTTAGTATATTAGCACCCTTCAATATTAAATTTTACAAAAAAATATATGAAAACAACCATTATGTAAAAGCCTTGTCCACTAAGAGAAGGAAAGTTAGGTGAATTTACGTGGACAGAAAAAAAAATTATAGCTTAACGATTATAACGATTATTGTCGGCTTTATGTTAGCTGTTCAGTTTCAAACAGTCCAACAACCTAAAGTTCGTGATACTCGTGATACTTGGCAATTACGTGAGGATTTAGCGAAGGAAAAAGAGTTACAGTCAAAACTGATTAGAGAAATTAGGTCTAATGAAACGAAATTAGCAAAGTATGAAACCGAGCGGAAAGTTAGTAAAGAACAGGCTCTGCGTGATACTTTAATTGAACTAAAAACCGAAGCTGGGCTAACGGAAGTAACGGGTGCAGGTATAACGATGTTTATTGAGCCTCTTAGTGAAGAACTATTTATAGGTGAAGCACGAGATATTTATTTTTCTGCTGATCTTTTAAAAAGGTTACTTAATGAGCTTAATATGTACGGGGCTTTACATGTATCAGTTGGTGGTCAAAGGGTGATAAATACAACGGTCATTAGAGATATTAATGGAGAAACAAAGATTAATGGACGGTCACTTAACCGTTTTCCAATTGAAATCAAAGCACTTACAACTGATCTTGTAACAGCTGAAAAGTTGTATAATCGGATGCAAGTTTCAAAAGCGCTTGAAGACTTCTTTATTGATAACCTTAAAGTGAGTATAAATAAACCAGAAATTAGAACGACTATTCCTCCTTATGAGGATTCTATTAGAGTTCGTTATATGGAGCTGGTAAAACCTGACGAAGGAGGCAAATAATATGTGGCTTCCAATTCTAGGATTAATTATTGGGGTAATTCTGGGCTTATTAACTGATTTTTCTATCCCAGATGAATACTCTAACTATTTGTCCATAGCTGTTTTAGCAGCACTTGATACATTGTTTGGAGGAATAAGAGCACACCTTCAAAATGTCTACGATGAAAAGGTATTTGTCTCAGGTTTCTTTTTCAATATTATTCTAGCTGCAAGTTTAGCTTTTCTAGGTGTTCATATTGGTGTAGACTTGTACTTAGCAGCCGTTTTTGCATTTGGGGTAAGGCTATTTCAAAATATTGCTGTCATCCGTAGAATATTATTGACAAAATGGTCTACAAAACAATAAAAATTAGAAAAATATTGATTTTTATAAAGGGAAAATCCTAATTTTGACGAATAATTTTATAGATGATAAATATTCATACTTTTTTTGAAGAACGAAGAGGGAAAGAAATACTTTAATATAACTTTTTCCTCCTAAAATATCTTCATAAACATAACGGTAGAATATTCATTTTACTTACTTATAAACCAATTCGTTTAAATAACATGATTGTTGTTCAACTTTATTGAATGTTAAAAGGAGGTGCCAGAGAATGAACAGCAATGAAATTTATGTAAGTCTTGACATCGGTACATCCAGTGTAAAAGTAATCATTGGGGAAATGGTCAATGACTCTTTAAATATTATTGGAGTAGGCAATGTGAAGTCTAAAGGATTAAGAAAAGGCTCCATTGTTGATATAGATGAGACCGTTCATTCTATTAAAAAGGCGATCGAACAAGCTGAAAGAATGATAGGAATGGAAATCACAAAGGTAATTGTTGGTGTAACAGGTAATCATGTAATGTTACAACCATGCCATGGTGTAGTGGCCGTTTCTAGTGAAAACAGAGAAATTACGAATGAGGATATTGCTAGAGTAATAGATGCCGCACAGGTTGTAAGTATACCTCCTGAAAGGGAAATTATTGATGTTATACCAAAGCAATTTATTGTAGACGGTCTGGATGAAATTAATGACCCTAGAGGAATGATAGGGGTTAGGCTTGAAATTGAAGGAACGATTATAACAGGATCTAAAACGATCTTACATAATACACTTAGATGCGTTGAACGAGCGGGATTAGAAATTCTTGATATCACCCTTCAGCCTCTGGCAGCAGGTGCATTTGCTTTATCAAATGATGAAAAGAATCTAGGGGTTGCTCTTGTAGATATTGGTGGTGGTTCTACCACAATTGCCGTATTTGACCAAGGACATTTAAAGTCAACCAGTGTTATTCCGATTGGTGGAGAGCATATTACAAAAGATTTATCCATTGGTCTACGTACATCCACTGAAGATGCAGAAAAAATTAAAGTAAAACATGGTTACGCTTTCTATGACCATGCATCTGAAGAGGAAGTGTTCAGTGTACCTATAATAGGGAGTGATCAGCATCAACAATTTAACCAATTAGAGATTTCTGATATCATTGAAGCCAGATTGGAAGAATTGTTTGATTTAATCCAAAACGAAATAAAACGTTTAGGCGTTCACGATTTACCTGGTGGATATGTATTAACGGGTGGGGTTGCTAATTCACAAGGCTTACTCGAATTAGCTCAAATCGTATTCCAAAATCGTGTTCGAATAGCCATCCCTGATTATATAGGAGTGCGCGAATCACAATATACAACTGCAGTGGGCTTAATCAAATTTGCTTATAAAAATGCAAAAATTCAAGGAAGAGCCATGAGCAACAGTGCAGTTGCTGGTGAAGTAAATGAAAAGCGTGTTCAGAAACAACCGCAACCAAAAACAAAGCCGGAAAAACAACCGGAAGAAAAAATTACATCAAGAGTTAAAAAATTCCTTGGATACTTTTTTGAATAAATTCAGGACTACATATCTCTTAGATATTTAGTCGAGGCTACCAGGAATAACGACGAATTAGGAGGATTTGTCATGTTGGAATTTGATACGAATTTAGATTCTTTAGCTACGATAAAAGTTATTGGCGTTGGTGGCGGCGGTAATAATGCGGTAAACCGTATGATTGAACATGGTGTTCAAGGTGTAGAGTTTATTGCAGTTAATACAGATGCACAAGCGTTAAACTTATCAAAAGCTGAAATTAAAATGCAAATCGGGGGCAAATTGACTCGTGGTTTAGGAGCAGGTGCAAACCCTGAGGTTGGTAAAAAAGCTGCTGAAGAGAGTAAAGAACAGCTTGAAGAAGTCCTAAAAGGCGCAGACATGGTCTTCGTTACAGCTGGAATGGGCGGAGGTACTGGAACTGGAGCAGCTCCAGTTATCGCTCAAATTGCTAGAGATTTAGGTGCTCTAACAGTAGGTGTTGTAACTCGCCCATTCACATTTGAAGGTAGAAAACGTTCAACACAAGCTGCTGGTGGAATTTCCTCTATGAAGGAAGCAGTAGATACGTTAATCGTTATCCCTAATGATCGCTTATTAGAAATCGTTGATAAGAGCACGCCAATGCTTGAAGCATTCCGTGAAGCAGATAACGTATTACGTCAAGGTGTACAAGGTATATCTGACCTAATTGCTACACCTGGTTTAATCAACCTTGACTTTGCTGATGTTAAAACGATTATGTCTAACAAAGGCTCAGCTCTTATGGGTATTGGTGTTGCAGCAGGTGAAAACCGTGCAGCAGAAGCGGCTAAGAAAGCAATTTCTTCTCCATTACTAGAGAAGTCTATCGATGGAGCACAAGGTGTACTTATGAACATCACGGGTGGATCAAACCTAAGTTTATATGAAGTTCAAGAAGCCGCTGATATTGTGGCTACTGCATCGGACCAAGATGTTAACATGATCTTCGGTTCCGTTATTAATGACAACCTTAAGGATGAAATTGTCGTGACGGTAATCGCTACAGGCTTTAATGAAGAAGTAGCTGTACCAAAGCAAGCTAGACCTTCTTTCGGACAAGTAAAACCTTCTATTGATAAAACTAGAAGAGAACCTAAACGTGAAGAAGAAATGATTCAGGAACCGGTTAGAACGGTTTCAAGTCATCAAGCAGAAGATACATTAGATATTCCAACATTCTTACGTAATCGTAACCGTAGAAGGTAATACCAAAAACAAGGTCTAAAATGGGCCTTGTTTTTTTGTTTTTTGCCACCATATCCTCTTTTCCATTAATATCTCATTCCCCTTAAATATGTTTAGAACAAGAATGCTAGAAAAGTGTTGGCCCCTCTTTGCCAGAAGATATTTTTGCAATAGATTAATTTTCCACTTTGGAGGTTTTAAATGGCCTTTTGTTATCAAATGAGAAAAATTGACAAAAAACGAATGAATCTCTGAAAAATTCTCCCTTTTAGGTTACAGAAAGTGACACACTTCATTATGGAATGTACGCTATACTTTTTCATAACAGATTAATAGAGAAGTAAAATTCGTTAAAATATTATTTTTATACGATAGGGTCAGGTGAGTGTATTAAAAAATAGAGTTCCCATTTACTTAAGAGGAGGAAAATAATTGACCGTCTATTTAGATATTATATGGGCATTAAACTTTTTATTTGATAGTTTGCTCCTATACTTAACGGCAATTATTTTAAAAAGAGATTTCAAGTATTGGAGAGTTTTTACTGGCGGTTTTATCGGATCTATTATTATCCTATTAACCTTTACTCCTTTCAATGACTATTCGGGTCACCCGTTAGTTAAATTATTGTTTTCTGTAGTTATGGTTTTTGTTGTCTTTGGCTATAAGAGGCTTCGCTATTTTATAAGTAATTTGATGACCTTTTATTTGACGACATTTTTAGTCGGAGGAGCTTTAATAGGGACTCATTATTTTGTTCAGTTTGATTATCAATTATCGTCGTCCGTACTACTAGCAAGTGTTCACGGATTTGGAGATCCGATTAGTTGGTTATTTGTCATACTAGGATTTCCAATTGCTTGGCATTTTTCTAAGACGAACATTGAAAATATTGAAATGACAAAAATACGTTATGACCAATTACTTGACGTGTGCGTTTGCATAGAAGGTAATAAGCTTCGGTTTAAGGGACTTATAGACAGCGGCAACCAACTGTATGACCCAATCTCTAAAATGCCTGTCATGTTTGTCTCAATAGCTAATTTAGGAGATGATCTTCCTGACGTGATTACTAGGTTAGCAAGTGAACCAGACTCTATTATTTTAGGAGAAGAATCCATTTCACCTGAATGGGAAAATAAAATGAGAATTATTCCTTATAAAGTCGTAGGACAAGAACATCAACTGATCATTGCTGTTAAACCAGATGAAATCATCTTCGAGAAGGAGAATGAGACTTTGTTAGTTGAAAAAGGTTTAGTTTCCTTTACAAAACAACAACTCTCCTCTGATGATGCTTTCCAGTGCATTGTTCATCCGAAAATGCTAACGACTACCAAAAAGGTTCAGACCCATTCAAAAGTAAGCTAGCAGCAGATATCACGGAAAGATAAAGTAACCTATAATACTATACTCAAAAAAACATAAATTAGAAGGAGGACAACTCATGAAAAGTTTAAAACTTCGCTTATCCTACTACTGGTATAAATTATTAATAAAATTAGGTCTTAAAACAGATGAAATATACTACATTGGTGGAAGTGAAGCTTTACCCCCTCCTTTAACAAAGGAAGAAGAAGAACTTCTCCTAGAGAAACTTCCAAAAGGTGATAAAGCAGCAAGGTCTATGTTAATCGAAAGAAACTTAAGACTAGTTGTTTATATCGCTAGGAAATTTGAAAATACCGGAATCAATATTGAAGACTTGATTAGTATAGGAACAATTGGACTCATAAAAGCCGTTAATACTTTTAATCCAGAAAAGAAAATAAAGCTAGCTACATATGCTTCAAGGTGTATTGAAAATGAAATTCTTATGTACTTAAGAAGGAACAATAAAATTAGATCTGAGGTTTCTTTTGACGAACCATTAAATATTGATTGGGATGGTAATGAATTATTGTTATCTGATGTATTAGGGACAGAGGAAGATATTATTACAAAGGATTTAGAAGCTAACGTAGACAAAAAGCTTTTACTAAAGGCACTTCACCAATTATCTGACCGAGAAAAGCAAATTATGGAGTTGCGCTTTGGATTAGGTACTGGAGAAGAAAAAACCCAGAAAGATGTTGCTGATATGCTAGGGATTTCGCAATCCTATATATCTCGATTAGAGAAAAGAATTATTAAACGATTAAAAAAGGAATTTAATAAAATGGTATAGATAGAAAAATTTTTCAACAAAAATTTTAATGTCATTTTTCCCTTGTCCTGTAAATGTTTTACAGACTATTGAGCATTTGTGGGGCTGGAATAGGGTGCATATTTTTCCTTCTGGAGGAGATACTGTTTTTTGTACAGCAGCTCCTGTAGGAGGGAAAAGAATTGACTCGAAATAAAGTTGAAATTTGCGGTGTAGACACATCAAAGCTTCCAGTTTTAAAGAACGAAGAAATGAGAGAACTCTTCAAGCAAATGCAGAGCGGGGAATATTCAGCCCGGGAAAAGCTTGTTAATGGAAACCTACGTCTAGTATTAAGCGTGATTCAGCGGTTTAATAATAGAGGTGAGTATGTAGACGATTTATTCCAAGTAGGCTGTATTGGCTTAATGAAGTCAATTGACAATTTTGACTTAAGCCAAAACGTAAAGTTCTCTACCTACGCTGTTCCAATGATTATTGGAGAAATACGTCGTTACTTAAGAGATAATAATCCAATCCGTGTCTCTCGTTCGTTAAGAGATATCGCTTATAAAGCTCTACAAGTAAGAGAACGATTGATGAGTGAGACATCAAAGGAACCAACAGCCGAGGAAATAGCAAAGGTTTTAGATGTTCCACATGAAGAAATTGTATTCGCATTAGATGCGATTCAAGATCCTGTGTCACTATTTGAGCCTATCTATAATGATGGTGGAGACCCAATATACGTGATGGATCAGTTAAGCGATGAAAAAAATAAAGATATCCAGTGGATTGAGGAAATTGCCTTAAAAGAAGGAATGAGACGTTTGAATGAGCGAGAAAAGCTCATTTTACGCAAACGATTCTTTCAAGGAAAAACACAAATGGAAGTCGCAGAGGAAATTGGCATCTCACAAGCCCAAGTTTCTCGGTTAGAAAAAGCTGCTATCAAACAAATGAATAAGAATATACAAAGCTAAAGCTACCTTAACAGGTGGCTTTTTGTTTTTATTTTTATCTTGCATATCACTCATTTATTTCATGACCCACTAATATACTTTTAATAGAAGATTGTGGTGGGAGTGAATACAGTGGTCAAAATATCTGAATTTCAAATAAAAGATGTTGTTAATGTCGCAGATGGAAGAAAGCTTGGAAATATTGGAGATATTGATATTAATTTAGCAACCGGGAAAATTGATTCTATTGTTATTAGTGGTGCCGGGAAGGTGTTAGGTTTCTTTGGTCGTGATGAAGATGTTGTCATTCCATGGAAAAACATACTTAAGATTGGAACGGATGTTATTTTAGTACGTTATAAAGATGTAAATGAAGGGAAGTACTTAGAGGAAGAGGGTTAATCTTCCTTATTTTGCTGTGTTCATGGGTGTTGTATGTTAAACTATAGAAAACTTAAGCCTTCTAGTTTTTTATTAAATACAAATTTAAAAGAGGTTAGGAAATGGAACCATTTGTTTTAAAAGATAAAGAATATTTTCATATTCCTTCATGGGAAACAGTAAATCCTCATTTAGTTGTAGGTTTCACGACGAAAAATGGCGGAGTTAGTAAGGAGGCTTTCTCAGAGTTAAACCTTGGTTTTCATGTTGGGGACACTACCGACGATGTCCGTCATAATAGGGGCTTATTATCTACTCAGCTTGGCATTTCCTTGAATTGCTGGGTAGGTGCTGAGCAGACACATGAAATTCACATTGAAAAGGTCAGTAAGTCAATGCGTGGGAAAGGCTCTAGCGATTATGAAAGTACATTTAAAAGAACGGATGGTTTCTTTACAAAAGATACAGGTGTGTTGTTAACCTTGTGCTACGCTGATTGTGTACCGATTTATTTTTATGCTCCTAAATATAAAGCAATTGGAATTGCCCACGCAGGCTGGAAAGGTTCAGTTGATGGAATTGCTGAAGAAATGGTAAAGGTTTTTACAGAAGAAGGCATTCCAACAATGGACATTTTAACTGTGATTGGCCCGTCCATCTGCGAAAAATGTTATATTGTAGATGATAAAGTTATCACGAAAGTACAAAATAGACTAGAACCTGTCGAAAAAAAACCATATAATCTAATTAGTGGTAATCAATATTACTTAAATCTGCAGGAATTGAATAAGCAGATCCTTATAAAATCCGGTATATTGGACAAAAATATTCAGATAACGAATTTTTGTACTAGCTGTCATAAAGAGACTTTTTTCTCGCACCGACGTGATAAAGGAAAAACAGGACGTATGATGAGCTTTATCGGCTGGAAGGAGGATTAATAAAGATTTAATGAGGGTTCAGGACAATCTAGCGCAAATCATGACACAAATATCTGCTGCTTGCGAAAAATCAAATCGACAAACAGAAGAAGTGACCATAATCGCTGTAACAAAGTATGTAAGTTTAGAAAGAGCGGCTGAGGCGGTTCAAGCAGGTGTAACTCATTTAGGTGAAAACCGGGAAGAGGGTTTATTGGCAAAGTGGGAACATTTACAAGATAAGCCTACGTGGCACTTCATTGGGTCCCTACAGTCTAGGAAGGTAAAGAGCATTATTGATAAAGTAGATTACATACATTCCCTTGATCGAATAAGCCTTGCAAAAGAAATTGACAAGCGTGCTAGTCATAAAATAAATTGTTTTGTTCAGGTAAATGTTTCTGGTGAAGAATCTAAGCAAGGATTAGAACCGGATGCTCTTATCCCATTCATACATGACTTAATGGACTTATCAAACATTCATGTGGTTGGTTTAATGACCATGGCACCTTACACTTCTGATGAAACAGTACTTAGAAAATGTTTTAGAACATTAAAAGAACTACAAGTGCAAGTCCAACAATTACAATTAACTTATGCTCCATGTAAAGAACTGTCCATGGGAATGTCCAATGACTTTTCAATTGCAATTGAAGAAGGAGCAACGATGATACGGATTGGAACAGCCTTAGTCGGAGAATGAAAATAGGAGGTGTAAAAAATAATGAGCTTAAAATCAAAATTAAAAACATTTTTTTTCCTAGATGAAGAATATGACTATAATGAAGAGGAAATGCACACAGAGACGCAGCAACAGCCTGTTAAACAAACAGGGAAGCAAACACAATACCAGCAACCTGTTCAACAAAAACAAAACGTTGTTAGCCTTCAAAGTGTTCAAAAGTCTTCAAATTCTAAAGTAGTATTAATTGAACCAAGAGTCTATGCAGAAGCTCAGGACATTGCTGATCAATTAAAAAATCGAAGAGCCGTTGTAGTTAATCTCCAAAGAATTGAAAGAGAGTCTGCTAAAAGAATTATTGACTTTCTAAGTGGGACTGTCTATGCAATCGGTGGAGATATTCAAAAGGTTGGTACTGATATTTTTCTTTGCACCCCAGAAAATGTAGAGGTTTCTGGCAGTATTTCTCAAATGTTACAAGAGACAGAAATAGATAATTCGAGGTGGTAGATACTAATGACATTCATCTTTGGTGTTTTAACAACGCTAATTTCTTATTACTCGTGGGCTTTAATTATTTACATTTTACTATCTTGGTTTCCTAATGCTCGTGAAAGCGGAATTGGTCAATTTTTAGCGCGCATTTGCGAACCGTATTTAGAGCCATTTAGAAAAATTATTCCCCCGCTGGGTATGATTGATATTTCACCTATTGTTGCAATCTTAGTTCTACGTTTTGCAACAAATGGTTTGCAGCAGTTATATATTTGGATGCTTTAATCTTATGGCTGTTTTCTTATATTTTGTTGATGTTAGTACAATCATTCATTTATCCTTATTTCATTCCATAATAATAGGATAATACACGTATTAGCATAGAAACAATTTATGTGAAAGCAGCTTTTTGCTTATAATTGAAGGTGGTACATATGAATATATACCAACATTTTCGTAAAGAAGAAAGAGAATTTATTGATCAAGTTCTTGATTGGAAAGATCATGTTGAGAATACTTATGCTCCAAAACTGACGGATTTTCTTGATCCAAGGGAGCAACAAATAGTAAAAATGATTGTTGGAAAACAATCTGATGTAAGATGTGATTTTTTTGGTGGATATGATGGATCAGAACGTAGACGAGCGCTTTTTTATCCAGATTATTATGAAGTAAAACAAGAGGATTTTCAGGTACAATTATTCGAAGTAGAATATGCAAAAAAGTTTCTTACAATAGCACATAAACAAGTGCTAGGTAGTTTAATGTCTTTAGGATTAAAACGTGGAAAATACGGAGATATTTTAATCAAAGATGAACGGGTACAGTTTTTTACTGTTAAGGAAATAAAGGACTACGTTGGCCTTAATCTAAATTCTATAGGTAGGGCAACCATTTCAGTTAAGGAACTACCTTTAGAGAACTCCATTCAAACGGATGAAACTTGGGAAGAAGCTTCAACAACAGCTTCATCACTACGATTAGATACTTTACTATCCGCTGTATTTAATATCTCGAGACAAAAGTCACAGCTCTTTATTCAACAAGGCCATGTAAAAGTAAACTGGACAACCGTTGAAAATACAGCGTTTGAATGTGGGGAAGCAGACGTCCTCTCCCTAAGAGGACACGGCCGTGCAAAAATTAGTTCAATCGAGGGAAAGACAAAAAAAGACAAGTGGCGTATCGTTTATGGTAGACATAAATAAATATCTATCTGTTATAAGAATTTTGAAAAAAATAAAAAACTTGCAGGAAAATAGATATAACTGTCGAATAATAACACTAAGTACATATTGAAGGAAAATCTTTGTCCAAATGGCTTTGTTATAGAATCTAGTTGATTGCAGCGGAAGACACTCGACTCCTACGGGAGAACGGGTCATGGGAGACCCCACAGGCGCTATGCGCCGAGGAGGCTCCCAGACTCGCCCGCGGAAAGCGAGTGTCTGGAGCGGAAATCAACGACATAATAGAGCTTAAATAAATCACAACAATGATGGAGGTGGCCACATGCCATTAACACCGTTAGACATACATAACAAGGAATTTAACAAAGGATTTCGTGGTTATGACGAAGACGAAGTAAACGAATTTTTAGACCAAGTCATCAAAGATTATGAGTTAATCATCCGTGAAAAAAAAGAACTAGAAGAAAAACTTAATAACCTTAACGATCGCCTAGGTCATTTTACCAATATAGAAGAGACACTAAACAAATCGATTATTGTTGCACAAGAAGCAGCAGAAGAAGTTAGACGTAATGCACAAAAAGAAGCAAAACTAATTATTAAAGAGGCAGAAAAGAACGCCGATCGTATTGTAAACGAATCTTTATCAAAAGCGAGAAAAATCGCTTTAGAAATTGAAGATTTGAAAAAACAATCAAAAGTGTTTAGAACTCGATTTAAAATGCTAATCGAGGCCCAGCTAGACATGTTGAACAATGACGATTGGGATCATCTATTACAATATGAGTTAGACGCAACTGAAATAAAATCAGCTACTAATCGTGAAGAAGAAGATACATTAGCTTGACGAAAGTCGGTCTAATCGCATATAATTTCATAACAAAAGTTAATCATTTATTACGATGATAGGGACAGTACAATTTTATTAGCTTTTTTTAGCGAGTCGGGAACGGTGGGAGCCTGATGAAAGCCAAAATTGGAAGATCACCCTTGAGTACCAAGTTGAACGTCTTTTTTGACTACTAAACGTTGGCGTGTTATTCACGTTACGAATACTTGAGCGGATAGATTTTTCTGTCTACAAGGGTGGTACCGCGGGAATATAACCTTCTCGTCCCTTTTTTAGGGATGAGGAGGTTTTTTGTGTTTTCAGACTATTAAATGATTAATCTGAGAAGAATGAGTGGAGTGAAAAGATATTTCATTCAGTGGGAGGAAGTTGGAAAATGGATTACAAAGATACCTTATTAATGCCTCAAACAGAATTCCCTATGCGTGGGAATTTACCAAAAAGAGAACCTGAAATTCAAGAAAAATGGGTAGAACTTGATATTTACTCTAAAGTTCAGGAAAGAACGAAAGACCGTCCTATGTTTGTCCTTCATGATGGACCTCCATATGCAAATGGAGACATCCATATCGGGCATGCCTTAAATAAAATTTTAAAGGATTTTATCGTACGTTATAAATCAATGAGCGGGTTTAATGCTCCTTACGTTCCTGGTTGGGATACGCACGGTCTACCTATTGAGCAGGCTCTTACAAACAAAGGGGTTAAGCGTAAAGAATTAACGGTGGCTGAATTCCGTAAGCTTTGTGGAGAGTATGCTTATGATCAAATCGATAACCAACGTGAACAATTCAAACGTCTTGGGGTTAGAGGAGACTGGGAAAATCCTTATATCACTCTAACACCTGAATATGAAGCTCAACAAATTAAAGTGTTTGGTGAGATGGCTAAGAAAGGCTATATCTACAAAGGACTAAAGCCTGTTTATTGGTCTCCATCAAGTGAATCTGCACTAGCAGAAGCAGAAATTGAATATAAGGATAAACGTTCACCATCTATCTATGTTGGATTCCAAGTGAAAGATGGAAAAGGTGTATTAGATACAGATACGCAAATCGTTATCTGGACAACAACTCCTTGGACTATTCCTGCTAACCTTGGAATCAGTGTACACGCTGACTTAAATTACGTGGTTGTTGAAGTGGAAGGTCAAAAATATTTAGTAGCACAAGACCTATTAGAAACAGTGACGAAAGAGATTGGTTGGGAATCACCTCAAGTTGTAAAAACAGTTAAAGGTCAGGAGTTAGAATATATTGTAGCTAGTCATCCTTTATATGACCGTGATTCTCTTGTTATGTGTGGAGAGCATGTTACTACAGAAGCGGGTACTGGCTGTGTTCATACAGCACCAGGACACGGGGAAGACGACTTCTATGTAGGTCAAAAATACGGATTAGACGTACTAAATCCAGTGGATGATAAAGGTGTTATGACTCATGAGGCGGTAGGCTTTGAAGGTTTATTCTATGATGAGGCTAATAAGCCAATTACAGAGAAGCTTCAAGAAGCAGGGAAGTTATTAAAGCTAACTTTCATCACTCACTCTTATCCACATGATTGGAGAACGAAGAAACCTGTTATTTTCCGTGCAACTGCTCAATGGTTTGCTTCCATCAAGGATTTCCGCGAGGACCTATTAGAAGCAGTTAAAGAAACTAAATGGGTACCAGCATGGGGAGAAACTCGTCTATTTAATATGGTTCGTGACCGTGGAGATTGGTGTATTTCTCGTCAACGTGTTTGGGGTGTTCCAATCCCTGTATTCTATGCTGAAAATGGGGAGCCTATCATCACGGATGAGACTATTGACCACGTTTCTACATTATTCCGTCAACATGGTTCAAATATTTGGTTTGAGCGTGAAGCGAAAGATTTATTACCTGAAGGATTTACTCATGAGGGAAGTCCAAATGGTACGTTTACAAAAGAAACAGACATTATGGATGTTTGGTTTGATTCTGGATCTTCACATCAATCTGTACTAGAAGAGAGAGATGACTTACAACGTCCTGCTGATTTATATTTAGAAGGTTCTGACCAGTACAGAGGTTGGTTCAACTCATCATTATCTACAAGTGTAGCTGTTACTGGAAAAGCTCCTTACAAAGGTGTTCTAAGCCATGGTTTCGTATTAGATGGTGAAGGAAGAAAAATGAGTAAATCGATTGGAAATGTAGTTGTACCTGCTAAAGTAATGAATCAGCTTGGTGGAGATATTTTACGTTTATGGGTTGCTTCTGTTGATTATCAATCAGATGTTCGTGTTTCTGATGCGATTTTAAAACAAGTTGCAGAAGTGTACCGTAAAATTCGTAACACATTCAGATTCCTATTAGGAAACCTATCTGATTTCGACCCTAAGACAGATGCAGTAGCATTAGAAAACTTAAGAGAAGTAGATCAGTTTATGTTAGTTAAACTTAATAAAGTGATTAAAACGGTACGTAATGCATATGAGAATTACGATTTTGCTGCCATTTATCACGCAATCAATAACTTCTGTACACTAGACTTAAGCTCATTCTATTTAGACTTTGCAAAAGATGTATTATACATTGAAGCAAAAGCAAACTTTGAGCGACGTGCCATTCAAACGGTCCTTCATGAAAGTTTAATGGCTTTAACGAAACTAGTTTCACCGATCCTTGCACATACAGCTGATGAAGTATGGGCTTATATTCCTTCTGTTCAAGAAGAAAGTGTCCAACTTACTGATTTACCTGAATATAAAGAGATTCCAAATGCGAAAGAATTAGAAGATAAATGGACTTCTTTCATGAAGCTTCGTGACGATGTATTAAAAGCTTTAGAGGAAGCACGTAATGCAAAGGTAATTGGTAAGTCATTAACAGCAAAAGTCACTTTATATGTTAATGAAAATACAAGAAACTTATTAGATTCGATTTCTGAAAACTTACAACAATTATTTATCGTTTCAGGCTTTGAAGTTGCTGGTTTCTACGACCAAGCACCAGCTGAAGCAGTTAAGCTTGAAAATGCTGCTATTGTGGTTTCAAAGGCTGAGGGTGAAACTTGTGAACGCTGCTGGACAGTAACGCCAGAGGTTGGCCAAGTTGAAGAGCATCCAACACTTTGCCCACGTTGTGCAGAGGTTGTAAAAGAAAATTATAATCATTTAGTATAAATGCTTAGGGATAGTTCTTCTTTAGCTTTTTAAAGAGGGACTGTCCCTTTTTCTTCCTCCTCCGTTAATTGTTGTTTTGTTTGTAAATTGTTTTACCGTGTCAATCGATTACTAGCGGAAATACTAATTACACAAACAAGACAATTAGTCAAACAGCCAATAATTAGAATGGGGGTAACGGTATGGAAGCATTTGAAGAAAGGCTCTATTCAGAACTCCGTAAAACCCAAGAAGAATTATTAGAGAGACTTGAAAACGGTAATGGATCAAAAGTTAAGCAATGGATTAAAGAAGAGTTAGACGATATTAATTCGGCGATAGGCAAACTACAAAAAGGTGATTTCGGTAAATGTGAGATTTCAGGAGAACTCATTCCGCTGGATTTATTAAAACAAATACCAACTTTAAAAACATTGGAAGACTGTCAGGGTTTAGACCGATTTTATTGTAAGTCTATTTATTAGGCTGTTAAAATACACGAACAGTTACGTTTTATAGAAGATTATGCTAAAATGCAAAGGTAACAATTATAGAACGGTTTGGAGGTTGCCTTTGTGTTTTATTACATAATAATCGCACTATTTATTATTGCACTTGATCAGTGGACAAAGTGGCTAATCGTAAAAAAGATGGAATTGGGAGAAAGCATCCAAGTAATTGAAAATTTTTTATATATTACTTCCCATCGAAACCGAGGAGCAGCATGGGGGATTCTACAAGGACAAATGTGGTTCTTTTATGTAGTGACAATAGTCGTTATCATTGGAATTATCTATTACATGTATAAGGCAGCTAGAGGCAAATGGCTATTAGGTGTTTCACTAGGATTTATGCTTGGTGGTGCAATTGGTAATTTTATTGACCGTGTTTATTATAAAGAGGTTGTCGATTTTATTAATACCTATATTTTGGGGTATGACTTCCCTATCTTTAATATTGCGGATTCGGCTCTTGTAATTGGGGTTGGGATGTTGATGATTCAGATGTTCAAAGAAGAGAGAGAATTGAAGGAGAAAACAAATGGAGAAAATGGAACACATAGTTAATGAAGAACAAAAAGGTGATCGACTAGATAAAGTATTATCAACCATTAATGATGAATGGTCACGTACACAAGTACAACAATGGATTAAAGATGGAAATGTACTTGTAAACGGTAAAAATATAAAAACGAATTACAAATGTAGTTTGAATGATGAGATAGAAATTACTGTTCCAGAGCCGGAAGAATTAAATGTTGTTCCAGAGGAAATGAATCTAGATATTTATTTTGAAGACCAAGACGTCGTTGTTGTTAATAAACCACGAGGTATGGTTGTTCACCCAGCTCCGGGTCACATGACTGGGACTCTTGTTAACGGCTTGATGGCCCACTGTAAGGATCTTTCAGGGATTAACGGGGTATTGCGTCCGGGTATCGTTCACCGCATTGATAAGGACACTACTGGACTTCTAATGGTGGCTAAAAATGATATGGCCCATGAAAGTTTAGTTAATCAGTTAGTGGCTAAAACGGTCACAAGAAAATATAGAGCGATTGTTCATGGTGTTATTCCCCATGATCATGGTACCATTGATGCACCTATAGCACGTGATCCTAGGGACCGTCAAAGTATGACGGTTGTGGATAATGGAAAACATGCTGTTACTCACTTTCAAGTACTAGAGCGCTTTAAAGATTTTACTTATATCGAGTGCCAATTAGAAACAGGAAGAACTCATCAGATTCGTGTTCACATGAAATATATTGGGTATCCGCTAGCAGGAGATCCTAAGTATGGACCAAGGAAGACGATTGATTTTAATGGACAAGTACTTCATGCGGGAATTCTTGGATTTGATCATCCTAGAACAAAAGAGTATATTGAACGTGAAGCCCCGCTACCAGAGGACTTTCAAGCTTTATTAGAGGAACTTCGTAGCAATACTTAACCAAATTCGAATCTATTTATACATTTTATTTTTAAATGATGTTGACAAGATTCTACATTAGGTATAAGATTACCTTAGTTGAATAAGTCCTTTAAATCAGTCCCGTGAGGCTGAGAAGGAAACGGATAATAGCAAGGGGATAATTGTACCCTTTTGCACCCGAGCCCTCTCATCCCATGATGAGAGGGTTTTTTGTTAAGAAAGTATAAGCTTTTGGAGTTAGACAGCTGTCTAGCTCCAGCGCCTAGCCCTTGTCGGGGCTGATCAAGGCGCTTGCGCTTTTCTTAATGAACCGTTTCCCACTTTTTAGAAGAAGGGGTGGAAAATCATGTCGCAAAAGGCAATTGTTCTTGATGAGCAAGCAATAAGAAGAGCTCTAACTAGAATAGCCCATGAAATTATTGAGAAAAATAAAGGTATAGAGGGTTGCGTTATCGTAGGAATTCGAACTCGTGGGATTTACTTAGCCGAAAGATTAGCCCAACGAATTGAGCAAATTGAAGGCAAAAAAGTCTCAGTAGGCGAACTAGACATTACTTTATACCGTGATGATTTAACAAAGAAGACGGCAGACCATGAACCGCTAGTTAAAGGTTCTAATATCGCGAAAGATATTACGAATCAAAAAGTCATTCTTGTTGATGATGTTCTTTACACAGGCAGAACAGTAAGAGCAGCATTAGATGCCTTAATTGATATCGGAAGACCAGCTTCAATCCAATTAGCGGTGCTAATTGACAGAGGTCACCGAGAATTGCCAATAAGAGCAGATTATGTAGGTAAAAACATACCTACTTCAAGTTCAGAAAAAATCGTCGTAGAATTAGAAGAAGAAGACGGCGTAGATCAAGTTAGCATTTTTGAAAATTAAATAGTAACCCTTTTAAATAAAGTCCAGAGAGGCTTTCAAGGGGGATGGAAAGCAAGATATCAGCATTTTGCTTTATATAACCCTACCCTCTTTGTGTCTTTTTCAAAGAGGGTTTTTCTGTAAAGACAACAATAATGACACATTAAAAGGAGCACACAAATGAGCAGACCTATTTTAGACGTAAAAGATGTACCATCACCAAGTCAGTGGATTACCCTTAGCTTACAGCACTTATTCGCAATGTTCGGAGCAACGATCTTAGTACCTTATCTAGTTGGACTAAGTCCAGCAATCGCACTAATCTCAAGTGGTCTTGGGACAATAGCATTCTTAATCATAACAAAGTTTCAAGTACCGGCTTACCTAGGTTCTTCCTTCGCTTTCATCGCTCCAATTATAGCGGCAAAAGCTGCTGGTGGACCAGGAGCTGCCATGATTGGAAGTTTTATGGCAGGTTTGGTTTACGGAATTGTTGCATTAATTATCAAAAAAGCAGGCTACCGTTGGATCATGAATTTACTGCCTCCAATTGTAACAGGTCCAGTTATCATCGTAATTGGATTAGCTCTTGCAGGTGTAGCAGTCGATATGGCCATGAATAACCCGGCAACACAGGAATATAGTTTATTACATTTCTCAGCAGGTCTAATCACATTAGCAGCAACTGTAATCTTCTCCATTTATGTTAAAAAAGGAATGTTAAGCTTAGTACCTATCTTAGCTGGAATTATCGTAGGTTATGTCTACTCACTAGCAATCGGAATTGTAGACTTCTCTTTAGTGGCAAAGGCTAGTTGGTTTGAAATGCCGGAATTTTTAGTACCATTTGCAGACTACGAAGTAAGAATAACACTAGATATCGTTCTTTTAATGGTACCAGTAGCAATCGTAACTTTATCTGAACACATTGGTCACCAATTAGTATTAAGTAAGGTTGTAGGACGTGATTACATTAAGGAACCAGGCTTACACCGCTCAATCCTTGGTGACGGAATGGCTACAATGATCTCTGCGTTAATTGGTGGACCTCCAAAAACAACTTATGGAGAAAATATCGGTGTACTTGCCATTACTCGAGTATACAGTGTATATGTCCTTGCAGGAGCAGCAGTTATCGCAACTATCTTCGGGTTTATCGGAAAAGTAACAGCGTTAATTAGCTCGATTCCAACACCAGTTATGGGAGGGGTATCCATCCTACTTTTCGGAATCATCGCTTCATCTGGTCTACGTATGTTAGTGGATAGCAAGATTGATTTCGGAGACAAACGTAACTTAGTAATCTCTTCTGTAATCTTAGTAATTGGAATCGGTGGAGCGTTTATCAAGGTATCAGAAAGCTTCCAAATTCAAGGAATGGCTCTGGCAGCACTTTTAGGAGTAATCCTTAACCTTATTCTACCTGGTAAAGAAACAGCAGGTGAAATGTTTATAGAAGAAAAGAAAGATGATGTAGCTTAATACCACCTTTTAAAGGAAGTCCAGAGAGGCTAAGAAGGGTGTTGAAAGTCAAGTCATTACGGGTAAAGTATACCCTTAAAATGACAAGCTTTTAACTAATCAGCACCCTGACCAAAGTAGTCAGGGTGCTTTTTGCATAAGAGATTAAAGTTTCAGGGATTTGGGGGAATCGTTGTGAAGCACTTATTGACCACATCAGAATTATCAATATCTGAAATCGAACAAATACTTTCAGAGGCTCGAGGCTTTAAAGCTGGTGAAAGTTGGTTACCGCATAACCAGACCTTCGTTGCAAACTTATTTTTTGAACCAAGTACTAGAACAAAGTGCAGTTTTGAAGTAGCAGAAAGGAAATTAGGCTTAGAGGTTATTCCTTTTGAAGTGGCAACTTCTAGCGTACTTAAAGGAGAAACTTTGTATGATACGATTCGCACTTTAGAATCAGTTGGTGTAAATGCGGTAGTGATTCGACACAATATTGATAATTATTTTGACGAATTAGTAGGGAAAACAAACATCCCGATTTTAAATGCAGGAGATGGTTGTGGACATCATCCTACACAGTCTTTATTGGATTTAATGACCATTCAAGAGGAATTTGAGACGTTTCAAGGAATCAAGGTAGCTATCATCGGTGACATTCGCCATAGCAGAGTCGCCAGGTCAAATGCAGATGCGCTTGTAAGGCTTGGAGCTGAAGTTGTGTTTTCAGGACCACAAGAGTGGTTTGATGAATCTATGCGTCAAAATGGTCATTACGAAAATATTGATACAGCGATTGAAACTTCAGATGTGGTTATGCTCTTAAGAATACAACACGAAAGACATAGTGACTCAGATAAACATACTGCCGAAGAGTACCACAGACAATACGGGTTAACTATTGATCGAGAAAAGAAAATGAAGCCAAATAGCATTATTATGCATCCTGCACCCGTAAATCGAGATGTAGAAATTGATGGTAGATTAGTAGAATGCGAGCGTTCAAGAATCTTTAAACAAATGGAAAATGGTGTTTACGTAAGAATGGCTGTGTTAAAAAGAGCACTAGATCAATATCAAGGAGGAGTTAATAATGTCAATGATTATCAAAAACGGTTACTTGCTTACTGAGAATGGTGATTTGGAAAAAAACGATATCTTCATTCAAGATGGAGTCATCCAAGAAATCGCAGAGAGTATTCAAAGTGAGGCGACTGAAACGATTGACGCTGAGGGTTTATTAATTGCTCCAGGCTTTATTGATCTTCACGTACATTTACGTGAACCAGGTGGAGAAAAAAAGGAAACAATTGAAACAGGAACTCTTGCTGCAGCTAAAGGTGGCTTCACAACGATTGCTGCCATGCCAAATACTCGCCCGGTACCAGATACGAAGGAACAGCTTGAATGGTTAAATAAAAGAATTGAAGAAACTGCAGCGGTTAAGGTACTTCCATATGCTTCAATCACCATTAGGGAACTTGGTCAGGAGTTAACTGATTTTGATGCATTAAAGAGTGCAGGTGCATTTGCTTTTACTGATGATGGAGTAGGAGTTCAATCTGCTGCCATGATGCTAAATGCAATGAAAAATGCTTCAAAGATAAACATGCCAATTGTTGCACACTGTGAAGAAAATACTCTCATTAATAAAGGTTCTGTTCATGAAGGAACATTCTCCAAAGAAAACGGCTTAAATGGTATTCCTTCTGTATGTGAATCTGTACATATAGCAAGGGATGTTCTGCTTGCTGAAGCGGCTGACTGTCACTACCATGTTTGTCACATTAGTACAAAAGAGTCTGTGAGAGTGGTAAGAGATGCAAAACGTGCTGGAATTAAAGTTACAGCCGAGGTTACACCACACCATCTGCTTCTATGCGATGAAGATATCCCTGGTTTAGATACAAACTATAAAATGAATCCTCCACTAAGAGGGAGTGCTGATCGAGATGCGCTAATCGAGGGATTACTAGATGGGACGATTGATTTTATCGCAACGGACCATGCGCCTCATATGGCAGAGGAAAAAGAAGAAGGAATGCAGCTAGCTCCATTTGGAATTGTTGGACTAGAAACAGCTTTCCCACTTCTTTATACACACTTTGTTGAAAAAGGAATTCTAACTTTAAAACAATTAATCGACTTCTTAACAGTAAAACCAGCAGAAACATTTAGTTTAAAATCTGGAAAAATTGAAATAGGTGCTCATGCAGATATCGTGTTATTAGATCTAAAACATAAAGAGTCAATTGACCCTAATCAGTTTTTATCAAAAGGCAGAAATACTCCGTTTGCTGGTTGGGAATGCAAAGGCTGGCCGGTAACAACATTGGTTGATGGAAAAATAGCTTGGAGTAAAGGGAGCGTTGAAGTATGAAAAAACAATTAATTCTTGAAGATGGAACGGTGTTTGTTGGTGAAGGTTTCGGTAGTAATAGCCCTTCCATTGGTGAAGTCGTTTTCAATACAGGTATGACAGGTTATCAAGAGATTTTATCTGACCCATCTTACTGTGGTCAAATCGTAACATTAACTTATCCATTAATTGGGAACTATGGAATCAACCGAGATGATTTTGAATCTATTACTCCAGCTATTAGTGGTTTTATCGTAAAAGAAGCAGCAGATTTTCCTTCTAACTGGAGAAGTGAAACGTCTTTAGATGAGTACTTTAAAATTAAAAACATCCCTGGTATTGCGGGAATTGATACGAGGAAGTTAACGAGAATTATTCGTCAGTACGGAACACTTAAAGGTGCTATCTGTAATATGGAAGAAAACGTTGATTCTGTCATTGAAAAGTTAAGAGCCACTCACTTAAGAAATGACCAAGTGAAACAAGTATCAACCAAAACGCCTTATCCAAGTCCTGGACGAGGAAATAGAGTGGTACTAGTAGATTTCGGTATGAAACATGGTATTTTAAGAGAATTAAATAAACGTGATTGTGATGTAATTGTTGTTCCTTATAACACGACTGCAGAAGAAATCCTAAACTTAAGCCCAGATGGTGTCATGCTTTCTAACGGACCTGGGGATCCAAAGGATGTACCTGAGGCAATTACGATGATACAAGGATTGTTAGGCAAGGTGCCATTATTCGGAATCTGTTTAGGTCACCAATTATTTGCCCTAGCTTGTGGAGCTAATACAGAAAAGATGAAGTTCGGACATAGAGGATCAAACCATCCAGTTAAAGACTTAACAACAGGTAAAGTGGCTCTTACTTCACAAAATCATGGCTATGCTGTTGAGCCTGATTCTATTGTCGGAACAAAGCTAGAAGTAACTCATATTGCCTTAAATGATGGAACAATTGAAGGATTAAAGCATAAAGATGTACCTGCGTTCACGGTACAATATCACCCTGAAGCATCACCAGGACCAGAGGATGCGAACCATTTATTTGAACGATTTTTACAAATGATTGAATCTAAGAAACAGGAAGGTGCTTATACATGCCAAAGCGTACAGATATAAATAGTATTTTAGTAATCGGATCAGGACCTATCGTTATCGGGCAAGCAGCTGAGTTTGATTATGCTGGTACTCAAGCTTGTATCGCACTTAAAGAAGAGGGTTACCGTGTAATTCTAGTAAACTCCAATCCTGCAACAATTATGACAGATACAGAGATTGCGGATGCAGTCTATATTGAACCACTTACTCTTGAATTTGTGAGCCGAATCATTCGTAAAGAGCGTCCAGATGCATTAGTGCCAACGTTAGGTGGGCAAACGGGCCTAAACTTAGCTGTAGAATTAGCAAAATCAGGTGTATTAGAAGAATGTGGTGTTGAAATTTTAGGAACGAAATTATCCGCTATTGAACAGGCAGAAGATCGTGATTTATTCAGAACATTAATGAACGATTTAAACGAGCCAGTACCTGAAAGTGAAATTATCCATAACTTAGAAGAAGCCTATAAATTTGTTGAAGTGGTAGGTTACCCAGTTATCGTTCGTCCTGCCTTTACTCTAGGTGGAACTGGTGGAGGAATTTGTCACGATGAAGAAGAACTAATCGAAATCGTGACAAGTGGGTTGAAAAACAGCCCAGTAACTCAGTGTTTACTTGAAAAGAGTATCGCTGGTTTTAAAGAGATAGAATACGAGGTAATGAGAGACTCAAACGACAATGCGATTGTAGTTTGTAACATGGAAAATATCGACCCAGTTGGAGTTCACACAGGAGATTCAATTGTAGTGGCACCAAGTATGACTTTAAGTGACCGTGAATACCAACTGTTAAGAAATACATCATTAAAAATCATCCGCGCATTAGGAATTGAAGGTGGCTGTAACGTTCAGTTAGCTCTAGATCCATATAGCTTTAATTACTACATTATCGAAGTGAATCCAAGGGTAAGCCGCTCATCAGCACTTGCTTCAAAAGCAACTGGTTATCCAATTGCGAAATTAGCGGCTAAAATTGCGGTTGGTTTAACGCTGGATGAAATGATGAATCCTGTTACAGGGAAAACTTATGCATGTTTTGAACCAGCACTAGATTATATCGTTACGAAAATTCCACGCTGGCCATTTGATAAGTTTGAATCTGCTAATCGTTCATTAGGAACACAAATGAAAGCAACGGGTGAAGTCATGGCGATTGGGCGTACGTTTGAAGAGTCATTATTAAAAGCCATTCGCTCACTTGAAGCAAACGTATTCCACTTAGCACTAAATGATGCTGACGAGATTGATAATGAGCTTTTAGAAAAACGTATTAGAAAAGCTGGAGATGAGAGATTATTCTACATTGGTGAAGCATTAAGACGTGGAGTAACAATCGAAACGATTCACGAATGGAGCCAGATTGACTTATTCTTCCTTAATAAAATGGCTAGAATTATCACATTTGAAAAGGCTTTGGCTACAGTACCTTTTGATGCTGAAATGGGTAGAAAAGCAAAAGAAATGGGCTTTGCAGATTCTGTACTTGCAGAACTATGGAATGCTACAGAAATCGAAGTATACAACTGGAGAAAAGAGCAAAATATTATCCCAGTTTATAAAATGGTTGACACGTGTGCAGCTGAGTTCGAATCAGAAACTCCTTATTTCTACGGAACATATGAAGATGAAAACGAATCAATCGTAACAGACAGAAAAAGTGTGGTTGTACTTGGTTCAGGTCCAATCCGTATTGGTCAAGGAATTGAGTTTGATTACTCTACTGTACATGCTGTATGGGCGATCAGAGAAGCAGGCTATGAAGCAATTATCATCAATAATAACCCAGAAACGGTTTCCACTGACTTCAGTATTTCTGACAAACTATACTTTGAGCCGTTAACGATTGAAGATGTTATGCACATTATCGACCTTGAAAAGCCTGAAGGAGTAGTGGTTCAATTTGGTGGTCAAACAGCGATCAACTTAGCTTCTAAGTTAGTAGAACGCGGTGTGAAAATTCTTGGAACAAGCTTAGAGGATTTAGATCGTGCAGAAAATCGTGATAAGTTTGAACATGCCTTAACAAATTTAAACATTCCACAACCTAAAGGTAAAACGGCTTTATCCGTTGAAGAAGCGATTGAAATTGCTACGGAGATTGGCTACCCAGTACTAGTAAGACCATCATACGTACTTGGTGGAAGAGCGATGGAGATTGTTTATAAAGAAGAAGAGCTTTTACACTACATGAAAAATGCGGTTAAAGTAAATCCAGAGCATCCTGTTCTAATTGACCGCTATTTAACAGGTAAAGAAATTGAAGTAGATGCGATTTGTGATGGCGAAACGGTTGTGATCCCAGGAATCATGGAACACATCGAGCGCGCTGGTGTTCACTCTGGTGACTCGATTGCTGTCTATCCGCCACAAAGTATTTCTAACGTATTAAGAGAAAAATTAGTAGACTACACAATGAAACTGGCTAAGGGCTTAGGAATTGTTGGGCTATTAAATATCCAATATGTAGTGGCAAAAGAAGAAGTCTATGTACTTGAAGTAAATCCTCGCTCAAGTCGTACTGTACCGTTCTTAAGTAAAATTACAAACGTGCCGATGGCGAAAATAGCAACAAAAGTGATCCTAGGTCAGTCCCTAAAACAACAAGGATATGAGTCAGGCTTAGTTCCAGAAAAATCAGGTGTATACGTAAAAGTACCGGTGTTCTCTTTTGCTAAGCTAAGAAGAGTAGATATCACATTAGGTCCAGAAATGAAATCTACTGGTGAAGTAATGGGGAAAGACTCAACACTTGAAAAAGCTTTATATAAAGGATTAGTAGCATCAGGTATGAAGATTCCTAACTTCGGTACGGTGTTAATGACAGTTGCAGATAAAGACAAAGAAGAAGCTCTACAACTGGCACAAAGATTCGTGTCGATTGGCTACAGATTAATGGCAACTAGCGGAACGGCACAATTCTTACAAGATGCTGGTATTCCAGTAAAGGTAGTAGACAAAATTGGGTCAGAAGGCCCTAACTTAATTGATGTGATTAGAAATGGAGAAGCACAATTTATTCTAAACACTTTCTCTAAAGGAAAACAACCTGCACGTGATGGCTTTAGAATTAGAAGAGAATCAGTTGAAAATGGTATCCCATGCTTAACATCTCTTGATACGGCTGAAGCGATTTTAAGAGTACTAGAATCAATGAACTTCTCTGCTGAGGCGATGGATAAACAGGTTGAAAAACGGGAGGCGGTCTTATCGTGATCAAAAACGAACTTTGTACCATCATCTCTCAAAAAGAAATCGCTGAAAATATTTATGAGCTCACCCTACAAGGTGAGCTCGTTCAAAGTATGAATGAACCTGGCCAATTTGTTCACATCAAAGTGAGTAACGGTTTTGATCCACTGTTAAGAAGACCGATTAGTATTGCGAATATTGATCAGTTTAATAACCAGTTTACGATGATTTACCGAAAAGAGGGTCACGGAACAACATTATTATCGGAAAAATTAGCTGGCCAAACGGTAGACGTTTTAGGTCCACTAGGAAATGGTTTCCCAGTTGAAGCGATTAAAAGTGGAGAAACCGCACTTTTAGTAGGTGGGGGAATTGGAGTACCACCTTTATATGAATTATCACAGAGATTAGTAGAACGTGGTGTGAAGGTTATTCATGTACTAGGTTTCCAATCAAAAGCAGCTGTGTTTTACGAAGAAGCTTTTGCTAGGTTAGGAGATACTTTTGTCGCTACAGTAGATGGAACTCACGGAACAAAAGGATTTGTTACGAATGTAATTGAAAATAACAACCTAGACTTTGATGTTTTATACACTTGTGGTCCAACTCCTATGTTAAGAGCATTAGAGCAAGGATACTCTCATAAAAAGGTGTATTTATCACTAGAAGAACGTATGGGTTGTGGAATTGGAGCTTGTTTTGCATGTGTTTGTCATACAGGTGATGATCCTACAGGATATACGTATAAAAAAGTATGTAGTGATGGTCCAGTATTTAAAGCAGGGGAGGTTGTCATATGAACCGATTGCAAGTAGAGCTACCAGGTTTAAATCTAAAAAATCCAATTATGCCAGCTTCAGGTTGCTTTGGATTTGGTAGAGAATACAGTCAATTTTATGACCTAAGTACGTTAGGTGCCATTATGATTAAAGCAACAACCGTCGAGCCACGTTTCGGAAATCCAACGCCAAGGGTTGCTGAGACTTCAGCGGGTATGTTAAATGCAATCGGCTTGCAAAATCCTGGACTTGATAAAGTAATTAATGAAGAGCTTACATGGTTAGAACAATTTGATGTACCTATTATAGCCAACGTTGCAGGATCTTTAGAAGAAGACTACGTTCAAGTGGCAAAGGAAATCTCTAAATCACCAAATGTTCACGCTCTAGAATTGAACATTTCTTGCCCAAATGTAAAAACAGGTGGAATCGCTTTTGGTACCATTCCTGAAATTGCAAAGGGTTTAACGAAGAAAGTAAAGGCCGTTTCAGACGTACCCGTTTATGTTAAGCTTTCACCTAATGTTTCTAACATCGTTGAAATGGCAAAAGCGGTTGAAGCAGGTGGTGCAGATGGATTAACAATGATTAACACGTTAATTGGTATGCGAATTGATTTAAAGACGGGTGTACCTGTATTAGCAAATAAAACAGGTGGATTATCTGGTCCGGCCATCAAACCAGTGGCTATTCGAATGATTCACGAGGTTAGCCAACATGTTTCTCTACCAATCATAGGAATGGGTGGGGTTCAGTCTGCAGAAGATGTGATTGAATTTTTCTACGCTGGAGCAAGTGCAGTTGCTGTAGGAACAGCCAACTTTGTCGATCCTCTCATCTGTCCTAAAATTATTGAGGAATTACCTGAATTGTTAACTGAGTTAGGCTTTGATCATATTTCGGAATGTACGGGAAGGAGCTGGAATAAACGTGAAAAACTCGCTCATAGTCGCGCTTGATTTTGCAAATAAACAAGAAGTTCATCAATTTTTAGAACCGTTCGGTAATGAACAACTTTTTGTAAAAGTAGGAATGGAGCTCTTTTATCAAGAAGGTCCAAGTATCGTGTATGAATTAAAGGAGAAAAACCACCAAGTATTCTTAGATTTGAAGCTACATGACATTCCGAATACAGTGGGAAGTGCGATGAGAGGGTTAGCGAAACTAGGCGTTGATCTTGTCAATGTTCACGCTGCAGGTGGGAAAGACATGATGATGGCTGCTCTTGAAGGATTAGAAGTAGGAACGCCTGCTGGATTTGTAAGGCCAAAATGTATTGCTGTAACGCAACTCACTAGCACATCTGAAGAGCAAATGAATAGAGAGCAATTAATTAATGTGTCACTAGAACAGTCTGTGCTGCATTATGCAAGTTTAGCAAACTCTGCAGGGTTAGATGGTGTTGTTTGTTCTTCACATGAAGCTAGTATAATCCGTGAACAAGTTGGAGCAGACTTTTTAACAGTCACACCTGGTATTCGTTTAGCATCTGATGAAGTCCAAGACCAAAAAAGAGTAGCAACGCCTGAGTTTGCACGTGGGGCCGGAGTATCAGCGATTGTAGTTGGCCGTTCAATTACAAGAGCAGAGGATTCAGTACAAAGTTATCATCAATATAAACAAGCATGGGAGGGCGTATTAAAATGAAACGTTTAATAGCTGAGAGATTACTAGAAATCGAGGCTGTTGCCTTACAACCAAATGATCCTTTTACGTGGGCATCAGGAATACAGTCCCCTATTTATTGTGACAATCGCTTAACACTGTCTTTTCCTCAAGTTAGAAAAGAAATTGCAAACGGCTTAAAAGACATCATATTAGATAAGTTTCCTGGAACGGAAGTGGTGGCGGGTACAGCTACTGCAGGAATTCCACATGCAGCATGGGTTAGTGAACTGTTAGACTTACCAATGTGCTATGTTCGATCAAAAGCAAAAGGACATGGTAAAGGGAATCAAATTGAAGGTAAAGCTTTAGAAGGCCAAAAGGTTGTGGTTGTAGAAGATTTGATTTCTACAGGAGGAAGCGTCATTACGGCTGTTGAAGCTTTAAGAGAAGCTGGCTGCGATGTACTTGGAGTTGTCTCCATTTTTACATATGAGCTAGAAAAAGGAAAAGAATTACTAGCTGATGCTAACATTACTTCTTATTCATTAACGGATTTCTCTACACTATCTGAAGTGGCAAAAGATAAAGGCTATGTTAAGCAAGAAGATATGGCAAAATTAGATGAGTGGAAAAAAGATCCTGCTTCATGGGGGAAAGTAAATAGTTAAATAGGATAAGATAGTGGCATTTAGCTGCTATCTTTTTCTTGTGTGCCAGGCATGGCAATTATCTAGGTGGTGAAAGTCCACTGTGGGGGTACACATCGACCAACCACTAAGGAAGCGCAAGGTACTTATCGTGAGATAAGGGCTGGAGGAAGCGTGG